>JBEKOY010000326.1:0-2579 GCA_049521295.1 Polyangiaceae bacterium | reverse complement strand
CGGGAAGCGACACCGTCGGAAGCAGCGCGCGCGCCAAGTGGAAGTCATCGACCCACTCGGCGCAAAGGCCGTGGCGCGCCAGAAGGGCCGACACCTCGTCGTCGAGGCCGCACGGGACGCACGCGCCCCAAAGCGCCGCAAGCTCGTTGGGCGGCGGATAGCCGATGAGTGGCTGGTTCGGGCGGTCGCTCGCCCGGCCGACATCGCGGAGTGGATCGGCCGGACCCGACGACCGCGCCCCCAGGGCGAGGTGGTGCGGTCTCATTGACCCTCTCCGGTGGGCGGCTTGTGAGAACGGTCGGAATCGCTAGGGCCTGGACCGGAGATCGGGAACAGAAACCGCCATGTGCCGTGGATCCGGAATCCCATGACGCCGCCCGGCAGTCGGACCACCGGAATGGTGCCGCAGACGTGCGCTCGGCAATCGCAGTCATCGCGGAGTGCGAAGGAATCGAGCCGGAGCGCGACGGCCGTCGCCTCCAGTGTCGTGAGGGCTCCAGGCTCGTAGAGATGACCTGCCGTAGAGCGAGTGGGATCGGTCTGAGTGGTTCTCATGGGCGAACTCCGGGCGAATGCGCGAGGCGCGGTCGCAAGCGAGCGACGCGCGGGAAAAGGCGACTGGGCAGGGCCCGCGCGAAGCGGGCGGGTGATCACGGGGGAGTGGTCCGCGGTCATGCGGCAGGCTGGGTCAGACGAATGACCTGCCGTGGAGCGGCACCGCCGACCCGGTGGATCCGGTCCAAGCGACGAGGAGAGCAATGACCGGAGAATCTTGTGCGCCGGCAGACGCCCCGCGAGAGCGACGCCGACCCGCACGTAGAACCCATCCGGCAGACGGCACGGGTCGTGGCGAGTCTTGACGAGATAGGCCAGTAGGCCCCGAACGAGCCGAGCGCGCCCGGCCGAGCGCACCTCCAAGAGCAACTGCACGCGAGGACACACGCCGGGGATGCGCGCCGCGAGCCGGTCGTCGACGTCCCGCGTTCGGAAGACGAAGAGCCGCGTTCGACGGCGATGCCGAATGCGATAGGCGACGATCTTTCCCGAGGAGAAGAGAGCCACCGGTCCAAGTGTGCCGGCGACGGTCGCCACCGGAGTGCCGTAGAGAAGCCCGCTTCGGACCTCGGCGCCGGTCCGGCGCAATTGCACGGCGGTGTTCATCGGCCACGCTCCGGGCTGCGGCCGCGAGGGCCCCGGGGCATTTCGCGCGCGGCGGTCGGAGTGGGCATCCCGTTGTAGCGACGCCGGCGGGGATCGACTCGGCGGCTCGCCCGATCTTCGCGCGGTCGATCGAGGACGGGCCGGATCGGGGCAAGGTCGCTCGGGCGAGCCAATGGGCCGTCGAAGTCGAGAGGGAGGCCCCACTGCCGATACTCGCGCAGGCGGTCCCGAACCCGCTCGAGGGAAACCTGTTCGCCGCGAGCGGCACGGTCGCGATGCAGGACGAAATCCACGATCGACCCCTTGTCGATTGCGGCAGCAATGCAGCCGCGCAAACGCTGGGTCGCGTGATCCGAAGACTCGCCTTTCGGCCCTGGCTCGTGGGCGTTGGCCGACGCGTAGAGCCAGTAACCGCTCCTGGTTCGTGTCACGACGATCCGGTCCCCACTCGGGTGTTCGAGGAAGAGAAAGCCGTCGCCCCTGCCGGGGCACGGTCGGTAACCGGTCGCCATCGCGTAGCCGACAAGGTTGATCGAGCGTTTGTAGTGTTCGATTTCGGGGTCGTGCCGAACGGTCATGGTGGGCTCCTATGGTGGTGAGAGGGTGGACTCGGGCAACACGGACAATGGGTGTGCGGCACGCGGGTTCATCGGCCGCGATCGAAGGCCGAGCGCGATCGCTCTTGGGCGAGCGCGCGGATGTAGGCGCGCTCGACCTGTTGAAGGACGTCGTTCCAGTCTTTCGCCGGCGACGGCGAGTGACGCTGAAACGTGACGTGCGCTCGCTCGCGGGCGAGGGTTTCGATCCGCCTCGCGAGCTTGACCCCCGCGTCATCGGAATCGACCGCGGCGATGACTCGGCCCGGGGTGCAGCTGGAAGTAGCTCAGTGCATCGATGGCGCTCTCGGTGACGACGAGCGCCGAGTCCGTCGGCCGAGCTTCACTCTGCCAGGCGCTCTTCGTGCCGCCGGTGGCAAACCCGGTGAAGCCCCGGTTCTTGATCTCGAAACCGGTGACCTCACCGGCCGCCGTCGTATGAACGAAGAGAGTGTTCTTGCGCCGGTCGAGTCCCCACGTCCCGGCAAAGCGCGGATCACGAAGGGTCTCGGGGCGAATGCCTCGCGTATTGAGGTAGGGGCTGTTGTCCGCGTTGCGGGCGGCCGCGAACGTCGCCGCCGGTGGGCGACGGTCGACGGGCTCAGCCGGCGCGAAGGGCACACCGTAATCGACGATCGGGCGACTGGTGCCGAGCCAGTGGCGTAGCTCCTCGCGGACGTGACCGAGCGAGCCGTGCCGGGCACGCGCCTGGACGAAGTCGACGATCGTGCCTTGATCGCGATCGTCACGGACCGAGAAGTACGTCCAGTGGCCGTCGGAAGCTTTGCGCACGATGATCTTGTCGTTCGTGACGGCGTGACG
>JBEKOY010000325.1:0-2845 GCA_049521295.1 Polyangiaceae bacterium | reverse complement strand
AAGTTTTCGGCGCGCCTCAGTGCACTCGAGGACGCCGCGCGCGTGTCGAGCGCGGGCTCGCCTCCACCTCGATTCCGTCGAGCAGCGCTTCGAGCGTCGCGTCGTCGACCTCCACGTGGGTACGCCCTGCATGACGCCCGTCCTTCCGCGCCTGCCGGGGAGGCGCGAGGCTATCCGTCATGACAGCGACGGAATCGAAGTGGGCTGAGCGTGTTCAGGAGTGGAAGGCGAGCGGGAAGACTGCGAAGGATTTCGCGGAGGGGCAGGAGTTCAAGGCTTCGACATTGGTGTACTGGGCCAGCTGCCTGCGGCGAGGACGGATCGGGACGTCTCGTCCGAGGAAACGCGGGCCAGATGTTCGGATGGTGCGCGTCGTCGCGAGACCGGCGCAGCGCGAGGAAGCGATCGTCGTCGAGATCGGCGGGGCGCGAGTCGCCGTGCGCAGGGGTTTCAACGAGGCATTGCTTCAGCAGGTGATCAGGGCGCTCGGGAGCGAGCGATGATCCCCCAGGGTGTCCAGGTGTTCGTGGCGCTCGACCCGGTAGATATGCGCTCTTCCTTCGACCGACTCGCGGGGGTCGCGAAGGAGCAGATCGGCTACGAGGCTCGCTGCGGTTCGCTCTTTGTCTTCTACGGGCGGCGGCGAGACGCGCTGAAGATTTTGTTCTTCGACGGCAGCGGCATGTGCATTTTCTACAAGCGGCTAGACCGCGGCGTCTTTCGACTCCCTGAGGCGATGACCGAGGGCGCGCACCACGTGGAGGTCGACCACGTGGAGGTCGACGACGCGACGCTCGAAGCGCTGCTCGACGGAATCGAGGTGGAGGCGAGCCCGCGCTCGACACGCGCGCGGCGTCCTCGAGTGCACTGAGGCGCGCCGAAAACTTCGTGAGGAGCCTCGACACGGATCCGTGGCGTGATTACAAGCAGCGCCGTGCTTCCGGGCGCGCTCCTCGATCCAGAGCAACTCGTCGCGCGTGTAGCGCAGCTCGAAGCCGCTCTCGCGAGCACGAGGACGACGCTGGCGGAGGTGACCGCCGAGCGCGACAAGCTGCGCCGGGCGTACGAGCAGCTCAAGGAGCACCTGGAGCTTCTGCGACGGCGCATCTTCGTCGCAAGGGCCGAGCGCGTCGACGTGACGCAGTTGCAGATGGAGTTCGCCGAGACCCAGGCGAAGCTCGACGCGCTCGCCAAGCAGATCGACGACGCGCCGGCGGCGCCGCTGGCGGGCAACGCGACGAGTGACCCGGCGACGCCGCCTTCCTCCGGTGCGAAGCCACGCCCCAAGCCGACAGGCCGTCGCAACCTGGCAGCCGAGGATCTGCCCGAGGAGCGCATCGAGATCCTCGACCCCGCGCTCGAGGGCCAGGCCGAGCGCATCGACTTCGAGGAGAGCTTCAAGGTGAAGCATCGCCGCGGGGGTCCGGTGCGCGTCGTCGTCGCCCGCGCGAAGTACAAGGCGGCGCCGGAGCCCGGGCCCGGCGCGGATGAAGAGCCGACGATCGCGATCGTGACAGCGGCGATGCCCAAGGAGCTGTTCCCGCGCGGGTTGCTCGCGCCTTCGATGATCGCGCACCTGATGGTGCACAAGTACCGCTGGGGGCTGCCCTTCCACCGGCAGGCACGGATGATGGCCGCCGACGGATTCGCGGTCGACGACGGCACGATGTGCCGTTACGCCGAGCACCTCGGCGCCACGCTCGGGTGCATCGTCGACGCGATGGCCAAGGAGGCGAGAGAGACGGCCTTCTGCCTGTCGACGGACGCCACCGGCGTGTGCATCCTGCCCGAGCCTGCTCGCCAGCGGCAGGCTTGCCGTAAGGGTCACTTTTTCGTGGTACTCGCCGACAAGGACCACGTCTTCTTCGAGTTTCAGCCCAAGCACACCAGCGCCGCGGTCTGCGAGATGTTCCGAGGGTTCAGGGGCTATATCCAAGCCGACGCCCACGCCGTGTACGACGCGGTCTTCCGCGGCGAGGCGCGGACCCGCTACGGCGACGAGCCTCCCAAGGAGGTCGGCTGCTGGAGCCATTGCCGCCGGCGCGCGTGGGAGGCGGCGGTCGTGGCAAAAGACTCCGCCGCGCGCGAAGCGCTCTTGCGCATGCGCAAGCTCTTCGAGCTCGAGGAGGAGTGGAAGCACCTGGCTCCCGCGCAGCGTCACGCGCGCCGGCAGCTCGTCTCGCGCAAGCTCGTGGATGACTTCTTCACCTGGGCCGCCGAGCAGTACGCGCGCGTCAAGGACACCCGCGGCCTTGTCGCCGCCGCATTCGGCTACGCCGTGAGGCAAGAGGCCGCGCTGCGCCGATTTCTCGAAGACGGCCGACTGCCGATGACGAATAACCACTCCGAACGCGCCCTCAGGCAGATCGCGGTCGGACGTCGCTCGTGGTTGTTCTTCGGCTCCGACGACCACGCGACCGCCGCGGCGAACCTCTTCTCGCTCATCGCCTCCTGCGAGATGCATGGGCTCGACCCCGAGACCTACCTGGCCGAGATCATCCACGTGCTGCCCTTCTGGCCGCGCGTCCGCTACCTGGAGCTCGCCCCGAAGTACTGGGCCGCCACCCGAGCGCGGATCCCGAGCGCTCAACTCGACGTCGAGATCGGCGACATCACTGTGCCCCCTCCGACGCCCTCGAAAGAGCAGGCGGCTGCGCGCTGACCGGGCTTCCACGAACGAGAGCTTCGGTCACGATGCGTCCGCCGTCGAGAACGGGGGCCGTGCAGGCCGTACCCACGTGGTGCGCGCCCTCGGTCATCGCCTCAGGGAGTCGAAAGACGCCGCGGTCTAGCCGCTTGTAGAAAATGCACATGCCGCTGCCGTCGAAGAACAAAATCTTCAGCG
>JBEKOY010000324.1:0-2665 GCA_049521295.1 Polyangiaceae bacterium | reverse complement strand
GGAGAGGCGAGCCTAGCGGGGGACGCCGTTGCCGGCCCGATATCCGAGCCCGGCCCGAGCGTTCCCGCAAGCGATGCCTCGGCCCCGCCGGCTCCCGAGTGCGTCGCCAACGTGCAGGACGTTCACGGCTGCGATTTCGACTCGGAGGCATGTATCAACGGTCGTTGCCGCCCGTGTGGACCGGGGACTAAGCCTCTCCTTCACGAACCTCTCCTTCACGAATGCGCAAAAGCGTGCGACCGCGATGTGGATTGTCCTCGTGGCCTAGTGTGCGTGTTCGTCACGGGCGCCAAATTCGTTTGCCAGAAGCCGGCGCCAAAGAAAACGTGCCCGCCGGGGCACATCTGGCTCCGCAACAGCGGAGCGTGCGTGAAAACCTGCAAAGGCGAGCACGATTGCCCGCGGGACATGTGCTGTCTCACCGACCCAAACGCGCCAGTGCCCATCTGCATGAGCAGATGCCTTTGAACAGGGACTCAGTGTGATGATCCGAGTTGTGAGTCTACCTCACGTAAAGATCGCCCGCGTTCAAGGCCGTAAGGTAGTCTGGCCTTCTCGCCGCAAGGTGCCGGTGGTAGTCAGTCCACTGTTGTGCCCCCTCCTCCAGAGAGTGAAATGCGCGAAATCGAGTAGTTGGATCCGGCGGACGATACTGTCTCCGGTTGACCCCACTCCCTTCGGGAGTCGCCAGATACATATGCGGTAGAGTCTTGGGAGATTTCATATTCCCAAGATTCCAATTGTAACAGCTCCTCCCTCCGTCGGTCTCGTGCACGTATTGTGCCGCCAACACGCGCAAACCCGTCCCATTCAGTTGGGGCCACACCTGACTAAGTGCTGCAATGAGCTTAGGAATCGAAACCGGTGTCTTTTGTTTAGGCACTTCCTTCGGATCGTCCGTGTAAAGGCGCCCTTCTCTTGCTCCCACATTCGGTGACGCCAGCACGTAATGTCCTTGTAAGAAGGCTCGGCGTAAGTGCTCCCATGCGCGGCGATCGATCGGCCCATGGTCGCGCGAGGCGTGGCCTGTGAGATCGTGGTAAATCTCCGCCGCCAAGGGCTCATCGTGCGAAAGCGCATCCATGATCGCGTCGACCTGGTGCGATGAGTGTGATTCCTGAAACGACGATTCCACTTCGGTCCAGCGAACGATGCGAAGCGGGGAGCCAAAGCGCGGGCGAATGATCCATTCGCGGTGCATGATCATGACCTCCTGGCAATGAACTCAATGACGGCGCGGGCACTACGGTATGCGATCTCCGTTGGGGGCGGTCGACGGCAACGAAATGACCATCGACGCGGGCTCTCGGCTCGGCATCGTCGTGCCCATGTCCGCTACGATCTGGCGAACACCCAAACGATCCAGCATAAAGGGGGGTACTTGCTGCGGATTGGAACGCTCCGGCCCGGCGACGATCGCTACAAGTACGTTGCCCACTCTTCGACGTTTGTCGAGTGCGTTCGACTGCAGGCGCTTCGGAGTGCGGTGGCGATTCATTGCCCGTTTGCAAGCCTGCCCCATCGTCCACGGACGCGGCGGGTTCACCCTCCACGGCCGGGGTAGACACGGCAGCGACGGCTGCATCGTGTCGCTGAACCACGATGAACGAATCCGTCTGAAGCTCGCCGTTCGCCAAGGCGCGCGGGGCGCGTCATCCTGCAGGCGGTTCACGCGGCAACTGACTCCCGGCCGAGAATGTGGACGGCGTCGTCCCCGGGCCGGTGCGCGCGGCCTTCCACGAACCCCGCCTGTGGATCATCGGGTCGGTCGGGCGAGCCAGGCTGCGCCGGGGTGCCGACACTTGGCCGTGGCTTGACGAACTCCGTAAAAGCCGATGAGCTGCGCCATCGTCCGCTGGCCTTCGGCTCGTGGGGGTGGGCTTGGAATCATGAATCGGGGTCTTGAGGCGGCGGCAGGCATTCGGGAAGGCGACATCCTCGCCGGCAAGTATCGGGTCGAACGAATTCTCGGCGCCGGGGGCATGGGCGTGGTGGTAGCCGCGTATCACATTCAGCTCGACGAGAAAGTGGCGCTGAAGTTTCTCTTGCCGGAGGCACTCGACAACCGAGAGGCCGTGGCCCGCTTTGCTCGGGAAGCGCGGGCGGCGGTCAAGATCAAGAGCGAGCACGTCGCGCGCATCATCGACGTCGGCACGCTTCCGAACGGCGCGCCGTTCATGGTGATGGAATACCTGGAGGGCGGCGATCTGGGCGCGTGGCTCAAGCAGCGAGGGGCCCTGCCGATCGAACAGGCGGTCGAGTTCGTGCTTCAAGCGTGTGTCGCCGTGGCGGACGCACACGCGCTCGGAATTGTTCACCGGGATCTGAAGCCCGCGAATCTCTTCTGCGTCCGGCGATCGGACGGCCAACTGTCGATCAAGGTGCTCGACTTCGGCATCTCGAAGATGACCGACCGGAGCGGAGTGGCGGCGGGGGCGGCCACCGGGACGTCGGCCTTGATGGGCTCGCCCCTGTACATGTCGCCCGAGCAAATGCGTTCGGCCAAAGACGTCGATGCGCGGACAGACATCTGGGCGCTCGGCGTCATCCTCTTCGAGCTCATCACGGGTCGCCCAGTATTTCTGGGCGAGTCAGTGACGGAACTGGCGATCCAGGTCGCCAACGAGTCGCCGCCGGCGATTCGCGCGTTTCGTCCCGACGTACC
>JBEKOY010000323.1:0-3440 GCA_049521295.1 Polyangiaceae bacterium | reverse complement strand
TCGAGCTTGGACGTTGGATGCCTTCACTTTTTTCCACTATGCCGTCACGTCGCAAACGGGCTGCAATTCACGAGGCGGCGTGACCTGTTTCGCCGCCCGAATGCGAAAGTAGGGCTAGCGGACCAGATTGCCGCTCCTAATTTAAGAAGTGGCTTGGAGGCGCCCAGGACCAGGAGATGTGCAGCACCGAGCCGGTGGACAACCCGACCGACCTCCAGCAGCAAATCACCCAGCTGTCGCTCGATTTTGCAAAGCAGCAGGCAGCATCGGAAGCTGCATTGGCCGCCCAAGAAGTGATCTGTGCTGCGTTGGGGGCTGCAGCTCATGCGGCGCCTACCCCATGACCGGCTCGATCCTCCTAGCGATTGGCGGCGTCGTGGTCCTAACGGGGATCCAAGTGTGGGCCTACAGCGCGTCTCCGAGTTGGGTCGCGAAACGGAACGCTGGCGGGAAAGCGCCGCCCGGCGTGATAGGCAAAGGCGTGTTTCGTCGCCGGCTGTTCATCTATTACGCGGCGATATTGATATTTGCCACGGGCTGGCTCGTGCATGCGCTTTTCCTCATGCATCGAGCGACTGAACTTCAGCGTCTTATCGACTCCATGCCGGGTCGATGATTCCCAAGAGGATAGATGCCAAGCGCGTGGGATCCGAGGCGGCTGGAGCAGGTCGTTCGCTTTGTCTGTGGAACTCTTTTTGGGTTCTTCCGGCAGATCTGTGGGCGTAGATTCACGGTTTCGGGTGCGGGCCACACGTAATGGATGGTTGCGCGTTGAATGCGTCAAGGTTTCGCGGCGCTCAGCGTGCCTGAATGGCGTCGCTGACGCGTCCGGCGCATCGCACGATCGCCGATGGGCGGGAGGGGTGGAAAGATGCCACCGGGGAGGTGCGGCTCGAGAACGCTTGCATGGAAGGAGTGCATCGCGCACGAAGAGGGTTCCTACACCACCCAACGCACACGATGCAGATCCAATCTGTCCTCCGCCGCCTGTATCCGCAACCCGGTTTCGCCTTCGGCGCCATCACGCCGGTCAAACGTAACGGTCGCCTGGTCGGGCTCGATGTCGCCATCGGCGCCCGCAAAGGCGCGAAGGCCGTTTGTTCTCGCTGCATGAAGCGACGGCCGTTGTACGACCAGCTTGCCGTGCGCCGCTTCCTGATGGTGCCGTTGTGGGCCCTCGCGGTGACGTTCGTTTACGCGATGCGCCGCGTCGATTGCAAACGGTGCGGTGTCTGCGTCGAACTCGTCCCGTGGGCGGACGGAAAGAGCCCTTGTACGCACGCTTTTACTTGGTTCGTGGCGAGTTGGGCGAAGACTCTGTCCTGGCAAGAGACCGCGCGGCGTTTTGCGACGAGCTGGGACATCGTCTTTCGCTGCATTCAGCGCGCCGTTCATTGGGGCTTGGAAAACCGGCCTCTCGACGGCATTCACGCGATCGGTGTCGATGAACTGTCGTGGAAGAAGGGTCAAAAATATCTGACGCTGGTCTATCAGCTCGACGCCGGTGCGCGGCGCCTGCTGTTTGTCGGAAAGGACCGCACCGCCGAGACGTTCCGCGACTTCTTCGACATTCTCGGCGGCGAGCGTTGTCTTGCGATTCGGTTTGTCGCAAGCGACATGTGGAGGGCATTTATCTCGGTCGTGCAGGACCACGCCAAGAACGCCGTCCATATCCTCGACCGATTTCACGTCGCGCAAAAGCTCAGCCAATGCGTCGACGACGTCCGCCGCGCGGAAGTCCGCCGCCTCCGAGAGCGAGGACTGCGGCCCGTGCTCGCCAAGATGCGCTGGCTCCTACTCAAGCGACCGGAAAAACTCACGGCCAAGGAAAGACCCCGCTTGCGCGATCTGCTCACGATCAACCTCCGAACCACCCGCGCCTACCTTCTGAAGGAGGCGTTGCAGCCCTTCTGGAACTACAAGTCCCCCATCTGGGCCGGGCGCTTCCTCGACCGGTGGACCACCATGGCCATGCGCTCGCGGCTACCCCCGTTCAAGAAGTTCGCCGCCACCTTACGCAAACACAAGCCGCTCATCTTGAACTGGTTCAAGGCCCGCAAGCTCTCACGACACGAAAAGCGTACGGTTTCCGAACCTACGAACACGCCGAGATCGCCCTCTATCACGCGCTCGGAAACCTTCCCGAGCCCGATTGGCTCACCCACAAATTCGCCTAAGGAGGCCTCTTCTTCATGGCGGCTCCTTGCCCCTTGGGGCTCTGTGTCCTCGCAGACCTGATTCTCAGGCGTGCCAAGCTGGGAAGGATCCCAACATCGCGCTGCTCACCGAGAGCCTTACGAGCTACGGCTCCGCCGGCGCGCAGGGGGAGCCGAGGTTCCTCGAGCTCAAGTTCCCCCCGAGCTTGGCTCCGATTCGCACCCCGAATCCTGACCCAGTCGGCAGCACCAGCGACACGAGCGGCGCGAGCGGTGCAGCGCCTCCCAACGGCGCTCCGCTCGCTCAGGGCACGTCCGACACCGCGCTCTCGAAGAACGCCGGCGTCGCTCACGATCTCGGCCTCGCCGAAGTGCTGCGTGGTCTCAGCGCCAGGCATGTGCGATTCATCGGCATCCTGGCGACCGACGCGCTCGATGTCGTCTTTCTCGCGCAGCGTATTCGCTCCGAATTCCCGGACGTTCGGCTCTTCACGCTAAGCACCGACGTCCGTTACCTGACGCCGGATTACGCGCCATTCTTGAACGGGATGCTGGTCGCCCATTCCGTGCCCCCAGTCATCGATAACCACTCTACGTCGCTTAAGAACGAGATGGTGGGGAGTGTCTTCAACGCGGCGCGAACCCTTCTTGGGGAGCCTGCGCCGCCTCCGGTCGTGCGGATCTCGCTCATCGGAAACGGCGCGTTCTGGCAGATCGACGCCGACCGAATCGGGGGGGACCCGGTCGACCCAGCCAGCTGTCCACAATGCCCATACCCTACCACTCCAGTGAGTTGGTCGTTCGTAACAGGGTTTTTCGGCGTCGCGTTCTTCGTCGTCCTTCTCCTCGTGGCGGCGCCGTGGCTGGGAGACGTGGTCGCACGTCGATTCGTCGGCGCCCAAGAGCGGGTGGGATTTCTTCGTCATCGAGAGCCCGCTCTGGGCGATGGTGGAGCCGTGCCAGTATGCCGACTTGCGGGCGGACGACACGGTCGTCACCGCGGCACTTTTGACGGGCGTGGATCGGGCTCGGAGCTGAGTGATTCTGTGTAGATAGGGAATTTAGGAGGGGCGTCCAACGTCGAAGGGTTGTCAACGACCGACGACGAAGGAGCCCCGAGCCATGTTGAATCGAAGCGACGTTCTCGCCAAGCCCGAAGTGAAGCAAGCCGTGAGCCAGATCCGTGACGCCTTGCGAAAGGCGTTGCCCGGTGCGACGTTCGGCGAGCGCGAGGCCGAGGCGCTCGCGATCAGCAACGAAGCCGTGCGCGAGCTCTTGCAGGAG
>JBEKOY010000322.1:0-3474 GCA_049521295.1 Polyangiaceae bacterium | reverse complement strand
CGGCCTCTCGCGGAAGGCGATCTTCACCGAGATCGACAACAGCCTGCGCCGGCTCGGGACGGACTACGTGGACCTCTACCAGATCCACCGCATGGACAACCGGACGCCGATCGAGGAGACGCTCGAAGCGCTGCATGACGTAGTGAAGGCCGGCAAGGCCCGCTATCTCGGCGCCTCGTCCATGCACGCTTGGGAGTTCAGCAAGGTTCTGCACCTCCAGCGTCAGCACGGCTGGGCGCGATTCGTCTCGATGCAGGACCACTACAACCTGCTCGCCCGTGAGGAAGAGCGCGAGATGCTCCCGCTCTGCGCCGACGAAGGGGTCGGCACGATCGTCTGGAGCCCCCTCGCCCGCGGCCGTCTGGCGCGCGAGAGCGAAGAAGCGACCACCCGCTCGGGAAGCGATCCATTCGCCGACATGCTCTACACGCAGAAGACGAGCGACCGCGCCATCGTCGATGCCGTTGCGGCGATTGCCAAGGCCCGCGGCACCAGCCGGGCGCAGGTCGCATTGGCGTGGCTGCGCCGCAACCCCGCCGTTGTTGCACCGCTCGTCGGCGCAACCAAGCCGTCTCACGTCGATGATGCCGTGGCGTCGCTGGAGATCAACTTGACGGACGACGAGGTGGCGACGCTCGAAGCGCCATACACGCCGCGGTACGACTTCCAGGGCATCTCCGACGACGCCGAACTCGCGCGCATCTCGGCCAAGCTCGGCATCAAGCCCGCCGGCAAGTGAGCGAGCCGTGGCTTCTACTGGCGAGAGTGTCACGTCGGGGCTCGACCTCTCGGGCCGACGGGCCGTAATCACGGGCGCAAACTCAGGGCTCGGCCGTGAGTGCGCCCGCGTGCTCGCTCTCCGGGGTGCCAACGTGGTCATGGCATGTCGCAGCCAGGAGCGAGCGACGGCCGTGGTCGAGGAGTTCGCGCGAGAGATGGGCCGTGACGTTGCAAGCCGCTGCGAGATCCTTCCTTGCGATCTGGCCGACATGACCTCCGTGCGGGACCTGGCGGCGACCCTGGTGGCCGCCGGCCGCCCCATCGACGTGTTGCTATTCAACGCGGGCGTCTCGAACCAGCCTTACACCCTCACCGCGGACGGGATCGAGGCCACGTTCGCCGCGAACTACCTCGGGCACTTTCTTCTGCTGCATCTCCTTGCCGCTGGGGGTGCGCTGGCACCTGCGGCCCGCATCGTGACCCCGCTCTCGTCGGCCGAGGGCGGGGAGCGATGCTCGGGGGTGTGCCGGCCGCGTCCTTGTACGATCTGTCGTCGATGGTTCCGTCCTGATCCTCGCGTAGGCGAGCGTCAGCGGGCGTGCTCGAGGGCGTGCACTGTAGAACGACGCGAAGAAGCGCGGAGAGTGCGTCGTGAAACGTTCGCGTTGAGGCTGAGCGGATGAGCATGGGGGGAGGCGTCTACGACGGCGCGAGGTCGCGTCGCGGTGGACCGGGCCCGCGAGGATGGTCGCGTTCGCGGTCGGGTTCGCGTAGAAGGCGTCGGGACGCAGAAAAAGGTGAAGGCCCGGGATTGAGCCCCCGAGCCTTCGTGCCAGCGGACGCTGGACACGGCGGAAGCTGCCTGACGGGTCGGCCGCGGTCAAGGTCGGAGCGAGCGCGTTCGGGAGCGGACGCGTGGAGCACGAGTGCACGGACGGCTATCGGATGGGCATCTGCGGAGGGTGTGGCGAGGCGTTTTGGGCGTGCCCGCAGTGCGACCGGTACGGGGAGGTCCGCTACTGCGGCCACGAGAGCTGCAAGGTTTTAGGCCGCAAGAAGATCGAGCACGAGGCTCGTCAGCGTTACCGGCAATCGCCCGAGGGCCAAGCGCAGCATCGCGATGAGGAGCGCGATCGCCGGGGCCGTCACCCGGGTCGCTCGCGTCGCTCTGGGCGGATGGCGGTGACGAGAGCAGAGGGAACAGCCGTCCAGGTCGTGGGTGATCCCCCTGCAACACGGATTGAATTCGCGGCTTGCTCGTGCCCGCGCAACGCCGCGCTCTCCTCCACGGTGGAGGTTGCGACGGCGTCGGCGCCGAGCACGATCCATGACGAATCGACTGACGGTGACATTGGATCCCCAAGCGGGGATGACGCGGCTCTTGATGATGGAGGGCCCGGACGAGCGGATGCGGGCGGTGTTGGGCCCGGCGACCGCCGCGCACCCGCGGGCCGCGGAGACGCTGCTCGAGGGGCTGGCGCTCTGGCACCAGCAGGCGCTGTCCGTTGTGCTGTGTGCGGACATTGGGGACGGTACGTCACCGCTTCGGCTGGAAGACGCGTTGGGTTTTGGCGTCAGGAACGTGCACTTCGAGGTCGAGGTCGCGTTGCGCGAGCGAAGGCGACGTCCCCGCCGCCTCTCGACGCTGGGTAACTTCGGCGACCTTCGCCAACTCTGCCTCACGGGGGTGCAGTCATGACGATCCCGCGCGATACGGAGTTGGAGATTCTGCGCCTCGTCGACACCGAGAAGCTGCCGCCCGGCACGGCCGCGAGCCTGGTGGGGGTGCATCACGCCGTCGTCGAGCGGGTCGTGGAACAAGCCGTGATCGGTCGTCCCGAGCGGGCGCCCCGGGTGAGCAAGCTCGCGCCCTACCACGGCCTTGTTTGCGAAAAGCTCAAGCAGTATCCGACGATCTGTGCCTCGAGGCTCGCGGCGATGGCACGCGAGCGGGGCTTCGACGGCAGCGACCGCATCGTGCAGCGCTACGTGTGCGGCGTGCGTCCGGCGAAGTGGCCACGGGCGTACCTCGTCTGCGAGCGGCTGCCGGGCGAGCAGGCGCAGATCGACTGGGGGCACGTGGGTCGTCTGAGGGTGGCGGGGGGCGTTCGTGCCCTCTGGGTCTTCGTCCTGTACTTGGCGTACTCGCGGATGCGGTACGCGGAGTTGGTCTTGGACCTGACCGCGGAATCGCTTCGTCGGTCGCTCGTCCGGGCAGTCCGTTTTCTTGGCGGATCGACGCGCCAGTGGCTCTTCGACAATGCCAAGACCGTGGTCCTCGAGCGCCACGGCGGCGCGGCGCGGCTTCACCCAGGGCTTCTCGAGCTCGCGGGCTCGCTCCGGGTCAATCCCGTGCTCGCACGCGTACGGACGCCGACGGACAAGGGGGGCGTCGAGCGGTCGATTCGAGATCTGAAGACCGGCTTCTTCGCCGGGCGAACGCTCACCGATCTGGCCCGAGGCAACGAGCTTGTCCACGAACACATCTGGACGGTGATCGCACGGCGTCCGCATCCGACACTGCCTGGATGCACCGTCGCCGAGGCGTTCGAGCAGGAGAAGGCACGTCTGATGCCCTTGCCCCTGGAGCTGCCGCAGACCGACCTCGTCCTGCCGGTTGCCGTCGACAAGACGGCCAGCGTGCGCTTCGGCACCAATCGGTACTCGGTGCCGCCGGAGTATGCGGGCGGCACGCTGGTGCTTTGCGCGAGCGACGAGCGCGTGCGGCTTGTCGACGGCGATCGACAGGTCGCG
>JBEKOY010000321.1:0-3688 GCA_049521295.1 Polyangiaceae bacterium | reverse complement strand
GCAGATCCACGTCTCGAGCACGCAGGGCACGGCGATATTGTTCACCGATCGGCGCGCCCTGAGCCAGATTCTCATCAATCTGATCGACAACGCGATCAAGTTCACGAATGACGGCTCGGTATCGGTGAGCGTGCAATGCAGCGCGTCCGCGGCGCCGAAACGCGTGCGGATCAGCGTGCAGGACACCGGCATCGGGATCAGCGAGCAGGATCTGGGCAAGCTGTTCCATCCGTTCTCGCGGCTCGAGACCGAGGCGGGCCAGCGAAACCCCGGTACCGGCCTGGGATTGCACCTCAGCAAGAAGCTGGCCGAGCTCATGGGGGGCGCCCTGACGTGTTGCAGCGAGCCCGGGAAGGGCACGACGTTCACGCTGCAGGTGGTCGAGCCATGACGCCGCTCGTGCTCATCATCGACGACGCACCGGAGAGCATCGACGTGCTTCGCGGCGTGCTCGGCTCCGACTACCAGGTGCGGGCGGCGATTCGAGGAGCGGTCGGGCTGGAGCTCGCGCAGGCCTCGCCTCCGGATTTGATCTTGCTGGACGTCATGATGCCCGAGATGGATGGTCACGAAGTCTGCCGGCGTCTGAAGGCGAACCCCGCCACCGCCAAGATTCCGGTCATCTTCGTCACGACGCTGTCGGACGCGGGCAGCGAGGCTCGGGGGCTCGATCTCGGCGCCGTCGATTACATCACCAAGCCCTACATCCCGTCGCTCGTGCGATCGCGGGTCCGAACCCACATCGCGCTTCATCACCAGAGTCTCGCCCTCGAAGGCTTGGTCCGGGAGCGTACCGCGGAGCTTTTGCAGACCCGGCTCGAGATCATCCGGCGCCTCGGGCGCGCCGCGGAATACCGGGACAACGAGACGGGCATGCACGTCGTGCGCATGAGTCAGATCGCGCGCCTCATCGCTCTGCGGGTCGGCATGAGCGAAGAGCAAGCCGAGGTCATCCTGCAGGCGGCCCCGATGCACGACGTCGGCAAGATCGGCATCCCGGACCGGATCCTGCTCAAGCCCGGTCCGCTCGACGCGGCCGAGTGGGAGACGATGAAGACCCACTCCGCGATCGGCGCGGAGATCATCGGCAATCATCCGTCCGACGTCATGCAGACCGCGCGGGTCGTGGCCCTCGGCCATCACGAGCGCTGGGACGGCCGAGGCTACCCGGCCGGGCTGCGCGGCGAAAGCATCCCACGAGTCGCGCGGGTCGTCGCCGTGGCCGACGTGTTCGACGCGCTGCTGTCGGTGCGGCCCTACAAGCGGGCCTGGACCATCGACGATACGATCGCAAAAGTGAAGTCCGAGAACGGGCACCACTTCGAGCCCGCGTGCGTCGAGGCGTTGCTCGAAGCGTTGCCCGCGTGCATCGCGATCCGCGATCGCTATCGGGACAACTGAGACGCCCCGTCAGGCCCGCCCGCCATCACGCCGCTACCCTTATGCCGAAAGACGTCCCGGCCCCGTTCATGCCGAGCGGCTCGGGGCTGCTTGGAGCCCCCTTCGCTCGTGCCTCCCCGTCGTCCCTTCCCGCGGGCGGACGTTAGGGGACGACGGCTGTTGGGCTGGATCGGCTACATTGTGCACATGGGCGCTCCCGCCAAACGCCGTGCGACATACGAGGATCTGCTCGCGGTCCGAGGGGGGCTGATCGCAGAGCTTATCCACGGCGTTGTCGTAACTCAGCCACGCCCCGCTGCGCCTCACGCGCGCGCAGCCACGCGTCTGAGCACGAAGCTCGGGAGCCCCTTCGACCTAGGCGACGGGGGGCCCGGCGGGTGGGTCATCTTGTACGAGCCCGAGCTGCATCTGCACGGGGGCCACGTGCTCGTCCCCGACCTTGCCGGCTGGCGCCGCGAGCACATGCCGCAATTGCCCATGACCGCCGCCGCGTTCGAGCTCACGCCAGACTGGGTCTGCGAAGTGCTTTCGCCGGGGACGGGCGCGATCGATCGCGCGGACAAGGTGCCCCTGTATGCGGAGGGCGTGAGACACGTTTGGCTCGTCGATCCACTCCTCCGGACGCTCGAAGTGCTACGAATCGACGGCCCGACGTACAGGGTCGTCGGCACGTGGCGAGACGACGCCGTCGTGCGGGCCGAGCCGTTCGACGCGATCGAACTGGATATCGCGTCTCTCTGGGCAACCTAAGTCAGAATCACGCGTTGATCGACCGTCGCCGACCGCACGGGGACGCCGGCGAATCGATGGGCACTTGCACCCGGCTTCACTCGGTCCTCGCACACCCGGCTTCACTCGGTCCTCGCAGATATCCAGAGGCGCCTCACGTCGATCCCAAGATCGAACGGTGGCAACCGGACAGCGCACTCATCGGACGCCGTAGTGACCAGGACCGCGTTGCCGTTCTGTAGCGAAAAGACCTGTACCAAGTGGTCCGTCGGCTCGATGATCCAAACGAACGGGACCCCCGCAGCGAGGTAATGCGGCAGCTTGATGCGTACATCGTCGGCAGCCGTCGAGGGCGAGAGGACCTCGCAGCACCAATCGGGCACCACGACGATGGGGTTCTCCTCCGGCAGCTCGGCAACGCGGTCGACCCGCCATCCGGCCAGGTCCGGGTCGAACAGTCGTTCGCCAAAGCGGACCTCGGGCTCGAGCTCGATCCACCATCCGGTCCCGCCCACGTTCGCGTCCAAACCGGCGAGCGCGACATGAAGCGCCTGCGCCGCGCGCCGGTGCTTTCTGCCCGGCCGGCCCATGGTCAGGTGGATCTCGCCAGGTGTGAGGATCTCCCCGCGCTGGCCCTGGGGCAGATCTCGGACTGCTCGATAAAGCTCCTCGAAGCTCTTCGGACGGACAGCCGCGACCATGGTCCGCACACGTTAGCGCGTCTGCCGCGCACTCGCGCGCCCGTCTAGTCGCGGTTCGCCTCTGCGCCCGACACGACCGGTCAGCGTGAGTCGCGGCCCGCACAGGCCCCGCTCACCCACTTTTGTCGGTGACGCTACAATGCAGCCGATGGAACCGGCCATGCCGACGCTCTTCGAACACGAGCATTCGGCGTTGCAAGAATTTTGCGCGGCCTCTCCATTCGCGGTGAGCACCGCGAGGATGACCGAACTTCGCGACCGTGAACGACTCATTGCGCGCGAGATTGCGCGCGACGCGGTGCCACTGTGACCGAGGAGAATCGGCGCCGCAATATCGCGGACGCGGTCGCACGCGCGGCACAGGCCATGAACGCTGCCCGTGCGCTGCTCGAGCTCGAGTTGCACCCGGATGCGATCTCGCGTTCCTACTACGCCGTCTTTCACCTGGTTCGAGCCCTGTTGTTGATGCGCGGAGTCGAGGCAAAGACGCACGCGGGCGCGATTCACCTTCTCAATACCGAATTCGTTCGCGCAGGCAGGCTGCCGTCGTCGCACAATCGGCTCCTCGCAGGCCTTCAGCGCTCACGCGAGCTCGCCGACTACGACGCTGCGGTGACCTTCTCGGCGGACGATGCCGCTGCCGAGCTGGCGGACGCCGAGCGATTCAGCCGAGACGCGTTGGCCTTGCTGCGTGCGGAAGGTTGGTTGGCGTCCGAGAGTTGATGCCAGAGGGCCAGACACCCGGCTTCACTCGGTCCTCGCAGATATCCAGAGGCGCCTCACGTCGATCCCAAGATCGAACGGTGGCAACCGGACAGCGCACTCATCGGACGCCGTAGTGACCAGGACCGCGTTGC
>JBEKOY010000320.1:0-2506 GCA_049521295.1 Polyangiaceae bacterium | reverse complement strand
GGTCTCTGACGACGACTTCGCTTCCCTCAACATCATGCCCAACTCCTTCCACGGCGACTGGAACTACCTCGTCCGCCCTGTACAGTCTTTATCCGTTCAGTAATTTATGGACACCGCCTTAGCAAGTGCGATGTCGTCAAACACCCGTCCAGGCCGCGCATTGCCATCCGTCGGCAACCGTCGGCCTCACTCAGCTCCAGAACCACCGCGGACTGTGCGCGGGGGATGGCATCGCGTCAAAGTGCACGAGCAGACGATTGAGATCCGGCAAATTCACACTTGCTTGTTGGCGTCCGACGCGGCCCTTGCCGTGCGGCTTGGTGGCAAGTTTTCATCCCTGAGGTCCGCTGGATGTCCGGAAGCGTGGCGGCTCCTCACGCGTCGCGCGCCGCTCCCAAATCGAGGGACGGGGTGCAAGTCTGGCGCGTGCTACGCGCGTGCCGACGCCCGATCGGAATCGCGTTTGCTTTCCGAGCTACGGGGCAACCAGACGGCATCGAGCGGCGGCCCGCTCGTGGATTTCGTCGTCGGCGGTCACCAGGGGGAGGCCTTCCCTTTCGGCGAGCCAGACATAAATCGCGTCGGCTGCGCGCAGCCGCCTCGTGACGGACACGCGTTGAATCCGTTGCGCACGCTTGGGACCAATCGTCGCCAGCGTGGCGTGCGCAAGAAAGCCGCCGACAAAGCGGTCCACTTGAGCAGGCGTAAAAAGCCCGCACGCGCAAGTGCCGAGGCGACCTCGATCGGAAAGATCGCCGGGACGACGATGGCATCGCTGCCCCTCAAGAGCGGCGACAGATACGCAACCGATGCGGCGTGACGCGGCTCATGGGGTCGAAGTGCGTGCGCCGGCCCATCGCGATCGCACAAAACGGCGCATCGCCAAGTCGAAGCGACGCGACCGCGACCGACGCGTCGAGCACGTACTTCATCGGCGCGCGCGCACCAGATCCTCGACGGCTGGGAACGTTGGATCGCCGCACTTCGTCGCGTCCTCGAAGAACGTACGGACCTGGTCGTCGGTCATGGCTTTGGCTCGACGACTTCGAGGCATCGCCACCTCGACCGGTACGATGGCGGCAGCCGGCCTGCCGTGGCGCAAGATCACGATGCGCTTCTTCTTGTGCTCGGCCTGGTCGACGAGCTTCGATAGATGCGCTTTGGCTTCGGCGAGCGAGGTTTTGATCACGAGGACCATGATGACCAAACACAAGGAGTCGCGCACGCGCGACGTGACTCTCGCCGGCTTGCACGGCTTGGCCGCACGTTGGTTTGCCGACCGCCGGTAGCCCGCTTGCGCGACGTTTTATCCCGGAGGTTCGCTTGCGGTCAGGAGCGCGGCGAGCTCCTCGCGCATCGCGCGCCGCTCCACGACGAGGGACGGGATCGCTTGCTCGTCCGCCGTGGCGATGGCGTGCGTCAAACGATCGATGACGGCCTGGAGGGCGGCGACGCGTCGATCGCGATTGCCCATTGAGGGGCGCTCGATTTCGGGATTGCCCAACGATTGCCCGACGCAGGGGTCGATTCGTTCGATCTCGTGAGATCTCGGATCGTCGATCGGGCTTATTGCCGGATATCCGTGTTTTTGTGGGCCTGCCGATCAGCTTTAGGTTCCGCCGCCGCAAGGCGCGTGAGTGCGGACTTGTTCCCATGCGTTTTCCGGGACTTAGTATGCTCTGCGACCCGGCGGGCCGAGAGGCTCACCGGCGCTGCTTCCAGTCGAGCGGACGGCGCCGACCGTGGAATACAGCCGTGATGACGACGGCACCGTGAAGTACGCGATAGAAGACCGAGTACGCAGGAAAGGCGAGTACCCGACACCGCCGAATGTCTCGATGTACTTCGGGAAAGGCGCCGGGCGATTCGGCAAGAGCCTCGAACACGGCTCGAACCTCGAGAAGGAAGCGGACCGCCACGCGAGGATCAGCCGCGTTCTCGCTGTACCAACGTGCTGCCTCCTCCAGGTCGCGCTCGGCGGCCGCACGGATCTTGTGGTTCAAGCGGACCGGCGACGCGGACTGTGCTTGGCGATCAAGCGAGCCATGACGGCTTCCCCGTCCTGCTCGGTGCCCGCGTCCTCGCGATCCCGACGGTCGAGTTCGTCCGCCATCCATTGCGGGACAGTTCCCTCGTGCGCATTGATGGCCTCGAGCTCCTCCGGATGTTTGGCCATGTCGTTCGCGAGGGCGTCGGCGAGTTCGGGCGCGAGGGCTTCGCCACGCTCGAGGCGTTCAGCGGCGAGACGAAGTGCGGCGGCCTGAAGGCGGGGATCGTGTACGGACATCGGTTCAACTATAACGACTGTGCCGGGGGCCGCACGATAAGCGCACGCGCCGGGGCGTCGCTTGGTGCGAGCAAGCTGCCCTGGCAAACCACGACAAGCTGCCTGGCAAACCACGAGACGATGAACGCATCGCTAGAGTTCCGGCTGGCTTCATCGACGACGAACGCCCGGAGCTTGGAGCGAGTAGGCGGCGCAAAGCTTGTCGGCCGACGAAGAGAC
>JBEKOY010000319.1:0-2570 GCA_049521295.1 Polyangiaceae bacterium | reverse complement strand
GGAAGGCGCGCTCGACGCCTTCGGGCAATCCCACGATGCGAGCGTCCGTCGCGGCGGCCAGCAGTTTCGCTTTGAACGCCGTCTGGTCCGCCGCTGCGCCAAGGTCGCTCCAGGTCGCGCCATGCTTGCGTACGGCTGTCCGTACGCGTCGGATCATTTCGAGCAGCTCCTCCCAGCTGCGCCTCTCGGGCCTCTTTTCGCCGACCATAAGGTGCAGCAGCATGCGACCCCACGACCAGAAGGCGTGGTTTGGCCGCGCGCGCTGATCAGGCAGATATGCGTCGCATCGAATGGGATGCGCGTAGTACGGGGTCGTCTTGCCAAACAGGGCGTTGTACTGGTAACCGCGAACGAAGACGCAAAAGAGGAACTGCGCCTGATCGCCCGTGAGCGTGTACTCGGGCGGGGTGCCTGCGCCCCGAAGGGCTCCCAAGGGACGCTGCTTCCAGAACTCGCGCACGTCCTTCTTGAAAAGGGGACCTTCGTCGATGACCACGCTTTGCCTCAGGTCCCCGGCACGCTCATACATCTTCAGCCACGCATGGACGTCCGCCATGCGGAGCCTAGAGAATTCGTCGAGCCGCGCATATTCGGTCCGAATCTGCGCCTCGCTCATCCGCCAATCGTCCGCCGACTTGCGGGAGCGGGCCATCGCGATGAGGGCTGGCTCCCCGTCCCGGGCTTCCATGGCCGCCTTCAGCATGGGCTCTCCTTGTGAACCAGCCTGCTTGTAGACCGACGTGGAAATTCGCGGCGGACGCGTCGTGACACGGGGGACGGGGGGTTGGTCGCGGTGAAGGGAGTGACTGCGATGGGGGCGCAGTGACGGGGCTCTCGACGAAACGTCCCCCGGCGGGCTCGAGGCCGGCGCCGGGGTCCGTGGTTTGGCGAGGACGCGAGGGTCAGAAGAGGCCGTCGTCGTGCGTTTCGTGCTCGGGGATGTCGTCGTCGTTGCCGTGGCGCGGCTCGCCGTAAGTGTCGGCGAAGGCCTGCTCGGCCGCTCGGTACTGACGGACATGACAACGCAGACGTCGCATGGCCTTGAGTAGGGCGCGCGTGGGCGGATAGGCCGTCCCGCCGGACGATGGGTCGACGCGGATCGAGAAGAAGCGCTGAGCGGCCAGGATGGCGGCTTCAAGCACGAAGAGCGGAGCGAGTTCGGGCGACAGAACGACGTCCCATTCGGACGGCGCACACAGTTCGATTCGGTGTTCGGACATCACGTTGCCTTTCCCCTCGCGTTCGGCCGCGCGCCGACCGCCGCTACGGCTCGGGCCGGCGACCGCGGCAACGCCGGAGGCTTGCCCTTTTCCTTCTGGCGGTACGACTCGCCCTCGATGTCGACGGTGACCAGATGCTGTGTGAAGCGGTCGATGAGTGGGACAAGGCTCGCAGCCCCGTGAAACATGGGGCCCCACTCCTTGAAGGCGAGGTTGGTGGCGATGACGGTGGAGGCCTTCTCGTGACGGCGGCTGATGATCTGGAAGAGAAGGTCGGCCGCTCGCGCGTCGCACGGCACGTACCCGAGCTCGTCGAAGACCAGGACGTCGACGTGGGTGTATCGCTTGATGCGTCGCTCCACCGCCGGGATCGACTCTTGCCGCAGAAGGTCCGCGAGGGCCGTGCCGACGTTGGTGAAGCACACGGTCATGCCCGCCGCGAGCGCGGCGGTCGCCGTGTTCTGCTCCAGCATCGTCTTGCCGAGGCCGGCCGGGCCGCGGAATAGGACGTTGGTTCGAGTCTGCACGAAGGCGAGGCTCAGGACCTGCTGCTCGCAGAGAGCGCGCTCGATCTTGCTGGGGTGATCCCAGTCGAAGAGGTCCATCGTCTTGTGCGCCCCTACCGACGCTCGCTGGGTGCGCGCCGCCAGATTGCGGGCGTCGCGTTCGCGTCGCTCGACCTCGACCAGGTGCTCAATGACCTGGACGGGCGAGAGGCGATTCTTGGTCGCATGGGTGAGCAGCGCTTCGAGCTGGCTCTTCGATGCCCGCAACCCGATGCGCCCGAGGTCATCATAGACGTCGCTCATGACGCGCCCCCTTTCTTGCGATCGTAGGAGGCGAGATCGTGGGTCGGCACAATACGTTCGTCGACGTGCTCGCCCAGCTTCATGGCCGACGGCACGGGCCGGTTCGTCCGCTGGCGCTCCTGCTCGCAGAGCAAGGTGAGCGCACCGATGTCGTGGGTGCCGCGCGCCGCCATCGCCGCCACGGCGATGGACAGGACCTCGCGGCCATAGTCGCCCATCAGGCCCCGCACCCTTGCCGTCATAAAGTTCACGTTGCGACCCTCGTGCACCCAATGTTCGTAGAGCACGGTCAGTTCGGGCACCGCATCGAGGAGCTGATCGCGCAGCGTCATCGCGACCGCACGCGGGCGCGTCTCCACCAACACGCGGCGGTGTTCCGGATCGTCAATACGCTGCATCCGGCCCCACGACCGCGCGTGGCTCGCGACCTGTCGATCGCCGTCGACAAGCCGCACGCGCTCGTCGCTCGCGCAAAGCACCAGCGTGCCGCCCGCATACTCCGGCGGCACCGAGTACCGATTGGTGCCGAAGCGCACGCTGG
>JBEKOY010000318.1:0-2580 GCA_049521295.1 Polyangiaceae bacterium | reverse complement strand
CCCCGGCCTACCCGACTGACAACGAGCGCCCCAAAGGCCTTTTATGTGACCGCGGCGGTTTCCGCGTCTCTTCGTCGGCCGACAAGCTTTGCGCCGCCTACTCGCCAACGTTCCCGCGCCTCCCGCCGTGGCAAGGATGGAGCGTACGTAAGCACGGAAGATCAGAAGCGCTGCGAGGCTACGGGTCCCCATCCCCTGCATGGCGATGGGGAGAGCCTTTTGCCCGGTCTCCGTCAACAGGAGATCCATCGCGCGAAGCAGGTCATCTACCTCGACGGGAAGCGCAGAGACCTCGACGTCGAGCTCAGGGTGTGCGATCACGTGGCGAATATCTTGAAGTTCCTTTTCGAGCGCTGCGAGGGGGGCGCTGCCCGTCTTGAGCTTAGACCGGAGCTCCACTAGCGCGTCCTCCACCTCTTTGCGCACGGCAGAAGTCAGCCGAAGATCGGAGACGATTTGGCCCCAGAACGTCCGGCGGTTCCGAAGTTGTTCAACGGCGTCGCGCCGCGCGTCGAGCAGGTTGAACGCGACAAGTGCGCGATGGTCGGCGCTCACGTGCGTGCTGGCTAGCTCCGTGAGCTGCTCAGCTCCCGCTCGATCTCGCGCCCAACCCTTGAGGAACGTCCGTTTGAGAGCTAGCTCACCCCTTTTGGGGTCGATCTCTCCCTTGCTTCGGATTGCAAAGAATGGCAGCTCGTTGCCTTTTAGTTGAATAGGACCGTTACCGAGAACCTGCGCGGTCGGCTCGTCGAAGTCGTCGCCGGTGCGCGGCTCGAAGCGTACGTCGATGACGAGGCGAGCCGCTGACTTGCCTCTCGAATCGTTTCGGAGATCTTCGTCCTTGGCCCGGGCCGTCCCGAGAGCTACGTCGAGGGCCGCCAAGAAGGATGTCTTGCCGGAGTTATTCTCACCGAGAAGAACGAGATTCGGGCGCAGGGGCATCCACAAATCCTTGATGGTGCGGAAGTCCTGAACGCGGATCTCGGCGAGCCGAAGATTCGGCTCGCGCGCGCCAGCTGCATTGCTCATGTCGGTCCCCCTTACTTGCTCTGATCAAGCCCCTCGCTCAGGCCGAGCTCTTTCAGCGCCGTCTTCGTCTCCTGAATCTCCTGCTCGCTCACCCCCACGGGCGGCGCGACCTGGACGATAACGCGCAGCCTCAGCCCCTTCTGTGAGAAGCGGGAGAAGACCTTGCTGTAGAACTGGCTCCACTTCTGCCATGGTACGTCGCCTTCCCAGCGGAAACCTGAGATCGAGCGGGTCGACGCGGGCCCGGGTGGCGGACTGCTCGTCGTGCTCCCGGCCCCGCCACTATTGGGGCCCTCGGGTGGCGGCGGGATTGACGACGGCTTCGCTGGCTTGCCCGCTTCGATCGCGGCCTGGATTCGCGCGGCGTCCTCCTTGCGCAGCACGACGATGTCATCGCCGATTTCGATCTCTGCAGCGGTCGTAGCCTTGCGGAAGACGAACGGCTCGTACTGGTCGCCGCGTTTGCCCGCGTACGCGAGCTGACCGTCAGTCACGCCACGCGCGATCGTCGCCTTGACGATGTCGGGGTTCGACAGGCGCGGGAACCTAGGCGAGGCATAGAAGGCATCGCGCAGCGCCTTCGTGCTCCACTCCGGCAGCGCCGGAGGCCAGTTGCGAACGAGGGTATTTAGGCTGACGGCGTCGGTGAGCAGGTCTTCTTGGCGCAGACGTCCGACGATGAGGTCCGCGATCGAGGGGGCGGCGCTGGAATGGATTTTCCCGAGGTCGATACGGCGGAGCTGGTTCCCGTCGTCGAGGAGGAAGATGTACTTGTACGACTGCCAAACCGCCTCACGCAGATAGCTCTTTGCTTTCGAGACGTTCTCCTTGAGCAGCTTCACCTGCGCTTCGTCGAGCTTCAGGTCGTCGCGGTCACTGAGGATGTCGGACCATGCGAGGAGCTTTCTAGCCTCCTCGCGCAGCTGGCCCACGTCTTCGGCGACGCCCCACACGACCGCACTCTTGAAGACGCGCGATGACTGGCCATGCTCGCGCGACATCGTCTCGATTAGCGTTAGCGAGCCAGGCTCCGCGAGCGCCCGGTCAGGCCCCATTACCGCGAGCGCGAGCGCCGCTCGGTCGGCGATATCCCCGGTCTTGTCCGGAAAGAATATCCGTTCGATGCCGTTACCCTTCCCGAACTCGTCGCGGATGGCGGTGCGCACCTGCTCGTCGATGCCTTGGGCGGCGACGCTCGCGCGCCGGTCTGCGAGGAGCTTGTTGAGGTTCGCCTTAAACTCGAAGCGATAGCGCCCCTTTTCACCGTGGAGGTAGTAGCAGGCGTCTCCGAGGGCTTCGAGGCACTGGTCGACGCTGGCGAGATCGATGCCGGGCTCGCCTACGGCAAGACGCACCTCTGGTAGCGTGGCCTCGCCCCTCTGCTGCCCGCCGTTGGACTCGAAGAAGATCGTCGTCGCAACCTTGCGGTGGAGACGCGCTTTCCTGACCGCGTCCGTCGCCTCTTTGTCGAGACGCAGCGCGTGGGCCTCAGGACGCCCCGCGACATCTGTCGTCACGGCACCTTCGAGACGCTGCTCGCCGAGCTGCTCG
>JBEKOY010000317.1:0-2686 GCA_049521295.1 Polyangiaceae bacterium | reverse complement strand
GTTCAGGTCTTCGTGGCACTCGATTCGGTGGACATGCGGTGTGGATTCGACCGCCTCGCGGCGATGGTGCGCGAGCGCATGGGTTACGAGCCACGCAGCGGCGCGCTCTTCGTTTTCGTTGGCCGCCGCCGTCAACTCGTAAAAATCTTGTTCGCCGACGCGACCGGGACATGCGTGTTCGCCAAGCGTTTGGATAAGGGAGTGTTCTCTCTGCCTGCATCACCGGCGGCGGATGCGACGCACGTCGAAGTCGACGAGTCGGCGCTCGATGCACTGCTGGACGGTCTCGAGCTCACGCCGGCGACAGAGGCGTCTGCGCGACGCGCTCGCCGGCCACGCGTGCACTGACACGTTCGCGCGAGAAACATCGCATTATCCCTGGACAGCAATCGCAAACGTGCATACGTATGCGCGCGTGACGGACGCGCCGAGCGCGCAAAACACGCGCGACGACGAGAGACTCGTAGCGACGGCCGACGAGCTGACCTCGTTGCGCAACGACAACGCGACGCTGCGCGACGAGCTGGCGAAAGCCAAGGACGCTCTCGCAAACTTACGCGTTCGATATCATCAATTGCTCGAGGAGCTGCACCTGCTCAAACGACGTCTGGTCGTCGCAAAAGCCGAGCGGCTCGACGATGTCGCCGACGCGCAGCTCGCCTTCGACAAGCTCCTGGCCGAGACCGAGGCGATCAAAAAGGTGCTCGACGCGGGCTCCCCCGAGTCGCCACAACAACCGGCGTCCCCTCCGCCGGGCGATAAGCCGGACGGACGTACGCGTCCAAATTCCCCGACGGGTCGACGCGATCTGTCCAAGTGCAACTTACCCGAGGTGCGCGTCGAGTTGCCGGATCCACTGCTCGAGGGAAAGGCCGAGCGCATCGGGGTCGACACGACCTCGCGCCGACGCCTGGTTGTCGAGCGCGTCGTGTACAAGGAGTCCGTGAAGGAAGAGCCGCGCCAGGGCGACGACAAGACGGGTGGGGGGACCGCGGCTGCGGCGACGGAGAAACACTTTCGCATCGTGACCGCGCCGATGCCCAAGGAGATCGTGCCTCGCGGCATCCTCGCCCCGTCGATGATCGCCCACGTGCTGGCCATCAAGTACGTGTTGGGCGTTCCCTTCTATCGCTACGAGCAGCAGTGCGCTCGCGAAGGCTTCTCGCTCGATCGCGGCACGATGTGCCGGTACGCCGAGCACGTCGGCGCGACCCTCGGCTGCATCGTCGAGGCGGCGCGCAAAGAGGCCATCGCCACCGCGTTCTGCTTGTCGACCGATGCCACCGGCGTCGCCATCCAGCCCACCCCCCTGCTCGACGGCAAGCGCCAGCCTTGTCGCAAGGGACACTTCTTCGTCACCCTCGCCGACAAGGACCACGTCTTTCTCGACTTCCAGCCCAAGCACAACAGCCTGGCGGTCTGGCAGATGTTCAAGGGGTTCTCCGGTTACGTGCAGGCCGACGCCCACGTCATCTACGACGCCCTGTTCAAGGGCATCCCGCCCGATGGCGCCGACGACAACCCCGACGAGTGGGGGCCCCCGCCGATCGAGGTCGGGTGTTTTTCCCACGCGCGCCGAAAGTACTGGGAGGCTGCCGTCTGCAAGCATCCGCTTGGCCTGCTGGGGCTGCGTCTCATCGACGCGATCTTTGACGCCGACCGGCCGCTCGCCAAGCTCGCCCCCGTCCAGCGCAAGGCGCAACGCGACCAGACCGTGCGTCCGCTCGTCGATGCCTTCTTCACCTGGGCGCGGGCCGAGCACGACAAGCGTCCCGAGCGCGGGCTCGTCGCAACCGCTCTCGGATACTCCGTTCGCCACGAGAAGGCGCTCCGGCGCTTTCTCGACGACGGCAGGCTCCGCATGGAGAACAACGCCGCCGAGCGCGAATTGAGAGCAGTCGCCGTCGGTCGTCGAGCATGGTTGTTCTATGGCTCCGACGACCACGCCGGTGCCGCCGGAAACATCCTGTCGCTCGTCGCCTCCTGCAAGCTCCACGGACTCGACCCGGAGCTGTACCTCTCCGAGATCATCCGCATCGTGCCCTACTGGCCGCGTGACCGGTACCTTGAGCTCGCCCCGAAATACTGGCGCTCCACCCGCGCGCGACTCTCCCCCAAGGAGCTCGAGTTGCCCCTCGGGCACATCGCTGTGCCGCCGCCGCCCCCGAAAGAGCAGCCCTCGTCGGACTGAACGACCACCGTCCACGCACGCGAAGATGCGCGCCTTCACCCCGCCGCGCCATACCGCCTATTCGTGCATCGGTTACACTTTTTCGGCGCTGTTCAGCCCGATCGAATTTCGGGACCATACGGGCTCCGTGGCCCTCTCGCCGACGAAGGTGCTTGCGTCGCCGTCCTTGATCTTGATTCGCCCCTTGAGGCGACCGTCCTTGCCGAGCGTCACACTGCCAGTGCCGGAGAGCTGGTCGAACTCCCACGCACCTTCCCAGGTGAACGAGACGCCCGCCTTGGTCGGCCTGCAGTTCACGTAGGCCAGCAGACAATGCATCCGGAGGCGGTCGGCATACCCATGGAGCGAAAGGAGCGCCCGTATGGTCCCAATAGTCGATCGGGCGGCTCACGCGGCGGTTCGTTCATAGAAGTTAAGCAGTCCGCCAAGCCGTTCTCGCCGCCGGATGGCACCCGTCACGGGCGACCCACGCGCCGGAAAGGGAATGATGTTGCC
>JBEKOY010000316.1:0-3288 GCA_049521295.1 Polyangiaceae bacterium | reverse complement strand
GACGGCCGTCGCTGTCGCTGTTCGGCGCGAACCGTTCGAAGATCGCGGCACTCGGGCCGAAGCGTTCGCGGACGGGACGCGCTTCGCAAAGGAGCGACTCTGGCACGTGGAGGTCGAACTCGATCGGAGGCTCGAAGGGCCCTTGGTGATCGGAGACGGACGCTTCCTCGGGCTGGGGGTGATGGCGCCGGTCGCTGAGCGTTGGGCGGCCTCACGGGAGCCGGGCGGTCGGCAAGTCGAACTCGCGGACCCGGCAACAAGACAGCGGACGACTTCCGGCTTCTTTTCTCTGGCGGTCGCGACGAGCCCTGGGGACCAGCCGACCGTGCTTGCGCGAGCCCTTCGCCGAGCGGTCATGGCGCGTGCGCAAGAGGAGCTTGGGAATGAGCCGCTGGGGCGTTTCTTCAGTGGGCACGAGGAGGATGGCGACAGGGCGCGTGCCGACGCTTCGAGCCATCTCGCGTTCCAATGGGACGCCCCGCGGCGACGGCTACTCGTCATCGCCCCGCACTGGCTCGACCGGCGCGAGCCGACCCGCGCCGAGCTTCGGGCGATCCACCTGCTCGATGGCGCGTTGGAAGATCTCCTCGAGCCGAGCTGGAGAACGGTCACGCCCTACACGGTCACCAGGCACCGGAAGAAGGCGTCGCCCAGCGAGGTCCTGATCGAAGACGCCATCGCCGAGTGCGCTCGTCGAGGCTTTCCGCGCCCGAGGGTCCGAGTGTCTCACGAGCGGGGAGTGAGCGGACGCGGTCTCGAGGGTTACGTTCGTCTCGACTTCGCGGTCGCCGTACGCGGCCCCATCGTTCTCGGTCGCACGCGGTATCTCGGCGGCGGACTCTTTGAGCCGGTAGCGACCTAGACTCGGTGGCGGCGCGGGCCCAAGCCCAGAGCGTTTCGACCTGAACGGCGGCCCAGTCACGCTCAATTCGCCATACCGCTTCACCGAAAGCTCGGCGTCAGGTTTCGTCGCGGAGGTTCGCGATGTCCACCGATTCGAAGCCCGCCGTCACATCCTTCGTTCCCGAAGAACACGCCAAGACGCTGAAACGAAGACTGCCCGTCGTTGGGGCCGCGCCCGCGCTCGTGCCGGCTCGGATGATCAACGAGGTTCTCTACTGCGAGCGCCTGCTGTACTTGGAGTGGGCGCAAGGAGAGTTCACCGACAACGCGTTTACTCTCGAAGGACGAGCCGCCCACAGGCACGCGGACAAGCCAGGGGGAAGGCTTCCGGAACCACCGACACAGTTCACGCCAACCGTGTCCACCGGGGGCGACAGCCGAGCGGAAGTTGCCTCCGAGTCGGCGCACGACACCGGCCCGAAATCTCCAACCACGGCAGCGGCCCGCGACGATCGGCCCTACGAAGCACGCACTCTCTGGCTCACCTCGGAGCGGCTCGGTATCACCGGAAAGATCGACGTCGTCGAGGGCGATGGGGAGGGGAACGTCGTGCCGATCGAATACAAACGAGGAAAAGCGCCCGACCTGGCCGAAGGGGCCTACCTGCCGGAGCGCGCGCAGCTCTGCGCGCAAGTGCTGCTTCTGCGCGAGCAGGGCTACACATGCGATCGTGCGGACATTTACTTCGCCGCTTCCCGCAAGCGCGTGAAGATTGCCATTGACGAAGCGCTCGTCGGCACGACGCTCTGGGCCGCGGCGCGGGCCCGTGAGCTGACGGAGTCCGGCACGATTCCCCCTCCGCTCGTCGATAGCCCCAAGTGCAACGGCTGTTCGCTCGTTGGCGTGTGCCTACCGGACGAGATCAACCTGCTGCGGGGTCTCGAAGGCGGCGGCGCCGAGGAGGCCGACTCCACGCGTCCCATCGACACGGCTCCGGCGGTCGCGAGTGCCGAAACGCCCGAATCCGGTGATTCGCAAGAGCCGGTCGAAGGCGACCCGTGGAACCTTACTCCCAGTGGCGACGAGGGCGCGGCCGCGCCCGTGCCTGGCGTACGTCGGCTGCGTCGACTGCACCCCGCCAACGACGAGAAGCTGCCGCTCTACGTTCAGGACCAGGGTGCGCGAATCGGTCTGGACGGCGATTGTCTGACCGTGCGCGGCCGCCAAAGTCCGACCGTGAGCGCAAGGCTTCCCAACACGTCGCACGTCGTACTCCTTGGCAATATCCAGGTGAGCGCGCAGGCGATGCGAGCGTTGCTCGAGCGCGGGATCCCGGTCTCGTTCCTCAGCTACGGCGGCTGGTTTTACGGGCGGGCGACGGGTGTGGACTCGAATAATGTCGAGCTCCGTCTCGCGCAACACCGGGCCGCCAGCGACCCGGCCTTTTGCGCTCGCCTGGCGAGCGGCATCGTCGCTTCGAAGATCCGAAACAGCCGTACGCTCATCCGTCGCAACCACGCATCGCCGCCTCCCGTGGTCCTTTCGGAGCTGGAGCAGCTCGCCCGGAAAGCCGAACGTACCGAAACGCTCGAAGCGCTTCTCGGCCTCGAGGGGACTGCGGCGCGCACGTACTTCGGTGCGTTTACGGGCATGTTGAAAGGGGAGGGGGCCGTGGCCGGCAACTTTGATCTGAACGGCCGAAATCGGCGGCCGCCGAAGGACCCGATCAACGCGCTGCTCTCCTTCGTGTACTCGCTGCTCACGAGGGACTTCGTGCTCGCCTTGGCGGGCGTCGGCCTCGATCCCCTCCTGGGCTTCTACCATCAGCCGCGGTTCGGGCGCCCGGCGCTCGCCCTCGACCTCATGGAAGAGTTCCGTCCCCTGGTCGCCGATTCGGTCGTGATCGGCGCAATCAACGTAAATGCGTTCGCCCTCGACGATTTCGTACGTCACCCGTCCGGAGTGGCCATGAAGCCCGCCGCGCGTCGGCGCCTGCTGCTCGCGTACGAACGTCGGATGGATCAGCTCATCACGCATCCGGTCTTCGGCTACCGAATCAGCTACCGTCGTGTACTCGAGGTGCAGGCGCGCCTTCTCGCGCGATGCCTGCTCGGCGAGATCGCTGAGTACCCCGAGTTTCGAACTCGCTGAGAACGATGCGCCAGACGTACATTGTGGCGTACGACATCAGTGACCCCAAACGCCTTCGGAAAGTCTACAGGCTGATGAAGGGCTACGGAGAGCACGTCCAGCTGTCTGTCTTTCGATGCGAGCTCACCCACCGTTTGCTCGTCGAGCTTCGCGTGCGTCTCGGCGCCGTCATCCATCACGGCGTGGATCAGGTGCTCTTGGTCGACGTCGGCCCAGAGGACGGGCGGGCCGCCACCGCCATCTCGTCGCTCGGACGCGCGTACAGTCCCCCGTCTCGCTCGGCGATCGTGGTAT
>JBEKOY010000315.1:0-2707 GCA_049521295.1 Polyangiaceae bacterium | reverse complement strand
CCCCGCCTTGGCCGGTCGGGAATTTCACCCGCGGACGGTTACGTGAGGTTTCCGCTCTTACATGTCTTCCTCCTCACCCAGGCTTCGCCTGGCGCACTTGAAAGCGCCGTCCCAATTGGCCCTTGCCACCGGCATCCGGGTGATCCGCACGGCGGTGCGCGCGCCCAACATGAACGCCATCTGTGAACGCTTTCTCGGCTCGCTGCGTCGCGAGTGCCTCGACCACATCCTGGTGCTTGACGACTGCCACTTGCACCGTGTGGTCGCCGAGTACATCCGCTACTTCAACGCCGCACGCCCTCACCAGGGGCTTCGCCAGCAGACACCCGTGCCCGCGTTGCGCCCTCCCGAGGGCAACATCGTCGCGCTCCCAGTGCTCGGCGGGCTTCATCATGACTACCGGCGAGTCGCGTGAAACGCAGTATTTCGGCCCGATCGGCGAAGTAGCCAGCACGGCGGAAACATATCGCGTCTTTAGGGGCTTCCGTTGTCACCGAGCGGCGAACCGATTTGAGCTTCAACGGGGACCTCCACAGGCCCTACCTCGCGTGCGCCTTTCCTGTCGCCGGGTCGATCTGCCGCATCATGAAGTCCGTAACCTTCGTCATGGTCTCGACCTCCCCCGCGAACTGCAAGCGGAAGTAGTCCGCGACCGACGCACAGCCCGCTTCACGAGCTGCCTGCGCGTAGTTGCCGTGCAGGAGAGAGTTCCGAACCGCGACGATCTTCTTGATGCCGTCCTGCTGGTCATCCCACGGGACCGCGAGCAACCCCCGCGAGACCGCCATCTGGAGGAGGTTGAAGAGCGTCGCGTCCGCTGGCGCCGTTCCCCCGAGCACGATCCTCACGAAGTGCTCCATCGTCATGCAGACGACCGCCGCCTCGGCGAACATGAGGAGCGCGTGCTGGGGGTCGCCCTCCTTGAACTGAAGGTTGTGCTGCCGGAGCACCGCCAGCTCGCGGGTAAGCTCCTGAAGCGCGCGGTTCTCGTCCTTGAACGTCGGCGGCGATGTCATCGCTAAGGGGTACGCGGGAGCCCGGACGCGCACAACGGGAACGACTCGCCGCACCCCTACGACTTCGGAACGTCCTCGAAGATGACGCTGCCATCCGCCCAGACCCTCAAGACGCGGTTCACCATGTCGCCCTCAGCCTGGAGAGCGGCAACGGCCAGCCGTAGGACGCGGAGCTGCTCGTCTCGAACGAGGTCGCCGTCTTCGAGCAAGATGATTCCCGGGTGCAGCTCGCGAGCCCGAGCGAGCTTCACGAAGTCATCGATGTTTTTGGTCGCGAGGACTCGATCCTCTGCGTAGGCACGCTCCAAGACCTCGGGGTCCGTCGCTTCGAGCAACCCACGGTCGCGGATGTGAACCGCATCGAGCCCGTCCTCTTTCCGCAGGATCTCGGCGACCCTTGGGGAGAGGTTCTCATCGAGTAGCAGTTTGACGTTCACGCGGGCGTCCCATGCGCGGGTAGGCCCTCGTGTAGACAGGCGCGAACTCGATGTCGTCGTCCTTGAGGTACGGGTAGTCCTCCAGAAGCTCGCCCTTCGACGCTCCCTTGAGGATCATTCCGCCCACGTGTCGAACCGCGAGCCGGCTCTTCGGGAACGTCGGCTCCCCTCCCAGGACGCCCTCGTCCGTCACGACGCGGCTCTTCTTCCAAGCCTCGAAGCGGCCGAGCTTGCCCTCTGCGTCGCTCGCGACCCGGTCGAGCCGCATCTCCAGGACCGGGCTGATGTCCACCCGAGGAGGCCGTTGCCGCTTCGACATCGCGGAGGCGATCACGTCGTGCAGCTTCCTGCGGTCCTCGACGCCAAGCTGAACTCCCAGCACTGCCACGGCGAAGAAGTACACGAGATCGTCGAACGAGAAGCTGGGCCGGGAGAAGATCCCGTACTCGACGTCCTTGCGGACCCGACCCTCGTCGAGCCCCGCAAGAGCTGCTACTTCGGTCGCGCTGAGAGTCTCGGTCGCCATAAGTCTTCCCTGAACAGTGTGCAGTATGACGCCGATCCAGTGGCGGCGCAAGTGGCAGTCCGAGCGCGTCCACGCTGAGCCGACCATCTCGGGCGGGGCCCCACGGGTTATCGAATGCGAACTTTATCCCACCCGCATCCCAGTCTGGGTGACTAACCCCAATGCGACAATAAATCAGGCGACTTGAAGCGCCTTCTCGAGGGTCTCGACCGTTTGACGGAGGGCGGGGCTATTGGGCAGGCGAGTAGTAAACCCAGTGCGACCAGGCAAGGCTGGTCTGAAAGGAATGAGATGCGATGAGCTCATAAAATTCAGAGAGTCGTCCAGCGGGTGCGAACCCCGCCCGGCGAAGGGCCGAGCCCGTCCAGCCGGAAGCGAGGCTTGCGCCGGCCGCCGCAAGGCGTTCGGCGATGCGTAGTCACGCAAGTGAGTGGGCCGTGGGGAATGCAGCCACGAAAACTACATCAGTCCGGATGCCGAGCGCTTTGGGCGGCGCGAAGGCGACGGCGGCTGCTGCGCAGCAGGGCGAGCAGGAGCCGCATCCGGCGGGGTCTACGACCACGGCACGCCACAAGAGGACGAACCAGACACCTGGGAGGCCCTCGCTTTTCCTCGGTGAAATCCCGGAGCAACGGAGAGCCGGTCACCCGTCTCCGACGCGCCGAGCGCACGCGGATGCGCGCACGGCCGGCCGAGCGCCTCCCCGTGAGGGGCTCCGCGCAGAACAA
>JBEKOY010000314.1:0-2711 GCA_049521295.1 Polyangiaceae bacterium | reverse complement strand
GGTCGCGATGTTCGCAACGACGTCCGCCACGAGCGCCGACATCTGGCCTCCCAGGCGTTGCCACCCGCGGCGGTACGGGCGCGCGTCCCGCATTCGTCGGTACGCGTCCACGGTGACAGCGGGCACGGTCACGGCTAGGAGCCCCGCCACGATGGGTGCCTTGAGGCTCAGTATGACCAGGATGCCGATGACCTGCAGCACGCTCGCGAGATTGGTTTCAATTACACCAGAGAACCACACGCAGATGGGTCCAGTCCCGGCGAAGCGGTCCATCACGTCCCCCACGGACGCGTCCGTGTACCAGGCGAGTGGGCGCCGCAGGAGCGTCTCGATGACTCGTTGTCGGAGAGCCGCAATCAGCCTCACGAAGACGTCGTTCGACTGCCAGGCCTGCAAGTGCCCCAAGGCCACATTCGTCAGACGCAATATCGCGAACGCCGCGATGGCACTCACCACGGCACGCGCGACTTCGGCCCCCTCCGCACGCGACGTATGCGCCAGCGCATCGACGATGCCTTTGAACGTATACGATGACGCCGTTGCGCTCGCCGCGGCCGCGAGGCTTGTCACCCCGATGCCCAGCGCACGCGCGCGCCACCCGGGCAAGACGCTGACAACTCCGACCAGTCTTCTCCAGTCCCCTTTACATCTACCGGCGCGGGCCAGGCTCACGTCCCCCTCCTCTCTGCCTCTTCAGAGAGCGGCGCGTCATCGACTGTGGCGCCGAGCATCTGAGCGAGGCGAGCCACGTCAAGCCGTGTGGCTTGCGGGAGTTTCGCAAGCGTGTTCAGAAGTAGTTGGGCCGTGGCATCGACCGTTAGGGCGTCGTCGTGCCAGAGGGCGGGAAGACTCGCGCGCTCGGAGGTTTCATGCAGGAGCGACCGATAGAACCTTCGCATGTTCTCCGGGAGGGGCCCGCTGAAGAAAACGTCGTTCCGCTTGCGGTGGACGTCGACTGACCGGCGCTCTCGGCGCGTAACCGTGGGGACATCAAGATATATGTACAAGTCGGCGGAAGTCAGGGCACCCGAGAGCAAGGCGCTCGAGTATTCGGACACCATCCAAGGATAGACGTCCAGCTCCGGATACAACCACCGCTCGGCATAGTTGTGGGCGAGAGGAGACAGGAAGTCCGCGTCCGCCACGATGGTATCCACCAAGTGCGAATGGTCTTGCGCCCATCGCTCCCGGTTGAGGTCGATGTTCATAAAGAACCGCTGTTTGGCTTTCTTTTCTTCAACCGTCTTTGGCACTGGCGGAAAGTTCTTGCTACCGCCGATCCAATCGTTGTGTTCCGGGATCACCGCGATGCCGGAGGCGGTCGACAGACGCCGCACCAAGGAGGTCTTCCCGGAAGCGGAGAGACCAACAATAACGACACGATTGGCTCGAGGTCTCATTCATTCACCGCCATAAGGGGTCCCGTCTGCGCTCGACGCTGTGGTTAGCGCTTTCAGCAGTTCCTGAACACTTCTCGCCTTTTTCAGCCGCAGTGTCCGCGCGGGGTTCGCGCGCTGTATTTCTTCGTACGTAGGGCGCCGCTCCGCGTTGTATCGAAGGCACCAGCGGCAATGACGCAGCACCAGCGTCCAGGGTTCGGGCTTTGCGCGTTCTCGCGGCTCCGTCCCCAGTCGACGCCTGAAGGCCCGTCTCGCTACGCGGAAGGCGCATCGGCGCTGGTCCGCATCGAGCCACAGTATGATGTCACTTGGGGGAACCAGAACGTGCAGCCAGCGGAGCGCTCCGTCCTCGGCGACCCAGCGAGAGCTGGCCAGGGCTGCGCGCAGTCGGACGAGGACGTCCTCCGACGAGCGCTGGGTCCACTCGTCATCCCAACGGAGAGCGTCGACACTGATGAGCTTCAGCCCGTAAACCGCGGCGAGGGTCGACGCGAGACTGGTCTTTCCGCTTCCGCCGTTGCCAAGCACAAGGATGCGGCAGCCCTGGTTGGCCGTCGCTACTCGATGCAGTGCCCGCTCGACCCCGCGGGTCACGACGAGCGCTCCGCCAAGAGCCGCGTTGCGGCGATCGCGAGCCCTGGCCAGCCCTTGAAGCCCCATTGGGCTTCCACGAAGACGTTGAGGTAGACGAGGGCGTCGTGTGCATCGAGCAGCTTCCCCAGCCGAGGACTCCCTGCGACGCCGACAGCTTCTTCCGCTTCGGCCCGGGCGCTCCGGGCGTGGGAGGCGTTCGGAAGGGCAGCGTGCTGGGTAGGTGACAGCCCTCGGCCGATCATCGCGGCCCAGACGAATGTCTTTTCGTTGGGCGTCGCCCACCGGGTGGCCGGGTCGTCGCAGGCCATGCGCCAGTAACTCTCTTCCAAAGTTTCGAGGGGTTCTGGCAAGACGGCGAGGATTCGGGGGATGTAGTAGGCTGCAAACGCGTCACCCCACTGGCGCCTGAGTTGTTGAGCGATTTCTGCGTCGACGCGGGCGAGGGTTTGGTCGAGACCCCCGGCCGCCGCGCGGTTCAACGACCAGAAGCTTTGGTCCGCCTCTGTGGCAGCATCGAAGAGGTCGCGCGTGAGCCACGGTTGGGCGCCTGCCGCGAACGCCTGCAGGGCCGCGCGGCCGACCGTGAGGTACTGCCGCATCATGGCGCAGTACGAGCGCACGCATCGCCTCGGGCCGCTTGGCGTTTGACACCACGTAGAATCGGACGGTCGCCTCTTCCGGAGCCATCGGGCGTGGTTCGCATGCTCGAAGAGCCGA
>JBEKOY010000313.1:0-2711 GCA_049521295.1 Polyangiaceae bacterium | reverse complement strand
CCACTCCTACGGTTTTCGTTGCGCCCGGACACCGTGACAAGTCCTGCGGCTCGGTTTGAGGACGACCCTTGGCGCGCAGAGTCACTGGCCCAGGAGGTCACCCAGCGGCCCAAGCCGTGATCCACAGCGCTGTCTTCGTCGAGGAGCTTCAGGCCGGCCCCGACGCCAACGGCCTGCTCCGTGGCTGGGATCAGACGACCGCGTCTTTGATGGCTTTCACGGGCCTGGCGCGGACGCCCTTGCTGGCGGGCTTTGCCGCGAACTTCTGCTTCTCTTTCGTGAATGGATTGATGCCTTCCCGCGCGGGGCGTGCCGCCTTCTTGACCACCACGAACTTGGCGAATCCGGGCAACACGAAGACGCCGGTCTTCTTGAGTTCCCTGTGACCCACTTCGGCGAGCGTTTCGATCACCTGCTTGACGTGCTTGCGAGAGATCTCCTCGCCGCCCGCCTCCGTGACCGCCTGCAGGATTGCGCTTTTCGAGAGGGGCTTCTTGGTCGCTGTGGTCGCCTTCGCCATGGATGAAATCTCCTGGATCGCGAATGAAGCGCGTTCGTTGTCCTCGGGTCAACAGAAACGCGGCAGAAAAGCGCATTTTCCATGGGTTCTCGTCTCCAATAGGGCCCGGACCCCACCCCCACGCCGTCTGGACCGTTCGACGGCGGCGTTAGCCCGGCCAACCAACTACGGAGCTTGCAAGCAAGCTCGACCGTGCGGACTTTGGACCTTGCGGGACCCTCACGACACCCGCACCTCCCTGCGCCTTGCCACCCGAAAATAGCGCGTTGCGTCATGAAAGGCCGGTCACTTGGTGACCGGCACAGGTCAACCATAGACCATTTTGGGTAGGAAAAAGGGGATCCGAAAGTCCATGGTTTCCAATGCTTAGCGTTGGGCACGGCTTTGGCCCGGTGATTGCCTAACAGAGGGCATGATCCAAACGCACGACCGCGGACCGGCCCCCGCGTCAAACGCCTTCGGGCTCCGGCCCGAGGCCCAACGGCCTTACCGACCGGACGCGCTCTCGCGTGGGGTCCACGGAAGCTCGATCCGCGCCCGCCGCAACAGGCACGAGCGGTGTCCGGTCGCCGCGTTCCCATCGTTTGACTCGCGAGCCCCCGACGAACCGATTCGTCGTGGGTGACTCCAAAACCGTCTTCGCGTCACGCAAGGGAAAGACCCCCATGTTCATCGACAGCCAAGCCTCCGAAAGCCAGACACGACGTGCCGACGCGCTGCAAAGCGCACTCGGACCGCTCGTCGGGTTTCTCACCGACGAGCGAGTCGTCGAGATCATGGTCAATGCCGACGGCGCCGTCTGGGTCGACCGGTCGGGCGAAGGCCAGACTCGCACGGCAGTGCGCATGGCGCCGCTGCAGGCGGAGCGGATGCTGCGCCTGGTCGCGTCCGAGATGCGTCTCGAGCTCAACGCCGAGCACCCGTCGCTCTCGGCGAAGCTGCCGCCGCCGTGGAGGGCGCGCCTGCAAGCGGCGATTCCGCCAATCGTGGACGCGCCTGCGTTTGCGCTCCGCATGCCTGCGCGCAGGGTGTTCTCGCTCGAGGACTACGTGCGCGCGAGCGTCCTGTCGCCCGCCGAGCGCGATGCGCTCGCCTTCGCCGTGCACGCTCGGGACAACATCCTCATCGGCGGCGGCACGGGGTCAGGCAAGACGACGCTCGCCAACGCCCTGGTGCAGGTCATCGCCCGCGACACAGCCGATCGCGTCCACATCATCGAAGACACGCCGGAGATTCAGTGCGAGGCGCCCAATAAGCTGCAGATCCTCGTGCAGCCGGGGGTGCACTCGTGGCGCGACGCCATCATGGCGGCGATGCGGTTTCGCCCCGACCGCATCCTGGTCGGTGAAGTGCGAGACGGCAGTGCACTGGAACTGCTGAAAGCCTGGAACACCGGGCATCCGGGCGGGCTCGCGACCCTCCACGCCAACGACACGCGCTCGATGCTCGATCGCGTCTGTCAGCTCATCGAAGAAGTCGTCTACCCCGCGCCGCGGGAGCTCGTCGCCCAGACCATCCAGGTCTGCGCCCACATTCGGCGCGACACGACCCATCCCGCCGGCCGTCGCCTTTCGGGACTCGACCGCGTCTGCGGTCGCAATTCCGACGGCAGCTGGAAACTCGAACGCATCGCCTGATCCCCCCACCGGAAAGGACTCGACCATGTTCTCCCATCCTGCGCCTCTCCCTGCTTCGCACTCCTCCGGCGACTCTGTGCGCTTCCGAACGCGCGCCACCCAGGTCGTCCTCATCGTCGTCTTGTTGCTGATCTCCGGGGCCACCTCCCACTCCGGCAGCGTCGGCGGCGGCATGCCCTGGGAGGGGCCGCTCAATCAGCTGCTCGACTCGCTCACGGGTCCCGTGTCCCGCGTGGTCGGTGCCGTCGCCATCATCGGCCTCGGAGTCGGCATCGCGTTCTCGGAAGGCGGCTCGATGATGCGCAAAGCCCTCTGGGTCGTTCTCGGGCTGGCCATCGCGTTCAACGCCGTGTCGTGGGGCCTGGGCTTCCTCGGCTTCTCCGGAGGGCTTCTCGTATGACCCGCCCGGAGGGCTTCGAAGTGCCGCTGCACCGGTCGCTCGTCGAGCCGATGCTGCTCGCAGGTCTCCCCCGGACCGTCGCCCTCGTCCTCTGGACGGGGGTCGGTGCCATCGCCTTCGGCCTGCACCAACTTTGGGTGCTCCCGCTCGGCAT
>JBEKOY010000312.1:0-2712 GCA_049521295.1 Polyangiaceae bacterium | reverse complement strand
TGCGAAGGCGCCGGCTCGCACCCGTACCGAAGGGCATCGCAGGCTCTCGAAGGGCCAACAGCCGTGAAGTCGGGCCGGGGCGCGGTGTCGGCGTTTCTGCCGGTCCGTTTCCCCGGCCCGCTCCCCGAACCGGACGTGCGGCTTCCACCGCATCCGGCTCTCCGCGAGCCCTGGTGGGTTATCCGGTGGCTGTGGTTGTCGGTGTCCGCGTGGTCCAGGGGTTCGGGATCTTCGTGCCGCGGTAGCGGTAGCGGGTGATGGCCACCGAACTGGGGTTGAAGAGCTCGACCTTCTCGTCGTGGGGCCAGCCTCGGTTGAGGTAGTGCCTTCGGATCGTCTTCCAGGCGGCGTGTTTGTGTTTGCGCCGGAGCCATCCGAGAATGCGCCAGAAGCTGTAGTGGCGCAGGTAGTCGAAGGTCCGGCTGGAGGCGCCGTGGCGGAAGTAGACCGTCCAGCCTCTTAGCGCCAGGTTGATCTGGGCGAGGAGGACGTGGAGCGGGTTGCTGGTGCCCTGTTTGCTGATCGTCTTGATCTTGGCCGTGATCTGGGCGAGTGCCCGTTTGCATGGCCAGGTGTAGACGAACGCTTTGTTCGAGCCGGGCTTGATCTGCCGTTGGATGCGGAAGCCAAGGAACTCGAAGCCCTCGTCGATGTGGCATACCGTTGTCTTGTGCGGCGAGAGGCGTAGCCCGATCGTCGCGAGGACGCTCGCGGTGTCGTCGATCAGCGCTTGGGCGTCCTGTTTGGTGCCCGCGACGAGGATCACGAAGTCGTCCGCGTAGCGCACGAGGCGGTAGTTGGGCGCTCCGGCTCTTCGGCGTTTGACGCGCTGGGCGGCTGTGGCCATCGTCGTCTGCCAGGCCTCGGCGTGGTGTTCGTCGAGGACCGAGAGAGCGATGTTGGCCAGCAGCGGCGAGAGGATGCCGCCCTGCGGGGTGCCGGTCTTGGTGCTCCGGATCTGGCCGTCCTTTTCGAGGATGCCCGCGATCAGGAACGCCTTGACCAGGCCGAGGACGCGTTTGTCTGCGACGCGAGCGCGCACCCGGGCGATCAGCGCCGGGTGGGAGATCTCATCGAAGCAGGAGGCGATGTCGCCGTCCACGATCCACTCATAGGAGCGGGCGGTGAAGTGGCGGATCTCCTCGATCGCGTCCTGGGCCCTGCGCTTCGGGCGGAACCCGTAGCTGCACGGGTGGAAGTCCGCCTCGAAGATCGGCTCGAGGACCAGCTTGACGCTGGCTTGCACGACACGGTCGGCCGCGGTCGGGATGCCAAGGCGCCGTTGCTTCCCGGACGCCTTGGGGATCATCCGCTCGCGCACGGGCAGCGGGCGAAACCGGCGGGCCTTCAGATCGTCTCTGAGGCCGCGCAGGAACCGCTCGCCGCGCCGGTCGATGCTGCGCGGTCGCACACCATCGACACCGGCAGTGCGTGCTCCCCGGTTGCCCCGCACACGATCCCAGCCGACCGTGAGGAAGGCTGGGTCGCAGACGAGGTTGAACAGGTCATCAAACCGACGACCGGGGCTGCCGGTCGCCCACTGGTGCAACTTGACCTGGATCTCCAGTACCCTCGCCCGAGCCTCATTCAGGTCCGGCCAAGGAGCGTCGGTGTTCACCAACGCGACTCCTGGCGTTCCAGCCTTCTCGCTGCTTGCTCGCTGGGTCCCTTCGCCATGTGCGCGGCTTTCCCGCGCTCGGACTACTACGGACCCTCCGTCCCGCTGCGTGGCCATCAGCAGACAGCGTGCCTGCCCGCCGCCGCGAACACCGGCGGGGAGGGCGGCCACGAAACGGTTCCCACGTTCATCACAGGACCACTCGACGGGGTCGGCGCCCAGCTATGCCCCTGCAACATCGCCACGAGTACGCCGCAGACCTTCCTCGTGGCCTCCCCACCGACTGCACTGATCGGCTTCGGAGTCGCTGCCCGCGAACGGCCGCGGGCGGCGTGCGCTGCAAACCGGCCCATATCCACCAGGTTGGAGCCGGCGTAACGCTTAAGGGGGTTCAACCACTGATTCACTCTCGTTGCGCCTTTCCGTCTCGCTAGACGAGCCCGAACCGTCCGGTGGTGCCGATCCGTCTCGCCGTTGTCAGGGCTGCTTCCCACCATCACCCGCACTCCCGGGATCAGGCTGCCCCCAGCTACATCAAACTGCTGCGACAGTCCAACAGCGGAGTCCTTTCACCTCCGCAAGGTCCTGCAATACGACATGGCGCACCGAGCACACGTTACGCACTGGGTCAGTGCCTGATGTGGTGAAAGGTCGAGCCGATTGTTAAGGTTGGTGCTCTGGGGTGCTCTCAGGTTCTGTGAGGTTCCACCTGGTCGGAATGCTCTTGCCATCTTTCGCTTGTCTTTCTACGTTCGTTGTGTGCAGTCGACTCACAAGATCGCGGGTGGCGCGGCGGCCGGGTTCGCGGCGTATCTGACGACGTCGGCGAGCCGCGGTGACTACTACGTGGGCGGCGAGCTGGAGGGGGAGGGCGGGAGCTGGCACGGGTCGACGCAGGCCCTCGACGAGCTCGGCCTGGACCCGGCGCAGCCGGTCCGCCGCTCTCAGCTCGTGACTTTGATGCAGGGCCGTTCGCCGGCGACGGGGGAGCCGCTGCGCCGCGTCGGTGGTGACGGGTCGCGTGTTGCGGGTGTCGACGCGACCTTCAGTGCGCCGAAGTCGGTGTCGGCGTTGTGGGCGGTGTCGGATCGCTA
>JBEKOY010000311.1:0-2744 GCA_049521295.1 Polyangiaceae bacterium | reverse complement strand
GCCGCGTCGCCCCCTTTGCCCGACATCGCCGAGGACGCCGACGCAGGGGTGTTCACGATGGTGGAATGAGTGTTCACGATGCGCTGGAACCGGTGTTCACGATGGGCCGGCGCACGCAGCCATGCTGCCTCCGCTGGTGGGTCAGGAGCTTCTATCAGACGGCGCGAAGGTCTCGACGACCTCGTACATGCCGGGCTCGAACTTCGCGATCGTGAGCGCCTCCTGCAAGTACGGCAGCGGAGCCGGGTCCTTTCGCATCGCCTCGTAGTCCTCGATCGTTCGCCACTGCGCGTACATCGTGACCTTGGTGCCGTCGAGGCTGCGGTGAAGGGCGGAGGAAACGAAGCCCCGTGCGTGCCGCACCGACGTCTCGGTCACGCGCGCCAGCAGCTCCACGAGCCGTTGCTGGTTCGCCGGCTCGACTGTGAAGACGTTGATGAACGTGATGATCTTGGCGTTCTTCGAGATCGTGCTCATGCGAAGTGCTCCACGAGCAGTTCGATCCGACGGCGCAAGACGTTCGTCGGCGGGATGTCCCTTCCCGAGAGTCCCTCGACCGCAAGCATGAAGACCTCAGCAACATCCTTCGCCCCAAGCACGGCCTGCGTGTACTTCAGTCGCAAACGATCGCGCTTCGCCACTCCCTCGGGGTCGAAACGGATGCACGCCTCGTAGAGTTCAGCGGCCATCGGCGACCCCGTCATCTCCGCCCACGGCTCCAGGTAGAGAACCTCGTAGATTTGAAGGAGCTTGTCGCGCTTGCTCGCGCGACCGGCGACAATCTCCGTCACGCGCTCGTAGCGTCCCTCAAAGAGATCCTCGTACGCTGCCGCGAGGATCTCCTCCTTGTTCTTGAACTTGCGGTAGATGAGCGGTCGCGAAAGACCGGCGCGCTTCGCGATGTCCTCCAGCGATGTCTTCGCGAACCCGAACTGAACGAAGCACGCGCGAGCGGCGACCAGGATTTGCTTTCGCCGCTGGGCATCGCGGGCGTCGCTCGGTGACTCAGTCATTTCGACATCCTGACGTTTGGTGCTTGGGCCGTCAAAATGCTTCACGGCGTCAGCGGCGACGTGTGCATGTTCCGGCGTCACGCCGAGGCTCTCGCCCCGTCAGCCAGTGCTGTGGGCTTCGGCTTTGCGAGTAGGTAGTAGGCGAACCCGGCACCGATCACGAGGTGCTGTACGACGGGTCCCCAACCCTGCGCGTTGACGACTCCCGTCGTCGCGGCTCGAAAATCTAGAACGAACGTGATGATGCGACTCACCAGGTTCGCGATCAGGATGCCTCGAAGTGCGGGCGAATCGGGAGCGTTCCGAGCCATCCCATTCACGATGCCCATGGTGATCAAGAACGCCCCGACATCTCGGCCGAGAAGCGTGCCCATGGCGTCCAGTGGTCAGCCGAAAGCCCCTAGAAGAGCGTCCGGCGAGGCCAGCAGCCCGACCCCCGACGCGATGCCTATGACGGCTGCGATGCCCATGAACGTAGAGCGCTTCATCGTGGTTCTCCTTTCGCAGAGCCCGGTGACCAGTCGTGACTCGTTGCCTCGACGATCTGCGAGAATGTTACGAACGATACGTGATTGGTCAGTACGTATCGTTCGTAACCCGGGTCGGGGAGGGGCCGTGGGCAGCCCACGTCGGGCCAGGCCGTTCACGAGAAGAAGGTGACCAAGCCGGGGATGGCGGACCGCGGAGCAGGGGCGGTCGATTTCCCTTGCGCGCTTTAGATGAGTGAGTACATTCTCATTCATGGCGAGACCGAAGAGCGAAGACCGACGCGAGGCCCTTCTGGCGGCGGCTACGAAGGTCTTCGCCGAGCACGGCCTGGCCGCCTCAACGTCGTTGATCTCCTCGACGGCGGGAGTCTCCGAGGGCTCCCTGTTCACCTACTTCAAGACCAAGGACGAGCTGGTGAACGCCCTGTACCACGAGATCCGCCTCGATCTCGCCGACGCGGTCCTCTCCAACTTCCCGCGCAAGGCAAGCGTGCGACAGCGCCTCGAACACGTCTTCACGAAGTACGTGTCGTGGGGCGTCGAAAACCCAGCCCCACGCAAGGCGCTGAAGCTCGTCTCCATGTCCAACGTGATCACCGGCGAGACGCGCGCCGAAGGCGGGGTTCTCTTTGCGGAGGTGGACCGTCTGTACAAGGAGGCGACCGAGCAGCGCAGGGTCCAAGCCCTGCCCGCGCACATGGCAGGGCAAACCCTAAAGGCCCTCGCCGAGATGACGATGGAACTCATCGACCGGGAGCCCGAGCAGGCCGCCAACTACCAGGCGCTTGGCTTCCGGTTGGTGTGGGGCGCGCTGACGAGCAAGCCGTGAAGTTGTCCTGATTGCATGAGTGCGTACGCACTCAATGTACCGAAAACCCTAAACGACGCCACGAGAAGGAGATCACCATGCGCTACATCAAGCTAGGCCGCACCGGCCTCGACGTTTCGCCGATCGCACTCGGTTGCATGACCTACGGAGAGCCTGGACGGGGGCATCCGGTGTGGTCGCTCGGCGAAGAGGAGAGCCGCCCGCTGATCAAGCACGCGGTCGAAGCGGGCATCAACTTCTTCGACACCGCGAATATGTACTCCCAGGGTTCGAGCGAGGAGATCCTCGGGCGGGCGCTGAAGGACTTCGCCCGTCGCGACGAGGTTGTCATCGCGACCAAGGTCCGGCACCCGATGCACGCCGGCCCGAACGGCGCCGGCCTCTCGCGGAAGGCGATCTTCACCGAGATCGACA
>JBEKOY010000310.1:0-2784 GCA_049521295.1 Polyangiaceae bacterium | reverse complement strand
GTCCTGCGTGACCGAAGGGCTCGCAATGTTCCCCTCGCAAGATTGCCATGGACCCCTCGGCTCGAGCGGGCCTCCCGCCCCGCGGTCGCATCTACCGAAATCGTCACGGCCGGGGCCGTTGGGCAAGCGCGGGCGAACCCCAATGAACCCCGCAACGCGGATGACGATCCCACGGCGCCGATCCGCCCAACCGTGGCACGCCATGTCGCGAGAGAAACCCCCGGCGACCCCGCCCCAGCGTCAGTATCCTTGGGCCCCCGAAGCGGCTCACTCTCGGGCGAAAAGGGGAACGGCCGTTCGCTTCGTCGCTCCGCAGTGCAGGCTTCGGCAAAACGTTTCGCGACATACGTGGGGAGTGCCGATACGGACCGGAGGGCAATGCTAACTAAGCGGGAATGCAAGCTTGAGGTCGAAGAGGTACAGACGTGCCTGTCGGGTAAGCGCGAGCAGGACCGCTCGCCGCGGGACGTCGTTATGTGGGCACACTAGAATTCGATGGTCAGACAGGAACCGGCGACCCAACTGGGCGCCATTCGTCTCGGGCAAAGGTCCTGCCCGAAGAAGCGATTGCCCTTGCTCGGTAGGGGACTCCGTTCGATACTCTCGCTCAAGGTCGCCAGTCTGGTTGCCATTGGCCAGATTGGATCGCACACTGGACTCACGAGGTTTAGGTCATAAAATGCGATTCATCATCTCCCCCAGGGTTCCGTCAGCTTCCGCGTCCATTGCGGTGTCGATGGTGACGGCTATCGTCGCATGCTCATCCGGAGGCAATGTCATCGTGATGTCCGGGTCCACGAGCAGTACTGCGGGGACAACGGCAAACGGGACGCCCACGTCCGTTGTCTCCGGAACGGGCACGAGCTCCAGCAGCAGCGAGTCCGCTGCAGCGAGCTCGGTCGCGCCGAGCTCCGGAGGAAGCTCAAGCAGTGCAACCGGTCCAAGTGGCTCGAGCGCCAGTAGCTCGTTGGGGGGGGGTCTCGACGACGGCGGAGCCGGTGGCGCGGGTACGGGCACCGGTACGGGGACCGGCACGGGCTCGGCCACGGGCACAGCCCCAGCGGGCGACGCGGGCCAGGGGGGCCCTTCGCTGTGCGATATCGCCAAGATGCCTCCGATTTCGGCCACGATCTGCGATGGATTCGAGACCACGCCCTACGCGTTCACGTCGGACCCGGCGGGGGCCATGACCGCGGACACGACGCAGTTTTACCGGGGTAAGACGTCGATGAAGTTCTCGTCGAGTTCGATGGCGTACTTGACCGAGACGTCGACGTTTATGCAGGGCGCCGCTGCGACGAAGACGGCCAACAACAATTTTTGGGGTCGGTATTGGTTCTTGAGCGATGTCGCCACGATAGGCGCGGTCCCGCAGTCTCATGCCGTGTTTGGCACCATGATGGGAACCGATACCTCGAGCGCGAACGCGGATGCCTTTCATTTCGTAGGCGGTTCACGGGGCAAGCTGCAATCGCAAATTGAGTTTGCCGGCGACGTGTTCAGCGACAACGAAAAAACTCCAGCGTCTACCGACCCGAGCTTTCCGCTCATGGCGGACGGTTGGCAATGCTGGGAGTGGCAACTCACGGATGCCGATACGTACACATTCTATATCAATGGCGTGGCAATCCCGGAGATGGGAATCGTCGCCGGAAAGGGTACGAATAACGGAGGGAACTTTTCTCCGTTGCCGACCGTCACCGAGCTCGAGATCGGATGGCAGTACTTCGGCACCGGCTTGTATGCGGGGTGGATTGACGAGGTCGCCGTCGGCCCGAATCGCATCCCGTGCGGAAATTAGGGGCCTGTCCCTAAATCGGCGCCAGGAACCGTTGCGTGGGCGGCGCGGCGTGCTCCATCGCGGCGTGACGGTTCCGACGACGTTGCCATTGCGGTTTCGCCCGACGAGGGTCGGATGTTTCTTTGCGGCGACCTCTTATCATACCGGCGGATCGCAGCCACGAAGCGCCAAGCCGAACGCGTAAAAGGGTTTGGGTCGTGGCTTTCTTTATGGCGAATGCGTCCGGCGCTAAGGGGCGCAGCCGCGGCGTGGCGATCCTTGCGATTGTGTCGGCTCGCGGGATAGCATCTTGCCATGGGGATGGAGGCGGAGGTCGTCGGAAGGGGGAGCCCTTCGACGGGGTTGGCCAACCTGACGAACGTGGTGCCGCCGAGAAAAAAGCGGTGGGTGCGTCTGCCGATGGCCGCGTTCGCGGTCTTTGGGGTCGTGGAAGGGTGCGGCAGAAGCGCCCTGCTCGACGGCAACGCTCCGTACGACGTGGATGCCGGCGCACCGCAGCAGGGTCTGAGCACGACGGGCGCGACGCTGAGCGGCCCCAGTGCTTCGGCTTCGAGCGGTGCGAGTGGCTTTGCGGTCGGTTCCTCGTCGACGATCGGCTCGGGCGCCAGCGCTCCCGCTTCGAGTAGTACGACTGGCTCCACGGGCGGTTTCGGGTCGACGAGCAGCTCGGGCGCCAGCGGTTCCGCGTCGAGCTCTGCGAGTGTCTCCACGAGCAGTTCGTCCGCTTTGGCGAGTGGGCCGCCTAGCTGTCAGCCTGGCGGACCGGGCATGACCAACTGCGGCCCCGGAGGCATGGGGGATGAGAGCTGCTGCACAAGCCCGGAGGTGACGCCCGGGTCGTACAACCGGACGTACACGAACCTCGGCAACGGTCCCACCGCCGAGGCCGACCCGGCGACGGTGAGCGGCTTTCGTTTGGACAAGTACCTGGTAACGGTGGGACGGTTCCGGCAATACGTGAACTACCTGACGGGCGAGGCCGG
>JBEKOY010000309.1:0-2794 GCA_049521295.1 Polyangiaceae bacterium | reverse complement strand
CGATGCTGGACCAAACGACTCGATTGACCATTCTGCGGCTTCGTAGCGAGGGACACGGCACGCGCGCGATTGCGCATGCGCTCGGGATCTCACGCGGCGCGGTCAAGCGTGTGCTGGTGCGATCACGTACTTCGAGGGAAGCTGCGAGCAGTGCATGATCGACAATACGCATCTGGTCGTGCTCTCGGGCAGCGGACGACAGATGGTGCCGGTGCCCGAGATGGTGGCCTTCGGAGAGCGCTTCGGCTTCGAATTTATCGCCCACGAAATCGGCGACGCAAATCGGTCGGCGCGCGTCGAGCGGCCCTTCGACTACATCGAAAATAACTTCCTGGCCGGCCGGCGTTTCGACTCCTTCGCGGACCTCAACACCCAGGCGGGCGCCTGGTGCGACAAGGTCAACGCGACAACCAAGCGGCACCTGCACGCGAGCCCCCGTGAGCTCTTTGCCGTCGAGCGCACGCGCATCAAGCCCCTGCCGATCGCGGTGCCGGAAGTGTACGAGCTGCACCACCGAATCGTCGACACCGAGGGATATGTCAATGTCCGGCGCAATCGCTACTCGGTCCCTTACGCGCTCATCGGACGCGACGTCGAGGTTCGCGAGAGCAAGGATCGCGTCGACGTGTTCGAGGGCCCGCGGCGTGTCGCCACGCACGCACGTGCGCCGGAGTTGACTGACGCGCGCGTGACGGCCCCCGAGCATCGGCCGCCTCGTCATGAAGGCGTTTTCGCACGCAACACGGTTTCGACCGAGCAAAAGCGGCTTGTCGAGAAGTTGCCTGAAAGCGCCGACTACATCGCGCTCTTGCAACGGCGCGGTCGTGGCGGCACGCGCAACCTGCGCTGGCTGTTGCGGATGATCGAGGAGTATCCGCGCCGGCCGATGTGCGACGCGATGCTCGAGGCCCTGCGCTACGGCATGGCCGATCTCGATCGACTCGAGCGCATGGTGCTGCGCCGCATCGCGCGCGACTTCTTCCCCAAGGACGACGACGATGACCGATGAGATCGCGCAGCTGCTCAAGTCGCTGCACCTGGGGCGCATCGCCGAGCTTCTCGACGAGGAGCTCACGAATGCCGAAAAGTTGGGCTCCTCCTACCAGGAGCTTCTGGTGCGGCCGCTCCGCGCGCAGTGGCATCAAGCCCAGCAAAACGCTCTGGCCTGGCGCATCGAGAGGGCCGGGACCCCCGAGAAGTGGACGCTCGAGTCGTTCCCCTTCAAGAAGCAGCCGGGCGTCGCGCAAAAGCAGATGCGTGCACTTGCCGAATTGGAATTCATCGCCAAAGCCGAAAATATCGTTTTTATCGGGCCAACGGGCGTGGGCAAGACCGGACTGGCTTCGTCGCTGCTGCTCAAGGCGCTGCAGAAGGGCCACCGCGGACGCTTCGTGCGCGCCCAGGACCTCTTCGACGAGATGTACGCGTCGCTGGCCGATCGCTCGACGCGCAAGCTGCTGAGTACCCTATCGCGACTGGACCTCCTCGTCATCGACGAGATGGGCTATCTCAATCTCAAGCCCGAGCAGACCAATGTCTTTTTCAAATTGATGGAAGAGCGGTATCGCCGCCACGCCACCGTCATCACCACCAACCTCGAGTACGAAGAGTGGCACAACTTCCTCGGCAATAAGCCTCTCGTCGAGGCGCTGCTGTCGCGGCTCCGCCATCAGTGCCACACCGTACGCATCAAGGGCCCGAGCCTGCGATCGCCGCAGGACGAGACCTCGGGCTGACGCGCCGTGGGCGACTCGCCCCGGACCGTCATCGATCGCACGCCCCCACGGCCCGATCGGGTGCGACGCATCGAGGGCGGCTTCGCCTTCGTGCCCAATCGCTTCTTGCGTGACGGATTCTTCGCGCAGCTCAGCGCTCTCGAGCGCTCGTTGTATCTATTTCTCGTCCTCGCCGCCGACCGCAACGGCGTCAGCTTCTACGGCCTCGACCGCATCGGCTCGCTGCTCCAAGTCCCCCTCGACAACGTGCTCGACGCGCGCGACCGTCTCATCGACCTCGATCTCATCGCCTTCGACGGGACCCGCTTTCAGGTCCTGTCGCTACCGGCAAGGCCCGTCCTGCCGCCTGCAGCCGGTGGCGACCGGGGCGGCGCCAGCGACCCCAGCGCCGCCGACATCCGTCGCGTGATTCGCGACTCGCTCGGTTCGACGCGCTGACTCGGGGGGGCCGCCCAGGGGCCCGCCCCGCCTCCGCTCGCCTCAGGATCACGATGGGCCTGATAGCCCGCCGCACGAGACGAGCTCGCGGCGGACTATCGCACTCGCATCCGTCCGAGCGACGGAACCATACCCGCGATCCAGCGCAACGAGCCGAACCATACCTACCAACAAGACGGAGCGGGTACGCGCCGAGGGAGGGATCCACATCCTTGAAGCCCGGTACCGGCCGGCCTCGTCATCCCGACTACGCGTGATCCTCGTCCGGGTCCGTCTTCCCAAGCGCGATCGGCCCATTGTTGGCGAGCGGCGAAGATCAAGGGTCAATCGCCGCTCGTGGGCGAGGCGTGGGACATGGACCGTCTGCGCTGCGGCGGATGCGGCGAGGTGTTCACGGCGAGAGCGCCGGCCGAAGCTCAAGGACCGAAGTACCACGAGAGCGCCGTGAGCATGATGTCGTTGCTCCGTTATCGAGCCGGCATGCCCCTGCACCGTCTCGAGCAACTGCAGGGCCATCTCGGCACGCCGGTGCCCGCCTCGACGCAGTGGGAGGTCGTTCGCGATCGAGCTCCGGCGCTCGAGCCCGTCTACGCGGAGCTCGCTCGCCTGGCGGCGCAGGG
>JBEKOY010000308.1:0-5205 GCA_049521295.1 Polyangiaceae bacterium | reverse complement strand
CGGACAGGAACCCAAAGAACACGTCGCGTCGCTCCGATCGGAAGCACGTCGCTTCGCTCCGATCGCCCGGGTGTTCACGATGGGCGGTCCAGGTGTTCACGATGGCCGGAATGCGCAGCATGGCTAACGACGAACAGACTCTCACGGCCAATAAGGCGGTCGTGGCGCGCTTCAACAAGGAGGTCATCGAGCGCGGAGATGAGGCGGCGTTTCGCGAGCTGATGGCGCCGGACTTCGTCAATCGTTCAGCTCCTCCCGGGATGCCGAACGGACCGGAGGGGATGATCCATACCTTCAACAAGATCCTCCGACCCGCTCTCCCGGACCTGACCGTGGAGATCCACGACCAGGTTGCCGAGGGCGACAAGGTTACGACGCGCAAGACGATCCGCGGCACGCACCGTGGTGAGCTGTTGGGGGTCCCAGCGACGAACAAGCCTGTCGCGATCGACGTGATCGACATCGTACGCGTGAAGGACGGGCGCTACGTCGAGCACTGGGGCGTCAACACGCTGGCGAGCGTGCTGGCCCAGTTGAAGGCGAAGTGACGCCCCGGCAGCGTCCGCACATTTCGAATACCGCGGTCCGCCCGAGTCTTCGAGGCGAGTAGTAAGCCCAAAAGTGCGTCGGTCGACGAAGAGCCGCGGAAGCGGGCGCGGAAACATATCGCGTCTTAGGGGCTTCCGTTGTCACCGAGCGGCGAACCGATTTGGAATGGCCCATGATTGCGCCACGACACGCCCGGATACACCTCGGTCGCGGTGCTTCTCATCATTCCCCTTTCCGGCCCGTTCTCGGCGACACGGCCAAGCCGAGAAACACCATCACGGCCTGGTTGAGCCGGACTATGTCCTCGTCGCCCAGCCGGCCGATCCGCTCGCCGACTTTGGACTTCGGGACGGTGGTGATCTTGTCCACCATCAGCCGGGAGGGAGAGCGCAGCCCGTTGCGTGCGTTCGGCTCGACTGCCAGCCGGAACAGGGGCGCCTCCGTCGGGTCCGTGGTGAAGGAGCAGATGGTGATGGAATCCGTCGCGTCGAAGGCGTCGTCCTGCATGATGACGACGGGGCGCGGCTTTCCCGCATAGTCTTTGCCGCCGGAGACGGTCCAGATGTCCCCCCGCCTCATTCATCGTCCCAGTCGGACACCGCGTCGATGAACGCCTGATCCTCGGCTGCATGGGCGCTCGCCGCCACGGCCAGCGATTGCCGGTGCGCCTCCGGCCGGAAGGACGACGCACGCACGTCGGGCACCCAAATCTGGATCGGCCGCAGACCCTGGGCGCGCAGCCGGTCGCGGTGTTCCTGAACCTTCACCCTAGTGGGCTTCGCGCCCCTCGCCTGCGCCATGACTCGATCCTCCAAGATGGTTACATGTAACTTATCGCAAGTCTCCTCGCAAGGGGAGCGATTCGGTTCGGGAGGGCATCAGGGATAAGGGCAAGATAAAAGGCCATGCCACGGTAGCCGCCAAGCTTCTAACAAGGCGTGGCTTTTCCCGCGCACGTCGGTCGGCGGGTATGCACAATCGGCAGCATTCTTCAATGAATGGTCTGACGTGCACAGTCCCTATGGCTCGGCGGGCGGTCGCCCGCCGACATCGCCCCAAGCGGGGCGTAGCGTATCCGGGAGAACCAGTGGCGGAATACACCTTGCGCTTATCCCATTGAATTTCCATTCAAAACTCCGCCGCCCTGGCCTTCATGCACATTGCTGAGAGACGCTGCACATTGTGGAATCGGTCTCTAAGCCATTGAAAACAAACGACCGTTCCGCGCTGCAATGTGCGCGCTTTTATCTAGCCCTCTAGCCCTCTAGCCCTCTAGATGCGGCGGCTAAAACATGACGAACTTTCGGCGTGATATTCGAACGTCGCTTCGGCATATACTGGTCCTGGAGGCAGACGATGCGATTCGAGCTTGAACCCCACCATCGCGACACACCAGACGACACCCTCATCGCCGATCTCCGTCGCGTAGCGGTTGAATCCGGATCATCGAGCGTGACCATCGACCAATACAATGACCGAGGCCGATATCATGCAACGACGCTTACGAGACGCTTCGGCTCGTGGTTCAAAGCCCTGGAACTTGCCGGGTTACCCAAAACACGAAACCTGAATATTCCAGATGAGGCACTTTTCGAGAATCTGGTTGAAGTGTGGACCAAGCTCGGGACGCAACCGAAATACAACCAGCTAACGAAAGATGTCTCCCAGTACTCGTCGGGCACCTACGAGAAGAGATTCGGCACCTGGAGGCGAGCCCTTGAAGCGTTTGTAAGCTGGGCAAATGAAGGTGTCGCTCCCTTGGTAGACGCCACACCGTCGAATACGATTCGCCGAACTGCCCGCACGGCAAATTGGCGACAACGAGCCATTGTTCTAATGAGAGACGGTGCGACTTGTCGCTTATGTGGTGCATCTCCTCAATCAGGAGCGCGACTGCACGTCGATCATATTATTCCATGGAGCCTTGGGGGAGAGACAGTTATCGAAAACCTTCAGATCCTCTGTGAACAATGCAACGTCGGGAAATCTAATATCCAGGTCTGATCCGAAGACATTCCATCCAGTGCTTCGCTTCTCCGCAACGTCGTTCGACGTAATCCCCCGTCATTCATAGTGCTACAGCGTAAACGTACTGATCATCGCTATCGTGCGTGGCCCGCTAGCCCTACTTTCCGTTAGGGGATAGCGGGATCCGCTACGCGTCATAGATGAAGAAAGTATAGGCAGCCAACGGGCGAGCTCGAAGCGACGCACCGCAGCCTTTTGAAATGGCGTCATCTCGGGTGCAAGCAGCACCGTGGGCCTGCGGCCGTTCTTCCCAGTGCTCGTTCGTACGAGCGTCGCCCGGATGTCCGCCAACTCCGACATCATCAGCTTGACCGACTTACGCGTGCGAAGCTCGAGGCGCACCAGGCTCACGAGGAGGAGCCCGAGCACGGTGGCGAATGTATGAAGCCGCAGCGAGGCGTCCGCCCACTGGTATGAGGGGCCCCACGGGACGATGCCGCCTTTCTTGGTCCGTCGGAAAAGCTCCTCGACGTGCCATTGGCCGCGAAATCCGTGGACGATGCGCTCGTTGCCCCAGGTGTGTCGGTCGGTGCAGAGCACGCGCTTGCCAAGGCGCGTTCGCTCGAGTTCGCGACGACGGCGGGTGTCTACGCGCCAGGAAAAAGATGGGCGCGCGTCCTCTCCATCGATGCAGACCATGACGAATTCGGCAAGGTGCTCGCGGGCGAGCGCCTTCGCGACACATTGCTCAAGGAGTGTCTTGGTGATGCGGCCCCCCGCGGCACGCTTCTCCAGCTTCGCCAGCTCCTTCTTCGCCTTGCGCAGCGCACTCGCGACGCCGCGCTTCTGGCCGACGAGAAGCTCCTTGCTCTCCACAATCACGAGCGTCCGGTCGAGTTCGCCCACCTGGGTGCGCATGCGTGCAGCCCGGACGTCTTGAAGGTCGCCGCCCAGTGCCTTCATGGCGCCCTGCTGTGCAGCATGCTGGAGCGCGGCTTCGGCTGCCGTGTGACCCAGCGGCAGCGAGATGATGCTGTAGTAGCCCGTCACGTCCAAGCACAGCTCGAGCTGTGGGCTCCAGAAGCCGCCGTCACGCACGAGCGTACGCTTCGCGGGTTGCTTACGACCTTCGCCCTCGTCGAGCGCATCGTGCAGTTTCCCGAGGCCGTCCAAGCAGGACTCCAAAACGGACTGGTCGGATCCGTTGCCGGCGTACGTCCGATAGAGCAAAGGCACATGCCCGGTCTCGCTCACCATGAGCCCCAGGCCGACGACCCGCAGGTCCGCTCGCTTGCTCTTCGCATGGCCGCGCTGTGCCAGCTTCCCTGGCGTTGTCGTCGCGATGTGAGTGTCGAAGTTCGTCGTGTCGAAGGCCAGCACGTCTGTTGCGAGATCGAACCGGGCCACCGCCGCGCGAGCCATCGCCACCTGGGCTCGCTCGAGAGCCACGTCGTCCACCTGCGCCGCGAGGCGGTGGAACGTGTTGCCAGTAAACGTCCCGCACGGCAGGCACGACACGCGCGGAATGGACTCGTCCCAAAATTGAGCGAGGTCACGCTTCGGCCCGGCATCACACGCCCGCTGTATGGCCACCGCCACCACCATCTCGCCGAGTGTGGGCCCTCCTCGCTCGCCCCCGACTCCACACGCACGATCGATGAGCGTCACCAAGTCGAGCTGTTCGGCGACCCACGCGAGCGCGCCGACGTCCCCGACGGCTCGCGTGCCCACCGTGTACGTCTCGCTCAACTGGGCCAACGGTGGGCAATCCGCTGGGCCGAGCACAACCTGGCGGCCGACCGAACGACCCGTCGCGGGATCCCACACGGATTGCGCGGCGATCCGGTACCGGCGGCCCGTGACCGCCCGCTCGAAGAAGTACATACTTTCTTCATCTAGCACGACCGCACCCGCCAGGCGCAACAATCCGCATCTTTTCCCGAAGGACCGCTTACGTCAGACCCCCCGCGACCTCGCGCCTAACGGAAAGTAGGGCTAGCTTGTCCGAAAACCTCGGCGGAAATTCGAGCACCTCTTGTCCTGCGGTTCGGACTCCCGTTTCTGGAAACCCGATACCGAACACAGACGAGCCCAAGCCCAAAGGTGACGTTCCCAACCCAAGAACATAGGGGAACCCGTTGTCCGGAAGCGTTCCGCAGATGCCGATCGCCACGTCGAGCACAGGATGGAGGCTCAAGTCCTTGACCTCGCAGAGCTGGCAGAATCCTCGCGAGGAGTTGAGAGCGTAGGCAATCAGCGAGAACTGTTCAGGCCGATAGCCTTCGACGACGTGCTTCGCCGTCAAGAACACACCGTCTTTGGTGAGCATGATGGCGCTTCCTTGAATCCGAGGATCCGGGCTATAGATCCTCGTGTCCGTCTCCCTGCGCATCGCGTGCAGTGGAAACACCGTGTACTTGACCGAGTTCGGAATATTGTCGCCCTTCATTCAAGCCTTCTTGCCTTGAAGAGGCGGAAGCGGAAGTCTCGTCATGCGGAAGGGTGCGGCTCGATCTGATCGGGCGTGATCAAGCGGCTGCCGCGTAGGGGTGGTAGGAGCCTCCGTTGCCAGTCGGGTAGGCCGGGGAGGTTGTCTCCCCGGCCCCCCTTCGGATCCGGACGTGCGCAATTCACGCATCCGGCTCTTCGGTCACGGGTTCGCTGCGCGCGGGAGAAATGGGTGAGCGA
>JBEKOY010000307.1:0-2874 GCA_049521295.1 Polyangiaceae bacterium | reverse complement strand
ATCGCTGCGAGCAGGTGCACCTCGACGAGGTTCGTGAACGACAGGAACCGGCGTTGGCCCTTCGGTAGACGGATGACCGCCGGCGACCACCGCTGACCGGTCCGCGCGGGGAACGGTCGACCGACCACCCACGATCGCAGGAGACCAAACGAGCAAGCCGCGCTCCTTCATGGTGCGTTTGCCGTCTCTCTTGGGCGAGGCATCCGGGCTGGAGCACGCAGCGCGGGTTGTGCGCGCGTTGCCTATCGTGCGTCGGGTACTTCGCTCGCGAGACGTTCCGCTCATTGCGCGGATTGAGGCCGATGGCGTTATCGGTGGTCCTGTACGAGGGCGGCGAGCGTCTCGATTCACCGCGGCGAATCAAGCCGAAGGTCGGCGACGGCAGCGTGTGAGCATCGGCGCGGGCAGAGCCGTGGGGCAACATCGGCCCTGAGGTGGCTACTGCTCGCGTCCGCCTCGAGATCACTTATGACTCCTGGACGCACAAGATTGAATCGGTCAGGCATTCGTTGCAGATTCAGGTCGTGCTTCGAGCTTCGTTGGAGTGCTTTGTGACCACGCGCGCCAAATGGCGGAGCGCGCGCTGCAGCTCCGCCAAAGTCTCCCGCGCCTCGCGCTCCGTCCACCGTTGCCCCCCACTTCGCAGCCGTCGCGACCTCCGGTATCGCGCGTACTCGACCCTGGATGGACTCGAAACCACGTCGGTCGGGGATGGGATACGGCCCACCAGGGGATCGGTCCGCTCATCCCCGATCGGCTCGGCGACCTCCGCGAGCGGCGGCCGCAACGGTGGCCGCTCCCGTGCTCGGCGGTCTCCACCACGATGTCGCCGGGCACCGGACCCTACCTGTGGGGGCCCTGGGGTTGGCGACTGCCCGGGGCGAGCCGACCGCCTCGAGCTCGACTTTGTCGTCGAGGTACTTGCTACTTGTAAAGCTCGACGTAAGCGACCGCGAGCTCGAAAGGAGCGATGGGGACGTCTTCGAGGTCGAAGTTAATGGAAAAGAGCGCGCTTGTGTCGGGGGTCCACGTGGTGGGCTCACCCGAATAGGTCCCGACGGGGTGCATCGAAGCAAATGCCAATTGCACGTGAGTCCATACAGGCGTGAAGACAACGCTGGCTCGTGGGCCGTCTCCGCAATAGCCCATGTTGCCCTGCGTGTAGTTTGCGCAGACGTTGCACCCGCCGGCGTCGACGGGCCGCCCGAACGGGTCTGTCCTGTCGTCGTCGACGATGACGTTCACCGTCTCAACAGCGCCGACATCATGGCCGCGCCGCTATCGCGCGATGCCCGCGAGCTCGAGTCGCAGCTCGCGGTGAACCAGGTGCAACAATCGGCGGCGATGAGTTTCTGGACGTACGAGTATCCGCGCGTACCCAGGTCACCCTGGATCTACGGTTGACGAAGTCGCTGCTCCCAGTAGAGCGGAACGCGGCGCAGGTGCTCGCACGCCAACACGAACGGGCCCGTTGCCAGGATCATGAAGGCGAAGGCATAGGGCCATCGTGGCGGAAAGAGGCCTCGCTTCACCCCAGGCGTCCCCGCGAACGGGTGCGCCGGAAAGCCGGCCGGCGCAGTTTCTATCGCGTCCAGGGTGTCGTTCGCCGCGATTACGAACGCCAGGCCGAGACCCACACGTCTAGCCTCGTAGAAGTCACGTGCATCGAGGATTTCGAGCGCAGCCTCCGAGTCGAGCCCGATCATCGACGCGATGACAAAACCTGGGCCAGCTGCGCTCGCGCCTCGGCGGGATCCGTCTCTAGCAGCACGGCGAGCTGCGGACGCGAGAGCGACAAGCTCTCGCCGCGCAACGCACGGGCTGCCCTCCGGTCGATCTCCTCGCCCCACGCGCGCCCAACCGCAATCTCGTTGCCCTGAAGCTGAGCGTCAAGCTCGGATCGCTCATCGTCGCTAAGCTCCGCAACGAGCTCGACGATGTGACGAACGCGAATGGATCCGGCAGCCATGCGTGAAACATACGGTTTTCCGGGCCTCCAGGCAAATGGCCCTCGCACGACGAGCAAGCCCGAAGTGTTTTGTGCCGCCTGGCCGAGCTAGCTCATGACGTGCCCCGCGCAGAAGCGCTCGACACCGACTCGCCAACGCCATGCAGTACCCGCCTGGTAGCGGCATCGTCGTAGTCCGGACCACGCCGAGCGCGACTTCGGGTTGAGTCAGCGGGCGAAAGCGTGTGCCCGCAAGATGAACGAGCAGCTTCGCAAGGTGGGCGCGGTCGTCGCACAGCACTCGTGGTGAACGAGACGAAGCGAGACCCAACTATGACCATGGGGGGGTGTGATCTGTAGCGGATGTGCGGCGCGACATCTCCTGTGAAGAGAACCTTGTGGCCAAGTATGCGGCGATCGCTGGCGTACTTGATGAGCGCGCACGGCGGGTGTGGGCGGCGAGTGAGTCTCGAGCGATTGGGTACGGCGGCGATGCACTGGTGTCGGCGGCGACGGGGCTGGCGCGAGCGACGATCCGCAAGGGGCGGCAGGAGCTCGATGTCCCTGATGTGTTCAACGGCCGATTGCGAAGAGCGGGCGCCGGGCGGCCAGCGCTTGTGCAGGTGCAGCCTGGAATCAAAGAAGCCCTCGAGCAGCTTGTGGACCCGCTGACCCGTGGCGATCCCATGTCGCCGCTGCGTTGGACGTGTAAAAGCAAAGCGAAGCTCGCGGCGGCGATGGCCAGGAACGGTTGGAAGGTGAGTGCGACGAAGGTCGGGCGCCTGCTGCACGAGCTCGTGCTATAGCCTCAGATCCGTCCGCAAGAGCACCGAGGGCGCGGCGCACCCGGATCGGAACGCGCAGTTCGAGCACATCAACGCGGTTGCCGACGACTTTCTGCGACGAGGAAGCCCGGTGATCTCCGT
>JBEKOY010000306.1:0-4691 GCA_049521295.1 Polyangiaceae bacterium | reverse complement strand
GGCTGGGGGAATTTCACCCCCAGCCTCTCTCAGAACCGTACTTGAACGTCTCCGCTCATACGGCTCCCATCATCCAACCGCCGGCTTCAGCCCCAGCAACTGCCAGTGCGCGAAAAGCCGAGGCTCGCGGCGACCGATGCCTCCGAGCCAATGCTCAGCTCGGCGACGGTGTCGTCGCAGCCTTTTGAATTTCCTCATGGCCCAACGGACGAGCAATCCGTTGAAGTGTCGGAAGACCGAGTGCAGGGCAGACTTGTAGAACCGACCGTAGTACTGGATCCAGCCCCGAAGGACTGGGTTCCACATGCGTGCCAAGTCGTCGATGGCCTTGTCGCTCCGCAGAGGAATCCGCCAGCGTCGCATTTCCTGTCGCATCCGCTTCGCCGCGTCGTTGCTGACGGCTGGGGTGAAGTTCACGAAGAACTTCCCCCGCCGATTCTTCGACCGGCGAGGACGGAACGTGTACCCGAGGAAGGTAAACTTCTCCTCGGGATAGCGCCCCTTCCTATCGTCATCTTTGCAGTAGACGATGCGCGTCTTCTCGGGATGCACTTCCAATCGGCAGTGCGCGAGTCGACGCTTGATGTTCGCCAGGACCTGCTGTGCTTGCTTCTCCGTCTTGCAGTGCGCCACAATATCGTCCGCATACCTCTCGAACGGCACGTCCGGATGCGTTGTGCGCATCCATTCGTCGAACGCGAGATGCAAGAAGATATTTGCCAGAAGAGGACTCGCTACCCCGCCTTGCGGAGTCCCCTTCGTTCGCGGTACCCGCGTGCCATCCTCCAGTTGCACGGGGGCTTCCAGCCACCGCTTTACATAGAGAAGGACCCACGGGCACTGCGTGTACTTGCCGACCGCGCGCATTATCAGCGCGTGGTCGAGGTTGTCAAAGAAGCCTCGGATGTCCAGGTCGATGACCCAGTCGTATCGCCAGCATCGCTGCCGGGTCGCCGCCAGAGCATCGGCTGCAGACTTCCGTGGCCTGTACCCATAGGAATCGGGGTGGAAATGCGGCTCCACTTCCGGTTCCAGATACATCTTGACGACCGTCTGGGCGACCCGGTCTGAAACGGTCGGTATGCCCAGACGCCTCTCGCCCCCGTCCTTCTTCGGTATCGCTACCGACCGAACGGGCGGCGGGAAGTACGTTCCCGACGACATGCGATTCCAAATCTTATAGAGGTTGTTCTTCAGATTCTTCTCGAACTCCTCGATGGACTCGGAATCGACTCCGGCCGCTCCGCCGTTCGCCTTCACCCGCTTATACGCTTCCCACACCGCCATTTTGGAAATGCTATACGGCTTGGCTTGGCTCGGCGGCTCCTCCCGCTTCCGCGGTTGACCGTCGAGACAAGCCGAATGACGCGACCCCTTCGCTCCATCGGGTTTCCCCGGCTTCTCCGCTACTACGGGCCGCTCCGCCCCTGTGCCTCGCATCGGTACTCTCATCCTCGTGGGGCCTCCACTTGGACTTCTCCCTTAACATCGAGGCGACAGGTTCCCACGTTCCACACAAGGGCCTGGTCTCGGTTCACGCCACCTTTATGCCGGATGCCGCCCAGGCCAGCTGCAGGTTCCTCCTGGGCTTGTCCCGGGCAAACGACTCGTCCCGGTTTTGACATCGTTCCTACGCTTTCGACACGTTTCCGGTGGTTCATTCGCTTCGTCTCCCGAGGCCTCACCTGACGCGATCATCGCCGCGCCTTTTCCATCGACGCGCACCACCCCGGCTCTTTACCGGAGCAGCTCGTGGTGGTTTGGAGCCGGTGTTTGGAGCCGGTGCCTGCCGACCGACCCGAGGGGCCTACCCTCATCCCTTGTGCAGCAAGGCTGCGTTTTAGTTGACCATTTCGGTCTCCCTTCCGCGCCGTCGTGGCGCACAGTCGTCAGCGTCACCGACGTGCCGCCGGATCCCGCCGCCGTGGGCGCGTTGGTCGCGCAGTGGTTTGAGGCGCGCCGCTGGAACTCGGCGGGGCTGGTACGCCGAATGAACTCCTTCTTTCCCGGGCAGTACTGGTTGCGGCCGATGTTCTGGACGGCGACGCGTGCCCTGATAGCGGCCCGCTGATTTTGGGGGGTCGGCGAGACACGCTGAGCAAAGTTGCTCGCGTAGTTCGTCGTTGCGATCTGGTCCGCGCTGCCCACGACTTGGCCCCACCAAGCGTCGGCATCTTCGGAGGCGTGCTGCTGGTCGGATTGAATCTGCGCGGCCTGCACCTGAACGTCGGCGTCGAGCTTTCTCACGTTGAGGCATGCCGTCGGCATCGAACCGCTGTTGCAAGCCTTCGCCAGCGCGGACCGAGCCACCGGGATGTTCGGTGGTCGTGCGTTCCACTGGTACATCCCGAACACTTCGCACGAGGCGACGTCTCCACCGTCGCACTTGGTCTTGCACGCGGGCCAGTTCGACGCACAGGTGGACGTGACCGCCGTCGTCGCATCAACCTCGGCCTGGATCTTCGCCTGCTCGGCGGCTTGTGTGGCCGCGTGAGCGTCGGCCACCTTCTGGGCCTCCGCCCCCGCCTCCTGGGCGGCCGTTTCCGCGAGCGCGACATCTGACTCGACTTGCAGGATGGTGACGGCATCGGCGTCGCCCACCATCACGCCGTGCGAGTGCGAGAAGATGATCTGCGCAAGCGGCTTGGTTAGGAACGCGGCAACCCCCGCTCGTGAGCCCGTTCGTGACGTGGCTTCGAGCAACTTCGCGTGGTCGAGGCACGCCTGTCGCCGCGTGGGTGACCATCCAGCCACCTCGGCGTAGACGGCTTGCGCCTCGGGGCTGCCGTCAAGCGCGAGCGCGTCCTTCGCCTGCTGGCGTACGCTCTCGGCTTGCCGGAGGACGTCCTCCGCGTGGTGACGAAGCCCCTCTTTGGTCATGACGGGTACAGCGGTCGCTTGCGGCGAGGATGGTGCGGAGGAGGCCGTAGCGGGTGGCGGCGTAATCGGGGGGTACGGGTTGGCGTAGATGTTCCCGCATCCCGCGAGGGCAAGCCCGAAACACGCGGGCCGGACCCACGCCGCGCTGACCAACATGCACGTTCTTGAACGTCGAGACACGTGGACCCCTCATAGATAAACAGGAACCATCTAAGCCTACATTACCAGTGCCTACCAGGGTCTCGTGGGGTCACGTGACCTCCGAGGCTTTCCTCCGCAAGATGGCCGCGCGCCTGCGGAAGGCGCGGTGGCGACTCGGGATCACCCAAGAGGAAGCGGCTCTGCGCGCAAAGGTGACCCCGAGGTACTACGCGGAGATCGAGCGCGGCCGGAAGAACCCGACGGTGACGACGCTCTTCGACATCGCGCACGCCATAAAGGTCACGCTGGCCGACGTCGTGGATGTCGAGGGCCTCCCGCGCGTCGCCCTAGATGACCTCGACGTTCACCCGCCGCCGCGCGGCCGGAAGCCGAGGACGCGGCGGCGCCGGTGAGCTTCGGCCCGAGCCTCCCCACGATGTCGGCCGCTGCGTCGTCAACGCCAAGCAGGAACCACCGTCGATGCCGGGCGGGTACGACGACGCCCACGAACACCTCCAGGCCGCTCGCTCGCGCGTAGCCAACGACGGCTTCCAGGTTGGTCTCCGTCCCGAGCTGGGAGGCGTTCACCAGGACGCCGCCATCGCTTGCGACGGCTATCGGCGCCGTCGAGGCCATCGCCCGGCGCCGGCTCACGACGTCCTCTGGAGGATCGTCTTCAGCTCCAGCGTCGCGTCGAGCCCAGCAATCTCCCGGAGCGAGGCAAGGGCGGCTGCGGCCTCGCTCAACGCGACCTCGGCCCGACGAAGCCGAGCCACGAGGTCATCCCGGCGCCTTTGGCGTGCAAGAGCGGCCCGGCAGCGGCCCGAACATGAAGTCGTCTCGGGGCGGCGGTCGTGTAAGGAGCGACCGCAGATCAAGCAGGCCCGAGGGGCGGCCGGCGATACGATTGACGGTGCGGAATGAGCGCGTGGTTCGGTCGGGGCCAAAACGGCCGCATGTAGCGGGTCCATGCGCTACGTACAGTCCAGCTACGCGACGATCAAGCAGACGCTCAGCGTCTTGGGACCTCGGGGGCAAGGCTGGCCATGCGCTGGAGCATTGCTCTCATCGGAGCCTCGGCGGCTTCGCCCGCGAACCGAAGATAGGTGAGCGTGTTCTCGCGCTTTCGACCGACCTCCTCGGTCAACGCAGGGTCATCCGTCACGAGGGTCCGCGAGAACAGATCGACGAGATCGATGTGCGCGTCCTCGATCTCACCCCAGGGGAGCACGGCCCATGTATTCCAGGGCTCGCCAACACCGCCGCCTCGACGCTTCGCCGGGATCGAGTACTTGACGAACTTCGAGACTGACGAAGGCACCTCGGCCTGCTCGAACGTTGCGGCAGAGGGGGCGAGGCCGACAATCGCCCCGTCGGCGCGCTCGTGGTACGTCGCAGCTTCATCGACGGCCTCGCCGATGAGGAACCGATCGGTCATGCCGAAGCGCCCGAAGGCAAGAGCCCCTCGAAAGGCAAGGGGAACCTCGCCCGTGAGCGCCCGGCGCATCAAGTGGGCAAGAAAGTTCCCCATATGCCAGACGGTCCAACTGTCTAGCCCTACTTTCGCAAAATCGCGACGCGGAGCGAGGCATTGCCGTCACGGGAGGCTTACGTTTGCGGCGTTTTCTCTTTCCATCGCTGGCGACACGGGATAGTGGAAAGAAATGCAC
>JBEKOY010000305.1:0-2960 GCA_049521295.1 Polyangiaceae bacterium | reverse complement strand
ATTCACATCGCTCCACGTCCATCGCGCTTGTTTCCATCATCCCGCGTCGAACGACTGGCGAACAGAATGGATTCCCAGCCCCACACGTTTTTGTCGAAATTTCTGAGGGGATCCCTCAGCCGCTCCCCAGCAGTCGATCGTCCCGCCGGAAAGCAACACGCAGGTGTGGTCCTGATTCGCCGTGATCGCCGACACTCCGCTCAGGCTTGGTACAGCGGCCGGAGTCGGCGAACTACCCGTCGATCCTGTCCCGAGCTCGCCATCGCCGTTATAGCCCCAGCACTCGACGGTTCCGTCCGCGAGCAACGCACAGCTGAAGTCCTGGCCAGCGACAACATTAAGCCCCGGTTTGGTGCACAGCCCGACGCCGCAGATTTGCGTCGCGCCGCAAGTGCCACACGAGCTACCGCAGCCGTCGTCGCCACAATTCTTTCCCGAGCACATGGGCGTGCACCCGCAAACGTTGGCAGAACCTCCGCCGCCACATGTCTCGGGCGCAACGCACGTAGCTCCGCAGTCGATCGCGCCGCCGCAGCCATTCGGTACACTGTCGCAGTTGTCGCCAGTCGGACATGACGTCAGCGCGGCGCAGCCCTCTGAGCCGGCGTCAGAGGTTCCCGCGTTAGATATCGCGGCCGATTCGGCGTCGGTCGAACCCCTGTCTGGCGGTCCAGCGTTCGGCGGTGGGCCGCCAGGGTCCGAGGGGCAGCACCAGAGCAACGTGGCCGAGGCGCCAGTCTGCGCGTCGTACGGGGTCACAATCGCGTCAGTGCAGCCGCCTGCGTTGATGGGCGGCGCCGTAGTGCAGTCCGCCGAGCAAACAAATCCGAGGGCGGCGCCGGCCTCGCACCCCGCAGCGCTGTAGCAGGAGGTGCACGCACCGGTCCATGCGGCAGCAGCGTCCACCGCTGCCTCCGTGCTTGTGTCAGCACTCGCCGAGTCGTCCGGGCTCGCTTCCGCGTCCGTGGCGTCCATGCTCGTGTCGATCAAGGCCGCCAACGCGTCCGTAGCGGAGCTCGTGGTCGCGCCCCTGCTTGCATCCGTTACGGCGGCCGCTTTGATCGTTCCCGCGTCCGTCGCAGCGTCGGGAATGGTGCTTCCTTCGACGGTCGCGGACGCTGAGCAACCGCACGCGAACACCGCAACAAGCAAGATGCCGTGCGCTATTCTTCGATCCATCGGAACCACCCTTCCGGTCACGCCCCCCGGCGCTGGCGCGCGCGAGGGTTCTCATCACACTACCCGCGTCTATCCAACTCTTCGAGCCACTGCGTCGCTGCGGCGACGAAAGCGCGGCCCTCGGCACGATGGATCGCTACGCCGACCGTGCGCCGTTTGTAGCTGGCCCGGTCCCTGAAGCGCACGAACGCGGTCACGTATTCGTGTGCCTGTCCACCGTTCGGGCCGGCGCCGTCGTAGTAGCGACACGGGGTGGGGCTTCGTCCGCCAGGAAAAAGGCCGGCCCGGGGGGGTCATCGCCTGCCCTTGCCAATCCGAAGCTCGCTTTCGAGCGTCACGAAGGCCATCGCGGAGCGACGCGCCCCGTTCACGCCGTAAACAATCTCAACTTTAGGGGGCGAGCGGCTCTGGCCACCATTCGCGGAAATCGTGGGCTGAAAGCTTCTCTCGGGCACCGGCGCGGGCGAGAAGCTGAAGCTTTTCCCACAGGACCAGCGGGCATCGAATGGGGGGTGTCTCGCGGCACTCGAGCTCGTCGACACGTCGCACGTGCAGTGCGCTTTGATAAAAGTACGTCTTCTTGCTCAACCGGAGCGGCTTGTTGGCTCGCCGTTCCGGGTCCACCACCTCGTGCGGAATATCCCGGGGGCCGGTTCCGGTCCCCGAAAGGACGAGCGCTCGGGTTCCGTCGGCCGACAACCTGATCACGATGGCCGGATGCGGCTCTCCGCCAGAGTTTGGGACGATCCAAACCTTGTCGGCAATGTGCAGGGTCATCTACTGGATCGTTGCCGTCTCGGTGATGTACGCTTCAAAGAGAGCCTCGCCTTCGTTGTGATCGCTGATGATCTGCTCTTGTCGGAAACGCTGATCGGAAGGTACGAGGTCTTCAGGTACGCCAGCGTCGCCGTACATCATTGCGAGCATGCGGACCACCGAACGCTCGCCCTTGACCCAGCCTCGCGCGACGGCTTCAGTAAGCCAACGCGGCGGCGATGGGCGATCCGAAAGGACGAGGTCCACGAGTGCCGCCAGGCACGCGGTACCCTGCGCGTGCGCCAGAACGGCGTTGAGCAAGGGAATTGGAAGAGCGTAAAGATCGAAGCCCTCCCAGGCAGCCCCGGTAGCCTTAGGGTCAGGAGCCGAACGAGCATGCCGTCCGAACAAGCCGGAGATAACCGCGCCGATTCTGAGCCCCGCGAGCAGATCCGTGACGAGCCCGCTCTCCTCCGGCACCTTCGCGCACACGGCTCGCATGAAAGTCACCGGATCGGCAATCCTGGCAAAGCGACCTGCGTACAAGGTCGCCGAGACCGTCCGTGCGGACTGGGAGGCTTGCAGGTCGTTCGCCTGGGCATCGAGAATGTCGAGGAAATCGGCCTCGTCTGCCGCGGTCCAGACAAGCGAGCCGATGACGCGTGCCGTTCTGCGCGCTTCGTCGATTGACGAAGGTGACTTGCTCCTCCGAAGATGCGCCTTCTGAACCCGGCGTTCATGGCGGTTCACGACTGATAGCCCGAGCAGCCACTTCTTTTCGGCCGCGTAGTCGTCAGATAGCTGCGCCAGCGCGTTCATCGGTCGTGGAATTCTAGCACGCGGAATTGGCCTGCGTTTTCGCTGTCGCACGGCGAGTACTAAGCCCAAAGTGCGTCGGTCGACGAAGAGCCGCGGAAGAGGGCGCGGACACATATCGCATCTTCATAGGTAGGATCTTTATTTCTCGAGTGATGTCGATCACTTACGTGCATAGTGCACGAATTGGATAGTCAAAGGCATCGGGG
>JBEKOY010000304.1:0-2965 GCA_049521295.1 Polyangiaceae bacterium | reverse complement strand
AGATCATGCCCGTGCCTCCGCAGGAGCGGTCTCCCCAGACGCCCTGGCCACTTTGGCCGCTGCAACTGCGTACTGAGGGCGCGCATGAGGAGGGCGGCGTTCGCGACTGGAGTATCGCGACGACGAAATTCACGGGCCCAGAGGGCAATGTGAAACAGTTGCATGCGGTGCGGGTCGGACCTCCGCCCAGGTTCGAACCAATCTCGGGCACTGAGTTCACCATCGATGCCGATCTGGTCGACGCGGCCGGGTTTCTCGCCAACGAAAAAATCGACATCTACGATGTGACGAACGGCGCCAGACTTTCGACCTACGTCATCCCCGGGCGACGCGGTTCGGGTGAGGTCGGTATCAACGGTGCCGCAGCGCATCTGGTCCAGCCGGGCGACCTCGTCATCCTCGCAAGCTATGGGTGGATGACGGAAGACGAGGCCGCCGTGCGCAAACCGCGGGTGGTTCACGTCGACCGGGAGAACCGAATGAGCGCAGTCCTCGACGAAGAGCGCACACCCGCCGCTGCGCAGTAGCGTCCCGAGGGCTGGCCGGCGGAATCTCGACTACTCGAAGCCCGAAAGCGCGTCGTCGGATGCGCGGATTGTTTCGTCGATCATGGCATCCGTATGCGCCGCGCTCACAAACGCAGCCTCGAACTGGGACGGAGGCCAGTAGACGAGATGCTCGAGCATCGCACGGTGCCAACGTGCGAAAGCCTTCGTGTCGCAGAGCGCCGCGTGCCCCCAGCAGCGGATGGGGCCGTGGGCAAAGAACAGTGTGATCATCGAGCCCACGCGCTGGACACATGCGCTGACGCCGTGAGCCCCAATCGACTGGTTCAAGCCGCTTTCCAGCCGGGCGGCGAGCGCCTCGAGGCGCTCGTACAAGTCGTCGTCCAACTGATCCAGCGTCGCCAGACCCGCGCTGATCGCAACGGGATTTCCACTCAATGTGCCAGCCTGATAGACCGGGCCCAGGGGAGCCACTCGCTCCATGACAGTGCGCTTGCCGCCGTAGACGGCGAGCGGCAAACCGCCCCCCACGATCTTGCCGAGACAGGTCATGTCCGGTCGTATTCCCGCTCGCTGCTGCATTCCGCCGCGGGCCACGCGACAACCGGTCATGACCTCATCGAAGATCGACAAGGCCCCGTGCAGCGCACATTCGCTGACGATCGCTTCGAGAAAACCGGGGGTCGGCGGCACGACGCCCATGTTGCCGACGACCGGCTCCACGACGACCGCCGCGATCTCCTTGCCACGATTCGCAAACAAGGAGCGAAGCGCTGCCACATCATTGTAAGGCAGCGTGAGCGTGTTCGCCGCGGTCGCCGCGGGAACTCCGGCCGAATCCGGAACGCCGAACGTCGCCGCCCCGCTGCCGGCCTTCACGAGGAGAAAGTCTGCGTGTCCGTGGTAGCACCCTTCGAACTTGACCACGACGTCGCGCCCCGAGTAGCCCCTCGCGACGCGAACGGCACTCATCGTCGCCTCCGTCCCGCTCGAAACGGCGCGGACCATTTCGATCGACGGATAGATGGAGCAAATACGCTCGGCAAAGCGCACCTCGAGCTCCGTCGGAGCTCCGTAGCTCGTCCCGCGCGAAGCGGCATCGGCGACCGCGGTTACCACCGCGGCATTCGCATGACCGAGAATCATCGGACCCCACGAGCCGACATAATCGATGTACCGCCGTCCATCGGCCCCATAGAGGTGCGCGCCTTCAGCGCGCGACACGAAAACCGGCGTGCCCCCGACCGCTCCAAATGCGCGCACGGGACTGTTGACGCCGCCGGGGATGACTTGGCGCGCCCGCTCGAAGAGCGCGCGCGAAATGGGGTCTACGGTGCCGGACATTCTGGAGTCCTTTGTGCCACCGTCAGGCGATCGGGTCGAGCGCTCACTTGCCGGAGCCCGTCCGAAAGGGCGGACCCGGTGCGCGCCTACCGATGGAGAACCGGCGCGTCAGGACCGTGCGAGCGCGCGTACCAAATGAGAGTGCCCCCTATCCCGAGCGCGGCAAGCGTGAGCGCGACCACAATGGCGATCGGCGCAACCATTCCGATTGGGGCGGGCGTAACCGAAAACAACGGCCGCACCGCGGGCTCGGGCGCACGGACGCCTCTGTCCTCGGGTGCCGGCCCTTGCGCCCCCCCGGGCGCGGGGCTGAAGGGACTGCGGTCCACACGTAGCGTTCGACCTCGGGCCGCCAAATCCACGCTGGCCGCTTGGGAACTGACTTCGTCAGGCACTCTTGCGGATGCAACGCGCTCCTCCATGCGAACCGTGTTGCCGAAGCCTTCGCGGCTGAAAACAGGCGCTTCCGCATGCGGAGGACGGCCCGAGTTGGAATCGGCGTGCATGGCATGCTTGAGCATGCCCCAGAACTCTCCCGCGTCCCGCGGTCGATCTCCGGGTCTCAAGGCCACAGCCTGCGCGAACACTCGCTCCACGGCGTCGCCGACCGCACTCCCGAGGCGCCGCGGAGTCGGCCGGATCGAGGGGTCGAGCGCCTTCATCGCAAACTCGCCCAGGTGTTCCCCGTCCATGACCGGTGCCCCTCGAAGCGCCTCGAGCGCGACGAGGGCGACCGCGTAAACGTCCGTCCACGGGCCGATCGCGCCGACGCGCTCATCGAATTGCTCCGGCGCCCCATACGCGGGCGCGAACATGCGGATGTTGCCGATGGTGCGTGCGCTGGGGCCCATCGCCAGCGCCGAATCCGCCATGACCTTGGCGACCCCGAAATCCAATACTTTGACCCGCACGCCAGCCTGGGTTCTCGCCAAAAAGAAGTTCCCGGGATTGAGATCCCGATGGACCACGCCTTGCGCGTGCGCGTAAGCGATCGCATCGACCGCGGAGTCCAGAAATCGCACCACTTCTTCCAATGGACGGGGGCCGAGACGGCGCTCCTGACGGTCCGCATACTCAGCCGCAAGCGATCGCCCCTCGAGCCATTCGAGCACGGT
>JBEKOY010000303.1:0-2982 GCA_049521295.1 Polyangiaceae bacterium | reverse complement strand
CGACCCTCACCCGCCGTCCGATCGTGTCAGGTCACCTCGGATCACGTACTGGCAGCCCGTTTCATCCGTGAACGTCTCCGTGATTCCGACGCTTCCCATCGACGTCGAGACCGTCACCGACGTGAACACCCAATAGGTGGACTTGCGATCCAGAGCGCACGTCTGGGGCGGGTCGACAAGCATCGCGACGCCCGCTTCGACACTCACTTCGAGCGCACACTCCTCCCCGGCGTCGAACAAGAGATCGACTTGTCCAGCGTCGGTCGGCCCGGGCCCCGCGCTGAACGCGACCGTTTCCGACACGGGATCGAGGTTCGCCGAAGCGTCCGAGAACAGTCCGGCATCATCGGGACAGGAGAACGTCTCCGTTCCCACGAGCGTCCACGCCCCGAGAAACGAGCCGCCAAGGCCGGCATCGGACGCCGCGGGAGCGCCATCCGCCGCATCCGCCGCGCCGTCGCCCGTCGACGAGTCCGCCGCGACGTCGGAGGCGACCCCATCGAAAGCCCCATCCACCGCCGACGCGTCCGCTGCGGTCGGTCCATTGCCCCCGTCGCCGTAGGCGTCCATGACCACGGCCGCGCCGTCTCCGCTCCCACCGTCCGTCGAGCACGTGCCTTCGGACAGGCACGTGTCGGGCGCGGGGCAGCCGGCCGCCAACACGCCTACGGCAACCGTGGCCCCGCCCGCAAGGCTCCAAACGGTCCCTCGCTTCATGGCACAGCCGGCGAGCCCGTGGCCCCCTGTCACGGGTCCCTTTTCCCCGAAGAGCGACCCCCGCTGTTCCACCGCTTGGGTTCCGGCACGGCCCGGTCGTCCGCCTCCGCGTCCCCGTCGGCATCCGAGCTCGGGGCAACGAGCCCAATGGCGCGCAAGGCTTCACGCACGGTGTACCGTTGCTTGCCGGCGCGTTGCGCGATGTGCGTCACGTTGCCGTGGCACGCGGCGTAGAGGCGCGTGTAGAAGCGTCGATCGAATTCTTGCTTGGCGGCGTCGTAGTGACCCAACTCGGAGTCCACTTCGGGCTCGTCGTGACCGGCCGCCCACGCCTCTTCGATCGCCAGCACATTGCCGGTCGTGGTGACGAGCGCGACTTCCACCACATTTCTCAATTCCCGGACGTTACCGGGCCATCGCCAGCGGAGCAGTTTCGCCATGCCCGCATCGTCGAGCTTCGCGTCGGGGCGGCCGAAGTCTTCGAGAATGCTTTGGACCAGGAACATGAGGTCGTCCAACCGGTCGCGCAGTGGGGGAATTTCCACGGTCAGCTTGGCAATCCGATGAAACAGGTCCTCGCGGAATGTTCCGAGGTTGACCTCGTGCCGCAGGTCGCCGTGCGTGGCGAAGAGGGTGCGCACGTCGACCTTGCGCGTGTGGTCGCTTCCGAGGGGGCGCACTTCCCTGTTTTCGAGCGCGCGCAGGAGCTTCGCCTGCATGCCCGGGCTCATCTGGGCGACTTCGTCGAAGAACAGCGTCCCGCCGTGGGCCTCGACGAAGAGGCCTTTGCGTTCGCGGTCGGCTCCGGTGAAAGCGCCGCGCACGTGGCCGAACAGTTCCCCTTCGAGGAGCGAGTCCGGCCCGGTGGCGCAGTTGATGGGTAGGAACGGTTTGTTCCGGCGGGGGCTCGCGTCGTGAATCGCGCGGGCGACGCGTTCCTTGCCCGTGCCGGTCTCGCCTCGGATCAGGATCGACACGGTGCTCGGCGCGAACTTGTGCAAGAGGCCGAAGAGCTTGAGCATCTCGGGGGTCGTGCCGATCAGATCGCCGAAGCGGTGCTGCTGGCGGACGATGACGTCGTGCGGCGGGTCGGCCACGAACCGCAGGCGTTTGGCGCCGCAGCGCAACTCCCACGTTCCGTTCAAGTACACTTCCGTGAAGCGGGCATCGTGCAGAAACGAGCCGTTGCGCGATTTCAAGTCGAGGACGCGGACCCCCTTGGGGGTGGCCTGCACCTCCATGTGCAGGGCCGTGACCGTCTTGTCGTCGAGCACGAGATCGCACCGGCGGGAGCGGCCGATGACGAGCGGCTTCTCGCCGATTTGCAGCTGGATGCCCTCGTCGGGTACCTCGATGCGCCCGCCGCGGATGGACACGACCTCCTCGGTCTGGTTGAAGATTTGCGTGGTGGCGTCTTCGTGAATGCTGCGGGTCATCGCGTTTTTCCACCCTTTCCTTTCCCCTGCGGCCCGCGGGCCTTGCCGCGGCTTCGCGGATCCATCGTGGCCTTACCAGGACCCCGTGATCGCCGCCCCGGTCGTTCGATCGGCCGTCCAGACGATGGGATGAAGCAAACGTGCGGAGGATCCTCCTCGGGGCGCCGGCCATACGAGCCACAGGACCCCTCCGAGCACGGCGAGGGCTCCGGCGGTCGCGTACAGGCCCTCGGCGATGGCGGCGTCGGTACGCTCGGTGTGCCGGTCCGAGTGCAGCTGCGGACACTGGGGGTCCGCGTTCATGGGCAGACATCCCGAGGGGCCCACTTGCCCGTTCAGGAAATCGGCCTCCGATCTGAAGTGATCGTAGGCCAGGCCGAAGCCGATCGCCGTGCCGGCGGCCACCACCGCGGCCGCTTCCAGCCCGATGAAGGGGATCCACGGGGTGCCAGAGCGGCGGGCCGAAGGGGTCTCGTTCGGGGTGGGGCCGGGCGGCGTGCCGGAGACGGGCGATGGAGCCTCCGTCGGCGCATCGGGCAGGCGCTGAAAGTGCACGTCGACCGCTTCACCGCCGCGGGCCACGACATGCTCGGATTGCAGGAGCGGCCCGTCGCGAGCGGTGACCTCGTGCTGTCCCGCGGCGATAAGGAACGTGCCGAAGGGCGCTTGCGGGGCGGGACCGGGCTCGATGGCGGCGGGAAGGTCGCGCTCGGGGATGGCTCCGTCGACCCGAATGTCCACGCCGGGGCGGACGAAGACGCGCAGCCGCGCGGTCCGCGCCTCGGCGAGGGGCAACCAGCGGTCATGAACGGCGGCGATGTTGTTCTTT
>JBEKOY010000302.1:0-3027 GCA_049521295.1 Polyangiaceae bacterium | reverse complement strand
ACACAATCTCGAGCGCGAGGCGCTCGAACGGCTCACGCCGCCCGCATCGGCTCGGCGATATCACCGCGCCATCGCGGAGTGGTTGAGCTTCCGCGGCAACGTCGCCGCGAGCGAGGAGTATCTCGAGATGCTCGCGCGCCATCGCGAGAAGGCGGGCGCGCTGTCGCTCGCGGCCTCGTCGTACGTGCGCGCGGGCGAGGTGGCTCGCTCGCGTTGCGCGAACGCCAAAGCGGCAGAGCTCTTCGCCAAGGGAATCGATCTGCTCGACGACTGCGATCATGCCGACGAGGACCTGCGCCTGCGCGCCGTGCATCACTACGGCGACGTGCTGCAGGCGCTCGGTCGAAACGACGCCGCGCACCGCGCGTTCACTCAAGTGCTGGCTCGCGCCTGGCGGCTCGACTTGCGCAGCGTCGGGGGCACGGCTCACTCGCGCATCGGACGCTTGCACCGCGAGACGGGCCGCATGGATCAAGCGAGCCGTCACCTGACGGCGGCCCTGTCGCTGTTCGGCCAAGCCCAGGACGATCGCGGGATTGCCGCGGCCCTCGACGACATCGGCAAGCTGCACTGGCTCAAAGCGGACTACGCGCTGGCGCTCGAGTACGCGCTTCGGTCTCTCGCGATGCGGCGAAAAATCGGCGATCGGCCCAGTGAAGCCCTTAGCTTGAACCATCTTGGCTTCGTGCATCACGAGGCGGGCAATTTCGCAGCCGCCGCGGAAGCGTTCGACCAGGCCCTGCGCATTCGGCGCGAGATCGGAGACCTCGTCGGCGTCAGCATCACGCTCAGCGGTCTGGCCGCGGTTGCGCGCGACACGCGAGAGCACAAGAAGGCGCTTGCCCTTTTTCAGGAGGCCTACGAAGCCGGCAAGGAGATGGGCGATCGGAATCGGATCGCCTCGATTCTGACCCATCTCGGGGCCATGCACGACCGCGCGGGAGACGCGTCCAGGGCTCGACAGTTTCTCAAGCAAGCCGAAGATCTCACCGACGAACTGGGCGATCGACGCGGCTTGGGGGAGGCGCTGCACTCACTCGGCAAGGCCTATTTCGTAAGGCGGGAGTACGAAAAGGCGCGAGCGTTCACCCAGCGTGCCGTCGATCTCTTCACCGAAGTCGAGAGTCCCATCGAGCTCGGTATGGCCTTGCGTACTCTGGCTGAAGTCAAGATTGCGATGCGTATTCCCGGTTCTCAGGACGCCGCGGGTCTCTTGAAGCGGTCGATCGCGATCTTCGAGACCATCGGCAACGAAGTCGAGCTCGCACGAAGCTGCCGGGCGTACGCCGAAGTCTTGCGGCAGACGCCGGAGCATGGGACCAATCCAGAAGTCGCCGCCGAGGCGGCCCAGCTCGCGAAGCGGGCGGAAGATCTCTTGGCGAAAACGAGGACTTCGGCGGGTCCGGTGGTCGCCGTCGCCTGAGAGGATTCCATGACCACGTCCCGCGAGTTCGACGAACTCCTCGACCAGCTGAACCTGTTGCTCAAAAACCCCGCGGTCGGTGCCGATCTTGCCGAAACCGGCGTGAACGTGAGCCTTGCCATCACGCTCGTCGAAGGCGTCCGCGCCTACCTTCACGGTCACAAAGAGGCGGCCCTGCTCGAACTGGGCACCGCGACGGACGAAATCGCCGCACGTATGACCCACGCCCGCGGAGACGCACCCTCGTAAAAGGGGGTCGAGGTCGGGGTCGAGGTCGGGGTCGGGTTCGCGGTCGGGGTGGTCGGGGTCGGGGTCGGGGTGGTCGCGGTCGGGTTCGCGGTCGCGGTCACGGTCGGGTTCGCGGTCGCGGTCGGGTTCGCGGTCGCGGTCGCGGTCGGGGTCGGGGTCGGGGTCGCGGTCGGGGTCGCGGTCGCGGTCGCGGTCGGGGTGGTCGCGGTCGGGGTTCGCAGGCTGATTTAGCGCCGCACGAGGCTTTCGGCGGCCAGGAGCGAGGACGCCTGCTGCGCCGCGATCTCGCTCGTGCTTCGCGCGTGCGCCGCCGCCATGCGATCGGTGAGCAGCGCCTCGGCCGCGCCCGGGTCGCCGGGACGCAAGATGCTCCGTACGAATACTTCGGCCGCCTTGTACGAGCTTCGGACGAGGGGCCCCGCCGCCACGAACGCAAAACCGAGCGCGCGGCCCTCGCGAGCGAACGAGTCGAACCTCTCGGGGGCGACGTAACGGTCGACCGCCGCGTGCTTCAAAGTCGGCCGCAAATATTGGCCAACCGTCAGGACGTCGACCCCTGCCGACCGCAAATCGCGCATCGTCTCGACGACTTCGTCGTCGCGTTCGCCGATGCCGACCATGATCGAGCTCTTCGTGACAACGTGGGGCGCCCTTTGCTTGGCGCGCGCCAGCACACCGAGCGACTGATCGTAGCTGCAGCGCGCATCGCGAATCGTTCGTTGCAGTCGGCGCACCACTTCGATGTTGTGTGCCCACACGTCCGGGCGCGCGTCGATGGTCACGTCGACCGAGTCCAGGTGTCCCCCAAAGTCGCCGACGAGCGTTTCGACGAGCATGTCGGGGCGCATTTCTTTGAGGCGTCGCACCGTTTTGGCGACATGCGCAGCGCCTCCGTCGAGCAGATCGTCTCGGTCGACCATCGTCATCACGACGTACTGCAGCGGCAGACGAGCCAGAGCGCGGGCGACGTGCTCGGGCTCGCGAACGTCGACGGCACCACGCGGTTGCCCGGTCTTGACGGCACAGAAGCGACAGCCGCGAGTGCAGGTGTCGCCCAGCAGCATGATCGTCGCCGTCCCTTCGCTCCAGCACTCGCCGATGTTGGGGCAGCGTGCTTCCTCGCAGACGGTATGCAGATCCAGGCTGCGGAACGCGTCTCGCAGCCCCACATACCGCTCGCCGCCCGGTGCCCTGACGCGAAGCCACGGCGGCTTGGGGGCGAAGCGGAGCGTCTCGGACATCCGCTCAGCGCGATAGCGGATGTCCACCGCATGTCAACAACGCGTCCTCCCGACGCGGAGAGACCGCGACCCCGACTACCCCGACCGCGACCCCGACCCCGACCGCGACCGCGA
>JBEKOY010000301.1:0-3031 GCA_049521295.1 Polyangiaceae bacterium | reverse complement strand
CCTGCTCGCCGTGCTCGTTCTCGAAGTAGCCGAGATAGTGGTTTGGCTCGGAGTCGTCGATCGCGGGAGGCGCGCCGCACGCGTCGGCGTGATGGTTCGTGACGCGGAAGATCGCCTGCGCACTCATGTTCGCACCGAGCCTGGTCGGAGCGCAGATGGCATGTCAAGGGCCCGTTCAAAGCCTGCCGGTTGACGAAGAGCCGCGGTCGATCAAGCACGGGCGCGTCAGGCGCATCATCCCGCCAGGCTTCCGTCGGAAGTTCCGATCGTTCGTGGGCAGTTACCCCGCTCGCCGGAGGCGGGGCGAGTTCCGAAAGCTGCACTGCGCCCCCCCGCAAGGTGTCCACGACTCGATGAGCTGCGCCGCGGCTCGATGCCTGAGCCCGCACGCGAGCTTCGTGCGAGCGTACGGCTCGCAGGACGCGTTCGCGTGTGTCGAGCTCGATGCCTAGGGTTCGCATGCGCAGGTCGATGCTGCGCGGCGCGGAACTGGCGGGTCGCGAAAGGTGCACCTCGATCGCGGGTTGTGTGTTGTTGGGTCGCGTCGTGCGCCAGGTCCTTCTCGCCGCAACAAATGATGATGCGCGGCGCCGTCGTATCGTGCGACCGTTGAGGTGATGACGTCCGGGGGGAGTCTGAGCGGCATGAAGCCGCGGGCCGGTCTTGCTATCCGGGGGCCCGTCTTTAGCGGGGCCACCGAGCGCGCGGTTCTTGGTAGACCGACGTGGGGGCCCCGCGCCCTTCTCGACGATCTCGAGCTTCGGCTCGGTCTTCGGTCAGCCGAGGAAATGGAGAGTGCGCGCGTGCCGCGCTGGGCGGCGCGGATCAAGTCGCTCGGCGACTTGCAGGCGTTTTACGCGCGGTCGCTTTCGGTCGACGAGCTCGGGACCACCGCGATCTTGCTCGAATGGCGCGACAATCTCGTCGAGGCCGGCTGGAACGGAAGCGAAATCGCCGGTGGCGGTGAGAGGCTTTGGGCACTCGCAGCGATCGAGGCCCATGACCCCACGCAGACGTCCCTTGGTCGCGCGGATCGCCTCGTCCGAATCGAGCGCGCGCTCGAGCGGGCGCCCGTCCGCATCTACGACTCCCTCGAACTCCTCGAAGACGCTGCGCTCTGGCCTCGGCGCTGGCAGAACATCTTCACCCGTTTCGCCGACCGCGGGACGTCGATCTTGCACCACACCTGGTCTCTCCCAGGCGCGCCTGCTGATTCGGACCTTGGCCTCCTTCAGGCGAGGCTCCGCGGCGAGCGTCGCGAGGGGACGGTCCGCGGCGACGGGACGCTCCTCTTCTTGCATGGGGACACTCCGGACGATCTCGCCGAGCTCACGGCGGCTCTGCTTGCGAAGGGCCACATACCGACCGTCGACAATGATGACGCGAAGGCAAGCGATGTGGTCGTGCGCTGCCTGGAGGCGGCGTCGCTCGAGGCCGCGCTCGTGCGTCAAGGGCTGCCCGCGCAGGGCTCAACCAGCGACAGCGTGTGGCGTCCGGCGATGCAGGCGCTTCCCCTTGCCATCGAGCTCGCGTTCGCGCCTCGCGATCCGCACCGGGTGCTCGAGCTTCTCACGCTTCCTCTCGGTCCCTTACGAGGCAGCGTGGGCGCGCGCCTGGCGAGGGCGGTGGCGCGCCAGCCTGGGATCGGGGGCAAGGAGTGGACACGTCAAAAGGCTGAAGCGGCGCGACGCTTGTATGAGCGTCACGTTCGGCTGGCGCTTGAAGAGGGCGCATCCGAAGGGGTAGCCGGCGATCGAGCGCGAGTGACCGTCGCGGACCGCATGAAGGTCGTCGAGGTCTGGCTCGAGGGGCCGGTGGCCGCGGAGACGGGCGCGACGCGTGCTGAGTTGCTCGCGCCGGCCACGCGCGTCCTCACGTGGCTCCAGAGGCGCATGCGTGAGGGCGATGTTGAGACCTACGGAGCGGCCTACGCGCAGTGCACCGCCTTCATCGAGGCGCTTGGTCACGACACTCGTGAGACCTTCTCACAGGACGACGCGCGCCAGCTCGTCGACCACTTCGCGCGAAGCGAGCAACCGTTCGGGCTTTCCGAGGAGGCTGCGGGCCGGCTCGGGCACGTGAATCATCCCGCCGCCCTCCTTGCACCGTGCGATCGGGTCTGGATGTGGTGCTTCGTGTCGGCCGTCGAGCGACAACCCACGCGGTTTCGCTGGGATGACGACGAGTGCGAAGCGTTGCGTGCCGCCGGTGTCACGTTCGCCGATCCGACGGCCGTCTTTCGGAGCGAAGCCGCGTCGTGGCGCCGGGCGTTGCTCGCCGCCCGCGAGCGCGTCGTTCTGATCGTTCCACGCACGATCAAGGGTACGGCGACCGCACCTCACCCCGTGTGGGACGAGATTCGGGCGCGCCTCGCGCTCGAAGAGCATGGCGCCGCATGCTTGATCCGCGACGCGCGACGCCTGCTCGACGGCCCTCAGCCGAATGATGTCGTGCGACTTGCCACGTGTTCGCCTCTGCACTTGCCGCAAGCGCGCGGCGAATGGCGCGTTCCGGCCGGCGCCCTTCGCAGCACCGGGGACGAAGGGACGATGTCGGTGACCTCGCTCGAGAAGATCGCGACCTGCCCGCTCGCATGGGTCTTCGAGCATCGGGCCAACCTCCGCGCGGGCACGATGTCGAGTGTGGCCACGGGGCCCATTCTGAACGGCAACCTGGGTCACCGCCTCATCGAGGAGCTTCACTTGGCGGGCGCCTTCGAGCTCTCGGAGAACGTATTTCTTTCGCGCGCCGCAGACTGCTTGGAGCTTCTTCTGCGCACCGAGGGCGCAACGCTCCTCGTTGCTGGTGCGTCGGTCGAGCGGCTGCAAGTGACACGACAGATCCTGCGCGCTGCGCGTGACCTCTACAGGTACCTAGCGCAGCGCGGCTATCGCATCGCGGCCGTGGAGGAGCCTTATACGAGAGAGCGTCGACGGGTATCTCGGCGAGGGCTTGCAGGTCGAATGTGCGTTCTTCGTTCGCGATCCCGAGGCGCGCTGGGTCGCCCGAAACTTGCTATCCAGGATGCACA
>JBEKOY010000300.1:0-3049 GCA_049521295.1 Polyangiaceae bacterium | reverse complement strand
GTGCTCACTTGGGATCTCGATTTCACCGAAATCGTGTCGACTTCGCAGTCGAAGACGAGCGCCATCGTCTTTCGACTCCGCAATACGCGTACGGATCATTTAATCGCGCGGCTCGCCGTCGTCCTCGAGAACGCTACCGGCGCACTCGACGCGGGAGCGATTGTGAGCGTCGAGGACACGCGCTACCGCCTGCGCAGGTTGCCCGTCGGACACTGACGGCTCAACCGCCGCAATTCTTCGCCGGGCGTCGCACGATCCCGCTGACATCCCTGCGGACTGCGATGAGACAGGGATGGGGCAAGGGCGGGGAAACGCTTTATGCTCGTGCGACGGTGACCGGCGTGCTCATGCCTCTTCCCGCCGAGACCGCCTCCCTTGGTCCCGAAGGTGAAGTGCGCTTGCACGATCCCTCGCGCCGCCCGGCGGACCAATTCCTCGAGGAACGGCAGGAAGCGAAGCATGAATAACATCGTCCTTTCCCCCTGGCCTCGCCACAACGTTTCGTCGGGCCGATGGAGAGACGGTCGTCCCGCGCGCGAAGGGGCGCGCAGTCGCGGGAGCCGCCATGCCCCGTGAGGCCAAAGGCGAAGTCCGGCGTCTCGCGAGCGGCTTCGCCGCCCGGATTACCATCGAGGGACGCGAGCGACGCGACTTCGTACTTCCAACGTGCGCGGTCGAGGCCGCCGCCGAGGAACGCACGACCGCATTGGCACGTGTCGCGGCGCGGCTCCGACGCGCCGGTCGCCTTGACGAGGTGCCCAAGATGCTTGAATTGGGCGCGAAAGCGCGATCCGGACGACCCTGGCACACGTTCGTGGCCGCGGTCGAAGGCCTCTGTTCGGGCACGGTCGAAGCACGGGCGGACGTCCCGACGTTTGAGGCCTTCGCCAAGCAGTGGACCGATGGCGAGCTCGAACAGCGCTTTCCCGACCACGCACCGCCCAAAAAGCACGAGGCCGACGAGCGGTTCTTGCGGCTCTACGTGAACCCTCACGTCGGGCACATCCCGCTCGACGCGTTCACGTTCGACGACGCGGAGCTGGTGATGGCGAACATGTCCGAGGGCAAGTCGGCCTCGACGCGCCGTCACGTGGCCCAGGTCGTGCGGCGTGTGCTGGCGCTGGCGGTCTACCCGGCGCGTCACATCAAGGAAAACCCCATTCCTCGCGGGTGGCTGCCGAAGGTCAAGGCGAACCGAGCATTCACGCATCTTCATCCCGACGAGGACCGCGCCCTCTTGGCATGCCGCAACGTCGCTCTCGTCCGGCGCCTCTTCTTCGGAATGCTCGCGCGCGAGGGCCTGCGTCGCGACGAGCTCGGCGGGCTGCGCTGGAAGGATCTCGATCTCGGCTGCGGGCACATCATGCTCGATGAAAACAAGACCGACGATCCGCGCAGCTGGGCGCTCGACCCGGGCGTCGCGCGCGCCTTGCGGACGTGGAAGGCGATGCACCACCCGAACGCGACGCCGGACGACTTCGTCTTTTGCGAGCCGGGCAGCTCGGCCTCGCTCTACACGCTTCACTTGGCCGACGAGCTCCGACGCGACCTTCACGACGCGGGGGTGACGCGTCCTGCGCTGTTCGAACGCAGCAAGGTTCGTCGACCGCTCCGCGTACACGATCTGCGCGCTACGTTCGTGACGGTGTCGCTCGCCAACGGCAAGACCGAGACGTGGGTTGCGGACCGAACGGGCCATCGATCGAGCGTCATGATCAATCGGTATCGGCGCGCCGCGCGCACGTGGACCGAGCTCGCGCTGGGCCCGCTGCAATCCCTCGACGAGGCCATTGCAGATCTGCGATTACCCCACGGATTGCCCCACGCGAGCGAAGTAAAAACTCAGACAATCGCGTCTAACCATGCGGAGAGAGAGGGATTCGAACCCTCGGTACCCTTGCGGGTACACATGATTTCCAATCATGCACCTTCGGCCACTCGGTCATCTCTCCAGACGTTTCCGCACGCCCAAATTATCGCACCGTAGTCGGTTCGCCGTGGTTAGCACGGCTCACGTGCGGATTGGCGGCCGCTCGACGACGACTCCCCGGAGACCAGTGGTCGTCGGCGCGCCCTCGCCGTGCTGACCGTTCCGTCGGTCGCGCGCTCGAGTCACCCACCTTGACAATGGTGAGCTCTCCCTGCAGTTTGGCCGGCGGAGAGCTGTCCGAGTGGCCGAAGGAGCCTGATTCGAAATCAGGTGTACCTGCAAGGGTACCAAGGGTTCGAATCCCTTGCTCTCCGCTAGGTTAGCTCCGATTGGCCTTCCCGGCGACCGCGTTTCGTGGGGCAATCGCGGGGCAATCGCGGCCAAATCCGGCAGAGCTCGGTTGAGCGGCGAGAGCTCTCCGAGCCCCAACTCGGACCACGTTCGAGCCTGTCGGCGATAGCGATTGATCATCTCGCTCGAGCGATGTCCGGTGCGGTCGGCGACCCACGTCTCGCTCTTGCCATTGGCCAGGCTGATCGTGACGAACGTCGCCCGCAAGTCGTGCACCCGAACCGGACGCCGTACCGCCGAGCGTTCAAAGAGCTCGGAGCGGGTCACGCCTGCGGCCTTGAGGTCGGCCCGCAGATGCTCCGCCATCTGGTCGACGTAAAGGGGGTTTGCCCGCGTGGCGGAACACGTGTGCGTCCTCCGCCACGTCGGCCTGAAAGCGGCTGCGCCAGATTCCGAGCGCGGCGGCCACGCCCGCGTCGAGCGCCCACGCGCGCGGATCGTCGGTCTTGTTCTCATCGAGACGCACGACGCCGCGGGCCAAATCCACGTCGCTCCAGCGCAAGTCGGCCGCTTCCTCCCGCCGCATCCCCTCTCGCTCGAGAACCCCGAAAAAGAGCCGTCGGACCAGGGGCACCGCCCGACACGCGCCATCAAGTTCGCATCCTCGGCGGGCCAGAGGCACGTGAAAGCCTTCGTCGTCTTGACGCGCGGCAACCACCCTCGCGGAATCGGGTTCTCCCGAATGTGCCGCGCCGGGTAGACCGCCAACGTCAGCACGCGCCGCACGACTTGGGCCACGTGGCGGCGCGAAGACGACGAGAGGTGCTC
>JBEKOY010000299.1:0-3107 GCA_049521295.1 Polyangiaceae bacterium | reverse complement strand
ATGCCGAGCGGGAGCACCCAAAGTTGGTGCAGGCCGAAGGCGATGGCACCGACCCCCGTCCAGAGGACGAGGGCGACGGTCCGGGGGAGACCTGCGAGCAGCATCGGCTCGACGAGCGATCGGTGCAGCGGCACTTCGAAGCCCTCCGGGCGGGTCATACGAGAAGCCCTCCGGAGAAGCCGAGGAAGCCCAGGCCCCACGACACGGCGTTGAACGCGATCGCCAGCCCCAGGACGACCCAGAGGGCTTTGCGCATCATCGAGCCGCCTTCCGAGAACGCGATCCCGACTCCGAGGCCAATGATGGCGACGGCACCGACCACGCGGGACACGGGCCCCGTCAGCGAGTCGAGCAGCTGATTGAGCGGCCCCTCCCAGGGCATGCCGCCGCCGACGCTGCCGGAGTGGGAGGTGGCCGTGGAGATCAGCAGCAAGACGACGATGAGGGCGACCTGGGTCGCGCGCGTTCGGAGGCGCATCGGGTCGCTGGATGAATGCGATGCAGGGAGAGACGCAGAATGGGAGATCATGGTGGAGTCCTTCCGGGTGGGGCGATCAGGCGATGCGTTCGAGTTTCCAGCTGCCGTCGGAATTGCGACCGCAGACGCGGTCGAGGCCCGAAAGGCGACGGCCTGCGGGGTGGGTCGTGTCGCGTCGGATGTGGGCGCAGACCTGGATGGTCTGGGCCACGAGCTCCCGTGGCGCGGGGTAGACGACTTCTTCGATGAGCTGACAGACGCGATCGAGCATCGAGCGCGTGTCGTTGGCGTGGAGGGTCGCGAGGCCCCCCGGATGGCCGGTGTTCCAGGCTTTGAGCAGTTCCAGTGCACTGCCGTCTCGCACTTCACCCACCAGGATGCGGTCGGGGCGAAACCGCATCGCCGCCATGATGGCGTCGCGCCACGAGTGCACCCCCGGCTGCACGAGGATTTGCAGCTTATTGGGCGCCTCGCACTGAATCTCCGGCGTGTCCTCGATGATGTGGACGCGATCGGCTGTATCGCGGGCGATGACCTGCACCAGGGCGTTGGCGAGCGTCGTCTTTCCCGATCCCGTGCCGCCGCCGATGAGAATGTTGTCGCGGGCGTGTACCGCGAATGCGAGCGCATCGCGCTCGGCGGGCGACAGGACGCTCGCGCGCACGTAGTCCTCGAGCGAGAACACCCTGCGCGCAGGCATGCGCAGCGCGAACGCAGGCGCGTCCACGATGGGCGGAATCGCCGCTTGCAAGCGCGCACTCCACGGCGGCGGCAGCTTCGCCGAGAGCGACGGGTGCTCGGCGTTGAGTTCGACGCGCATCTCGGAGGCGACCAAGCGCAGCATCCGCTCCGCCTGCAGCGGCGCCATGCGCACCGCCGTGCGAGTCTGGCCTTCGCCGAACCGGTCGACCCAGACGGCGCCGTCGGCGTTGACCATGATCTCGACGACTCGCTCGTCGGTGAGAAACCCGACGAGCGGTCCGAGTGCGCTTTGAAGCGCGTCGGCACGTCGTGTCTGGCTTTCGGAGGCTTGGGTATCGCTGAACATGGCAGTCTTTCTTTTGGGCAATGCGAAAACGGCTATGGGGACACGACGACGAGACGAATCGGGTCGTCCGACGGGTCGTCATTCAAAGCGACGAGGGGTGCGGCTATGGGGAGCGGCCCGTGCCGGGCCAGGTGCGGATGGAGATGCCGATCGCCGGGGATAAGCGCGCCGCGGACCTGCCCCGACGATTTTTCGTTGGAGTGAAGGCGGGACGCCGGGACGGGGACCAAGGACCGGAGGCGTTGGGTCATGGGACCCCTCTATGGCAACCCGTGCGCCAGCCCCGTGCCGGATCCTTGAGCAGCTACTAAGCAATTGAAAAAACTAATTATTATGCCTAGATCGGGTCAGAGATTACCCTGGTGAATGATTCACCAGGTGGTCAGCAATTCCTGCCCACCCCCTACCGCGTCAGACGCGGCGCGTTAGCGGACGGCGAGAGCCATGAATCGGGGCTGGTCGAGCAAAGGACCGTCGCCGCGGGGCGCCCGCCCGGGTCGGGGCAACACCCTGAAAGAAGCATCGCTCCGCGTCCGGCGGACGACTCGCGCGTACGGTCGACGGGTGCTTGACGTCGTGCGGGCGGTGACCTGCGTCATCGCCATCGTCCATTCGGCAAGGCAGCGGTTCGTATTCGGGATCGCGTGCGCAGTGGCGGTCGCCTATGGACTCGTCGCGTCAGCGTTTTGCGTACTGACCGCCGTCCGGCGTGGAGCGGTCGGCGCGGAGTACGTTCGGCCTACTTTTCCTCGGCCCCTCGGCGGTGCCCGCGAGCGGCGGCTCGCCACTGCCAACGAGTACCTGGATCGCGCTACACCCGCTCACCTCGTTATTGGGATCCGCCGTACTCGGCGCCGCTCCGTGGGCGTGGGCATCGCGAAAATCCACACGATTGTCGCCGCATTCGGTGGAGTCCCGCGGATGGGACGCCGTCTCGTCGTCATTTCTGTTGCTTACCGTGATCGCTCTCGCGCGGTTGGTTCTGGGTGGCCTTGTCGAGATATTCATGGCCCGTTCAGCGCGACCCTGATCCGCGGGGCTCCTTGCGCGCGAACGAATCGAGCTGCTTCGGTTCTCCACCGGTCACCGCCCGGCTGGGGAGGCGCCGCACCTTCGCCGGAATCCCTGGAGCCGAGATCTATGCCGCTCCAGTTGCTGATGGGCCCGGAGGTCAGGCTCGAGATTCCAGATCGGAGCGCAACCATGCCTTACGGTAATGTGCAATTGAGGGTCCCACACGCCCACCGCTGGCTCTGCGTGTCGTACAGGCAAAGATTCGACCCTGAGTAGCCGGTGTCGACCCAACCGCAATCGCTGTCGTTTGTGCATTCGTCTTGCGCCGTGTGGCAGTAGTACGTGGCTCCGGAGCCCGGTCCACATTCGTAATGCGGCGACGGAGACGGCGAGCAATACCCCCCGGGGCCGCAATCCGAGTCGGTGGCGCAATCGCTTCCACTCGCGCAGCCATTGGCAGACTCGCTCGTCGGCGACGCTCGGCAAAGACACGGCGTTCGTGGCGCACAATCGCTGTCGCTAAAGCAGGCATCGTACGAGCAATAGAACGTTTGATAGGAAAGGCAT
>JBEKOY010000298.1:0-3119 GCA_049521295.1 Polyangiaceae bacterium | reverse complement strand
TCGAGGTCGGGGTCGAGGTCGCGGTCGAGGGTCGAGGGTCGAGGGTCGAGGTCGCGGTCGCGGTCGAGGGTCGGGGTCGGGGTCGAGGGTCGGGGTCGCGGTCGAGGGTCGCGGTCGCGGTCGAGGGTCGGGGTCGGGGTCGAGGGTCGAGGGTCGGGGGAGTCGGGGTCGGGGTGGCTGTCGGCGCTTGAGGCGCAACTTTGGCCTGGCCGTGCCGACAGGGGCTATGCGGTGCCCAAAACGGAGGCCGGCCATGTCGCCCACCATCGAACAGTCCTGCTTTGCGTCGTCCACGATCGAGATCGCGCCCGCGCCGAGTCCCATCGCCTGGACGGTGGAGGTTCAAGACGAAATGGGAGCGCGCCGGACGGTGTTGGCGAGCGCTATGCTGACCGTCGGGACGTCGCCGTCCGCCGACGTGATCGTTGGCGATCCGACGGTCAGTTCGCGTCATTGTGCGCTGACGGGTTCATGCGCCGGGGTCTTCATCGAAGACCTCGGCTCGCGCAACGGCACCTACGTCGGCACGGCGCGCATCCGCGAGGCCTGGGGTTCGGTGGGCACTGTCGTCACGATCGGTCGAACCACGCTCATCCTCTCTGCGGCGGAGCCTCCCGAGATCGGCGATCCGGGAGATCCCTTGCCCGGAATCGTAGGCGCCTCGCTGGCGATGCGCAGACTCGCCGAGCAGGTTCGGCGTCTCGCCGGTCACGCGCTGCCCGTCCTCATTGCGGGCGAGAGCGGCACCGGCAAGGAGCTCGTCGCCCGTGCCCTGCACGCCGAGGGGCCTCGGCGATCGCGTGCGTTCGTTGCCATCAACGTGACGGCCCTTCCCCGCGAGCTCGTAGAAAGTGAGCTCTTCGGCCACGAGCGAGGGGCATTCACGGGAGCGCACGCTCGTCGTGAAGGCGCCTTCGCGGAGGCCGACGGAGGCACTCTGTTTCTCGACGAGATCGGCGACTTGCCGCTGGAGGCGCAGCCGAAGCTATTGCGTGCTCTCGATGGGTACGAAGTGCGACGCGTCGGCGCTGCGGGCGGTGGTCAGCGCGCCGATGTACGGGTGGTTGCGGCCACGCATGCGCGGCTCGACCAGCGCGTCAGCCATGGCGATTTCCGGCGCGACTTATTTCATCGACTCGAGTGCCTCGTCATCACCGTTCCGCCTTTGCGCGAAAGGCGCGGAGACATCGGCGTCCTTGCGCGGGAACTGCTGCGGCAGCTCGCCCGCGAGATGGGGCCGCGGACGCTGACCCCGGCGGCGCTCGCTCGCTTGTCCGCTTACGATTGGCCGGGTAATGTCCGCGAGCTACGCAACGTGCTCTGCAGAGCCGCCGATGCGACCACCGGAAATCCCCGCATCGAGGCGGAGCACGTGGATCGCGCGCTACGGCGCGACGGTCCGGCGGTCGCCAAGTGCCTCACCCCGCACCGTGCACGCGAACTGCTGCGCGAGAAGTCTGGCAATCTAAGCGCCGCCGCGCGGGCGGCAGAGATGCCGCGCACGTCCTTCCGCAAGCTGCTCGTCGCGCAAGGACAGGGTCGGGTATGACGTTCGCCGCCTCATGCACACCGTTCGGCCCTTTCCGATCGTGGCGCTCATCGTCGGAGCCGCTTGCGTCTCGTGCCGCAAAGCCACGCCTTCGGCAACACGCTCGGCGGCGTCGGCGGGTGCCCAAGAAGGGGTGCCCCCCGAGTCGACGGGCCCCGCGCTCGTGGAGTGTACGGCCCCGGCATTTTCCTCTCCCATCGCCGCGCTTCGCGTTGGGCACGCGACCGTCGTGGCGGGCCTCGTTGCCGCGGCAAGGGCAATTCGTCTCACGGCGCTGCGCGATGGCCGCACGTTGTGGACGAGCGACGCGCTCTCCGGGGTCTCGTGGGTTCCCGACTCCGATCTGAGGCTCGAGCGGGCAGGGGAAGGGATGGCCTTGGCCTGGCGTGGCGGCAAACAGGACAATGGCCGTGGCAAGCTCGTGCTCGTGGGGCCCGAAGGCGAACCGAGGGGGGCTCCCGAGGACGTTGGCGCCGAGTGGTGTGCGACGAGCGATCGCGTGGCTTGGGTGGCGCCCCGTGCGCAGGGCCCCGTCCGCGTCTACGCCCGATCTTGGGCCGATCCGTCGCCTCGGGAGATCGCGGTCGTTGCGCCGGAACGGACCGTGACGTTGGTCTGTGGCGACCACGACGTGTTCGTGTTGGGAGACGGCGACGACGATCTGACGTCGGTGACATTCGATCCGCGCACCGATGCGGCGCTTCCTCCTACGGTCGTGATACGAGACTCCGACTTCGGATCGGACGAACTCGAGCATCGTGTCTACACGTCCGGCGACGACCTCGAGATCGTCCGCATCGCGAGCACCGGCGCGATCGCGGTTCGCGAGGTGCGCGGTTCCGGCGTTCCGGGGGCGTGGCGCAAGCTCAAACACTCGTTGGGCCCGGACGACGACGTCGTCACCGTGGATGGCGACGAGAAAACGACGCTCGTTGTCTTCACTCGTCCGTCCGAGACCGCCTGTCCGGGGATCGGCTCGGCTGCAGAACGAGTCGAGGCCCTGTGGCTCGATCGCACGCCGGCCGTCGAGACGCTCGTCGATCTCGCGCCCGCCGATTGTTCTCGCGCCCCTGGGCCCTTCTGGTCGGCTCTGGCGGTGGGGCGCTCCCCGATCGTCGCGTGGGTCGAGAGACGCACCGATCCGTCGCCGGGCGCCCCGTCCCTTGCCGGTCTGGCCTACCGGGTGATGCGCTCGGAAGGCGTTCAGTCCAGGCGGGTCGAGGTCGAGGCGGACGCCCTCGTGGACGCAGGGTGCGATGAGATCGGGTGCTTCGCGGCGGCCCTGGTGCGAGGATCCGATCGCGACGCCATGGCCCCTTTGTCGATTGACGTCGTCAAATACGCCTGGTGATTCACAAGCACCCTGATGATTCCTGTGAGCGCGTTGACACGCAACTCCTAGCCTTGAATTCGGTGCTCTCGTCTCGAGTCGCTCGCGACGGCTGTGGAACACGCTCTCAAAACGGGATGTCTCGAAGAGGAGGGGGGGGAGGGGGGGGCGCCGGAACCGGGATCGGCCGCGCGGTGGGCTTGAGGAGCGGCGCCGGACGCGCGGCCGCGGGGCGGGCCG
>JBEKOY010000297.1:0-3301 GCA_049521295.1 Polyangiaceae bacterium | reverse complement strand
GTACCGGAAGCGCCAAGAGCAGGCCCGCGGCCCAGGGCGCGTAGCGCCCGAGCCGATCGCCGTCGGAAGGGGATGTCATCTGCGGCCCGCCGAAATGCGTTGAGGCGACCGACCCATACTGTGCCGATCGCCTCGACCCGTGGAAGCGAGGATCACTCCTCGGGATTGACTTCTTGGATGTTCGGCGAAATTGCAATACCGCCGCTCGTGGCGGATCCGACAATCGTGAAATCCGACGTGACGCCGTTGCCGTTCAAGTCGCCGTACGCGTCGGCCTGGAAGCTTCCGCTGATGGCGGACGTATTGCCGCTCACGTAACTATACATGTAGTACTGAGGCTCCTCGAGCGAGAACTTCAGACACTGCCAGCCGCCAATCAGGCTGCCGGAATTCCAGTCCGAAACCTGAGACTGATACTTCTGCGCCTGGACCATCGTGACGGCCGTCGGGACCGTGGCTCCTGCGCTCGTGCAGAACGCACGAAAGAGCGACGAGGTGGATCCTGGGGCGATGATCGCCGTCGTGCCTTTTTCGCGTTCGGCCGCCGTGGCCGCGTCCTTCGCGATCTGACCGAGCGAATTTCGCGCTTCGGCGGTCTTGGCGTTCGCGATGTACTTGCGCACGCCGTAGATGGCGAGCACTGCAAGAATGCCGATGATCGCGACGACGATCATCAGCTCGATCAATGTAAACCCTCGTTCTTTACTGCGGTTCCATCGTTTCATGGGTATGGACTGCCTTTCACGTGATGTGTTTGCTCTTAGAGCCCCTCGTTGCTTACGAAAATTTGATTGGACCATGAAACGCCGTAGACGCTGGTCCACGTGGAAGGATTGTCGTCCAGGTCGGCGGCGGCCCCGATGATGTACCAGTCCGTCGAGGGCGCCTGAATCGTCAGACTGCCCCCGTTGTAGGGCGAGAGGGACGTGGGTGCGGTGGCCACGCCGGAGTTGGCAATGGCCGCGTATCCGAAAAGCACCGGCCCGTCGACGTGAAGCGGCAGCACCTGCCAGGTGACGGTGCCTCCGCAACCGCTGCAGGCGGCGCCCCAGCCGGTCACGATGCCGTATTGAGGATTCTGCGGATACCAGCCTCCCGTGAGCGTCGTCGGGATGCTCGCGGACACACTCGCGTATTGCTGCGTCTCCGAATGATACGCCTCCTGGGCAACGCGAATGTTTTGAACCATATTCGTGGCTTCCGAGACGTGCGACGCCTGGATAATCTGGCGGTACCCGAGGACGGCAAGGGTCGCGAGCACGCCGATGATGACGACGACGATCATCATCTCGACGAGGGTGAAGCCGCGGTTTTGGCGTGTTGCCACGTCCGGGTCTCATGCAGTGCCCGTGCCAGTGGTCGGTATTTCGTATCGCGGTGTCGCCACAATAGGGATTGCCGCGAATTACGGCGCTTTGCCGAACCACAATCCCGATGGCGTCAGGGGGCGATGACAATTTTCGTCCCACTCAGGGGGTCGAAGCGGCTTGGAGTGCCGTTTTTGGGCGCGTCGCGTTCCCGAGTGCGGGCCTTTCGTGCTGCGACGCGCCGCGTGGGCCGGGGCCTCAGTAGAGCGCCCCGCTGAACGGTACCCAGCTGCGCTGGGTACGCCTGCGTTGCAGGCCGGCGCTGCACAAAGATGATTTTCTTCCCGCGGGCGGGTCAGCGGCTCGACGTCGGCGAGGCGTGTTTATCCTTCGTCGGCGGCGGGCGACTCCGAGTCGCCCACATCATCGGCCCCGTCGGAGAGAGAGTGCTTGTTGAAGCGGTACCGAAGGCTGCGGAGGGTGACCCCCAAAAGCTTTGCCGCTTGCGTTCGAACGCCCCCGGATCGTTCGAGCGCTTGGAGCAATAGGCGTCGCTCGACCTCGCCCAGGACATCGTCGAGATTGCAACCGGCCTCCGGCAAGCCGACCAAGGCGGGCATGGGCTGCGACGCGGCGCCCGAGAGCTCGACGGGTAAGTCGCCGAGCCCTAGGGTGGGACCCGTCGCCAGCGCGATCGCGCGTTCGATGACGTTCTCCAGCTCGCGGACGTTGCCGGGGAATGCGTACGCCTCCAGCGCGCGCAACGCTTCGGGCGACAGGCCGTGGATGTCCTTGCTCTGTTCGGCCGCGCAGCGCGATACGAAATGCAGGGCGAGCGGACGGATGTCCTCGCGTCGGTCGCGTAACGGCGGCACCTGAACGCGAATGACGTTGAGACGATAATAAAGATCCTGTCGGAAGTGCCCTGTGCGGACGTCCTCCTCGACGTTGCGATTGGTGGCCGCGAGCACCCGCACATCCACCGGCAGTTCGGACGAGGCCCCGAGAGTGCGCACCTTTCGCTCCTGCAAGACTCGGAGGAGTTTGACTTGCAATGCGAGCGGCAGATCGGCCACCTCGTCGAGCAGAATCGTTCCGCCGTCCGCCTCGCGAAACAGCCCGAGTCGGCTCGACACGGCGCCCGTGAACGCTCCGCGCTCGTGGCCGAAGAGCTCCGCCTCGATGAGATTCTCCGGAATGGCTCCGCAGTTGACGACCAGCATGCGCTTGTCCCGACGGTCGCTCGCCTCGTGGATGGCGCGCGCAATCCGTTCCTTGCCTGTGCCGCTCTCGCCGGTGATGAGAACCGTCGTCCGCGCGGGCGCAATTCGCTGGACCATATCGAAGATGCGACGCATCGGCTCGGAGTGCCCGAGGATCTCGTGGCCGCGCTCTCGCAGCAGCTGGGCGCGAAGCCTCTCGTTTTCCGTTACGATCGCGCGCTTTTCAAGCGCCTTGTGCACAATGGCGCGAAGCTCGCTCGTGGCGAAGGGCTTGGTGACGAAGTCGTAAGCGCCGCGCTTCATGGCTTCGATGGCCGTTTCGACCTGCCCGTGAGCGGTCATCACGATCACCTCGGTGCGCGCGGTCCGCTGCTTGACGAGCGAGATCAGGTCCAAGCCATTGCCATCCGGCATGAGCAAATCGGTCAAGACGATCGCGTACGGCTCCGGCGCGTGCAGAACGGCGTCGCGCCCCGGCCCGAAGCCGGGGGCAACCGTGACCTCCATCGCTTCGCGCTTGAAAAAAATGGCGAGCATGTCGCGCAGCCCCGGCTCGTCGTCGACGACCAGGATGTGCGGTTTGGGCGCCGGCCCGGCCATTCGCTGCCGACCGACCGTATCAGTTCAGTTTTGCGACAGCCGGCTTCGTTTCGCCGGCATTGACCGAAACCGAGATCGTCTTGGTCAGCCCCTGATCGGCGTTGATGAACTTGACGGTGTGAGCCCCTGCCTTGACCGCGACGTGAATGCGCGGCGTGCTGCCGAGCGAGC
>JBEKOY010000296.1:0-3305 GCA_049521295.1 Polyangiaceae bacterium | reverse complement strand
TAATCGGCCATGAGCGCGCGCAAGAGCGGAGCGATGCCGACGGGTTTCACCGGCTGATCGCTCTCTGCGGGGGCCAGGACACGCCGAATTCGCTCGGCGTTTCGCGCCTTGTCGAGTGGGTGGTGAAGCAGGATGCGGGCATCCTTGCTGCGATCTACGGTCCGGCAGCCGATGCCCACGCAATCTTGGCGGGCGCAGTCGCAGCGCCTGCGGAGGCGAGGCGCTTCCTGCAGCGGATCACGTTCGCGTTTCCCGAGGCGCCGGCGACTGCGCCGGTTGCACTGAATGCCCTTTGAGGCGGGGGCGGAGAGGCGCTCACCTTCGTCGTCACCAGAGCGGCTTTCCGTGCGCATCGCGGCCCGATCCAGACGAGTCGTCGCGGGCGTGGGGAGCTGAAAGGAATGCTCGCGACCGGCGCGAGCGCACCAACGAACCTTCATGCAGCATCGTGCCAATCGTTTTCGCGAATTGCCACCCAACACAGTTTGGATTCGCCGGGGAGCTTCTGTGCGCTCACCCCGGAATCGATTCTGAAGTCCGCGGCAACAATCGTTTTCTTTGAACGCCGCAGGTAAGTGCCTGGAGTGGGTCCTTCGTGGACCCTCTCTTGCATGACCGCACGCTCCCTTACGGACCGCTCGTCTCGAACCTCGCTCGCGCCGAAGCCGAAACCTCACTGACACAAGCGCAAAGGAGTGCCGATGTTTTGTCGATGCCTCGTAACGGTCGCCGCCCCGGCGTTGCTCCTCTTCATGGTCGTGCCCGCGTTCGGCGATCCTCCGCAACCAACTGGGCCGCCGGCGGCCGCTGTCCCCAAGGTCGCGTCTCTCGGGCCACCGCCCTCCGGTGTGATCGACACCACGGCTCCAGGCCCCGTTGAGCCCCCGGAGCGGGGTCTCGTGACTGTCCCACCCGACAGGGCCTGGCACAGCCCCTTTAGCGTCCCATCTCACGTCTATACGTGGGCGCCTACGGACGAGAGGCGCGTTCAGTTGGCGATTAACTTCGGACTGCTCCAGCTGGCAGAGAGCGGCTTCAATGTCGCAGGCGAACTTCGCTATCGACGACTGTGGCTCGAGTACTCGCACGGCATGGACTTGACGCTAAATAACGCGGGCGGCATCGGGCTGACGCAGACCGAGCGCGACCAGCACCTGCACCTCTTCGTGCCATACACGACCGGTTTCGGCGTTGGCTTCACGATTTTGGACGAGCTGTGGCTCGGCGTCGAGTTCAAGACCCACCATTACGAGGTTAACGCGCCCGGAGGACCCCTTGTAACCTACCAAACCTACAGCATCGGTCCCGTGCTCGGATATAAATTTTTTGTCTGGAGAGGCTTTTTCATCGACGCGTACGGCCGCTACTGGCCCAACGTCGCTTCGTCGCTCCACGACAACCAGGTCGCGCTCGAGGGAACGAACGGAACCGTGATCCACGACGCACACGATTTTGGCCTCTTCGCCAACCTGGCGATTGGTGGCGCGTTCAACCTCTAACCTCAGAATTGTTCATCCGACTCTGAGTTCTCGGCGCGAATTCGATGAAGCCGATTCCGGGGACCCGCATCGAGGGTCCTGATATTCTGGGACAAGCACGGCCCGGGAGTTTGCCCATCATGATCAAGGCAGGAACGGTCGTCGTCGGCCCCCACACCCGCATCGAGTTCGAGCGCACGAGCGCCGATACCGGCGGCACGCTCCTTCGTTTCGAGGAGACCTACCAGGTCGGTCCGCAGCGTCCACCGATGCACCTTCATGTCGCGCAGATCGAGCGGTTCACCGTGCTGCGCGGGACGCTCGGAGTGCGTAGGGGTCGCGAGACGCGCGTTCTCGGACCGGGCGAGGTCGCCGAGGTGCCGGCCGGCACGCCGCACACGCTCTGGAACGCAGGCGCTGAAGTGTGCGTCCACCGCGTTGAGATGATGCCGGCCTTGGCCATGGAAGATTTCTTCGAGGCAATCGTCACGCTGGAAGCCGAGGGCGGTGTTCCCCCAAAGTCGCTTTCCCACGCCGCTCGCGTCGCGACTCTCTTTCTGCGTCATCGCAACCAGCTCGCGGGATTGCCGTGGCCGATTCAACGGGCTTTGTTCGGCCTCATCATATGGCTCTCGAAGTGGAACCCCTGGCGACGACCCATCCGCGAGGCTCACCCATGACGGTCGATAGTCGGCCGGTTCGCATAGCGGGCGAGATTGCCGGCGTCGAAGCGAAGGTCTCGGCGATACCGCCGATGCTGCTGGCACTGCTGGCCCGTGTGAATCCGATGGTTCGCGAGGTGCGCGCCGTCAGCTACCAGCACGACCGCCCGTTCGTCGTCGACTCGGGCGCGTTCGAGAAGACGTTCGGAATCCGGGCGACGCCACTCCGCGACGCGCTCACGGCGACCGTCGAATGGTACCGCGCTCGCGCCCGGGAGCCACGCCCCAACCGACACGGCCAGCTCGCCCGGGGGTTGGGCGCATTCACCCTCGACTGCCTGCTGATCGTATTCGCTGTGCTCGCGGTTCGTGCCCTCGTTCACGCCGTGCCGCCGCTTTCGGCGATCGAGATCGGGATCGCCGTCGCCGCAGGTCTGTACTGGCTGCCGCCGCTCCGTCGCGCATCGATCGCCCTGGTGCGTCGCATGCCGACTCGCCGCGTCCCATCGGTGGCGCCGGCACTCCCCGTGCTTGCCGCTCTTGTTCGGAAATCATGATGTTTCCATCTGCGGTTCCGACGCACTAGGCAAGGTGACACGATGAACACCCGAGGCATCGACTCTCTGGAATCGTTCGACATTGACGGTTCGACCCAATGGGTGCTTCTCCGTGGTGGGCCGCACGCGCGGCGCGTCCTGCTACTCGTGCAACAGGGGCCTGGGCTGCCGCTCATCCACGAGGCGCGCGCGATCGAGCAGCGACTGAACCTCGAGTCCGACTTCGTAGTCGCGTACTGGGATCAACGCGGCACGGGCAGGTCGTGCAGTGCCGATCCCTCGACGATCAGCCTCGCTCGGCTTGTGACCGACGTACGGGCCGTGGTCGATGCCCTGTGCGTGCGGCTAAAGGTGGATCGTCTCGACATCGTCGGGTTCTCGCTCGGCGCCACACTCGCCACGATGGCTGCCGCACAGAACCCCGCGCATATGGAGCGGATCGTTGCCGTTGGCATCGACGTCGACTTCGCCGAGAGCGAACGATACGCCTACGCCTTCGCGTGTGACGAGGCGGCACGGCGTGGCAACCGCCGCGCCCAACGGCAGCTTCAGGCGATCGGTGCGCCGCCGCACGACACATCGGAGAAGTTTCTCACGCGGGTGCGATG
>JBEKOY010000295.1:0-3333 GCA_049521295.1 Polyangiaceae bacterium | reverse complement strand
CGCACCACCGCGCTCCCCCGTGCACCGACGGCTTTTCCATCGCCCGTCACGCGCACCCTTCCCGAGCTGCAGTGGACCGAGGGCCGACAGCTTCGAAAGGCGACGCTCGAGCGTCGGTGCGTCCTGGGCTCGGCGCCCCACTGCGACATCATCATCGTCGACCCGACAGTCTCGCGCGTTCACGCCGAGATCGAGCCGCGCGACGAAGGGATCTGGATCCGAGATCTGAACAGCCGCAACGGCACGTTCGTCGAAGGCGTGCGGGTCGAGTCGGCATGCGTCATGCACGGGTTCACGATTCGGGTCGGCTCGACCGAGGTCGTCGTCAATTATCAAAATGCCCAACAACAGGCCGTCGAAAGCTGGCCTTCGGAGCGTTTCGGCCCGCTCGTCGGGCGAAGCCCTTCGATGCGCGAACTCTTTGCCACCCTCGGGCGTTTGGGGCCGCTCGAGTGCTCGATCATGATCCAGGGCGAGACGGGCACCGGCAAAGAGCTCGTCGCTCGCGCGATTCACCTCGCGTCGGCGCGCGCGTCCGGTCCGTTCGTCGTCGTCGACTGTGCGGCGCTGTCCGAGACCTTGATCGAGGCGGAGCTCTTCGGACACGTGAAGGGGTCCTTCACCGGCGCGCACCAGACCCGTGTGGGCGCGATCGAGGCGGCCGACGGCGGCACGGTATTCTTGGACGAGATCGGCGAGCTGCCCATCGGCATGCAGCCGAAGCTTCTGCGCACTCTCGAGTCGTCGACGGTGCGGCGCATCGGGGAGTCGAAACATCGGCCGGTCAACGTCCGTTTCGTGACGGCGACCCATCGCGATCTGCTGTCGATGGTCAACCGGGGTGAGTTCCGGGAAGACCTGTACTTTCGTCTTGCGGTCATTCCCGTGCGGGTTCCGGCGCTGCGCGAACGGACCGAAGACATCGATCTTCTGCTCAATCATTTTGGCGGCGGCGATCTCGCGTGGCTCACCCCCAAAGTGCTTCGCGCGCTCGAGAATCGTCCCTGGCGGGGCAACGTGCGCGAATTGCGCAATTTCGTCGAACGTGCGCGCGCGATCGGTCCGGCCGATGCGATGAACCTCCTGCAGGACGCCGTGGAAGAGCGCGAGCCCGTCACAGCCGTCCTGCCGCGTCCTCCGGACTCGGCGCAGATGCGCGCCGCCGCGATCGTCGCATCTCCGGCGAGCGTACCGCCCTACAAGGGACCGGACGCCCCGTCCTTCACCCAGCCATTCCGGGCGTTCCGAGAGCAGTGGATCGGCTACGGCGAGCGAGCGTTCCTGCGCGCGCTGCTCGAGCAGCACCACAACAACGTCGCTTCGGCCGCCAAAGAGGCGGGGATCGATCGGACGCACATGTACCGACTGATCCGAAAGCACGGCCTGTGACCGCGCTGCGCAAGGGCTTCGGCTCGATCGACACAACGCGGCTGCAGTGGCCTCCGGCGCCACATGGAGTGCAGGCCGCGCCACAAGCTGCCGGTCGCGACCCCGCGGCGTGCCCTCCGAAGAAGACCCTCGACATGTCGGGTTCGTCACGACGCTTGCGATATGCCGTGATTTCGAGGGATCCCAGAATCGGGACGAGCGATTTCCACCCCGACTCACGGTGGCTTGCCCCTTGCTCTATACCGTGACGCGTCGGAAACAAAACGCGGAGGGAATCAACGTGAGAACAAGATATGCGTCGTTCGTGGTCCTAGCAGCGGTGGCGTCGCTCGCAGCATGCGTAGCACCCACATCCTCGTCGGAAGAAGACGTAGGTCAAACTTCGGAGGCCGTCAGCACGGGTGGCTTGACGGCTTCGATCACCATCACCAGTAGCTCCAGCCAAACGTACTCGGCCAGCATGACCGTCGCCAATGGCGGCGACGAGCCGGCGAGCAACTGGCAGGTCGCCTTGAACTTGGGCAGTGCCACGATGCAAGGCGCACCGAATCCGCAGTCCGGCTCCGAGTTGCTCCATGTCGGCAGCCAAACGGTCATCGGGCCCGGTGCGCAGAGCACGACCCTGCAGCCCGGCCAGTCGGTGACCATCACCTGGAATGCGCAGTTCCCGCAGGGCTCCAGCAGCTGGAAGCCCACGGTCGCGTCGGTCGACGGCGTCGCGTCCGGCACGGTCTACAACCAATCGAAGGGCTGGCCGTCCGGCAGCGTCGACATGATCGCGCGGTCCGTGGCGACCGGTGCCCTGAACCTCGCCATCGCGTATGAAAACTACAAGTTGCCCAATACCGGCGACGCGAACTATCCCTACTACGACAACCTGATTTGGGCCTCGACCTCGTTCGTCGTGTCGGGCGGCGAGATCGCCTTCGACCCGAACGTCCCAGGCTACGCCTTCATCCCGCCGCAGGCGGTGGCCGCCCTCGAGGCCATGCAGGACAGCCCCGAAGTCGCGAGCTACCTGACCGCGGGCCTCACGAGTTGCTTCTTGCAGGGCGCCGACAACGTGTACAGCTTCAAAGCCGGCGTTCTCAAGGGCTTTGTCTACCCCGGTTCGTCGAAGTCGGTTTCGATCATCGGTGGCCGACCGACGGGCGTCATCGAGAACTACAACCCCCTGGACGTCACCGATAGTTTTACGACCAGCGGTGTCATGTCGAACGGAGCCGAGGCGATCACCATCACGTTGAAGGGAACGACGGTCTATCCGGACCTGTGGTTCGGCATTCTGACCGCCAGCGGGTTGCAGCTCTTCCCGAATACCCAGGCGGTTTACAACAAGTACATGGGCGGCAACAGCGTGGCTTGTTCGCCGTTCAATGGTCCCGGCGGCACGGCCAATCCGTACTTCGCCATGACCCTGAACGGCTCATCGGTACCCGCGCGCTTCCAGGGTGTCGGCCAGCAGTGCCAAGGCAGCGGTTGCTCGTCGACGATGACAGTCGATCCCGACCCGTATGCGGTCGTCGGGCCGTTTTACAACACGGCCGGTATCGTGGGACCGCAGCCGAACCCGTTCTCGCTCGATCCGTCGGTTGTCCAGGCCACACCAGACCACCAAGGTCAGTATGCGACCTCGATCAACTCCAGTGGCGCCACGGTCTATGGGACGTTCTCGAGCGCCGTCGTCCACAAGGGGATCACCACGGGCTACGGCTGGGTAGAAAACTGAGTCTCTTACGCGGCCTCCAAGCCTCGTAAGACGGGGGACGCGACCACGGGTTGTCTTCGCAACGTTTACGATCTGACGCAAATCGAGCGACCGTGCCGACATTTCGGTACGGTCGCTCGGCTATTTTGTGGGCCACGTCAGAGCGACTTCGCCGAGAACGTGTCGCACGCCGAAATCGAACCCTGCTCGAATCCGCGACGAAACCAGCGCACGCG
>JBEKOY010000294.1:0-3333 GCA_049521295.1 Polyangiaceae bacterium | reverse complement strand
AATCGTAGGAGGGGCCCAAGGGAGGTCAGTCATGCGCAGCGTAGGTTTAGATTTGGGGGCGCGCCACATTGCGTGGTGCGAGGTTGTCGACGGGGCGGTGGTCCGGCGAGGGAGCGTACGCCGGCTCGAAGAGCTTGAGCCCGTGCTGGGGGCCGCTACCGCACCGGCCCGGGTAGCTTTCGAGGCGAGCCGAGAAGCGTGGCACGTGCACGACGTGATGGCCGGTTGGAAAAAGGAGCCGGTGCTTCTGGATACCACGCGGATACGCCGGATTGGGGTGGGGCAGCACGGTCGCAAGAACGATTCGATCGATGCCGAAGCCATCGCGATGGCGATGGACGCCGGGCGGGTCCCCGTGGCCCATGTGCTGTCACCCGAGCGGCGCGTTTTGCGGGCGAAGTTGAGCGTACGCAGCGAATTGGTTGATATGCGGGCCCGTCAGGTAACGGTGCTGCGAGGATTGGCGCGTGCGGCTGGAGTGCTGATCTCCAGTTCGAGCACCGACGGTTTTCTGCAGAAGCTACAGCAAGCGCCGCTCGGCGAGTCGACGCGCGCACTTATGGCGCCGCTGGTGGCGACGCTCACTATCGCGCAGGAGCAACTGGCGGACGTGGACGCGCAGATCGCCCAGGTGGCCAAGGCCGCCCCCATTATCCGGCTGTGCGCGACAGCGCCTGGGGTCGCGGTCATCGTGGCCGCGACCTTCGTATCGGTCGTCGACGAGGCGAAGCGGTTTCGCAACGCGCACGCAGTGTCCGCGTACTTGGGTTTGGTGCCCGGCGAAAGCACCACCGGGGGCAAGCAGCGACTCGGAAGCATCACCAAACACGGCAACGCTCACGCCCGTGCAATGCTCGTCCAGTCGGCCTGGCTGATTTTGCGAGCAAAAGACTCCGACGATCCGCTGGGGCGTTGGGCCACGGACTTGGCCAGGACGCGGGGGAAAAAGATTGCCGCCGTCGCACTGGCTCGCAGGCTTGCAGGTGTGCTTTGGGCCATGTGGCGCGACGGCACCGTATACGACCGAGCCTTTCAGGCGCGTGAGAGCGCCAAGGGACTCCATGTCGCGGCCCAGAGCGGCGAGCTTCGCGCTCAGGCCATGGCACTTGTCGCCAAAAAGATTCAACGCCGCGAACGCACGCCACGTCGTGGTTCGCGCGCCAAGACGTCGAGGGTCGCTGCCATGTGACAGCAACCCTCGCGAATGCGCCTTCGAGCGCGACGCCTAGAGCACCCATCTGGAAGCGATGACCGCGTGTTTTCTGAAGACACGAGTCGACGACCCCGCGTCTGAAGCTCGAACGTCGTCCCCTAAATTGCGGCTCGCCCCGCTTCTCGCACCCCACACTGCGTCTCGGACCCTCGTGAGCCCACCGGCCGTCCGATGAACGCGAAGAGTCAATCGAGAGGTAGCTCGTAATCGTCGCCCCACGGCGCAATACCGTGACTCATCGAAACCAAACGTTGCGTCACCACAGGAGAGATCTATGCCGACACTCAAACACGTCACTCCGAGCGCCTCGAAGAAAACGAAGAAAACGAAGAAAAGAGAGAAAATCGCAGCCGCGCCCTTGATCGAAGCGCCGGTACAGAGTCAGAAAACTTGTTCAAAGTCGTTCCGAGGGGCTTGCCTCCGAGTTGCCAGAAACGGAGGCGACCATGTTCGGCGCATTTGAGTTGGGAATCGAGTTCTTTGAGGGGTTGGTGGCGATCGACGAAGCGATCGTCGAGCGCGCGGCACAGGAGCCGTGCCGAGAGTGCGGCGGGCCCCTTTATCGTGGCGACCACGCGCGCAAGCCACGAGGCGGTTTGCTGGGGCGCGCGGCGGAGGCCTTCAGCCGCCGATTTAGCCTTTGTTGCGGTCGGAATGGGTGTCGCGTTCGGGCGATGCCCCCGTCGGTCCGGTTTCTCGGTCGCCGGGTGTACGTCGGGGCGGTGGTGGTTCTCGCGAGCGCCGTCGCCCTCGCGGCCACGACCGTGGGCGCGGCCGTTCGCACGACGGGGGTGCCTGCGCGGACGACGCGCCGATGGCTGCGCTGGTGGCGGGGGCCGTTCAAGATGACGAGCCCGTTCGTGGCTCTCTCGGCGCGCCTGGTGCCGGCCCCCGAACCTGGACGGATCCCGAGTTCGCTTTTGGAACGACTCGGCGTCGGACCCGCGGCCATCGCCCAACTCTTGGTCTGGCTGGCACCCCTCACCACCACGAGCTGCCCGGACGGGTCGCGATTGGTACGGGGCCTGATGTAACCGCGCCGGAGCGCGCGGTTCGCGCGGAAGTTGGCGCTGCCCGCGTTTTTCCCATCGGCGTAGCTTGCGTCGTGCTGCTGCGGCGATCCCCGCGGCCGCCCGGAGGGCTATGGCCAACGACGACAACGCGCCGAGTGCGCGGGTGCGATGGGCACGTCTGCGCTTTCAGATCCTTGGGCCTCTGCTGGCCGCGCCCGCCGACGATGGTGAGCTCAAGACGCGCATCGCCGAGCTGGCCGCTCGCCGATGGCGCAATCCCACGACGCAAGAATCGATCCGCTTTTCGTTCAAAACGATTGAGCGGTGGTGGTACACGGCGCGCGGGGTCGACGACCCGCTCACCGCGTTAGCGCGCAAGGTGCCGTCGCACGCCGGCACGCACCGGAGCGTCTCGCCCGCGCTCGCCGAGGCGATTGCCCAACAGCATCGCGAGCACCCGCGCTGGACCTTTCGACTCCATCACGACGTAACCGCTGCATAGAGAGGTGGCGAGAATGCGGAGCTCACAGAGGACGGTGGTGAGCGCTTCTTGAGCTTCATCAATAATGAGCACGGGACGGCAGCGGCTCGAGGCGATGTGATCGGCCCATCGGCTGCGCAAGGCCTTGAATCCGGCCCATCGATTGTGGGAAGCCAGCGGTACGGCGAAGAGGTCGCCGAGCTCGCGATAGAAGTCCATCGTGCGGCTTTGCGGATGCTCCACGGTGCCGACGAGGACATCGGGCAACGCGCGAAGGCGTTCGGTGAGCAGTCGCAGGGCGATGCTCTTGCCGGTGCCGGGATCGCCGGTGAGCATGGCGAATCCGCCGTCGGCGATGCCGAGCTCGATGCGCCGGACGAAGCTGTCGACCGCGGGACTCGTGAAGAGGGCCTCGGGAGGAACGTCGGGGCGAAAGGGGTTGAACTTCAAACCATAGATCGAGAGCATCTTACTCATGAATCCTCCGAGGAGTGATCGGCTGAATCGTCTTTGGGCAGGTACGCGGGGGGCAGACCGGTGGCGGCGTAATCGGCCATGAGCGCGCGCAAGAGCGGAGCGATGCCGACGGGTTTCACCGGCTGATCGCTCTCTGCGGGGGCCAGGAC
>JBEKOY010000293.1:0-3341 GCA_049521295.1 Polyangiaceae bacterium | reverse complement strand
CGATGCTGGACCAAACGACTCGATTGACCATTCTGCGGCTTCGTAGCGAGGGACACGGCACGCGCGCGATTGCGCATGCGCTCGGGATCTCACGCGGCGCGGTCAAGCGTGTGCTGGTGGCGGGTACCGACCAGGTGTTGCCGCGCGCGCTGTTTGAAACCCGGTTCACCGGCCTCGATGATCCGGTTGGGACGCGAGCGCGCAGGGCAGAAGCGTCAAAGGCGAACGCCCCACCTGCAGTGTGCCGGCGGGGCGTAGCGCGTGGAGCGAGGATGGGGTTGAGCCGAGACTAGAACGGGTCGAGGGGTTCGTCGTCGAGGTCGAGGTCTCCGATCTCGACCCGGACCGCGTCGGCATAGTCACGCAGCAGGCCGGCGAGTTCGGCGGCGAGGTGGAGGACCAGGGCGGCGAGGTGCTCGGAGGTGACCAGCGGGGGGGCGGATGCCCTACGCGCTTGGTGGCCGCGAGGATGAGGTGTGCGCCGTCGAGTGCGCGGTCGACAGCGAGCAGGGTTGCGTCGGCGAGTGCTACGACGAGCAGCTGAGGAGCCATATCGAGCTCGTCGGTTGTGGGGCAAGAGATGCCCTGTCGCGTGGGGTTATTCATGAGCGTTCCTCGGCCTCGGCTTGCAGAATGCGAGTGAGGACGTCGCGCTCGACGAGCTTTTTCTTTTTGCGCGCGGCGGTACGGAGGGCGGCGGTGGCGAGGCGGTCGGTGTCGCGCAGAGAACTTCCTGCGGCTTCGTGAAGCATGGCGAGGGCGTCGACGGAGAAGATGTCTTTGGTGGCGCCGACGCGAGTGAGGCGGGTGCGCAGATAATCGGCGGTATCGTCGGGGGAGAGCGAGCCGATGCAAAAGCGATGATGGAGTCTTGAGTACAGCGATCGGTTTCTCCGAAGGCGAAGTCGGTCTTCGAGGTCGGTCAGGCCGATGAGCACGAGCGACAGCAGGGGTTTGGAATCCCACTGGTAATTGAGCAGGATATGCAGATGGTCGAGGGTATCTTGATGAAGCAGGTGCGCCTCGTCGACGAGAAAGACGGGGCATACGCGTTCCTTGGCGAGATCCTCGACATGCGCGTTGACGGCGAAAAACAGATCCCCGGCGGTGTTGGCCTTGGCCAGACCGAGAGCCAGGCAAAGATGACGGTAGAAGTCGCGCCGTCCGACAGTGCTGTTTTGGCAGTAGACCAGGCGGAAGTTGGCCGGGGCGAGCGCGTGGCGCAGGGCGCGCAGCACGCAGGTCTTTCCGACCCCTGGCTCGCCGGTGAGCAGGGCGCTGGCACGGGCGTGCATGGCGTCGGTGAGGTCTTCGACCAGGGAGAGTTTTCCTTCCTGCGGCCGAGGGTCTTGTCGAGAAGGACACCCGAGGGGTCGAACGGCGTGCGCGCCTCGTGCGGCACGTCGCGGCAGACGGGCGAGCGCGCACGGCGCGCATTGTGGCGAGGATCGACCGGACGCCGGATGTGGCGAGCCCCCTCGTGCTCGATCCACGGCGGGTCCTTGGAGTCGACCACGCAGCGTGAGACGGTGACGAGCTTTCGCGCGAGAAAGCCCAGGTCGGTCTCCCAATCCTCGCCGTCCATGGGGATGGTGCAGTCGCCGCGGACGCGGCGTCGGACGTGCACGGTCAGGGCGTCGCGTAGCTTCTTTTCGTCGAATCCGTCGGGGTGGCGGGGCGCGGCGGCGAAGACCGTCTCGGGTGTCTTGCCCATCAGGCCTGCGTGGGGCGAGCGGTGATAGTGCTCGTCGAGAAACGCGTAGAGGCGGACGTTGAGGTCGTGCAGCGACGACAGGGCGCCGGTGAAGTCGATGCACCGTTGTCGCAGGGTGCGCCAGAAGCGCTCCATCTTGCCGCGAGCCGGCGCGTCGTACGGTTTGGCATGCACCAGGGTCGTTCCCATCCGAGCGCACGCCAGCGCGAGGGTGTGGCCGCGGTAGGTCGCGCCGTTGTCGAGGTAGATGGCATCGGGCGGGCCGTGTTTGCGGATGGCCCGCACCAGCAGCCCAAGCATGTCGATCTCTCGCTCTTGGTGCATCGCCTCGATCGCCAGGACGTAGCGCGAAGCGTCGTCGAGCAACGCGTGCACGCGAACGGGCTTCTTGGTGTCCGGGTCGATGACGAGCGGTGCTCCGTGGCAGACGTCGCCGTGCCAAAGGGCTCCCGGGCGCTCGGCCTCCCACCGCAACCGCTGTTTGCCGTCGTTGCCGATACGAAGCGTGTGGCGATCGAGGCCGCGGCCCGCGAACAGGCGGCGCACGGCCGAGGGCGAGATCGCGTCCTTGTCGATGCGGCCCTCGAGCACCAGGGTGTCGAGGATCAACTCCGCCGAGGCGCTCGGATGCTCGCGACGAACTTCGCAAACGAGCTCTTGCTGCTCGGGGGTGAGCGCGCGAGCGGCTCCCTTATCGGCGCGAGGCTCGGGGCGCAGCGCGGCCAGGCCCCCCCTCTTGTACAGCCGGTACCATCGCTCGAGAGTCGGCACCGCAAAGGTGCGCGTCGTCGTCGCGCCGGGCGGCCGGAACCGCTGCTCGCTGAGCATCTTCAGGCGAGCGGCGAGCGCGCCTCGTGGCAGGTCGAGGCGCGTGAGCACGCCGACGACTTCACTGCGGAATAGCGCCACGGCTTCGCCGTGGTCCTTCGGCTCGAGGAGATCCATGTGGAGTACACCTTTCTGGCCGGTCCCACCGACCGGCTCGTCGGCGGTGGTACCCGCTCACTGCCGAATTGCCGTGGGATCACGATTGGCGGGAATCGCCGCCCGCGAAGATCGGGATCACGCGGGCCGGTGAAGAGCGGCGCCCGCGAAGACGGCATCGGCCACGGCCAGGTCGGTCGGCGCGAGGGCCTGCAACATGGCGGCGGCCCGCTCGGCATGCTTGCGCAACGTGAAATTCTCCGGAGGAGCACGCCAGGTGGCAAACAGCCGTCCACAGATCGTTTCGCGGGCCCACCGGCGCAAGGTGGTCCATCGGCCGGCTGCCGCGGGTCCGATCACCGCGAACGGGCAGACCCGGGCTCGTACTCGAGCCGCCGTCAGACCGAGCAGCGCCCAGAGCGCCAGCGCCAACCCGATCGCCGGGGCGGTGTACCGCCGTCGCGGCAGGACCTCGCAGGGCACGACCAGCATGCAGGTGCCGCAACGCTGGCATTGGTTCGGGGGGCCCTGCGCCGCCTCGGGGCCCCACACCTGGCGCTCGCAGCCTACCTCGGCGCGAATGCTTGTTCTGCGCGGAGCCCCTCACGGGGAGGCGCTCGGCCGGCCGTGCGCGCATCCGCGTGCGCTCGGCGCGTCGGAGACGGGTGACCGGCTCTCCGTTGCTCCGGGATTTCACCGAGGA
>JBEKOY010000292.1:0-3368 GCA_049521295.1 Polyangiaceae bacterium | reverse complement strand
GGTTCGGGCGGGAGGAGTTCGGCGCCGGATGCCGCTCCACGGACGCACGGGTTGGGTCATGACCCCCTCTTACGCAACGAGCGGGCCGAACCAACGATGAGGCCGCTAACGCATCTAAGCTATTGAAAGAATGGATATCGGGTCAGTGCCGGAGTGGGGGGGTGGTCAATTATTATTGACCCCGGGGGGTCAGTAATTATTGACCACCCCCCCGGCCCGGTTTACCCCCCGCCGCAGGGTCACCGGCGCTGTGATTTCGTTCGCGCAAAAGCCGAATGCGGAACGCGTCGAGCAAGTCGACTCGATATCCGTTTGGACGGATTCGAACGTGGGCTCCGATGGGGAGCGCCACTGTCGTCGCCCTTTGCGAGCGGTGGTCGGACTGGGCCGTTGGGGCGAGCCGTTCGCGGCGGTGTTCCAAGGAATCCTGCGCCCGCGCGCGAGCACGCAAGCTGACGCGTGCGAACTTGGCGACATGATCCAACGCGCCGTATATTGAGTCCATGGCAGCCTCGAAAGAAGACGTCGCGCGCGAACTGGTCCGAGCGCACTTCGAGGTCGAGCCAGGCCTCACGCGGGTGTTCTTGATCCGCTCGGACGATTGGGGTGACCCGAAGAAGCCAATCAAGCTGCTCGAGATCAACGCGAACACCCTCTCCACCGGGAGTGTCGATCCGTACTCGTTCACACCGACCGAGGACACACCGTATGCGACGATGATCGCAGAGATCTCGCCCGAAGAGTTCGAGCAACTCGAGCAGAACAAGCTTGTTCTTCCGCGAGGGTGGTCGCTCGAGAACGCCGTGCCCTTCGATCGGCCGAAGGCGGCGTGAGCGATGATCGTCGAAGTCGATTCGCGGCGGCGTTCTACGGCGCCCGGGTGAGGTAAAGCGGCCGCGAAGGAACGAATGCAGCGAGTCCTCGTCGTCGGTGCCTCGAGTTCGGGCAAGTCCGTACTCGCGCGTTCGCTCGCGGCGCGGCACCCACCGCTACCGCAAGCGCTCGATGAACGTGCCCAAATGCGCGAGGTACTCATCGGAATTGGTCAGAAAAATCGTGTTGTGGTTGCCGCGCGGGAACAAGACCAACTGCTTGTCTTGTGTCGCACCTGCGCCCCACGACACGTTCCTCTCCGCGTGCGAAGATGGCACCAGCGTGTCGTGCACGGCATGCAGGACGAGCATCGGCCCGGGATAACGGCCGAGCTTACTCTGGTGGTCCATGCGCGCCGAGACAGCGGCCGTGAACGCCTTCGGCGACACCCCGAGCTCCTCCGGCGCCACCCGCATCCGGAGCCGTTCCAGCGGGTCCGCGATGCCGCTATCGAGAATGAGTCCGCCGATGCGTGGATGACGCCCGACCAGCTCAATCGCCGGAATGGAACCAACCGATCGACCGAACACGACGACCCTTTCGGCCGGCTCGTTCAAAGCTTCAAATATCGCCTCCGCGTCGTCGAGCAAGGCGCCCACGGTCGGCGTTCCCGTCGAGGCTCCGTACCCTCGATATTCGGCGAAGAGAACATTGGCGCCCAGAGACGTGATGAGGTCCACCATGTGGGCACGTAGTCGGCGACGACCTCGCCGTTTCCGTGAAAATGGACGATGGTGGGAGCGCCCTTTTGGGGCGAGGCTCGGTAGCATCCGAGACGGCTGACCCCGTCCGCCGCCGTCACGAAGAACGGTTCCGCGAGCGGCGCGGAGCGCGGGAACAGGTAACGGGACGCGAGAAGCGGATGGTCGAGAATCGATTCAGCCATGGGGTTGCCATGGATCATCGAACCGCCGACATGGCTCGTGCGGCAAGCGTGTTCACGCTAGACGGTAGCACCCGCTGGGCGGCTGAGGTCAGTGCCGGGTTTCATCGCGCTCGTCGAGCGCCGTCCGCGAGGAGTTTTGCGGAGAACGTCGCGCGGATGGACGGCGCTCGACGTGCGCCACTGCGTGCCACCAGGGCACGCGTGCCCGACCGCGCCGGTTCCGCGCGACAAGGATGTTCAAAAGGAGGGGCATGACGTCGCGGCACGGTTCATGATGAGCGGTCAGCCATGCGCCATCGATGGGGTCTCGCGCGAACCTTGTTTCCGCTGGCGCTGGCCGCCTGTGGCGGTTCGGCGCCGTCGGGCACCTCTTTGGAGGATGGCGTGGTCGTGTCGGTGGACCGGTCGAGCGCAGCACGCGATCCCCTGTCTTCGATCGCCACGAGCACCGTCGCGGGGGCGACCACCGCGAACAACGCCTTTGCCGTAAGCCTTTATTCGCAAGTTCTGTCGACGACCGCGCAGGGCAACGTTCTGACGTCGCCGCTCAGCGCTTCGCTGGCGCTGACGATGACGTACGCGGGGGCCGCCGGGCAGACGGCCACCGAGATAGCTGCTGCGCTTCAGTTGGGAAGCGCAGCGGGATCCATCTTTTCTGGTCAGAACGCCCTCAGCCAGGCATTGGCTTCGCGAGCCGCCACGGCGCTGGCGGCCGACCAGCAGAGCCTCCAGGGCACATCCTTGCCGGCTCCGTCCGCGAGCGACTACCAGTTCCAAGTCGTCAATTCGGTCTGGGGCCAAACGGGCTATTCGTGGCAAACGCCGTTCTTGAACATCTTGGCCCAGAGCTACGGGACGGGCGTGTACGTGGAGGATTTCATCCATCAATGGGTCCAAGCGACCGCCACGATCAACGCTTGGGTGAGTGCCGAGACCGCCGACAAGATCAACAACTTGCTTCTGCCCGGATCGATCGACACCACGACGCGTATCGTGCTGGTCAACGCCGTCCACGTGAAGCTGCCGTGGGCGAGTCCATTCACGGCATCGGCGACGACCCCCGGGACGTTCACCCGAGCCGACGGTACGACGGTTTCGGCGAGCTTCATGAATCAACCGGAAATTTGTTGCTACGTCGATGACGGACAGGCGCAAATCGTGTGGCTTCCGCTCTCCGGCGGGCAAGTCTCCGTGGTCATCGCGCTTCCGCACGCGGACCTCGCGACGTACGAGGCCGGGCTTACCACGGGCTCGGCCGCGCTTGCGCAGCCGGCATCGGTCGGTACGGCGAACCTGTCTCTGCCGAAGGTCACGTTTACGTCGCCGTCGTTCTCACTCAAGTCCGCGCTGGAAGCGATGGGCATGGTTCAGGCCTTCGATCCGGGGACCGCGAACTTCTCGGGCATGTCCGCGGACTCGCTTTACATCTCCGACGTACTGCAGAAGGCAACGATCGCGATGCAGGAGACGGGCGTCGAGGCCGCAGCGGCGACCGGCGTCGAATTTGTCAAATTCGCATTGCCTTTGACGCCGGACGCACGGGAGATCATTGGCGAACTGGCGCCGCTCGCGACGCGGCTTCGCCTCATAGCTGTGCTGTTCGCCGACC
>JBEKOY010000291.1:0-4604 GCA_049521295.1 Polyangiaceae bacterium | reverse complement strand
AAGCCGTGAGCCAGATCCGTGACGCCTTGCGAAAGGCGTTGCCCGGTGCGACGTTCGGCGAGCGCGAGGCCGAGGCGCTCGCGATCAGCAACGAAGCCGTGCGCGAGCTCTTGCAGGAGGACTTGCAGGCGATGAGCGACAGCTTCGGCGACGAGGTGGTTGTGGACGGCGTGCCGTACAAGGAACACGCACCCGGGACGGACACCTACCACTCGCTCTGTGGCCCGCTGCATGTGAATCGTCCGAGCTTTCGGCAGACGGGCGTGCACAACGGCCCGATCGTGATCGCGCTGGAGCTGGCGGCGGGGCTCGTGGAGGGCGCGACACCCGCGCTGGCCTACAACCTGGCGCACGGCTACGCGCAGCACGACATGCGCACCCACGGCGAGACGTTGGACGCCGCACACCGGCTGGCCCCTTCGCGGACGACGCTGGAGCGCATCGCGACGCGGATTGCCCAGAACGCCGTAGAGCAGAGCACGCGCATCGAGCCGATCGTGCGGCGCGCGGAGAGGGTGCCCGACGATGCGGTGGCTATATCGATCGGCCTGGACCGCACCTCGGCGCCGATGATCGAGGACCGCCCCGAAGACGCGCCTCCGAAGCCGGAGCCCAAGAGACGTCGGCCGCGCATTCGCCGTGCGCCCGCGCCCTACGACATCAACTGGCGCATGGCCTACGTCGGGACGGTGTGCTTTGTCGATGCCAACGGCGAGACGCTGCGGACGGTGCGCTACGCCTCGGCGGCGTGTGACGATCCGCGCGAGCTTGTCAGCAGGATGACGGCCGACCTGAGCGCGGCGCTCAAGAAACGGACGGACCTGACCGTCGGCATCGTGCAGGATGGCGCACCCGAAATGTGGAACCGGACGCGCGAGGGCTTGCAAGCCCTCCGCGACGAGGGCCGTTTGGAAACCTGGCACGAAGCCATCGACCGGTATCATCTGATGGAGCGTCTGGGCGAAGCGCTCAAGATCGTCGAGTCCAACGCCACCGACGAACAGCGCAAGCAACACCTCGCCCACTGGCGCGCGACCTGCTCGACACCGCCGAGGACGCTATCGATTGCATCGAACAGTTCCTGCGACTCGGCAGCGACGGCGTCGCGAACGATAGGGATCAGGAGACTCTTCGAGCGCATCGGGTCTACATCGAGAACAACAAGGACCGATTGCGATACGTCGCGATTCGCGAGGCCGGCCTCCCCGTCGGCAGTGGCGTCACCGAGAGCACCGGCGATTCGCGAGGCCGGCCTCCCCGTCGGCAGTGGCGTCACCGAGAGCACCGCCAAGACCGTCGTCAATCAACGTGCCAAGGGCGCCGGACAACGCTGGCGAGAAGTCGGACTCCGTGGGTGTCGTCACTCTGCGCGCTCTCGATCAAAGCCAACGTCTCCCCCGATTCTGGTCACACCTCGCCAACGGCTACACCGCCAACGTCCAGGTGGCCGAGGCGGCATGAAGTCATGAGATCCGAGCGCAATCCACGCCCGCAGTGGCCAGGGATATCTCGAGCGCCTCGGCGACTTCTTCCAGCTGGAGGCCCTTCAGGTGGCGAAGCACGAATGCCGATCGCTCGTCGGCGCTCAAAAGGCTCGCCGTGGCCGGTTTTCGCTTGTCGCGCAGCTGTGGGGACAACGTCGGTCTGCCGTCGGCTGGCCGCGCTCACCCCATGCCCTCATGACTGCAGGTAAGCCAGCACCGCGTGCACCGCTTCCTCTCTTGCGGCCGTGAGCGAGACCCCCGGCGGCCGCCGATACGCCGCCCCGTGCGCCAGGGCCTCCACCATGTTCGGCAGGACAAAGAGCATCCCGCTGAGCCCGCGCCCCAGCCGGCCCTCCTGCTCCCGCGATGTGATCGCCAGCTTGAACGTCCCGCGGAGGCGCAGGTCGAGCGCGCGCGCTCCCTCGGCGCCATGCGGGACCGTCGTCGTCATCAGCTCATGGAACTCGGGGTCGGCCGCGTGCGCGGTCACCAGCGCCTCGACCAGCGCTCGTACGAACTCCTGCAGCGACGACGTGGCGTGCTCCACGAGCTTGCGCTCGATGACGCGACCAATCTCATCGACGTGACGGTCGTGCAGGGCGGTGAAGATCGCCCGCTTGTCCGGGAAGTACTGGTAGACGGAGCCGATGCTCACGCCGGCGGCCTCGGCGATCCGGTTCGTCGTCACGCCCTCTACACCGTGCTTCCTCAGGACCCGCACGACCGCCTCGAGGACGGCCTCGACCGTCTCACGTGCCCGCCGCTGCCTCGGCTGACGTCGCAGCACGCCCCGCTTGGCCTTTCGCTTCACAGCCGCCTCCAAACCTGAGCAACGGATCGCCGACGCGGGCGGCACCCTTGCGAACAGGCTTCACCGACAACACCGGAAGGCGAGCTGACCGATCCGGGCCGAGCACGTATGCTCTCTTCGTACATGAGCAAGTTTCCAACTTACAACACGAGGAGAGGGTGACCATGGTCTTTCTCATCACGGGCGCGACGGGGAACATCGGGGCTCGCGTGGTCCAGCGACTGCTTGGCCGGGGCGAACGACCGCGAGTCCTCGCGCGCGACCCGGACAAGGCGCGCGCGCGCTTCGAGGGACGCGTCGATGTCGTGGCCGGCGACCTGGCGGACGCCGCTTCGCTGGCGCGAGCCCTGTCGGGCGTCGACGCGCTCTTCCTGGTCAACTCCGGTCCCGGCATCGAAGCCTGCGACGAGGCGGCGGCCAAGGTCGCGAAGGCCTCGGGGGTAAGCCGCCTCGTGAAGCTCTCGTCCGGTGACGCCGCCGAGCAGGTCGGAACCGGTGTCTGGCACGCACGGGGCGAAGCGGCCATCCGAGCGACGGGCATCGCTTGCGCGTTCGTGAGGCCGACGGGGTTCATGGACAACGCCCTGCACTGGGCCCGTTCGATCAAGGCCGAGGGCGTCGTCCGGTCGTGCACCGGAGACGGCAAGATCCCCTTCATACACTCCGACGACATCGCGGACGTCGCAACCAGGGTGCTGACAACGGCGCAGTACGATGGCCGCGCCCTGCCGATCACCGGTCCCGAAGCGCTGAGCTACGCGCAGATGACGGCGAAGATCGGCGCGGCCATCGAGGCGACGCTCACGTACGAGCCGATCTCCGACGAGCAGGTCCGCCGCCAGCAGTTCGCCTGGGAGCCCGACAATGCCGTCGTCGAGGCGCATCTCTCCATCTACCGGGCGATCCGTGAGGGTCGCCTGGCGGAGGTCACGCACGGCGTCGAGGAGGTGCTGGGCCGGCGCCCGGTCACCTTCGATCAGTGGGTCGAGCAGCACGCGAGTGCGTTCCGTTGAGGGGCGGTCCGTACGCCGCCCTGCACGAGTGTCGACTGCCCCGGATCAGGCAAGGTCGAACCGAGCGAGGTTCATCTCCGTGCGCGCGACTCGATTGTCCGGCCGGGCCAGCTCGGGCCGCCGCCGTTGACGTCGTAGCCCCAAAGGTAGGTGCCGGCTGCGAAGGGCCCCGTGGCCGGATAGAACTGGGGCGGAAGAACCTGCTGCTGGAACTCCTGCATATCCACCGCCACGCCCGCAGTTCCGTCGACTCGCGTTCCGGACAGAGTCGTCAGAGGCGTGATGAACTGCGGGATCGACGTTGCGATAAGCTGGGTCTGATTCTCTTCGGTCGGCGTGGCCTGGGCGAGGCTTCCGGCGTCCGGCTCCGTGCCATCGGGGCAGATCCATGGCCACGGCGATGCGGGGGGCCGCGCTGCCGTCGTCGCTGTGGAGCGGGCTGCACCCGAAGTGAGCCAAGCGATATACGGGATGACGGCAGGCAATGCCTTGGGCGGAGCCTGCTCGGTCGGTTCGCTGATGTCCTCATCGATCGCCTCGCGGATGACGCGTGTCGTGAGCTCGTCGAGATGGGCGTGGAGCTCCTCGGACAGCGCGAGAAACTCCGGCCATAAGGTCTGCTCCTGGAACGCCCTGGGTGCCCGCAGCTGCACCGTGCTGTAGCGCCGACCCGCCTGGCGAAGGGGCTTGAGCCCATAGCGACGACAGAGGGCGAGGAACAGCTTGCGCTTCCACGGATCGGGAAGGCTGTAATGCAGCTCCGTGTCCTGTTCGCTACCCCGGAGCTCGGCGAGACGGGCGCGGATGCGCTCGGCGGCGCGCCGCGCGGCTTCTCGTTCGCCATCGACAGTTGTGCCGTGCAACGCCTCGATCTTGCGCAACTTCTCGAGCAGCGTTCCTTCGAGCGGCAGCATGGGTGCAGCCAAGCACGACCGGGCGTTGCGTCAGCCCTCATGCCGCATGCGGGCTACGCGGCGATGGGCGGTGTGCGCTGGACACGCGAAGCGGCGTAGGTCAGCGCGGTGAGGCTTTTCGCTTCGGCGACGAGCTTTGCGCGTGACGACGAACTCGCTCGGCCCGCCGCACCGGCAGAGGGCGGCCCTCACGGGCGTGCTCGCGGTGGGCATGATAATGTGTACACATGTCGAAACGGACCATGACGGCCGCGAAATTCCGGGCGGAATGCCTTCAGGTGCTCGATACGGTCGCGTCAGCGCGAACGGAGGTCCTCGTCACCAAGCGCGGCAAACCCGTAGCCCGCATCGTACCCGTCGGTGAGCCGCCGGCCTCCCGCTT
>JBEKOY010000290.1:0-3430 GCA_049521295.1 Polyangiaceae bacterium | reverse complement strand
ACGCGCGCCGCGCTCATCCTGCTCGCGATCGAAAGCGCGGTCGTCTCGCTATGGGCCTCGAGCCACTCGCACTTGTGTGGTAGCGCGCCATCCCGAATCCCTAAGTACCAACTTATGAGAGGGGGCTAGCGACAGCCCGGTCCACGGGTTACCGGGAGTCCGATCTCAGGAGGGCTGCGTCCGCGCGAGACGACCGCGGAGCCGTCGCTCGAGCAGTCGCTTCTCGCCTTCGTTCGTCGCGAGCGAAATCGCTCTCTCCAAGTCGGACCGCGGGTCGCCTCCCGTGCGCTCGAGCATGTCTGCTCGCGTCGCGTAGAAGAGGTGGTAGTCCGCGAGCGGTCGCTCGAGCGCCTTCAAGGCCGCGAGGGCCGCCGAGGGTCCCGCGAGCATCGAGACCGCGACCGCCCGGTTCAGTGACACGACGGGTGAAGGCGAGACCTCCGCGAGCGCATCGTACGCGGCGACGATGGTCGCCCAGTCGGTGCTTTCCCACTTCGGCGCCGTCACGTGCGCCGCCGCGATCTCGGCTTGCAAGACGTACGGACCTCGCCCCCCGAGTGAGCGCGCGCGCCGAACCGCCATCAGCCCTTCGCGCAGGAGCTCCCGATTCCATCGCGATCGATCCTGCGCGGCGAGCAGGATCGGCAGTCCCTCGTCGTCGACGCGCGTGTGCGCGCGCGCAGCGCCGAACGCCATGATCGCCAGTGCGCCGAACGCCTCGGGCTCGCGTGGCACGAGATCGCAGAGCAGCCGCGCGAGGCGTAGAGCCTCCGCCTGGAGGTCAAGCCGCATCAACGGGCCGCTCCGCCCGGTGTGGCCCTCGTTGAACATCGCGTATAGGACAGTCAGCGCCGCCCCCACGCGCTCCGCGAGATGCCTGCGCTCCGGCATGGCGTACCCGACGCTCTTGTCCTCGATCGTCTGCTTCGCACGCAAGATCCGCTGCGACACGGTGGCCTCCGAGCAGACGAACGCTCGCGCGATCTCCTCGGTCGAGAACCCCGCGACCACCTTCAGCGTGAGCGCGATCTGGTTGTCGGTCGACAGCTCCGGATGACAGCAGGTGAAGATGAGCCGGAGATAGTCGTCGCTCACTGTGTCGATCGTGTCTCGTGCATCCATGTCGTCCTCGAAAAGGAGCGGTGCTTTCGCTTCCGCAACCGCTCGCCGGCGTCGCGCATCCTTCGCGCTGTTCTTCGCGGCCGTCATCAGCCATGCACCGGGGTTCGAGGGGACCTCTTCGCGCCACGCTTTCACCGCGGCGAGCGCCGCCTCCTGGAATGCCTCCTCCGCCGCGTCGAGGCTTCCGCACAGGCGCAGGAGGCCCCCGACGATGCGCCCGCGCTCGACGCGCACCGCGTCGTCGACGATCGCCGTTACGTCCGCCACAGCTCGCGGATCTCCAGCGCGCCGTGCACGACGAAGGGTGTCTCGGCGGCCCACCGCACCGCGTCTTCGATGCTTGTCATGCGCACGAAGAATAGTCCGCCGATGACCTCTTTGCTCTCGAGGAACGGCCCGTCGAACGTCGCCCGCCTCTCGCCGCGCGTCACAACGCTCCGTCCCGTCCTTGGGGGCTCGAGGCGAAGGCCCCCGAGGAACGACGCTTCCGGAAAGCGACCGCGCGTTTCCTCGTCGATCCGGTCCATCACCTCGACCCACGCCTCTTCCGTCTTGGTGCTCCCAAGCACCGCGCAGGCGAAGACCTTGCCCGGCTTCGCCTCTTTGTCGTTCGGGCACATGCCCTCCATCACCGGGCGCACGTCGATCTCGTCGGTCGGGAGTACGGGAGCCTTCGCCGCGAGCTCCGTCGCCTCGTCCAAACTGCCAGCCTGGATCCAGGAATAGCCGCCGAGGGTCTTGCCCCCCTCGGCAAAGGGCCCGTCGCGGACCTCGAGGCGATCGCCCTCGCGACGAACGCGCTTGCCCTCCTTGCTGGGGCGAAGGCGTCCGCTGTCCTTGAGCCGCCCCGCGCGTCGCAGCTCGTCGGCGTACGTGGCGCTCTTTTCGATGAGGTCCGACATCGCCTTCGGCGACTGCGACGCGTGGGCGTGCTCGTCTTCCCGCGTCATCACCAGGTACTCGGCCACAGGCTCACCTCCGCGAGTCGGGCGCGCGCTGCTCGCCGCGACTCTTCGCCCGACTCGGAAAACGCTCGTCCGGGTTGGGCTGCCCCGTGCCCTTCGCGATGAAGTTGCGAAGGCTCTCGTTCACGTAGAAGCCCCACGCGCCCGAACACCCATCGTAGCACTCGATGGTGGGTACCAGCCCGACGTGTGTAAAACGAATCTCGGTCTTGTCGCCCCTCTTCGCGATTTCGAACACGATGTCGGTCCCGTCCCACTCGCTCTTGTCGCGCACGAAGTTGATCTGGCTGTCGGTGACGTGCCACACGATCTTCTTGCCCGGCACGAGCTCGGTGATCTTCTGGGTGGTGCGATGGAGCTTCTTGTAGCTGTACGTCCACTCAGCGCCGAGTACGTCCGTGCGTCCCTCGATCTCTCCCGACCACCAGCCGAGAACGTCGTTAATGGCGTCGAAGGCTTCCTGCTGCGTCTGGTCGACCAGGATGGTCGTCGTGAAATTCTTCGTCTTCATGATTGTCTCCTTTCGGGTAGCTCGTCCTCGTGACGTCACATGCTCGCGAACGCGCGCTCGTACTCCTTGGGGCTCTTGCTCCAGAGCGCGCCCATCTGCCGCGCCATCGGGTCGGGGAAGATGTCCTCCTCGCCGTGCGCGACCCCGGCTAGCACGGCGCTCGCGACATCGGCCGGGCTCGTCTTCGGAATCGGGAGGTCCTTGACCATGTCGGTGTCGATCGGGCCCGGGAACGCCGCGAGGATCTCGATGTGCTTTCCTTTGAGCTCCGGACGGAGCGCCTGCGTGATCGAGTACGAGGCCGCCTTCGACGCCGAGTAGCCGCCGAGCGCCGGGAAGCTCCCGAGAGACGCCAGCGAAAGGACGTTCACGATCGTCGCGCCGCCGTCCGCGCGCTCGAGCACGGGAAGGAAGCCCTTCACTACGGCGAGCGTCCCGAAGACGTTGGTGCGGAAGTCGGTCTCCATTGCGGCCTGGCTCGCCGTGAGGACGTTCGCCGACGCCGAGACGCCCGCGTTGTTGATGAGGAGCGTGACGTCCCTGGCCGCGCGGACCGCCGCCGCAATCTGCTCGGGGTTCGACGTATCGAGCGCGAGCGGGACGACCCGCGGATCGGACGAGGTGACCTTGCTCACGTCCCGAGCCGCCGCGTACACCTTGGCCGCTCCGGCCTCCAAGAGCGCGGAAACGAGGGCCTTTCCGAGCCCCCGATTGGAACCAGTTACGAGAGCCACACTTCCTTGGATCTTCATGACGTACCTGCCTTTCATCGACGCGACGTTTCGGCCGGCCGGGATCCGACATTCGCGGTCGCGCGATCGACGAAAAGATC
>JBEKOY010000289.1:0-3450 GCA_049521295.1 Polyangiaceae bacterium | reverse complement strand
GATCGGGCGGCTCACGCGGCGGTTCGTTCATAGAAGTTAAGCAGTCCGCCAAGCCGTTCTCGCCGCCGGATGGCACCCGTCACGGGCGACCCACGCGCCGGAAAGGGAATGATGTTGCCAATGCCTTGGTGATTTCGCTCGGAGTGATAGTGCGCCACAAACTCCTCAATAGTTCGGCGTAGATGACCCTCGCCCAGCGGGACGATGTGCCGCAGGCATTCCTCCCTAATCGAACGAACGAACCGCTCGGCGAACGCGTTCAAATTCGGACTGCAAGCAGGCAGTCGCAAAAGTTTCACACCCGCAGAAGCCAGCACGCTTTTGAAGTGCGCGGTGTACAGCGGATCGCGATCTACGATCAAATAGACGAAGCCGCTCAAGGGACCGGCGACCGAGTCGGTTAGATTGCGCGCGATCTGCGCCATCCACTCCCCATCCACACGGCACGTGATGCCCGCGACGTGCACGCGGCGGGTTTTCAGATCGATCACGAACAGCACCAGGTAACGCACCAAGCCGCCGACCGTCAGAACCTCCACGCTGAAAAAGTCCGCGGCCGCGATCGCGCCCCAATGCGCCTTCAGGAACGTCTTCCAAGGCATGGTCTTTCCCCGGATCGGCGCCGGCTCAATCCCCTGCTCCTTGAGAATGCCCGCAATCGTCGAACGACCGAGCTCCAAGCCGACGTTCTTGAGTGCGCCGCGAAGGCGCGTGTAGCCCCACGACGGATTCTCGCGAGCCATCGTCAGCAGCTGCCCGACCCGGTCGTCGGGCGAGCGGGGACGTCCTGCCGCGGCTCGGGCACGACTGCCGTCGTACTTGGCCGCGACCTTCTCGCGGTACCAGCGCAAGATCGTCTCGGGCGTCGCCAGCGATGCCACCTCCGCCAGCCGCCTTCGGCCCAGCGGTCTGCCCTTTTCGGCGAGGAGACGACGCTCCGCGTCCGTGAAGCGCAGTCGCTTCGGGCTGAGGCGGCCGCGAAGCACGCGGTTCTCCGCACGCAAGTACTCGATCGCTTCGCCCTGCTGGCGAGCCAGCCAGCTCGCGACCAGGTAAATCAAGAACTGAAGCGGAGCCAAGGACCTCAAGCTCGCCCTACCCTAGCTCTCCGCTCTCCAACAAGAAACCCGCACTTTTTCGGCGCTATTCAGCCCGATCGAATTTCGGGACCATACGCCGTCCCAGTCCTGACGCAGCCCCGCGTCAGGGAGGTTCACTTCCAGCGCCAGGCTTGGTGGTCCCACGTCGCCGGCGGTTCGCCCGCGAGCACGGGATCGAGGAAGGCCCGAGCTGCCTCGGCCACGACTGCGAGCGTGGGCCACGCCAGGCGATCCTCGCGCGCCATCGCGGCATACGGCGCCGCCCACGCCGGCGGCGGTGCGGGGAGCGTGGCGGGCAGCGTGTGCGTCTTGCGGAACGTGAACGTCTGCTCGAGCGCCGCCCGGAGCCGTTCGGCCTCGAGCGGGCCGGCGCTGGCGAGCAGGGCGAGGTCCGGGAGGTCCTTCACCCTCGAGTTCGGGCGTGCGCGGGGCATCGTAAAGGCGTGGAGTTTCTCGGCGATGTGGGTCTCGATCGGGTAGATGCGCAGCGTCGGCGGCGCGATCCCAGCGAAGCCCAGCACGTCCTCCGCCACGACAATCTCCGGGGGACCAAGCATCGGATCGCCGAAGGCGGCGTCGACGCCGAACGGATCGCCGTATGGCTTGCCGGCGAGGCGGCACTCGGCGCGGAAGCGCATGCCCTCGTACTGCAGCCCCTCGTTGGTGATGTCGGGGTGCTCAGCGTCGGTTCCGACCTCGAACGTGAGGAAGTCGGCGAGATCGAGACGAGCGGCAGCCTGCAGCCGGCCGAGGACCTCGTCGGCCGATGCGGGGAGGCGCAGATCGATGTCCCGAGTGGTTCTGGCGCGGTCGAGGCGAAGCTCGAGGACGAGCCCTCCCTTCAGCGTGGCCGCGTCGCCCAGGACGGCGACCACCCTCGCCAGGAAGCGGTCGAACACCAGGAGCTGGCGCCGACGGGCGAAGTCAGGGCCGTTCGCCGCCGCGGAGCGGAGGCGCTGCTCGAGGGCCTGCTTGAAGGTTTCGGGCGAAGCGTACCTGCGTGCCGTCACGCGGGGAGTCCCCCGAAGGCCTTCAGGGACGCTCTGACGTCCGGTAGCTCGGCCCGCACAACCAGCCCTCGGTGCAGGGCCTGCTTCGTCGCTTGCTGCAGGAGCTCCGGCGACACGCCCTCGCGTGCGCAGTCGTTGAGGGTCCGCTTCACGGAGGTGATGGGCACCGGCCCGAACCAAGTCCGCTCCTGCTTGGCCACGTCCGCATGATGAAGCACGACCCCCTCGGGCACCCGGAAGCGGCGCGCGCGCCACGCGCTCGGCAGCGTGACGTGGGTCTGGGCCGGCATCGCGTCGGAGAGGCGGTGCAGGGACAGGGCGGTCTGGTGCGAGAAGAGGCCCTTTTGCTCGGACCACAGCCACACGGTGACGAGGTCCTCGTGCTCACCGACGGGAAAGTGCACGAGGCGGTAGATACCTCGCCGGACACGGCTTACTCGCCCGCCAGCGGCATGGTGAACCAGGAGCTGCGACGAGTAGCCTGCATCGGCCGCCTGCCGAGTCGTGAAGAAGCCCTCTTGGGCGGCCGCAGTCTCGTAGAGCCGGTCCCAGTCGGGGTGGTCGGGTGGCCGAGGCGGCATGCACGAAACGTAAGCCTCGCTTTAGATTTGTGCAACCGAGGAACCCGCACAAAGAGCAAGCCCGGCTTTAGGCTTGTGTCCGACCCGGCGTTCCCGGTCGTGGAGAGCGTCGTACGCGCGGTGAGCGTGCGGGAGCTCCGGCCACGGCTCAAGGAGGGCCAGAATGAAGCAGCTGGCCCCTAGAAAGTCATGTTATTTCAACGATGTCGCACGTGCGAACGCGAAACTCCAGAATGTCCGACGCCGTAGCAGTGCTTCAGAATCCGCGCAATCGTCGAACGGCCCAAGTCCAGGCCGAGGTTCATCAGTGCGCCGCGAAGCCGCGTGTACCCCCCATGACGGATTTTGGTGAACGACTTACACTGGAACGGCACCAAGGACGCGGATCAGTAAGTCTTGTTCTTAATTGACCCGCACGAGGTCTTTTTCGAAGAGTAGAACTTTCGAAGAGTAGAAGAGGACGCTGTCCCCCGGCGATCGATTCGACTACGGCGAAGGTGGGCTGCGCGTGACCGTCGAAGTTGAGAAGGTGGAACCGGGCCGATGATCCGCCGCTGCGAGTGGTCGACGACACCTATTCGAGAACCACCCACCGCGCAGGGAGTCCGATTCATGGCGAGCTTCCGATTCGGTGAGCCCCCGTGATGTCCGAAAAACCGTCTGCCGCTCTTCACGCAGCCTCGCGACGGTAGAAATTGAGGATCCCACCGAGACGTGATCGACAGCCGATCGCGCCGAGCGACGCGTTGTCGTTACTCG
>JBEKOY010000288.1:0-3495 GCA_049521295.1 Polyangiaceae bacterium | reverse complement strand
GGACCAAGGAAGTCAACCCGAACTTCAACGTGACGGCACGGATCGCGCTGTGGATGAACATCTCCGGCAGTCGCACGCAGAACGTCGCCGGGGACGTGGATCCCAGAGAGCTGTATGCCAAGATCGAGGGCCGGTGGGGCAGTCTGCTGGCCGGTAGCGACAGCGATCTGTCTCGAGGAGGAACCCTCGTCGACATGCGAATCGCCCATGAATACGGCCTTGGATCTCCGTGCGCGACCCGGGATGCGTCGGGCACCGGGTGCGGCATGGTTGGTTTCGGCGCACCCTTTCCATGGTTCGATCCCGGCCTCGTCTATTCGACGCCCGATCTGAGCGGCCTGCAGCTTTCCCTTGGAATCTACGATCCCGCGACGGTCGACAACGGCAAGCTGGATCGCACCCCTCTACCCCGAGTCGAGGGGGAGGTGAAATTCGATGTTCATGAGATGATTCACGTATTTGCCAGTAGCTTTTGGCAAGTAATGGAAGGAACCGTGCAGGAAGTGGATGCGGCTGGGATGCAGGTGGCGAAGGATCTTCACACCAACGCCTGGGGCGCTCAGGCCGGTGGGATGGTGGCTCTTGGACCCATCCTGCTGGGAGGCGCCGCATGCGGCGGTACCGGCTACAGCCCGCTCGCCGTCCAGAGTGCATTGACCGCCGACACCCAGGGAGTGTTGCGCAATTCGCGCGGCGCGTTTGCGCTGGGAGCCGTGCTGATCGACGCCTTGAGGCTGAAAGTGGCGGGCGGTCTGGGGGTCTGGCACCTCGACAAGAACAAGGACGAGGTGGGCACCATGAACGCCAGCGGAGCGCCCACGAACCCCCAGCTGCTCGAACAGAACTTTGGGTGGACCGTGGGCATGTACCAGACGACCGGCCCCGTGCACTTCGCGCTCGAGTACTTCCGCGCCGACTCGACGTGGTACCCTTTGGGCGTGGCGAGTGCGACCAATCCAATCGTCACGGTCGGCGTCTTGACTCCCCGTCAGGCGGTGAACTTCGCCAACGCGGGCCTGACGCTCGTGTGGTGATCGCCCACGGCGCGAGCCGTTCGATTCGCTGCGCGGCGGGCCCGAACGCGTCGAGCGAAAGCGGCTCGAATTCTTGGTCGTGCTTCGTGCCGTCGCGCGGCAAGCCGGTTGCTGGGCTGTGGCGGCCCTCTCGTGTAAGCTCAGAAGCGCCATGGAGATCGCGAACCGAGCGATCGCTCTCTGCGTCGTCGCGCTCGGGAGCCCCGCGATTTCCTGCTCGACGGGCGCCGCAGGCTCCGGCGGCAATGAAGGCGGCGCCGACTCCCCTGTCCGAGAGCCGATCGACTCCGCCGCACAAGAGCTCTCCGACGGCCACCGAGCCGCATGACCCTTCGGGTTTCGACCCATCTTGGGCTCTTCCCGCGCGCGGCGCTCGCGATCCTTGCCGCGGCAGCCATGGCGCTCGGGGGGTGCAGGACAAAAGTGGCCAACGGAGGCATCGAGGGGGGGGCCGCGCTTGCGGACCCGGATGGGGGCGGAGAGAGGGTCGCAATTTCCGTCCCCGAGGGTGGAGCCGGCGCCAATGGCGCCCCCCCGATGCTGCACGCGGTCGCACTCATCACGCCGGTGATGAACATCGCCGAGTGGGCGCCGCGCGATGGGTCTAGGGCGAGCGACGAGCGTAAGGGCGCCGTGCGCCTCGGCTATCTCCGCAAGGGCGACACGGTCGCGGTCAAGCCGCAGATGCTCAGGAAGCCGAGCTGCCCCGAGGGCTGGTACGAGCTGCGGGCCCCACCGGGGAGCCCTGCGGGCAGCACGGGCGGATTCGTCTGTGGCAAGCACGTCACCCTGGATCCCGACGACAAGGAGCTCGCCAGCGCGCCACGCGCGCCGAACATGACCGGACCCTTGCCGTACGACTACGGACTGAACCTCGTCGACGGCGCCCCGCTCTACCGCCGCCCGCCGCTGCGCCGGGAGCGCAAGCAGTACGAAAGCGGACTCGCGGTGGGACGCGCGTACCGCAACAAGGACGGCGACGACGGCGCACCCGCGCCCGAAGCCGCCGGCTCGCACGATGAAGACAATTCGGCCTGGTACCTCGCACACAAGGGCCGATCGCAGCTCTCGATGGACGATTTGAAGGGCGAGACGTCCCTCATCGTGCAGCGAATGGTCAAGGGATTCTACCTGGGGCTCGACAAGGAAGTCCACGCCTTTTCCGGCACCTTCTGGCGGACGACGCGCGGCATGTTTGTGCCGAAAGAGCACGTCTTGGTGCACGACCCGAAGGTCGAATTCGAGGGCGTATGGCTCAACGCGCCGGGCGAGCCGCGGCACCTGCCGCTCGGCTGGATCACCAACCCGCACCAGTGGAAGTACGCCCTCGACGACGACTCGAAGATGCACCGGCGCGAGCACGTCGACCGCTTCACCATCGTCCAGCTCACGGGCAAAAAGCGCACCTTCGAAGACAAAACGTACTGGGAAACGGCCGAAGGCTGGTGGATGCGTGCCGTGGACGGCACGATGACGAACCCGGGCCCCCCGCCCAAAAATCTCGCCTCCGGCGAGAGATGGATCGACGTGAACCTCGGGTTGCAGAGCCTCGTCGCGTTCGAGGGCGACAATCCGGTGTTTGCAACGATCGTCTCGACCGGCCGGCACAACGACGACCCCGTCCAGGACCATCACACTCGCCCCGGCGAGTTCCGTGTTCGCGAGAAGCACATTTCGGCCACGATGGACAACGACACGGCGACGGACGGGCCGTACTCGATCGAGGACGTCCCCTGGATCATGTACTTCGACGGGAGCACGGCGCTGCACGGCGCGTTCTGGCACTCGCGTTTCGGCCACGAGCGCAGCCACGGCTGCGTGAACATGACGCCGCACGATGCTCACGAGCTGTTCGGCTGGGTGGGCCCGAAGCTGCCCGACGGCTGGCACGGCGTGCGCGCGACGGATGCGAATGCGGGGACGCGCGTCGTTGTGCACGATAACGACAAGACCGCCGAGCAATCGAAGAAGGAAGAAGACGCCAAGGACCCGGGCGCGAAGGACGAATCGGCTCGGTAGAGGGCGGTTGAAGCTGATTGCGATAGGCAGAGAGAAGGTTGTCAAACGCATCGGCTGAGACCAACACGAGTTCGGCTAAGGCTTCTCCATCTCGGGCAGCGACTTCGGCGGTGAGTACGTCCTCAACGGCGTGAGCCAGTTCACTGAGTTCCTTGTAGCCGCAAGCAGCCGAGTCGCCTTTGATGGTGTGCACGCTGCGTCGCAGATTCCGGACGATCTCTGGGTCATGCGGGGACTTCTCCAGCAGCAAGGCCTCCTCGTTGAGGGCCTGGAGAATCTCCTGCGAGCTTTCGAAGAATATATTTCGAAGCTCATTAGCGCGATCGTCAGAGAAAATGCCCACCATTACGCCTCTATTTTGCTGTAAGCTGTGCCGTTGTTCAGGTGAATCATTCGGAACTGGTCAGTCAGTCCAAACAAGCTTTCGGCGTGCCCCACGAAC
>JBEKOY010000287.1:0-3498 GCA_049521295.1 Polyangiaceae bacterium | reverse complement strand
GGCCCCTGCGAACGCCGAGACTTTGCTCAAAGCCGTGGCCGCCGAGCTGGGCTTGGGCCAGGCGGTCCTGATCCTGGCCGCCGAGAGGGTACGGGTCCGCGCGATCATCGGCGGGTGAAGCGGTGGCCAGGCGAGCGTGGGTTTACGATCCGCACTCAGGCGGCACGAAAATCCCGGAGAGCCTCAAGGAGCCGATTCGGAGCGCTACGGAGGTCGCTACACGCGGCTCGACATTCGGTTCAAGGGCGCGCTTTGCTACATTCAGCGTCGCCGCTAGCCGCGTCGAGGATCTCGTGTTCCGAGGCCCGGACTCCACCGGCTCGGAGCTGCTACCATGGTTCGTCCGGGGTGGATGCGGCCATCGCAGCGGCTACGTCCTTGGGTATGATGGTCGGCACCAATGATGACGCGGCAGCCTTCGGGCACGTCCTGGGCCGACTCGAAGGGGATGTCGGGGGCATCCTGAAGGCTGTGCTAGAAGGCCGTGTGTTGTCGGGCGATCGACCGCACGTCCCGTTTTGGGCCCTTGCACGCACAATGTTCCCCATCGCTGAATCGATCGCGGACTTGGTCTATCGGTCCTCAAACACGGCGGAGCAGCTCGTGAAGGTCTTGGCAACCGAGTTCGAGGCCGTACGTCCGGCGTACAAGGGCGTGGCGGCCACGCTGACCCTTATGTACCGCCACTCTCTGGCCCATCAGGACGAACTTCGGCTCCTCAAGTCAAAAGGGCGAACTGTCTTCTGGAAGATCGGGATCCGTGACGTGGCCCATCTGGCCATCTCGAAGGACCGGCGGCCCAACGATTTCACGGTCCAGTTCAACCTCGTCGACTTCTACGAGGATCTTACGGAGGTGATAATGGCCGAGCAAGCGAAGGCTCACGGGGGCAAGTCCAAGGACCGCTACAAAGAGTGGGGTATTCTTGATCTTGATGCGCCGAAGCCAAAAACGCGGGCAACGATCGATGTTCGAAACGCTGCGGCTGTGGAGATCGCAGCCTTCAGGTAACTCATTAGCGTGGTCCAGCAGTTGGCCGGGCACGCGAGCCCGACGACGACTTCGAGGTACGACCGACGCGGGGACCGGGCGAAGAAGCGCGCCACCGAGTTGCTACGGCGTCCTCGTGCAACGAAACCCCGTGTAAATGTCGCGATGCGTCGGGGGCGGGCGTCGCGGTTGTTGCGGTGCCCCACGGTTACTCGAGCTGCTGGCTCCCCCCGCCGCCACGTACTCCCACTCCGCTTCGCTCGGTACAAAGAACAGCGCGGCGCGTCGAGGTACCCGCCTCGGTCACGCCAATTCGAGCCGATGTCGCTAAAGTCGCGCCCGCTTCCCGTGGCCGCAGGCCGTAGACTGCGCCGGTGAACATCTCGCTTGCGGTCCGGCTGGGGCGTAGCGAATTCAGGATGCGCTCATAGAACCGGTCGTCGGCCCGGTGTTTACCCCACCGCGTCCTTGACGGCCTTCACGGGCCTGGCCTTCACGGTCTTGCTCGCGGGCTTGGCGGCGAACGTCTGCTTTTCCTTCGTGAACGGGTTGATCCCCTCGCGGGCGGGCCGGGCGGGCTTCTTGACGACCACGAACTTGGCGAATCCGGACAGCACGAAGACGCCGGTCTTCTTCAGTTCTCGGTGGGCGACGGTGGCGAGCGTCTCGACGACCGCCGCCACATGCTTGCGCGACACGCCTTCGCCGATCGAGGCGACGATCGCGCTCAGGATCTCGCTCTTCGAGAGCGATTTGCCTTTCTTTGTCGTTGGCTTGGCCATGTTTGCAGGGCTCCCTTCAGGCCGGCAACCGGAATGCGAATAGTGCCCGCCAGGCCGGGCCGGGGGGGCAGCCCCAAACCCAGCGGGCATGGCCACCGTACCTCGGCTGGCCGCGACCCGGCGACGAATCGAATCGGACGGACGCCCGGTTCACCCTCACAAGGTCCCGTGCGCCGGTGCTCGGTTCACGATTGGTCAGTGTGAGCGAGAACGCGGATCCCGAGGGATAGTTGGCACGGCGGGCCCCGCACCATTTTTATGGTGCTTCTATGGCTTCGAGTGCGGACAATTCCGTTCTGGGCAGAGCACTTTCCTTGCTACGCCCTGCGGTTGGAGCGGGTGCTGCTTGGGGTCGTTGTTGCGCGGTGGGTTCCCGTTGCCGTGGTAGAGCTCGCACTCTCCGATGAACGCTTCCTGGACGCTATCGACGTAGTCGAAGAAGAAGTAGCTGCATCCACGCGCGTCCCACGCGCCGAGCTGGCTCTGCGCGTGCTGGAGCAGGCGCGCTTGAAGGTCTCCGTCTGAGCGTCCAACACGGAGAACCCTTATGTCCAAGCCATCGCCAGGCTGAAAATACCCCAGGTGGTAGATCCCCATCTGACCTGACTTCACGACTCGCCTAATTGTCGGCGCATCGAGCAGATGAGCGCCCTTGGTCAGCCGTTTGCTCATCGCGAAACGCTGCCAGTCCCCTCGGCGAGCGTCAATCCATCGCCCTTGGCTGAGATCGGGTTTGGCCAAGCGGTCGAGCTGTGAGCGGAGACAGGTGCACTCCATGTCAGGGCGGGCGTGGGTTTACGATGCGCGCTCCGACGCCACGAAGAATCCCGATCTGCGAACCGATCAAGAGGTGCACCTTACAGAGGGTGCGCGACGCGCACGCGCCGAACGCCGGAGACCGATTCGACCCCCTCGATGATTCTGGCCACCCCCAGCGTATCGGCAAACTGCACGTCGAACGTCGCGACGATGCGCTTTTTTCCGTCGTCGAGCCGACGCTCGTATTCGACTTCAGAGACCGTCGCACCCAACTCCGTGAGCACGGATACGACGCGACCGATGCCCGGCTGGTCCTCTCCCAGGACCACCGACACACGCCTTCGCATCAAGTGATCGTCCTTGTCTTCGAACCGCCGAAGGACCGTAAGCGCCACAATGCCCATCGCAGTGACGGCGATACTCACGACAAACATGCCCGCGCCCGCGCACATGCCGATGGCGGTGACCAGCCATAGACCTGCCGCCGTGGTGAGGCCTTGCACCGTGATCCCCGTGCGCAGGATGGCGCCACCCGCGAGGAATCCGACCGCCGAAACCACGGACGCCGCAATGCGCTCCGTGTCGACTTCGACGAGGTCGTCCTTGCCGTAGTGCTGCCCGTACACGAACTGGGCCGACAGGACCGTAAATGTAGCCGCGGCCATCGCGACAATGAGATGCGTGCGCAGGCCCACGGGCCGACGATGCCGGTCACGCTCGTAGCCGATGACTCCGCCGAGCGCGGCGCCCAAGGCGATGCGTTCGATCAGCTCGACGTTTCCGATCATCGATGTCTCGGTCCCGCCAAGGATTGCCACTGCCCGTGACGCACATCGTCCGCTCGAACCATGAAAATGACCTCCTCCGCGACGTTGGTCGCATGGTCGGCAATGCGCTCCAGGTACTTGGCCACCCGTATCACGCGCAGTCCGGCCAGCACCTCGCCCGGGTGCTCGGACATGTGCGC
>JBEKOY010000286.1:0-3515 GCA_049521295.1 Polyangiaceae bacterium | reverse complement strand
ATATGGAACCCTCGCGGACGAGATAGAACGTCGACTCTTCGTCTCCTTCGTGCACGATGAATTCGTCCGGCGCAAATCGAACGCTGCGCGCACAGCCCACGAGGATATGCACGTGCTCGTCGGTCAGCTCGCGCATGAACGGATGCTCTCGCAGGACTCGTTCGAGCGACTCCACGCCTACCCCTCCGGCGCCGGACCCCGAATGGCCGCGACCTCCTCGGTGATGTCGATGCCCACGGGACACCAGGTGATGCAGCGGCCACATCCCACGCAGCCGGAGGTCCCGAACTGGTCGATCCAACTCGCGAGCTTGTGGGTGAGCCAGTGCCTGTAACGGGCACGGAGTGACGCGCGCACGGAGCCGCCGTGCACGTGGGAAAACGCAACGCTGAAGCACGAATCGAGGTGCCGGATGCGTTCGGCCTCTTCGCCCGTCACGTCGGTCTTGTCTTCGATGGTCGTGCAGAAGCACGTGGGGCACACGAGCGTGCAGTTGGCGCAGCCGAGGCAACGGGACGCGACGTCGTCCCAGCGGGGATGCTCCCGGTTTTCGTAAAGGAGCTCCTTGATGCCGCGGGTGTCGAGCGTTCGGCCCATCTGCGCGGCGGTGCGCGTGACCACCCCGTCGGCGTGCTCGACGTCGGCCTCCGAGGCCGGCTCGAGGGCCAGGCGGTCCGCCAAGATCGCCCCCGCCTCCGATCCGATCTCGATGACGAAACGATGCGACGGTACGAGAAGTTCGGTGAGCGCCAGGTCGAACCCCCGGGTCGCCTTGGGACCGGTCCCCATCGACACGCAGAAGCACGTGCCGCCCGCGGTCGAGCACTGCAGCGCCACGACGAAGGCATTGCGGCGCCGCGCGTCGTAGTCGGCATCGGCGTACGGCCCTTGCAAAAGCACCCGATCTTGCACACCGACTGCCGCGATCTCGCAGGCGCGCGTGCCGATCAGCGCCAGCTTGCGATGCGGGGGGCCGCCTGCGAGCACCTCGACGTCATCGGCACGCCGCCGTAGCTTCACGAGCGAGACCGCGGAAGGAAAGAAGCCGCCCTTGGGCGAGTGCGGCCCGACGGCGAAACCGAAGACGGCCGCGTCGGCGCGCGGCCTCAAGCGGTAACTGCCCGGCGACTGGACGTCGGCGATACCCACGGGCAAGTCGTCGACTGTTCGCACGGGACCGTGCACGATGGCACCCCCCTGCACGACCGGACCGATGACCTCGTAGCCGTCCGACCAAAGGGCCGAGAGGAGCGAAGCGAGCTCGGCCCGCGCCAGGATCCACTTCGATCCGAGGTCCTTTCGGAGCGTGGACATTCGCTTGAAAAGACCCTTACGCGCGACGTAACGGCGCTGCAAGCGACGTCCAGGTCCAAGACTCACCGCGGTCGGGAGCGACCTTCAAAACCAGGTGGACACCCGGAGGCCGGCTTTCACCCCCCATCGCAATTCGTCAGCTGGGTGTACGAACACGTGCCACCGGGATTGCACGACCCCTGGGGCACTATGCACGCCGCATCCGTGACGCACTTTGTGGACCCACCGGTCGGTATCGAGCAGCCGCCACATGGATCGACTCCCGGAGCGCTACAGGTCAGGTCGTCGGTTTTTTCTTCGCAAACCCAGGTCCCCGAATCGCATTTGGTAGAGCACATACCCCCCTTCATATTCATCAACGTCGTGCACCCGCCGCACGCGTTCGGCTTGGGCGCGTTGCACATGACGGCATCGGCGTCGCCGGGGACGCAAACGAACATCCCCGCGCATCCTCCGTCGGTGAGAGTGCACGCGCTATCCACCTGATGGGCCAACGTCGAGCAGCCACCGCACGCGTTGGCAAGATGCGTTGCGGAGTCGCAGACTGCGGCGTCGGCATCCGCATCGGGGCCTGCGTCCGCGTCCGCCTCCGCAGCGGTATCCGCCTGGCCATCCGCAACGGTTTGCGCGTCCCCGTCGACCTGTGCGTCCGCGCCCGTCTCTGCGGTCGCGGCACCGTCCCCGCCCTCCGCGCCGCTTTCGAGCGTCACGACGGCCCCGCCCGCATCGGCGCCGGACTCGTCGGGGGTCTCGGAAGAAGATGAGGCGCCCGTGTCGAGGGTCGCGTCCTTCGATGCGTCGTCGTCCAGTCCAGAGTCAATCGAAACGTCGCCCAAGATCTGGAGACACCCGGCGAGGCCGAGGCCCGAGAACACCACGATGGCCGACCACCCGACTCGCCGCATCAGACAACCTCGCCATGTCAACCGGATTCCGCGATGCACTCCAAAAGTCACTCCGACTCCTTGCGCCGCGCGTGAGCGCGCGCTGCCGCTTGAGGCAGCTTCGCTTGCGCGGCCGCCGGCAAATGGCCTGACCATCATAGCGACGTTTATGCGCGGTGCGAGCTTTCGTCCGCTTGCCCTTCAACGTCGTACGGAAATTTTCAGCCCCCCTGCCGCGCGCAAACGCGCGCTATTCTTGCCGAGGGCGCTCCGATGGCAATCTCTTCGGCACGGAGGCACGGGGGTCGACCTGGCGGCCTTCGCCACTCCGGCCGGCCTGCCGGCGCGTGCCCTCTTTCGCGCGAGTCTCGGGTGAGGCACACTTTGTGGATGCCGATTTCGACCACTTCGAGCCGCAGCCGATCGCGGCGCCAGGGCAGCCGGAGGGCTATGAGCGGCGGGGAACGGACTCATGCCCGATAAGCCTTCCGACAAACGCCAACCGAAGCTACCCAGTCTGAAGGTCAGCGAGGGGTACGACTCCGAGAGAACCCAAGTCCGAGCGGCGCCCGATCCGGCGTTTGGTCCGATGCGACGCGATCGGCCGTTTTTGGTCGTGATCGGCGGCGGTAGCGTGGGCGAGATGTTCGCGGTCCGACAGCGTGAGGTGGTCATCGGTCGAGCGCGCGAGGCGACCGTCCGGTTCGACGACAGCGGCCTTTCGCGTCGGCACGCCCGGATCGTCTACGCCGGAGGCGAGGCGCACATCGAAGATCTTGGCAGTGCCAACGGGACGTTCGTCAACGGCGACCGCGTCACGTCGCTACGGCTGCTTGCCGACGGAGACAAGATCACGCTCGGATCGATCACCATCCTGAAGTTCACGTACAGCGACGATCTCGACGAGTCGTTCCAGCGACGGATGTTCGACGCTTCGCTGCGCGACGGACTGACGAAGGCCTACAACAAAAATTATCTGATGGAGCGGCTCGACAAGGAGCTCGCGTACGCACGGCGGCACGGCGCCCCGCTGTCGGCCATCCTGTTGGACGTCGACCACTTCAAGAGAGTCAACGACACGTTCGGTCATCCCGCGGGCGACGCCGTTCTCGTCAACTTGGCGAGAGTGGCTCTCGACATGCTGCGCAAGGAAGACATTTTCGCGCGATATGGCGGAGAGGAATTCTTCGTGATTTGTCGTGGGGTCGCCGTCACCGACGCGGTGCGGCTCGCCGAGCGGCTGCGGGAGGCCGTGGCCGCGATGCGCACGGCGCACGACGGGCACGACGTGGTCGTCACAGCGAGCTTCGGCGTCGC
>JBEKOY010000285.1:0-3540 GCA_049521295.1 Polyangiaceae bacterium | reverse complement strand
CGAGACGCGGCTGCTCGAAGGTCTCGCGCCGGACGGATCCGTCGGCGTCGTACAGCACGCCCTTGGAGCCGTCCTTTTCCACCCCGTCGCGGTCGATGTACCGCAGGTGCAGGGCCGCAGCCTGGGCGCCGCGCGCGGTCAGGCGCTGGACGTGCGCCTTGACCACGACCCGCCGGGCGTCGGGTCGGTGGGCTTTGGAATACGCGCGAAGGCCGGCGCCGGCGGCGCGCCCCCGAGCCACACGGCCCCGCCCGACACGCGCGAGGAGCGCACCGCGAAACGAGCCCGAACCGTCGCGCGAAGGCGCTCGACGACCCCGACCCATACGAGGCCTGAAAATAGGCAATTCTTCAGGGTCGGTCACAGTGGGCTCTACCTTTTCAGGTATCAAAACCGATACTTACCAATCGCGTGGAGCTACCGCCAGTCGCTATGATGTCGAAAAGTAATCATCATTCCGGTGACATGCAACATTAAGGCGTCAGCCCTTTATCTTGCCCTTCGCTTTGCTCCGGGTTTCGCCTCACCCCTGTTCGGCATTTTCACGGCTCTCGTCATCGCTGCGATCCTCGTGCACGTTCGTCGTCATCACCGATGCGTGTCCGTTGATGCGCCGTGGACATCACCCATGCGTCCATACCAACAGCCATCGCCCTCACCGATGTGTGCAACGTGGACGCACCATGCACAGCACCGATGCATCCATCCAAACAGCCATCGCCGTCACCGATGCGTGCAACGTTGATGCGCTGTGGACACGTCACCCATGCCTCCATCCAAACCGCTCGAACACAGTCGGTAGGAACAGGCAGCATTCGGTCGACGGCTGCGCGATCGACGGGTGTGGTCGCATCCCAAATGACGTGGACGCTATTGACGACTCGACCTGCGCATATTATCAGTAGTGGGAGAGCGACGCGCTCCTCGCGCGCATCGCACTCTCCGTCGACGCACACGCCTGAGCGATCGTCTCCTTGTCCGCGCGACTGCGCGCGGCGGGTGACTCGTCAACGTCCACGCCACGAGAAGGGAGAGGGCCACCGCATGGATGCCAAGACCATCGACGTATCGGATGTCGCCGAGCTGCAAGAGCGCTTCCGCAAAGCCCTACCCCGTGCGGAGACGAAAGTCCGATACGGCAAAGCGATCGAGATGATGGCGTCCGAACTCTACGCGATGCGATCGAAGGGTTACGGGTGGAGCGATATCGCCGAGATGCTCGCCGAGAAGGGACTGCACGTGACTCCGTCGACGCTACGTAACCACCTCAGTCACATCAAGAGTGAGGGCGCCAAGGCCGCACGCGGCAGACGCCAGCGTGTTGAGCCCGCGCGCGCGAACGTGCAAGGCACCGTGAAGGCCACGTCGAACGGCACGTCCGCCCCGACGGGCCGTGATGCACCCATCCCGTCCGCAAGCGCATCGCCATCCCCACGAAACGCGTTGTCCACCGTGAGTGCCATCCGCGCGCCGACGTCGTCCACTCCCTAACGACACGGCGCGGCGGACAATTCCGCGGGAATCGTTCGCCGTCCATCCCGACACGCCGGACCGCTGAAAGCGCAGACGTTCGCGGCGCATCGAGGATGCCGCTGTGAACGGTGCGCGCCGCGTGTCGCCTTGACGTCACGAGCGGCCTGCACGGTGACGCGTTCGGGAGGGCGCCGATCTTCAGTTCGCCACAGCCCGAACGATCTTCGCCCACGTCGCGTCCGATACGGCGCTCCGCGGAAGGGCGTGGCCCGGCGGAGTTCGCGGCGTCGCCTGCACCTGCTTCACGCCCGCGGCGGGGTCCGCCAGGTCGACGTACTCGTCGCCCTCAATGAGACGCGGTGTATCCTCGGCCACACTGACCTTCGCTACCTCGGCGTCGGTGAGCAATGCGAGGAGGGTCTCTCGAGTGAGCGCGTTCTTCTTCGAATCAGTGGTCATGGCGGCTCCTTGATGCGGCTTTCGCGGTAGCTGCGGTTCCGCTCGATTCATGCGCGCGCGCGACGCGCGTGTTTAATGAACGTTCCCTGGTCGAGTTCGTCGAAGGCGACGCGCAGCTCTTGCTGCGTGTTCATGACGATCGGGCCACGCCAAGCGATCGACTCGCCGATGGGCTTTCCCGAGATCAGCAGGAAGCGCAGCCCCTCCGCTGCGGCAGTCACGACCACGGCATCGCCGTCCGCGAACAGCGCGAGGTGCCGATCGCCGATGAGTCGGTCGCGCTCTTGGTCGAAGTAAGGCGTCGTCCATGAATTACGGACCGGTAATCTCGCGCTCCCATATCGAGGAAAGGCCTATTGGCGCGCGCCCAATCCGTTCCATTATTTACGGACGGCGCCTAAGAGTCCCCTTCCGCTTCGTACGTATACGGATCGTCCTGGTGGTTGAAGACCGCCCCGCCCGCGATGACGTAGGCGAAGACGGTGTGTCCGCGCGGGGTCGCACGCGTGAACGTCTGACCCGCCGGCACCGTCACGTCGAGGTACTCGGGGTGGGTGACGACATCGCGTACGGGCCCCGACACGCCGTCGGCGACGCCGGCGACGACTCGAATCGTCGCACCGCTCGCGTCGGTCACCTCCGGGATGTCGGCGCTGTCGATCCCCCGATAGCGTGGCTCCGACATCTTGTTCGCGGCGGGCAGGTTCGCCCAGAGCTGGAAGCCGTACATCGCGCCGCTCTCATCGCCCTGGGGCATCTCTTGGTGGATGATGCCACTGCCGGCGCTCATCCACTGCACGTCTCCGGGCGCGATCACGCCGTGATGGCCCAGGCTGTCGCCGTGCTCGACCCGCCCGCGAAGCACGTAGGTAATCGTTTCCATTCCCCGATGCGGGTGCCACGGGAAGCCGCGGCGATATTGCTCGGGAGCATCGGAGCGGAAGTCGTCGAGCAAGAGAAAGGGGTCGTACTCCTCGGGCTCTCCGAGGCCGATCGCGCGATGCAGATGCACGCCAGCCCCCTCTACAGTCGCACGAGCTTTGACCGCCTTACGAATGCGCCTGGTCTCCATGGTGCGGGTCCTCTTCTGCTCCGTGGCCCACGCTCAAGCGCATGGCGACGAGTTTTCCGTTTTCGATTTCGTCCGCGTTCGCGGTCGATGCATCACGTGGACCGATGTTCATCCGTTGCGATGGATCGGATACCTACCCATCGCGCTCGGAGGAATGCTGACTCTGCGTCAGCGTGAAGGTGTTGCCCTCGGTATCGTCACATCGGACGATGACCACACCGGGCGCGACCTCCACTGCGGACGAGACGATGCACCCGCCCGCGCGCTCCACCTCGGCGCGCGCCGCCGCAAGATCGCTGACCGCGAAGTGCAAGCCCACGGTACTTGCCATGCGCTCGGAACTCAGAGCGAGGCCTACGCGCACTCCCGCGATACGGAGCGATGACCAACCCGCCGACGAGAAGATCACCGTGGCGCCGAGCGCGCTCACGTAAAATGCGGTGGCCCGCTGCATGTCCTCGACCTCGACGGCGAAGAAGGTCTCTGTGACCGCCACGGACAGCGAGTCTCTCCGATTCGCCGGCCCGCCGCCACCG
>JBEKOY010000284.1:0-3587 GCA_049521295.1 Polyangiaceae bacterium | reverse complement strand
GTGATAGGAAAGGCATCGGCCGTTGACGCCCGCCTCGCAATCCGAATCGCTCATGCATGTTCCCTCGTTGCCCGTCATGAATGTATCGCCGGGGGCCCGAGCCGCCGGGCAGCATTCACCCGAGGCGCGATGGTATTGGGGGGCCATCGGCTCCGCGGCGTCCGATGCGGGGTCGCCCGCATCGGATGCGACGCAAGCTCGAGGCGGGCCGCCGTCAAGGCTTGGAACATCCCCCGCCGGAACGGCGGGTTCTGCTCCAGTATCCTGGCCGGGATGCGGTACGCCACCGTCGAGACTTGGCTTCGCCATCGGCTGAGCCTGACCGGAAGACACACTGCCGCCGCACGCGGCGGTCAGGACTACGGCCGCGATACAGAGACAAACGTTCCATGCGCCCATCGCTTTAGCCCCCAGCAGTAAGTGTACCGTATGCCGAACGCCGCATTTCGCGGAATGCTTGCCTGGAGGATGTGCCACGTCGTGTCAGGGCGTGATCTCGGCCGCAGCCAAGACGGCGCCGTGGCCGCTCGGGCGTTGAGACGGTGGCAGCCGCTCTGCCTGACGTCATCGGATGTGACAGCCACCACGTTGGGGCTCAAGGATCCGGCACCGACAGTGCCATTCTTCGTGAGTGGTCGAGAAGAGGGGCGAGGATCGCCTGTTCGTCGGCCGCGACCGACAGTGTCTGCGGCCCGTTTGCGAACAGGCTCGCGGGAAGATCAGACGCGCGGGTCGCTCTCGATCCGCTCGGGCCACCGCTTGAGCACCTCGATAGCGACGTCGGCGGCACATCCTTCCAGGATGGGCGCAGCTTTCCCGTCCGTGCGCCAATAGAGGCCGTTCCGATCGGCCTTCCAGTGACGCCGAAGTCCGTCCGTAAACTCGAGGACGGTGCCGCGAAGCAGTTCGACCGCCAAGCGGAATGCGGAGTCGTGGATGGGCATGACCGCCCCTTCGGCCCGATGCGACGAAAGTTGCGCGCTCCGGTGGATCGCGCGCGGCGGCAAAGTGGACACGGGCCATCCTGTGGCCCGCGCCGCGTTCGCGGTCAAGATCTGCGTTACCGTGAGGCGGACGCGGCCGCGGGGCGGCGCTAGCGTGGTTCTCGGATGGGTCTTCAGATCTCCGATTGGGACGGCGAGCGCCGCCGCCGAGTTCATGAACGCGGAATGGCCGCCTCACGATGCGCCGATCGGCATCGCCTGGTCGCGGCGAGAGATTGTGCTCGTCGCCACGCGTGGAATCCCCGTGGGGGTTGCGTGCGGTGTCGTGATCGGCGGACTGGGAGAGCAGAAGCAGCTGCTCGTGAAGATCGACCACGTACGCAGGCGAGTCGGCTCGCAGTTGCTCGAGGAGTTCGAGCGGCGGTGCGCGGCTCTCGGATGTCACAAGCTTCGGCTCGAAACAGCCGATTACCAAGCGCGGCCGTTCTACGAGCGGCATGGCTTCATGCTGGCCGCGACGTTGACGGAAGACCGCTTCGGACGGGACTGGTTCGTGATGGACAAGCGACTCGGTCCTTGGGACCGAGGCCGTCGGCGCGAATGAAACCGGGATCGCACGGCGTGCGGGGGACGGCGGGGGACCGGTGGACGGGGCGCCCGAGCGCGTCGTCGTGACGCGCGCGCACTGCTCGACCGCGCCGCACGTCGCCGTCGAACGGATGGCCTCCGGCAGAGCCTTTTGGCCACCTCGCGCCGATGGTATCCTTGGTCCCCATGGTCGAGCGATTGCCCTTTCTCGACGTGCTCATTGCCCGCGAGCACGGCGATACCTGGCGGATGTATTTCGGCCCCGCATCGTGGTGCCCGCCCAGTCTTCGAGCGCGGATGGATGAGTACCGCGAGATTTTCCCCGTATCCCGGCCCGACGCCGATGATCTGATGCGCTTCATGGGCAACGCCCGCGCGCACTACCAGCACCATCGGGTCAAAGACGGAGGCGTCGAAATTCTCGCCAAGGGGCGCTCGGCTTTGACGCTCGCCCCGTGGCTCGAATATCTCGTGCGGTCGGCGTCGGCTCCTTCGAATTGAACCGGCGTGCGATTCGGGCGACGTGCACAAAAGCGCGGAGCCCACGCATGAGCGGCGAGCCGCGCGCTATTCGTGGGGTCTCATGACGATTGCGCGGACGGCATGGAAGGCCGGGTTCCCCGACATTGTCGTGCACACAGCCGAGAGGGTCCGCAACGCGCACGCCCACTACGCCCGAGCGAAGTCCGGCGACCGAGAGGCCGCCACACGCCTCGCGTACGACCTTATCGGCAACGCCGCGCTCGAATCGATCCGCCAGCAGGTCGGAGGTCGCCGGCCGCTACTCGTTCCTGTCCGCGCGGTCGAGACGACAGGGATCAACCTCATCCCCGACGCACTGAGCCACGAGATGGCGATACGCTTGGGGCTCGAGGTGGGCGATCGTGCAGACCAACACGGTCGGGCACACTCGAGCGGGTGGCTTCCACCGCCTCGCCTTCCAGCCGACGTTCGACGGACAGGTCGAGGCCGGACGCGATCACGTCCTGGTGGACGATCACGTCGGCCTTGGTAGCACTCTCGCGAACCTTCGGGGCCACATCGAGAGCCACGGCGGTACGGTCGTCTTGGCGACCACGCTGAGCGCGAGCCGTCGCAGTGAGGTGCTTGCGCTTCGCGCCGCGACGCTTCACTCTCTCTCTGACAAGCATGGCGAACTCGACAAATACTGGCGGCACCACGTCGGCTTCGGCATCGACGTCCTCACCGAGGCCGAGGCCGGCTATCTCCTGCGCGCCCCGTCCGTTGACGCCATCCGAGCTGGAGTGGCTCAGGCGAGAGGGGGCTGAGTTCCAGGCCGAATATGCCGCCATCCGCGCCCGCATTGGCCATCCGGTGGATGCGCAGGCGGCGCGCTCTCGGGGCTGATCGGAACCAGAACCGGGCGGCGGTGCTGAGTTGGCTCCTTTCGTCGTCCGTCTCCCCCACGCCGGCGCGCGGTGGTCATGATGCAATGCGCTGAGCACGGAAAGCCTGCCGCCTTGGGCGGTTCTCGTTCGCTCATCAGCCAAGATCGGTCCGGTCCGCGTCGGCCCCTTCGAATTGAACCGGCGTACGATCCGGGCCTTGCAAAAAAGCGCTTCGTAACTGATGCCTGACAAAAAAAGGCGAGGCCGGCAGGTGCGGCGCAGGGGGGGACGCGGATCGCCCCCGCCAGCCTCGTCGCACACTGTAAGGCTCGTCCGAGAGGTGTCAAAGCCGCTATGTTCGAGCGGCACCGGTTGACGCGGCGCGCTCACCGCCGTCGCGAATGGGCCCGATCTGGTGGTGCGTGAAATGACCGCAAAAGGGGAAAACGGCGCCTTTCTTCGGTGTTTGTGTTGACGAGCCCGCCGCGAAGGCGCTTTCTACGCAACCCGAGGAGACCGAACCCATGGCCAAAGCGACGACGGCGGCGAAGAAACCCCTTTCGAAAAGCGCAATCCTTCAAGCCGTAACGGAGGCCGGCGGCGAGGAAATCTCGCGCAAGCAGGTCAAGCAGGTGATCGAAACGCTCGTTGAAGTAGGTCACCGGGAACTCAAGAAAACCGGCATCTTCGTGCTGCCCGGATTCGC
>JBEKOY010000283.1:0-3649 GCA_049521295.1 Polyangiaceae bacterium | reverse complement strand
CCACGCGCATCCTCTGGGCATTTCATCCCGCCGCAATTGTTTGACACGATCAAAACTGCTCGAGCGTTTTGTTCTGACGAGAGGCCGCTCTCGGTTGTCGTGGCGTGCCTCCGCGAGGCACCGCTGTTTCGGGCGACGAGTCGCCGTTGTCGTACGAAGCCATCACGCACACAATCACAAGGGCGCAGATCTCGGGAATGAAGCTCACGAAATCGACCAAGCGTCCTTTTTTTTGTTCAGCCGCGGCGAGCTCAGCCGCGGCGAGTAGGAAAAGCGCCGACGAAGAGACCGCGGTCACATCAATAATACGCGATTGTGCGACTGCGCCCGTGACGCGTGCGAGGAGGGTGGGCGCGAGACGGCGCAGTTGCTCAATCGTCCACTTGGACGGAGCCGGTGCGCGACAGGGACCGGGCGCCTCCGGAGGCAGTCTCGGGGAGGCGCCATGAGGAAAGAGGCCGTACGGGTTCGGTCCACGGCCGGGGGCTGGCTGGTCGCGTTCGCGTCCGGGGCGCAAGCAGAGGCCGAGCGCGCGCCGACCGGGCCAGAGAGCGATTTGAACCGGCGAGAATGAATCGGCCAAACCGGGTGACGAGGGGTGCCGGCGTCGCGAGGGCACGCGTCGCCCCATCCGCGCCGAGGGCACAGTTGGGCAGAGAGTGGTTGCCGTCGCTTCGTTGGGGTCACGCGGCCTCCGGCGGCGCGCGCGCGAGAGTGCGGGGATCGTCGAGAGGACGACGCACTACGGTGATCGCGCCGCAGGCGGGGCATCGACGCACGTCGAGGCCGGTCAATTGGCGCAGCATGCCTTGCCTACGGCAGCGCGGCATCGGCATGCCTGACCGGGGCGCTGACGGCCCGTCGGGCACGCCTTGTGGGACCCCGTTCAAGAGAGGCCACGGGCCACTTGAAGGTCGTGGCGTGGCTTGGCGCCAACAAGCCGTAGTGGCGGATTTTGACGAAGCCCATGAGCTCATCGTCCTCTCAGTTCTTTCAGACCCGCCTTGCCTGGTCGCACTGCAAGGCCTACTCGCAGGCACATTTGGCCACGTTGCTGCCACGCGACCAGGTCCGTAACGCCGAGCGCGTTTGCGGCTTGGTGCTACCCGATTGGCTTGACACGGACCTTACGGGGCCGCTCCGATACCGGGTTTATGCGCTCCTCGGTTTCTTTGGCTTGTGTCGCAGCGACATCGGCTGGGGCCGTCGCGTGCATCCTGGCGCTCCAGTGCGGCACTGATCAGGCGAGCTCCGCGGACGACGGCGTCGTCGACGGCGGTGCTCCTGACAGCACGGTGGCCGATACAGGTCCCGGAGCTTCGGTTAACCGCATAGACGCCGCGCCCGATAGCGCCGCCCCCGACAGCGCGGCCTTGGTTTCTAATGACGACGCGAGCCTCGAGGGCGCCGAGGCCGCCACGCTGGATGTCGCGCCTCTTAGCCCGGAAGTCGACGCCGGCGATTCGGTGCTGCGCCACCACAAGAACATCAATCGTGACGGGCTTTACATCCAGCCGGCTCTTACCAAGGCGGCTGTCATGGGAACGGTCGGCTCGGGCGAGGGGAGCTCTCCGGACGGCGGGCCGCTCGGACTGCACGAGGACCCCGCCTTCAACGCGATTTTTCCCGACCCAAACGATCACGTTTACGCGCAGCCGCTCTTCGTCGATGGCCTTGGCGGGCAAGACATGGTCATTGTCGCGACCGAGGCCAACAACGTCTACTCCTTGGATGCGGAGACGGGCGCACAGCTCTGGCTGCAGCATGCGGGCACCCCCGTCTCAAGGGCGGTGGGCTGCGGCAACATCGACCCCATGGGCGTGACAGGCACGCCGGTCATCGACTTCCCGTCGCGGACCCTCTTCTTTGATGCGGATGTCGTGCCCTCTGGCCCCGATGGGGGGGACGCGGGGGGCCCCTCGGCGCACCAAATCTTCGCGCTCTCGATCGATAATGGGGACATCAAGCCAGGACGGCCGGTCAACGTGCCTGCGGTCGCCATCAGCGGGGACGGCGGCACCGCGTTCAACTCGCCCTACCAAGGCCAGCGCGGAGCGCTCGCGATCCTTGGCGGTACGCTCTACGTGCCGTGTGGCGGCCTAAACGGGGAGTGTGGATCGTACCATGGCTGGCTCGTTGGCTTTCGATCTCGGACCCCTCCGCAGTGCACGTGTGGGCGACGCCGGCGCTTGGCGGCGGATCGTGAGCTCCAGGTGGAATCTCGTCGGACGGAACGAGCCTTTACGTCATGACCGGCGCGGAGCTTTCCCCGGTCACACTCCCTGCGGGCACCGCTTGGGGAGGCGGCCTTGCGATCCTCCGCTTCGGCGCCGCCGCAGCTTTCGGCACCCCCGCCGACTACTTCGCGCCGGCGGACTGGGAGACGCTGACCACTGAGGATCAGTCCTTTCGCACGGCACCGGTGGTTTTCGATCTCCCAAACTCGATGCCGGGGCAGCGCGCCATCGCGTTTGGCAAGGACGGCATGGCCTACCTGTTAGATCGCACCCACCTTGGTGGCATTGGCAGCGCCGTCGGTGCGGACAGCGACGCCGCGATCGGAACGTCCCCTTAGCTAGCTCCAACCCCGCATGGCTCACCTACACCAACGGCGAATTTTACAACAACCAAGGGATCGAGCTCCCAGCGACAGCAGCCAACACGGATTACGTGACATTTTATTGGGATTCGCCCGCTGACGGATGTTACCATGTCTGGGTCCGTGCCATGACGTCGGCGTACGGCGGTCAATTCGAATTGCAGTACGCTCCCAGCCTGACTGGACCCTATACAACATGGCCTGGCTCGGGCGTGAAGGACACGTACTCCAAGTCGACCGATATCACCTACCCCGTTTTCGAGTTCGGATTTTCCACGGCGGGCTTTACTATTGGATCCCCCGTCTATTTCAAGGTTCTCGTGAAGGGCCAGAATGAGGATAGCAAGGGCCATCTTCTGTACCTCGACTATCTTGACGTCGTGTTCGAAGAGCCCGATTGCGACCGCCCGTCGTGCCAAAACTGCAAGGTCAACGGGCACTGACCGTAACGCTCCGGCCGGGCCGGCACGTAATTTACTCGGGAGGTCCGCCCCTGTGAATCTCTCCGGGAACTCGAAGACGTTGAAGCCGCTCGCGGCTAAGCAGGCGACCACCACTTTCGGAAGTGTCTGTGCTTCGAGTGCAGGAATGAACAAAGGCACGAGGCGATGTCGAACGACGGCCAGGTAGTAAAGGTCAAAGTAGAGCCGTCGAATTGGAGCGGAAGGAAGTCCTGCACGAAAACTACGGCGCCCGGTTGCCGTCCTTGAAGATCGGCGACTGCGATCGCCTGCGCTGACGATAAGATCACGCACCTCCCAAATCGATATGCCACCATAGGCGGGCTTTCCCGGCGGTTTGGCCAGTATATGGGTTGATCGGCCGGTTCGCTTCGTTCCAGTGCGACGCGTACCCATTCGGATACCCGGGTGACGGCCCGGCCGCTTCAGTGGGATCGACGATCCGGAGGCCCGTAACACTCTCGTCGAGACCTAGCCCTACTTTCGCAAAATCGCGACGCGGAGCGAGGCATTGCCGTCACGGGAGGCTTACGTTTGCGGCGTTTTCTCTTTCCATCGCTGGCGACACGGGATAGTGGAAAGAAATGCA
>JBEKOY010000282.1:0-3701 GCA_049521295.1 Polyangiaceae bacterium | reverse complement strand
ACCGAGCTGGGAAAAGAACGTGGAGTACGCCATCCAGATGGCGAGCCCGTTGACGTCCCGGAACATCGCGGGCAGGTAGTACGGCGGCCGCACGATGCCGTCGGCGATGTGACGGGCCAGCACCGGGATGTCCTCGTGCGCCACTTTGCCGACGAAGAGCAATGGAACGAGATCAACGCGGTCGTGCTGTATCGCGCTACGGATGAACGCGTAGTTGAGCACGATGCCTTTGCCGTAGCAGGCATCCTTCGTAAACGGTGCTCCTCCGTCGATGACTCCACCGCGAAAGATTCGTCGGGTGTTGTTGAAGCATTCGAGCTCGTCGTACCCCTCGGTGCGAAACCACTCGAACACGTCGAGGAAGCTCGCGCCGTCCTCGGCTTTGTCCACGGCCAGAACGCGGTCGTTGAGCCGACGCGCGCGACGAGGATGGGTGCGAAACGTGAACATCTCCATCAGCGCCGCGAGGCCTTCCTGCACGGCGGCGGTTCGCGGCGGGCCTTTGGCGAGCCACTTCGCGACCGGCTGAGCCTGGCCGTTGAGCGACGTCGCGACGTGCACCCACCCCTCGTGGACCTCGAGCACGTCGATGTCTCGCGGGCTGAACTTCGCTCCCGTTCGAACCTTCACATAGTCGCTGCCGGCAGCCGCGTCGGCCAGGATGCCGTTGTCGGCCTCCACCCGAACGTGCGCGTGCCCGAAGAACGTGGCCAGCCGTTCACCGAGTTGACGGGCCGCTTCGGGCGCATCGATCGTTCGCGAGTAGGCGAGGCGCCCGGCGCCTTCCCGTTCGTCGACGCTCGTCAGGATGCCGTACAGCAGCCGGCCCAGATCGCGAACGGTCGATCGTCCGTCGGGAAACGTGTCCTTGGGCGAGCCGTACAGCTTTCGTGATGCGGCGTAGAAGGCCGGGGTGCCGCGCGCCGTGAGCATGCGCACGACGTCGCGGTACTCGAGCGCCGTGGTCAGCATGATCGCACCGACCGCATCGCTGTCGCCGAGCTCCTTGTCGATGTCGCTCGCGATGGCGTCGAATTCCTCGATCTTGGCGCGCGGCTCGAACCCGAGATCGACGTTCTCGTAGTAGGCGACGTCGACCTTGGGCAGTACCCGGGGCCGACTCTTGAAAAACTGGTCCTCGATCGAATCGTCCCAACGAAGCGCCTGAAGGACGCGAATGGGCTTCTGCGCGTCGACGATGCGATCGGCCAGACGAGCGATGATCTCCTTGTGACTGCGCCAGGGTCCCACCGTGGAGGGGGGGCCCGGCACCGCAACGCCGGTCAATAACGGAAGATCGTCCTTGGCACCGACGACCGAGCCGACCGGACGCGATCCGTTGCGCGGCGCCACGGCGCCGTCCGGGGTCCTCCGCTCTTCGATCCTTTCGAGAGCAGCCGGGTCCTCGGGCTCCTTCGCGCGGCGCTCGGCCATGGGCAATGCGTACTATCCCACGGATCGGACCACCCGTTCGAGGACGTCGACATCGCGAACGGCGTCCACTTCGGCTCGATAGCTCAACACCAGCCGGTGACGCAGCACGGGAACGACGAGGGCCCGGACGTCTTCGACGTCGGCGGCCGCCTCGCCGCGAAGTGCGGCTCGGGCCTTCGCCGCCAGCACCAGGGCCTGAGGGCCGCGCGGACCGGCCCCGAACCGCACGAGATCCCGCACTTCGCGCGGTGCCTTGGGGTCATGCGGGCGCGTCGCCCGGCCAAGCGCGACCGCGAGCTCGACCGCAGCCTCCGTCACCGGCAGCCGCGGCACGAGGGCCTGCAGAGCGCGCACGTCATCGCCGCCGAGCACCCGAGGCACCCTCGCGGCTTGAACTCCCGTGGTCCGGCGCGCGATCTCGCGCTCCTCGTCGACGGTGGGATAATCGACGTGAACTTCGAGCAAGAAGCGGTCGAGCTGCGCCTCCGGCAGCGGGTAGGTGCCTTCTTGTTCGATAGGATTGCGCGTCGCGAACACGAGAAACGGGTCCGGCAGCGAATGGGTCTGCGTGCCGATCGTCACCCGACGCTCTTGCATGGCCTGCAGCAGCGCGGCCTGGGTTTTCGGCGGCGTCCGGTTGATCTCGTCGGCGAGCACCAGGTTGTGGAAAATGGGGCCCGGCAGAAACCGCACGACGCGGCGGCTCGTTCCGGTGTCGACGTTGGCTTCCTCTTGAATCACGTCGGTGCCTGTGATGTCGGCCGGGAGCAGATCGGGAGTGAACTGAACGCGACCGAACGAGACGTCCAGCGCTTCGGCCAGGGAAGCGACGAGCAGCGTCTTGGCGAGCCCCGGCACCCCGACCAGAAGTGCATGACCGCGGGAGAGCAGCGCCACGAGCATATGGTCGACGACGTTGTCCTGACCCACGACGCGAACGGCGATGGCTTCGTGCAGCCGGCGGCTCGCGTCGTGCGCCAAGGCGAGCAGGTCGACGTCGCCCAGGCCGTTCGTGATCGATCGCTCTGTCGTCGGCATTCGTGCGGACAAGCAGTCGCACGCCACCTTTCCCCTGTCAAAACGCGCGACTGTCACCTCAGTGGGGGTTGCGATATGGAAGGGTCCCCTCGGGACGCTTTGCCGACGCCCACCCACTCCCCGGATGCCGAGGTGCTCGCCCTCGACGGATTTCCCCCATCGGCCTCGTCGTGGATCGATTCCGGAGCCACGACGGCCGGATCGGTACAGAACGCGGAACGACCCGAGCCGGGCCTCGCGAGAGGCCTTTGGGAAGCGCCCCCCTGGTTTTTTTGGACGGTCGCCGCCCTCACCGTTATCACGGGTGCTGCGTACGCGACGGTCCGGATCCGCAGGGCGCTTGCGCGCGGGGCCCCCCGGCGCGGAGGAAAGAAGGCGTGAACGCTGCACCCCGATCCGCACGCGCACCGGCGCTCCGGCGCGTTCTGTTTGCGATGCTGCTCGCGGTGGTCGTCTACGGGGGATTCGCCGTGTGGCGCGGGGTGGGGACGATGGGATCCGAACTCGGTCGGTTCCACTGGTGGGCCTTCGGCGCGGCGTGCGGCCTGGCTTTCATGAACTACCTGTTGCGCTGGCTCAAGTGGGAGTTCTACCTCGCTCGGCTCGAGATTCGCGGAGTCGGCGGAATCGACAGTTTGCTCACGTTCCTCAGCGGCTTCGTGTTCACCGTGACGCCCGGAAAGGTCGGCGAGGTATTCAAGTCGCTCATCCTTTTCGAGACGCACGACGTGGCCGTGGCGCGCACGGCCCCGATCGTCGTCGCCGAGCGGATCACCGACGTCATCGGCATTGCGGCGCTCATCGCCGTCGGTTCGATCGGTCTGTCCGGCGGCCTGATGTGGGCAGCTCTCGGAATGACGGCGGTCATCCTGGTGGTCGTCGTCGTATCGCACCGATCGCTCTCGATGCGGCTCATCGGTCTCGTGGAACGCCTCCCCGGGGCGTTTCGGCGCATCGGACCGAAGCTCCACGACGCCTACGACAGCCTCGCCACGCTGGTCCGCCCCGCCAACCTCGGCGTGCCCACGCTCCTGTCGATCGCCGCGTGGGCGCTCGAATGCGCGGCGCTCTGGGTCGTTCTCCACGGCCTCGGGCAGGCCACCGGCTTCGGTCTCGCCACGTTCTTTTATGCCACGAGCACCCTCGCGGGAGCGATCGTCCCGGTTCCCGGTGGCCTCGGCGTGACGGAGACCTCGCTGCAAAGTCAAATGCAGGATCTGGGGCATGTC
>JBEKOY010000281.1:0-3707 GCA_049521295.1 Polyangiaceae bacterium | reverse complement strand
CGCACGAAGTTCGCGCCCGGCCTGTTCGAAGTCGTAGGCATAGAGGCTCGTCTCGAGCCGCTGCATCGGCTCGAGCGCGCTCGACCGATCCGCGAGCGCATCGCGCAGCGTCTCCAGGCATTCGATCGCAGCGGTGTCGTGCGCAGAAAGCAGCTTGTCGAGCCGCTCCACGATGCCGACGACGTGCCGCGAGCTCTCGCGCTCGGGAGCCGGTCGCTCCGCGACGGGCGTCTCCAGGACACTCGCCACCGACACCACGATCGCCTCATGCGCGAGATCGAACTCCCGAACGGCATAAGCCCACGGATCGGCGACCGACTCCGGGCGCGACGCGGCCGCCGTTGGCCGCCGCAGCTCCACGTCGAGCGCCTGCGCGGCGCGGTAAAGCCGGATCGCCCCGATGTTGGCCGCCGCGGCGGCGAGGGTGTGCGCGAGCATCGCGGCGTCGCGGACATCGCCCCGATCGAGCGCGCGACGCACGTCGGCCGGGGTCGTGGCGTGGTTGACGAGGAATCGATCGAGCAGCCTGCGGTACACGTCGACGCGCCCGCCCAGCCGCCCCAGGGCGAGCTCGATCTCGAGCTCCCCGTGCGGCGCGCGCAGGACCGGCGCCTCGCTTGGCGCGGTGCCCGAACCGTTGCGCCCGATCGCGCGGCGCGGCGCCGGCGTGTTGCGGACCGCCGGCCTGTCGGAGTCGCGCGGATCGATCGCTGCGATGCAGCCGGCGACGATGGCGAGCAGGCGCCGGGGGTCGACCGGCACGGTGACGAAGTCGTTCATGCCGGCCGCGAAGCAGAGGTCGCGATCTTCGGCTCGGGTGCTCGCGGTCAGGCCGATGATCGGGACTTGGGCGGACCGGGGGATTTGCCGGATCGCGCGCGTGGCGGCAAGCCCGTCGACATGGGGCATGTGCAGATCCATCAGGATCGCGTCGTAGCGGCCCTGGGCGACCGATTCGATCGCCTTTTGCCCATCGACGGCGACGTCGACGACGGCACCCGCACGCTCGAGCAGCAGACGCACGACCTCGAGACTCACTTCGCTGTCCTGAGCCACCAGAATGCGACGCCCGGCCAGTCGAGCGCCGTCGTGCGCGTCGTCGGCGTCGTCGGCGTCGTCTTGGCCGGGCGGCTGCGAGTTCGCACTGAGCCGCAACGCGCGCCGCATGGCCGACAGGACACTCGCGCCGTGGAACGGCTTGGTGAGCGCGCCGGTCACGCCGTGGCGCCAGAGCCGGTCCACCGACAGGTACGCGGCGTGCACGGGACCCATGGCGACGAGCGCCGGAGGCGCAATGTCGGTCGTACGCCCGATGCGCTCGAGCAATTCGAGGCCGTTGCCGTCGGGCAGTCCGTAATCGGCCAGCACGACGTCGAACGGGGCAATGAGCCGAGCGGCGTGCAGCTCGCGCATCGCGTCGGCGGCCGTGCCCACGATCCACACGTCGAAGCGCAGCGCTTCGAGGCGCCGCTTGAGCGCGCGTCCCTGCGCTTCGCTGTCCTCGACGACCAGCACCCGCACCCCGGCCCCCTCGCCGGTCGGCGCGGCGGCCGCACCCTGGCCGAAATGGGCGACGAAGATGAACGTGCTGCCGCGGCCCGGCGAGCTCTCGGCCCGAATGCTGCCGCCCATCATGTCGACGAGGCTCTTGGAGATGGCGAGGCCGAGGCCGGTGCCGCCGTAGCGCCGCGTCGTCGAGCTGTCGGCCTGCGTAAACGGCCGGAACACACGGGCGAGCTCCTCGGGCGCCATACCGATGCCCGTGTCGGACACCGAGAAGCGCAGCGTGCAGCCGGCCGGCGCTTCCGAGGCCACAGGCTCGATCCGAAGCACGACGTGACCGCTCGGCGAGAACTTGATGGCGTTGCCCACGAGGTTGATGAGCACCTGGCCGAGCCGCAACGGGTCGCCGAGCAGCGTTGCGGGAGTGTCGGCGTCGACGTCGATGACCAACTCGATTCCCTTGTTCGCGGCCGACAGGCCGCAAGTGCCGATGAGCTGCTCGAGCACCTCGTCGAGATCGAACTTCACGGCTTCCAAGTCGAGCTTTCTCGCCTCGATCTTCGAGAAGTCGAGAATGTCGTCCACGATGGCGAGCAGCGCTCGCGATGCGTTTCGCGCGCGCTTGAGGTGGTTGCGCTGGTCGCGGTCGAGTTTGGTGCGCAAGCACAGATCGAGATGACCGGTGATCGCGGTGAGAGGGGTACGCACTTCGTGCGACATCATCGCGACGAATTCGCTCTTCGCGACGCTCGCCTTCTCGGCGAGTTCGCGCGCATCGCGCAGCTCCTCGGCGGTGAGCATCGAATAGAGGGCGCTGCTCAGATGACCGGCGACGCCTTCGAGCAGCCACGCGTTTTCGAACTCTTGCGGGGCGTCGAACACCGCGTAGCCCAGCTGGGCGTCGGCGAACACCAAGGGGAATACGAGCAAATCGCGCACTCCGGCCCGGGGGGCCGCGTGCGGCGGGAAAAGCTCGGTCGCCCGGAAGACGAGCGGGTCTTCGCCGCGCATCGGCAGCTGGCTCGGCGGCATCGACGTCGGCAGCGTCCGCCAGATCTGCGCGTCGTTGTAGACCATCTCGGTCGCGGCGCGCGCCGTCGACGCGTATTGCGCCACGACTTTGGCCATTTGCCCGTCGGCTCCCGGCACGAACAGGCACACGCAGCAGTACCGAACGCCGAGCCCCGACAGCCCCGCGTTGAGGACGTTGCCGAGCCCGCGCATGCTGCGCGAACACACGAGCGTGCTGCCGAGCACACGCATCGCGTTCGCCTGCTGCAGAACGTGCATGCGGCTGAGCGCCTGGGTGCGGGCCGCCACCTCGTTGACGACGAGCTGCGCGCGGCCCAACCGCCGGCGGTGCAGGTGGCCCTCTTCGGTGTTGGTCTCGGCAAACCGTTCGACCGCTTCGGCGAACGGCGCGACCACGTCCTCCCAGCGCAGCGGATCGGCCCCTCGGTCGGCCGATCGCAGGATCGCTTGCTCGAACGCCATGAGGGCGGTGCGCTCGTGGGCGCCGAGCGGCGACAGAAGCGCCCGCATCAGCGCGTCGATCCCGCTCGCGTCGGGCCGGGGCCCCAGCATCTTTTCGAGACGCGCGAGCGCCACCGGCTCGGCGTGATTGAGCGCGATCGCGAGCGAACTGGGCGGGTCGATAGGAGGCAGCGATCGAGCGCGCCGGATGCGGCAACCGCACGACGACCGGATGCGCGGCTCCGAGGCGAACACGGTTCGGTCGGGGATCGCGCGGCCAGCCAGCTGCTCGAGCAGCAACTCGACCGCTCGCTCGCCGAGTCGTTCGACCGGCTGGTAGACCGTGGTGAGCGGTGGACTGCAATTGCGGGCGAACTCGTCGTCGTCGAAGCCGACGACCGCGACGTCGCCCGGCACGCGGATGCGGCGGACCGCAAGCTCCTGGACGGCGCCCACCGCCATCTGGTCGTTGGCGCAGACAAGCGCATCGATCGCCGCAGGGGAAATGCGCCGCTCGTCAAGCAGGAGCCGGACCGCGCTCGATCCGGACGGCTCCATGAAGTCGCCCGGAAGGATGAGCTCCTCGCTCACCGGAACGCCCAGCCGGTGCATCACCTCCCGGAAAACGCGCTCTCGGCTCGAGCTGTCGGGGTTGCCGGTGTTGCCCCGGACGAACCCGATACGCCGCAAGCCATGATCGGTCACCAGGTGCTCGACCACCGCGCGCAGTC
>JBEKOY010000280.1:0-3742 GCA_049521295.1 Polyangiaceae bacterium | reverse complement strand
CGCGCGCCGCGCTCATCCTGCTCGCGATCGAAAGCGCGGTCGTCTCGCTATGGGCCTCGAGCCACTCGCACTTGTGTGGTAGCGCGCCATCCCGAATCCCTAAGTACCAACTTATGAGCACCGCTTACCCTCCTCCGTGGAGAGGCCGCGCTGGCCGTCTACACGTTCAACACCGGCATCGCGGCATCCATGCCTTCTACCGCCCTCGGTCGCATCCAGACTGCTGGGACATCAACGTTCGTTGCCTCGACGACCCCGAGATCCCAGCGCGTTTCGTCATCAAGTCGTTCGACGGGAGGAACTGGGAGGCGCACATCGACGAGATCCGCTGACTGAACGGCGTGACCGTCGCTCACCTCCGCACGAACGGCACGTGCAGCAGTTCCGCCGCGCGTTTCTTCGCCCGGTCGCGTTCGCCATGGCTCCCCGCCATCTCGGGTGCGACTACGGCGGCGATACGTGTCTTCCTCGACGAGTCCGGGACGTTCGGTTGACGTACCCCCGCGGTTCTAGCTTTGACGGAAACCTCACGGACCGACGAGCGAACGCAGCTCGTCGCTCAGCTTCAGGCCCGAGACCTCCGCCCTCACGCCTCTGACGGCCGCCTCGCCGACCTCTTTCTTTGTGGGGCGGGCGAGGCGGCGCAGATAGCTCAACCGCAGCAGCCACCGTGCGTGGTCGAAGTCCCGCTCGTTCTTCAAGCGAAAGGTGATCCAGCCAGAGTTCGGTTGGTAGCGGTGCTGCTCAGCCAGGTGCTCACGGAGGAGTTGGTCGCGGATCGCCCGCGTGAACAGGACGTCGACTACGCCCGACCCGACGTGAACGTGACCGATGGTGCCCCGCCCGAGCGTCCACCCGACGGCGCCGTAGTCTTCGTCGCGCTCGTGGAGGTGGGGCCACCCGCGAACGTCTTCGACAAGGCGCTTGGCGAGGCCATTCACGGCGTTCAATTTGATGCCGGACGGACGGGGGCGCAACCGACGCGGGCCTCGCCGCCTGGTATCGTCCGCGTTCGCCATGACCATCTTCCACCTTGTTGGGCGCGACGAATGGAAGCGAGCGGAGACCGACGGGACGTACGCGTCCGCCAGCCTCGCGACCGAGGGATTCATTCACTTCAGCACGGACCGTCAGCTCTTGCGCTCGGCAGCGCGGTTCTTCGCCGGGCGAGACGACGTCGTCGTAATTTCCGTTCGAGAGGATCGCCTTGCGGCCGCTCTTCGGTTCGAGATCGCCCGGCGAACCGCTCCCGCACGTTTACGGCGCCCTCAATCTCAATGCGGTGGTCGAGGTCGTGCCATTGCCCTTGGTGAACGGTCGCTTCGAGGTCCCGGAGGCGTGGGCGGCCCAGCGCCATCTCTTCGTCCGGGCGCCGGACGGAGCGGGCTGAAGCATGGACTTGAACCAGGTCACCCTCCCGAGCACGAACGTCGAACGCGCTATCCCCTTCAACAAGAAGCTCGGCCTCGTGCTCATCGTCGAGAGCCTTCCCGAGCACGCCCCCGTTGGGCCAATCGACAATCTCACTCCACCACGCGGGATCGACGCAGCAACCAACGGGCGTGATCGTCTATTTCGAGTGCGAGGACCTCGACGCCCGCGTCGCCGCGCTCAAGGAGCAGGGCGTCGTGTTCGACACCGAGCCTGCGGACGAGCCGTGGCTTTGGCGGGAGGCGCGCTTGCGCGACCCTGACGGTAACGTACTTTGCCTCTACCGTGCCGGCGTGAACCGGCGCAACCCGCCTTGGCGGGTCCGCTGACGGTCGGAGTCCTCGTCGTCCGCTCAGATCACCGCGTCCTTGATCGCCCCGGTCGCGCTTTCACGCCCTTGCTGGCGGGCTTCGCCGCGAACCTCTGCTTCTCCTTCGTGAAGGGATTGATTCCCTCGCGAGCAGCGCGGCTCGGAGAGGCTGTCATCAGCCGGCCGCATAATCCTTCCACGTCTTGCCCCGGAGCTTATCGGCCAGGTCAGCGGCATCCTGCGCGTGGAGCTTCTCGATGTCGAAGTAGCGCTTGCTTGTCTGCATCCCGCCCTTCGTCGGCTTGCGAAAGTCCGTCGCCGCCAAGGGGCCGAGGAGGAACACGCGAAGCGCATCCGCGCCGGGCCGCAGCCGCTGTGCTTTCTCAAGGGCAAGGTCGAGCAACTCGGGCTCCGGGCGGTCCGCGTTCCGCCACTGGAGGCGGGTGCTTCCGTCCTGCTCGACCTGAACTACGGCATCGATCCGCGCGACGTGTCGAACGCTCTTCTGGTGGTACATGCCGAAGAACCTCGCGCGCTTGTGGTTGTACGAACCGCTCTTGGCGGGGCAGATGTAGACGTTCTCCGTGAGGCTCTCTGTCGGCCGGCCGGAGCAGTTCACCACATCCAGTCGATCCTTCCACCGAGGCAGCAGACCTGCCTCGTCGAGGTAGTCCTCGAAGTCGTCGATCGTATCGGAGAGGTTCTTGGAGACCTTGCTCCGGGGGAGCGCGGCAAGGAAGTCCTCGAACGTCACGGCCGCGAACAGGATCGACCGAGCGTACTTCTCCGCGCACAGGCGTTCCACCGCCTCGAAGCGATCTTGGGCGAGTACCTCGAAGTTGCCGAGGGCGACGAGAGCCTTCGCGCCACCGCCGTCGGCATGGAGCGCGTCCAGGTGGCGCTCAAGCTGGGCGTCGTAGAACCAGTCAAAGTTCTTCGTCTCGACGAAGACGGTGAAGGGCTTCTGCACGACGAGCCCGTCTGGGACGCCGGCCCCCTTTCGAGTTTGCTGACGAAAGTGCACGCCCACGGCGTCGGCCAGTTCCTCATCGACCAAGCCGCTCAGCACCTCGCCGAGGAACTTCGGGTTCTCCTCGTAGAGCATCTTCAGCACGAGGAGGCAGTAGTTCGTCGTCCTGTTCTCCTTCTGCGAGTAGCCTGAAAAGAGCGAGATGTCGTGCCCCATGAGCGCCGAGGCTGCACGTCGGCAAGCACTCCGTCAACGGGCCAAGGTGCCTGGGCGTTGGGCATGGAGCCGCCGTGCCTGAAGGGCGCTGGCGCTCGGCATCGACTTTTCCGGGAACCACCTCATGTGGCGGCCGAGGTGCATGAGGAGCAACATCTGGATCGCCGAAGTCGGAAGCGACGACGACGCCCTCGTCCTGCACGACGTTCGCCGCGTGCAGCGGCTCCCTGGCACCGGGCTCCCGTTCGATCGCCTCGTGGCCCTGCTCTCGGCGGGCCGTGCTGGCTACTTCGCGAATCGGCGCGAAATCGCGTCTTTCATGCAGCTCTGCGATATTCATGATGCAGGCCGCCAAGCGCCGGCAATCGGACGACCTTCCCGTTATGTCCCGATATTCGATCGCGCAGTGCTCAGGCGGCGGTTCGTTCTGGAGCAGTCCGCCAACCCGTTCGCGCAAGCGCATGGGATCAAGCGTCCCAACGCAAACCCACCGACAAGGGGGGCCACGCCCCCAAAGGTTGATTTCTGTCATTTGTGTCACTGATTCTGGCAGCGCTGATTTTGAAAAGGGCTTCGGTGGTCCCGGCGGTTGGAACACGAAAATTCGCCATATAGGGCGTACCGACCACCGAGAACCTGAAGCCGTCGGGAGCGGTCACGTGGACGAGCCTCGCGGTCCACTGAGAATCGAACCGCGGGGTCTCGACGTCGCCCGCGGCGAGTGCCTTGATCGCGTCCGCGATTCTTACTGCGGGCACGCCGACGCGCTTACTGCGGACGAGAGAATCTGCACCGATGGTGCACTCTGGTGCACT
>JBEKOY010000279.1:0-3742 GCA_049521295.1 Polyangiaceae bacterium | reverse complement strand
CGCAGCAAGAGCTCGGCGATCTCGATGGCGCGGAGAAGAGCTTCGAGCGCGCGCTCGACGTCGCGGTGCGCGACGTCGGCCGCCACGGCTACGCGACGCGGATGGCGTCGGCGTTCCTCGGCGCGATTCGCTACGAACGGGACGATCTAGCCGGCGCGAGCAAGCTGCTCGAAGCGGCGTTCTCGGTGCGCGAGAGCGGCATCCCCGACATTCCCATCGCGATCTACGTCGCGCGCATCCGACTCCACGGGGCACGCGGTGACCACGACGCGGCGCTCGCGGAGCTCTACGAGTGCGCGCGTCAGGCCGCATCGCGGCGGCTCGAGCGCCTCGCAGCGGCGGCGATGCACGAACAGGTGCGCATCCACCTCGCGGCGGGCGAGGTGGATCTAGCGGCCCGGAGATGCGACGCCGCGAGCGCCCCCCGTCCACCGGACGCGCATCGTCAGCAACCGTGGGAGCTTTGGGTGCTCGCCCGGGCGCGCGTCGCGATCGCCCGCGGACACGCGAAGTCCGCGCTGCCCCTGCTCGCCGATCTTCGGGATCGCGCCCAAGCCGAAGGTCGACGTCGGTTCGAGCTTTCCGTGCGAGTTGTCACCGCCCTCGCAATTCAAGCCGCCGGCGACGGGACCGCCGCGCGCGCGGAAGTCGCCGCCGCGCTCGTCCTCGGCGAAGAGCAGGGCGCCGTCCGAACGCTTGCTGACGAAGGCCAGGCGCTGCACCCGCTGCTTCGCCGACTGCCCGCGTCACCGTACGTCGGGCGCCTCCTGGGGGTCGCGCACGCGGGTACAATCGCGGTCGCACCGGTCGTGGGGACGGGCGCCGCGCCCGCGGCGGGCGTGTGGCCTTCGTTTGATTGAGCCGCTCAACGTTCGCGAGCTCCAGATCCTTCGCCTGATCGAAGAAGGAATGGTCAACAAGGACGTCTCGGCCACGCTCGCGATCGGGCTCGACACCGTCGAAATGGCATCTCAAGAACGCGTACAAGAAGCTCGGCGTTGCGGTAGGGTCGAGGACTGGCGCGGTGGCGTGCAGGGGGGCCAATCTGTTTCCGTCCCTTTCGGTTGACGGTGCCTCACTTGCCTCTCCATCGCTCCGTTTCCAGTCCCCGCCTCGTCCAACGGAGCAGGCGGATTTCCCGCACTCCGCTGTCCTGCCAGCTTCGCGCCAAGGTTTATGGGACCTATCGTGCTGGGAGCGCTTTCGGCATGTCCTGCCGCGGAGCCACTCGGTACCCATTGAAGAGCCCGAGCGTTCCGTAGAGCCATGACCTACTCCACCTCTTCCAGCCGAAACCGGGCAGGTTCCGGGCACGCATCAGATGTCGCCTCACCTTCTTCTCCACCCAGTCCTTGACGAAGCCGAAGCATCGGCTCGAGTGACCCACTCGAAAGTATTGCACCCATCCGCGTAGAATCGGATTGATAATCTGCACCACCCGCTCCACCGGCTGGGACTGAAAACGTCGGAACACGTCCTTGAGCTTGCGCAGCAGCGCCGTCCGTTTCTTGCGTTGCGGCGTCAAATGCGGGCGCCATTCACCGCGGAGACTGCGGATGCGACGAAAGTCAAAGCCGAGAAATCCGAAGCTCTCGTCTTTCGAGAGGTCCACGAGTCGACTCTTGTCTTCGTTGATTTCCACGTGAAGTTTGCTGAATTCTTCCCGGAGTCTACGGTTGACCGCCTGCAGCAACCAGGCATGGCGTCGGTAGGCGTCCACGAGGACCACAAGATCGTCAGCAAAGCGCGCATATTCGACATATGCGTACTTGCCTTCGGCCGTGACCTGTTTGGCGCGCTCGAGCATCCTGTCGACCTCATTGAGGTACAGGTTGCTGAGCACGGGTGAAATTACCCCGCCTTGGGGAACTCCCCTCTTACCGGATGCTTTGAGAATCATCGACAGGAGAGTCATAACCGCATCGTCGTTCACGCGCTTTGCGACTTTTTCGAGCAACACATGATGCCGAACGTTGTCGAAATAGGCTCGCAAATCGATGTCGAGGATCCGGGTCTTATTCCTGACGACGGCCTCCGCTACCCGGCGGACCGCGCCATGCTGCGACCGCTTCGGGCGGTAGCCGTAGGACCCCGGTTGGAAGTCAGCTTCGAAAATGGGTTCCAGAATGAGCTTGAGTGCCCCCTGGACCACACGGTCGCGGATTGCAGGTATCGAGAGGACGCGAGTTTTGCCCCCATCCTTCGGTATCGCTTTCCGACGGTTCCGCATGGGTCGATACTGATGCGAGACTAGTTCGTCCCGTATCTGCCCGAGGAACTTCTCGACGCCGCTTGCCTCGATGGCCTCGAAGGTGACGCCGTCGATACCCGGCGCTCCATCGTTCTGCTTGGCCATCTCGTAGGCGGCCTCAATCGTTCCCGTCTTGCAGACGTGGACGTACAGTCCCCAGAAACGCCAGGTCGGTTCAGCCTTCGCCTTCGCGTATATCCTCCGTCTCAGGTCCTGCAGACTAATAGGCGCCTTTATCATATCGCCCCTGCCTTCCATTTCGTAAGAGGAATTACCAACAGCAGGGCCGCTTCGCTCCACGGGCATTACCCCGCTTCGACGCTACTACCGGCCCCTCCGCCACCCTTTCGCCTTCGGCCGACTTCCCGGGGTTGCCGGTTATACGACCTACCTTTTTCCGTCGATTTCTCGTCGGGGCGAGGAGGGCTTCTCCAGTTTCCAGCGCGTTCTTGTCTCCGTGCCGTCGCTACCACCCCGCCGGAGCGGTCCACCACGTCAACCAGTTTGTGGTGTGCCGTGCTGCCTTCACCCTCCGGTTGAGGGCTCGGCCTCCGGGGTTTCTCCTTTTCGGGGCCACCTCTGCGTTCACTTTCGTTACGGCCCGGGGACTCGCTCACCATCCTTTGCGATGGCTTTGTCAGTGGGCTTTAGGTCATCGATTTCTCTCCTTCCTACCACTCAAGCTACGAGGCCTCTGGTTCTTAGCCTCGGTGGGACTGGCTCCCACAAAACGCGCCAGCCTTAGCTGGACGCACACCCGGACCGGCGCGATTCACGCCGCGCGTTCCGCCGGCGTCCTTGGAACCACGGGGCCGAAGCCGCGGCTTGCGAGCGCATAGATCAGGAGACGCTCTTCTCCGGCCAGATGGGCGAGTAGATGCCATGTTGCTGGCTTCGGTAACGGTCGTCGCGATATCTAGTTTACGGCATCGAGCAGGTCATGGATGGCCACTCGGACGGGAAACGCGTCGGCCCATTTGGCAGCGACGTTGTCGGCCCCGGAGCGCCCGGGTTGGCGTCGATGTCGTCCGTCGCACCAGCGCGCGATCCGACCGAGCAGACTTCGACCTCGAAATGGCGCCTCTGCCGCCGAGCCCATCCGCGCGATCACCTCAAGTACGCGGCCAGAGGGCTATTGGCTTTCGCCAAAGCCTGCGACGCAAGCGAAGCCATCTCGGTCGCGCCGGCCTTGTCGAAGTGGGCCTTGTCACCGTTGAAGGTGAGCGCGGCCGCGGCCGTTTGACCGACCATGTTGTAGTACGCGACGCCGAGCGCGTTCAGGTCGTCGACCGGCAGCCCCTTCGTCATTCCAAACGCGATCGTCGCGTCGACGTAGGGCTGCAAACGCGTGTTGGTCTCCACGCCATTGACCCATACTTGAAGCGGCGAAGAGGTGGTCGGAATGAACGTCGCATTCTTGGCGGCCACTTCGCTGGCCATGACGCCCATCTCGGTTGTGAAATCCGGGACGGAGACTGGACCGTGCGTGGT
>JBEKOY010000278.1:0-3767 GCA_049521295.1 Polyangiaceae bacterium | reverse complement strand
ATGGATGCAGCGACTCGCCGAGCTCCCGGAGAACGAGCGCGACGACTTCTTTCAAGCGCTCGAGATCGCGGCGACCGTCGACACGGTCGTCACGCTGCCCGAGCGCCGGATCCTGCGCGGCGCCGCGCGCGCTCTCCGACGGAGTTACGACGACGCGCGCATCGCCCAGATGGTCAAGGACTTCGGCGATGTGGGTGTGCTGCGAGCCGAAAAAGGGGCGCGGGCAAGGCAGGCCGGTCGTGGGTGACGACGGACTGCCGCTCGATCGGTGGGCGAATTTTTACGTCATCACGTCGACGGCAGCTGCAACCCTCGTCGGGCTGCTCTTCGTGGTCATCACCCTAGCAGCCGAACGCGCGCCTGCCAGTCAGGCAGGTAAGATCCGTCTGTACCTCACTCCTACCGTCGTCTACTTGGCGTCGGTGCTGTACTTCGCCGCTGCGCTGGCGTTCCCCACTCAGTCGCGGCTATCGACAGCCATCTGCTGTTGCCTCGGGGGTGCGGCCGGCGTCGTCTACCCGCTCTCCATGCTCTTCCACAGCGGCGGTGCCAGTCGATTCTACGAGCGCGCAGACGTGTTCTACTACGTTGTGTCGCCCGCAGCCGCATACGCTCTGGTCATCGTAGGCGGCGCGATGCTGATGCATACACCGCAGCGCGGCCTGACTGTCGTGGCCGTCGGCGTGTTCGCGTTCATCGTGATCGGCCTACGCAATGCGTGGGCGATCGTCGTGGATCTCGTGGCCCGGCGCCATTTCGGGAAGGAGGCCGACGATCGCGAGCGTTAGCCCGAGGCGCACGCGGCGGCGCTGCTGCGTTCAACGGTACGCTGCCTCGCTCGCGAGGTACTGGAGGTCGTGCGACATGAGATTCGCGACCTCGCTCACCGAGCTCAACATGTCCGCGCGGTGAGTGAGACCGTCCGCGTCGTATGTGCCTCCGTCTCCGAAATAGAGGGCCACGAGCCCGGGCGCAGGGTGCGCAGCGTCGTCCCCGAGCCAACCCGATTCCTTCCAGCCCTGAACGAGGTAGTCCCGCCGCGAGCGCTCGCGGTTCTCCGTGAGCTCGGGGCGACTCAGGTATGCCCATACCGACTCGGGGAAGTCGGAGTGTGCGTCGCCTCGCCACACCTGGCCGAGGATGTCGCGCGGGTGCCGGAAGGTGGTCGTGCGGTGCACTTGGAGCGTCGCAACGCCGAAGGTACCCGCGGCGACGCCGCCCCCGATGCCCACCACGCCCGCGGGCGTCTGGTTCTTTTCGGAGATCGCGAGAACGCCCCCGGCGATGGCCGTTCCCGCGCTCAGCACCAGCGAATACGCCGTGAGCCTGCGAGTCTGGCGCTCCTCGGCATCGCGTAGCTCGGCCGCGACGTGATTGGCACGCCCTTCCTCGCACTCGATGTTGGCTACGACGCTCGACACGTCGAGCATGGCGACGGCGATGACGTCATTCACCTGTCCGCGCAAGTCGGCGGTCTCCGCCCGGGGTGAGCCGCGAGCCTCCGCCTCCGCGAGCCGCTCGAGCGGATCGAGCGCCCCGATCCAGCGAGCAGTATCGATGGCGCGCGGCGTGTACCCACGCACCTCGACGGCGTGCGTTGTCGGGCTCGCCACATCGGGAGTCGGAAACGCGCCGGGGCGGAGCGGCAGCGGCGACGCACAGTAGGTCCCTTCTCGCAGGCTGCGCGCGAGCATGGGCTCCGGGCCGAGAACGCACGAGGCGGTGAGGAGCAGCGCGACTGCACAGGTCGAGCGGACGGGCAGATCCATGGCGAGCATTGGGAAGGTCTGCCATCCGGCACAGTCAAGCGCGAGCCCACTGTTCCGGGAAACCCCGTCGCACGGCCGGTCCTGGAGCCAATTCGCAGGTCGCATCCTGACACGTCACCCGGCCCGACCGTCGATCCCGACGACGGGCGCCGATGGAACGCCTCGTTCGTCATTGCTAAGTGCGCGCGGTGCTGCGCTACCCAGGCGACGGAGGCGGGGGGCGCAACCTGGCGAGCGACGGTGCCAGCTGCGACCTGGTTGTCCGACAGGCGAAGAGACCTTCCTCTCCAGGCGGTGAGCCTCGCGGCCTGGCCTGCGGCCAGGATGAAAGAGCCGAAGGAGCGCTTGAAATTCCGCCTCAGGCGCGTGAAGGTTCCCCGATGTCGAGCGATCCGCTCTCCGACGTTCTCCGCCTGACCGAGGCGCGCTCGGTGGTGTCCGGCGGCTACGCGGTGGGTGGCGCTTGGGGATTCCACACGGCAGCGCCGGGCTTGGTGTCCTTCGCGGCGATCGCTCGCGGCACGTGCTGGGGGCGCCTTGATGGGGCGAAGGAGGCGACGCGGCTCGAGGCCGGGGACGTCGGGCTGCTCTCGGGTCGCGACGGGTGGACGATTGGGAGTAGCCCCACCGCGCCGGCCATCGACGTCACCCACCACGAGAAAGAGAGCTCCGGCATCGTCCAGCTAGGCCCGAGGTGCGACTGCGTCGTGATCTTCGGGCGGGTGGCGCTGAATCCATCGAGTGCGGCGCTGCTCACGGAAGTGCTGCCCGCGTCCGTGCTCGTCCGTGCATCCTCGACGAGCGCTCCTTCGCTACGGTGCCTCATCGAGGCGCTGCTCGCGGAGCAGACGTCGAGCACCCCAGGCGCGAGCGTCGCGTCGGAAAAGCTCGCCGAGCTCATCTTCGTGCAGATCCTCCGCGAGGAACTCGATGCCGCGACGCTTCCGCCCGGCTGGCTCCGCGCCATGCGCGACCAGCGAATCGTCCGGGCTCTGCGCGCCATGCACGAGGACCCGGCTCGAGCCTGGACGCTGGACGAACTCGCCACGGAGGCGGCGATGTCGCGCACCCGCTTTGCGGTGGCCTTCAAGGCCACCGCTGGCGTCGCGCCCCTCACCTACCTCACCGAGTGGCGCATGCGCCTAGCGCAGCGCGCGCTCCGCGACGAGGCGACGCCCATCCGCCAGCTCGCCGAGACCTTCGGCTACGCGTCGGAGAGTGCGTTCAGCAGCGCCTTCAAGCGGGTGGTCGGGGTCTCGCCGCGCGACTTCCGCAGTATCCCGCCCACCGACACCTGAAGTTGGAACGCTGGCGCGAGTCTTCGGTACGCCCGCGCATTCCGGTACGGGGGCCCGGGCGACATCATTCGTCCATGCGAGTGTTCATCACCGGAGGCGCGGGCTGGGTCGGTTCGGAGGTCATCCGCCAGCTCGTCAAGGGAGGTCACGACGTCACCGCGCTCGTGCGGAGCGTCCCTGGCGTCGAGAAGGTGACCAACAGCGGCGCCCGGGCGCTCGAGGGCAATCTCACGGACACTGGGATACTGCGCGCCGCCGCTGAGGAAGCCGACGCGGTGATCCACTGCGCCTTCAACCATGCCTTCTCCGGGCTCGACATGATGGGGATGATCGCCGTGCGCCTCTCGGGGATCGCGGGGTTCGCCCGGATCTCGCCAGCGGCTCGCCTCGACCTGAACGCGATCGAGGCGCTCCTCGACGGCATCGGCGGCAAGAGCGTGGCGTTACGGCTTCTGTCCGAGCGCTTGCGTGGACTGCGCGACGTCGTCGTCGGCACCGTGGATCATCCCCAGAGTCGGGTATCGGATTTTTATCGCGAACTCGGCGACATTTTCGGTGTCCCGTTTCCGCCGCACAACCGCTGGGCGGGCTTCAAGACGCTGCGCGCCCGATGGGGGGAACACATCGCCACCACTCTGATGCGGCCGGTGCTCATCATTGACGAAGCCCAGGAAATGCTCGCGACCGTCTTTGGCGAATT
>JBEKOY010000277.1:0-3847 GCA_049521295.1 Polyangiaceae bacterium | reverse complement strand
CACCCCGGTGTCGTAGCCGAACAGCAGCCCGCCGAGCGCGGTGACGGCCGCGCTGAGCGCGACGTGCCTGCGTACCTTCTGCGCTGGCGTCGCGTCCTTCGCCATCAGCATCATGACAACGCTCCTCACCGCGCCGCCGTTGGCGCGATACCCGCAGGTTCACTCACCCCGTTCGGGTGCCTGCGTGAGCGTTTCGCCTTTCCCGTCAAGCTTCGAACAAACTCTTAGCGGCCGGCTAAGTCCTTTCCGGCCGGCGCCTGCAGGACGGAGGAGCCGAGCCAGTGGCTGGCCTGGAGGGCGAGTTCGACGTCGTGGCGGTCGTGGCCGACGGGGCGGCCGAGGCTCTCCTCGGCTTTGTGGATGCGGTACTGGACGGTGTTCTTGTGCAGGACCAGGCGTTCGGCGGTTGCCTTGTAGCTGCCGCCGGTGTCGAGGAAGATCAGCAGGGTCTCGCGCAGCCGCGCGTGGTGCTCGTCGTCGGGCTGTGCATGTGAGGGGCCGACGAGCGCCCCGGGATTCAGGGGGACCGGGGAGAGCCGCTTAGGAACGTAGTCACGGGAGGTAGTACCGTAAGCCATCGGCCAGTGACGTCCTCCCCCGGTTCGGGGAGTTGCGCTACGCGCAAGGGGGAGGTCGCAAATGGCAGAGGACGACACGAGGACGGGGGACGGTCGGCGGCGATGGCAGCAGTGGCGCGAGCAAGATGCGCGTGCCGCGCTCGCGGAGCACGCGAAGTCAGGGCAGAGCCTGTCGCGATTCGCTCGAGAGCGGGGCGTCTCTCTGCGTCGGCTCATGTATTGGCGCAAGCGGCTGGGTGAGGGCGGCACGCCGGGATTCGTGGCGGTGGCGATCCCGACCCCGCTCTCCTTTCCGGCGTTGGCCTCGCACATCGAGGTCGCCGTGGAAGGTGTGGTCGTCCGAGTCCGCGAGGACCTGGACGCTGAGCACCTCGCTCGAATCGCCATCGCCCTTGCTCGTGCTCGTGCTCGATGCTGACCCTTCCCCCAGGCGTACGGGTATTCGTGGCGACCGCGCGCGTCGACGGACGTAAGGGGATTGATGGGTTGTCGGCGCTGGTCCGTTCGCAGCACGCGGAGGATCCGCTGAGCGGCTCGATGTACGTATTCTTCTCGCGGCGAGGGGACAGAGTGCGTGTCTTGCATTGGGATCGCGACGGCTACGTCCTGATCATGAAACGCCTCGAGAAGGGCTCGTTTCGTACTCCTTGGTCCGTGGAACGGGGCCACGTCGTGGTCGAGGCCGCGGAGTTGCTCCTGGTGCTCGAGGGGATCGAGCTTCGCGGGTCAGTACGCCGCGCGCGGTGGTCACCGTCGCAAAGCGCGTCGAGGTGAGCTCGTCGATATCGAATTCTTCAGAGAATCGATCGCGACGCCATGGACAGCAGTCTATGACTTCTTATGTTGCGGTCCCGCGATGCCGGACTCGAGCGAGCCGACGACTCCTGCAGCGATCACGAGCGCGATCGCACCCGACCTCGGCGCCGTGGCGAAGTTCATCACGGACATGGCCGCAACGGGGGCGATCGCGACGCTGGTGGCCGCGGTCGTGGCGTTGCTCGTGAAGATGCGCGACCTCAACACGGACTTGATGAAGAAGCTCGCGAGCAAGTCGCGAAAGCACCCGCCCAGCGAAGCGATGCGACGCTTGCAGATGGAGCTGCCGTTCCTCTGCGCCACGGCGGCCAATGACGGGAGGGCCGCCCCCGTAAATGAGAAGCTGCCGAAGAAGCGCGGCGCCAAGAAGCCCACGCCGCACGCCCGTCCCACGTTGCCGGCGCACCTGCCCCGCGTCCCCAACGTGCTCCTCGTTCCCGCTGCCCAACGCACGTGTCCGCGCTGCGAGGTCGACCTCGCGCGCGTCTGCCTCAAGACCACGGCGGAGAAGCTCGACGTCGAGCCGTCGAAGTTCATCGCGGCGCAGACGCAGGTCGAGACGTGCGCCTGCCCGCGGTGTGACTACATCGTGAGCGCGCCCAAGCCGGACGAGGTCGTCGATCGGGGGCTGCTCGGCGACGAGCTCCTCGTGCAGGCGCTCGTGGACCACTACCAGGACGCGGTGCCGTGGGAACGGATGGAGCGAAACGCGCGAGCAGAGGGCGTTCCTCTCGCGGCCAACACGCTGGCGTCGTCCGTCGGGAAGGTCATCGATTTGTTCGACCCGGTCGTGCGCCATCTTCGCGAGGCCTGCCTGGCGTCGAGGTTCACCGCCCTCGACGCCACCCGCATGCCGGTTCTCGATGGGCTTCACCCGCTCGGCATCAAGAACGCCGCGCTGTGGCTCATCGAGGGGGACCACCGCTATGCGTGCTTCCTCTACGCGCCGAGTGCGCATGCCGAGCATCTGAAGAAGTTCTTCGAGGGGCGCACTCTCGGCAGCGTGATGTGCGACGGCTCGCCCACCAACAACTGCGTCGAGCAAGGCGCCGGCGGTCGTCGTGGAGGGTGCAACGCCCATGGTCGCCGCGGGCTCGTTGATGCGCTCCGTGGCGGCGACGCACGCGCGGTCGAGGGGCTGGAGCTCTACGGGAAGATCTTCCACGTCGACGCCGAGTCCAAGCGACTCGGCGAGAGTCTCGAGCAGCGCTTCGAACGGCGCCTTCGCGAGAGCGCGCCGCTCGTGCAAGAGCTCCGCGCGTGGGTCGACGTGCGGTGCGCCGATGTCGAGCCAAGGAGTATCCTCGGGCAAGCTCTCGGTTATCTCGTCCGGCAGTGGCCGCGCCTCACCGCGTTTCTTCGCGACCCGCTCATGGACCTGACCAACAACGAGGTCGAGAGCGACCTCAGGACGTGGGTGCTCAATCGCAAGACGTGGCTCTTTGTCGGCCACGAGATCAGCGCTCGACGCGCGGCCGACGCCCTCACGATCGTCACGACGTGCAAGAAGATGGGCATCAACCCGCGCGCCTACCTGCGCGCCACCCTCGCGAAGGTCCTCGCCGGCGAGAAGAGTCTCACGGCGCTCTTGCCGGAGACGTACGCCGCGGCGTCCCACGCCGAGCGTGCGCCTCCCTTCGCCGCGTAGCGCCATCGTGGGGGGCTGACGCCGGGCGCCAGGTGTGCTTGGTTGCGACCCATGCTGCCGCTCGAGGGGACGTTGCTTGAGAAGCTGCGAAAGATCGAGGCGCTCCACGCCGGGACGACTGTGGACGGCGAACGTGAGGCGGCGCGCCGTGCGGCCGAGCGCATCCGCGCGCGCCTCGCGGATCTTCGTGGGCGCGAGGACGACTACGAGCTCCACTACCGAATGCCCGATCCCTGGAAGCGAAAGCTCTTCGTCGCCTTGTGCCGGCGCTATGGCCTCGAGCCCTTTCGCGACGCCGGACGCCGCGCGACCACCGTGCAGGTCCGCGCGCCCAAGACGTTCCAGGAGCGGACCCTCTGGCCGGAATTTCTCGCGCTCGCAGAGGAGCTCCATGCTCACCTCGACGAGCTCACCGCGCGCGTGATCCGCGAGGCCATCAACGACGACGTGAGCGAGGCCACCGAGGCCGCGCCGAAAGCCCTCCCTGCGGTCAACAGCGGCGACCAGCCCTGACTGCGATCAGACCGCGTGACGCGCGCTCAGCGCTCACCACGCCGCGGTCGAGTCAACGCCCGCGGCGAACGTCACTGGCCGATGGCTTACCAAATACCGGGTTCTCCGCAGAAGAGCGCGGTTTCGGGGCGGGGCCGGGTCTCGAAACATCCCAAGAAACCCCGGGACACCCCGTACGCCGTGCACCACTCGTGCACCGAGGCAGGCGCGAGCGCGCGACGGACCGGAGACTCGAGGATCCTAGACGAGCAAACGCCTCGCTGAAGTGATCCAGCGAGGCGCACTCGTGTTC
>JBEKOY010000276.1:0-3907 GCA_049521295.1 Polyangiaceae bacterium | reverse complement strand
CAGTGGAAATCCCGAGCGTCTCGCCGAGCTTGAAATAGCCATTACGAACCTAACGCGATTGCTCGGATTGACGGATAACCCAAATACGGCCGCGGTCCTTGTGACGGAGCGCCGCGCCATGCGCGAAGAGTTCGAAGAACTGTGCCGCAGAGCCCGCTAGCCTAGCCCGGAGCGGCAGAACGTGGGCGCGACGATCTGCCGCTCAGCTCCGCGCCCCTACCGTCCTCACCGACCGCTGGGGGACTGGATGCTGGGGGGGTCCTATGGCTCGGGCGAACTGCGGCGCGCTTCTGGTGGATTCCGTCAGCACTGTTGCGCGCCAAGCCGTTTCTCAAAATCATCCCGGCAGAAATAAATGACGTAAATGACAGAATTCGAGTCTCGCGATCCTTTTGGGGGGAACTCCCCCTAATCGCCCTACGGCGCCCAGCACTAGGACTAAGCCTCCGCGATCGACTTCTGCTCACGGAAGACGACGTCCGCGCCGTTCATCGCGTTCACCGCAGCGCGCCACCGCGTCCTTCACGGCCTTCACCGCCCTCGCCCGCCGCGTCCGTCAGAAGACGAAGGGCAAGAGGCGCCACGAGCGGCGGCGGTACTCGGTATCCCATCGGCGGCTGACGTCTTCTGCGCCTCAGCGGCCTGCGCTACGCGCGTAACCGGAGGTGGCGATGGGACGCGCAGCGACGACGACGGTTCGCCGTGGGTGGCGTCAGTGGACGGAAGGCGAGGCGCGGGCAGTCTTGGCTGCGCTCGCCCGCTCCGGCGAGAGTTCGGCTGCGTTCGCGCGTTCGAGGGGATTGTCGACCCAACGAATCGATTATTGGAAGAAGCGCCTTGGAGTGACTTCGGCGGTTCCCACGTTCGTGCCGGTGCGACTACCGGTCGTGGCGGCGTCGACGATCCAGCCGGCCACGATCGAAATCGTCTATGGCGGCGTCTCGGTCCGCGTACGCGAGGACCTGGATGTCGAGCACGTGGCGCGCATCGTCGAGGCGCTGGCGGGTCGAGGGCGCCGATGCTGACGCTACCGCCGGGGGTACGCGTGTTCGTGGCGACGGCCCGCGTGGACGGGCGCAAAGGCATTGATGGGTTATCGGCCCTGGTTCGCTCGCAGTTTGCCGAGGACCCGTTGTCTGGCTCGATGTACGTATTCTTCTCGCGACGCAGTGACCGGGTGCGCGTTCTCTACTTCGATCGCGACGGCTACGTGCTGATTACAAAACGGTTGGAGATGGGCACCTACAGGGTGCCGTGGTCCGCCGAGCAAGGCCGCGTGATCATCGAAGCCGCGGAGTTGTTGCTTGTGCTCGAGGGCATCGACTTGCGCGGTTCGGCGCGGCGCGCGCGATGGTCGCCGCGCTCGCGGCTCGCAGCGGCAGCGACGCGCGTGTGAGCCGTGATCGCACTTTGTACGATCGATCTGCGATCGCTCGTTCGAATGTGCTTTTCATCGATATCTGCGATCTGGCAAATGGCCACTTGCGATGAGCGCCGCGAGCGACAAGTCCCCTCCGATCACCAGCGCGCTCGCTCCGGACCTCGAAGCCGTCAAGAAGTTCATCGCGGACATGATCGCCAAGGGCGCGATCGCCAGGCTGGTGGCGGCGATCGTCGCGCTGCTGGTGAGAATGCGCGATCTCAACTCGGAGCTGATGAAGAAGCTCGCGAGCACGTCGCGCAAACGCCCGCCGAATGAGACGATGCGCCGGCTGCAGATGGAGCTGCCCTTTGGGGTCACGGCGCCGGCCAATGACGGCAAGCCGGCACCGCCCCAGGACAAGAAGCCCAAAAAGCGCGGCGCTAAAGAACCGACCCCTCACGGCCGACCCAAGCTGCCCGCCCACCTGCCGCGGGTGCCCAACGTGCTTCTCGTCGACGACGCCCAGTGCACGTGTCCGCACTGTCACGTGCAGACCAAGCGCGTCGCCGTCAAGACCACCGCCGAAAAGCTCGACGTGCGTCCCTTGGCGTTCATCGTGTCGCAGACCCAAGTCGAGACGCGCGCCTGTCCGGGCTGCGATTACATTGTGACGGCCGACACGCCCGACGAAGCCGTCGACCGTGGCATTCTCGGCGACGAGCTTCTGGTGCAGGCGCTGGTCGATCACTACCAGGACGCCGTGCCCTTCGAGCGCATGGAGCGAAACGCCCGCCAGCAGGACGTGCCGCTGGCGGCCAACACGCTCGCTGCGTCGGTCGGCAAGGTGATCGATCTGTTCGACCCGATCGTCGGACATATCCGCGAGCGCGCTCTGTCCTCGAGCTTCACCGCGTTCGACGCCACGCGCATGCCTGTGCTCGATGGGACCCACCCGTTGGGCATCAAGAGCGGCGCGCTCTGGCTCCTCGAGGGCGATCACCGCTACGCGTGCTTTTTGTATGCGCCGAGTGCTCACGCCGAGCACCTCGAGCAGTTCTTCGAGGGGCACACCTTCGGCAGTGTGATGTGCGACGGCTCGGCCACCAACAACTGCGTCGAGCGGGTCGGCGGCCGGCGCGGTGGCTGCAACGCGCACGGCCGACGCGGTCTGGTCAAGGCCGTTCGCGACGGCGATGCGCGCGCGGTCGAGGGGCTCGAGCTCTACGCCAAGATCTTCCACGTCGACGCCGAGTCCAAACGCCTCGGTGAAACCCTCGAGCAGCGCTGGGAGCGGCGCCTTCGCGACAGCGCTCCCCTTGTCGATGAGCTTCACGCCTGGGTCGACCGGTGCCGTGGCGAGGTCGAGCCCAAGACGCCGCTGGGCCAAGCGGTCGGCTACCTGCACCGGCAATGGCCACGGCTCACCGCGTTTCTTCGCGACCCGCTCATGGAGCTGACCAACAACGAAGTCGAAGGCGACATTCGTCCTTGGGTGCTCAGTCGCAAGACATGGTTGTTCGTCGGTCACGAGCGCAGCGCGCGACGCGCCGCCGACGCGCTCACCCTGATCACCACGTGCCGCAAGATGGGCGATCAACCCGCGCGCCTACGTGCGCGACACGCTCACCAAGATTCTCGCCGGCGAAAAGGACCTGAGCGCGCTGCTGCCCGAGACGTATGCGGCGGCGCGGGCTGCCGAGCGCGCGCCGGACGGCCGTCGCGGCGTAGACCCGCGCCCACCCGAGGGCTGACGCCGCGCCGCGGGCGTGCTTGCGTGCAGCCCCGATGTTGCCCCTCGAAGGAACATTGCTCGAGAAGCTGCGCAAGATCGAGGCGCTCCACGCAGGCACCACCGTCGACGGCGAACGAGAGGCCGCCCGACGCGCGGCCGAACGCATTCGCGCTCGCCTCGCGGAGCTTCGCGGGCGCGAGCAGGACCTCGAACTGCACTACAGCCTGCCTGACCCGTGGAAGCGAAAGCTTTTCCTCGCGCTCTGTCGCCGCTATGGCCTCAAGCCCTTTCGGGAACCCGGCCGTCGCCATAGCACCGTGCAGCTACGAGCCCCCAAGGCGTTCCATCAGCTCACGCTCTGGCCCGAGTTCGTCGCGCTCTGCGACGAGTTGCACGCCCATCTCGACGAGCTCACGACCCGCGTCATCCGCGAGGCCATCAACGATGACGTCAGTGAAGCGGCCGAGCCATCGGCTCCGCCCAAAGCGTTACCCGAGCACACCAGCGGTTGACGAGACCGCCCGCGGCGGCCACGCATCGACCGCGGAGACTGGGTTCGCCCACCACGTCAACGGATCCCCCGTCAACCACCTTCGCGGACGTCGATGGCCGACGGGATACGGTACTCGGCGTACGGCTCGCCGAGCGCAGACAGCAGCATGCGTTCCTCGGTGCGGATGCGGAGCGTGTAGGCGATCGCGAGCAGCACGACGACGGCGAGCACCGACAGGAGATTGCCGGACGAGGTCGCGGCCCCGGTCCACACGAGGATCGAGCCGAGGTAGCCCGGGTGGCGCACGAGACGGTAGGGC
>JBEKOY010000275.1:0-3938 GCA_049521295.1 Polyangiaceae bacterium | reverse complement strand
AGCATCCGCTCGAGCGTTTGAGTCTGGGTGGCGTCCGGGTTGGACAGGAACCGGGCGACGCCGGACAGCGTCTTGTCGCTCTCGGCGTAGAGGACGTGCAGGATGGCGCCGGTGAGCAGGCTGTGGGCGGTCGTTTGCCAGTGGTCGCGCGTGTCCTTCTCTCCGGCGGGGTCGACGAGCAGATCGGCGACGTTCTGGGCGTCGCGGACTTCGTTCCAACCTCTGCGGATTTCCAGGAGCGGATTGAAGCGGAGCGAATCGAGGGCCGTCGGCTCGAAGTGCCAGACGCGGCTGAATTGGCGACGCCAGCCCGCCGTGAGCGCCCAGTTTTCTTTTTTGATGTCGTAGACGAGAACCGAATGCGGCCAGATGAGGAGCGTCGGCACGACCAGGCCCACGCCCTTGCCCGATCGGGTGGGGGCGAAGCAGAAGACGTGCTCGGGCCCGTCATGGCGGATAAGTCGGCCGGCTTTTCGAAAGACGGTCTTCGTCCGGCCGGCGGCGTCGACCGTGTGTCGAAATAGGGCCTCCCCCGTTTGGCCGAGGACGACGCCGGCCTCGCGCAAGAGTCCCGCGCGTCGCATCTCGGTCGTCGTGGCCCACCGGGCGCTCCCGTGGGAGCGACTCGGACCCGAGGGATTGCGGCATACGGCCGCAATGGCGGCAGCCGCACAACCGGTGATCGCGCCAATCGTCGTGAAGCCGCTCGCGTCGCGAAAGACCGTGGGCGCACGCGACTCGGCGATCGGGCTCCAGAGGAGCCAGCCCCAGGGCGGATAAACGGGCCACGATCCGACGAGGACCGACGGCAAGCCGATCTCGGGAGGGTAGTGAAGCTCGGCGGCGACGTACTCGGTCGAAAGCCAGAGTCCGGCCAGAGACATCACGAACAGCGACAAAAGCGCCAACTCACGCATGGGTCCTCCGCGCGGCCTGAGAACACTCGCCCCGAGTCCATGCGCCATTCGCGGAAAAGCGACGGGGCTTGGGAGCGACGGCCAATCTGAGTCCGGTATTCGAATCTGTCAAATGCGATATCGATCCGATGGACTCCAATCTGTCGCCGTATGGCTTCGCCCCACCGGGAGTCCGACGCTCTTCCGCCCTGAGAGAGATGGCGAATCGCGCCGCGGGCAAGGGGAGGGGGGGTCAATAATTATTGACCCCCCCTGGTCAGCAATGATTGACCACCCCCCTCTCCGACGGGCACCCATGAGTCCATGATTTCCCGCGGTTAGGCGCGAGAGGTCGCCTGTCGCGGCCTGGCGCGCAGCTTGCGATAGGGCGGGCCATGAACCACCGCACCATTCGCGGACCGCCATCGGCCGTACCCGCCCGTGGCCAACCTCAAAACGTACGCGCTCACCCGCCCCGATCGCCCGCGGTAGCACCGGCGTTTCGATCGCCATTTGGCCAAATAGGTTCGATCGGTCCCGGTCCGCCGCATGCGGTTTTCTTTGAAAGACTCAAATCGGTTTCTTCGGAATGGAGCCAAAGCCATGCGTCGCGCCCAACGGTCCATCGGGATCATTTCCGGATTCGTGACGATTCTTGCCTGCGATCCACGGCACAAACCCGCTTCCGAACCGGACGCCGCGACCGACAACCCCGACGTCGTCTACTGCGTGGGCGATCCCGGGCCCCCGTGCTTCTGTCTTCCTAAAGACGGCGCTCCCGCATGCCGCGTGGACGCCGCCGCAGGCGGCCCGTGCACCTGCGGAGCCGGTGCGCAGGACGCCGGCGTCGACGAGCCCGACGATGCGGCGGACGCTGCGGTCACCGACGCGATCGCTGCGGAGAGCGCCTCGGGGCCATTCATCGGCACGTGGACCCTGACCGGCACGGACTCCTTCGTCTGCTCGACCGAGTCCGCCCAAGCCGACCCGGTCGCGGCCACCGTGACGTTCAGCCGGGGCCCCGGAGCGACCGACGCCGACGAGGTGAACTTGCTCTTCGACGCCGGCCTGGGCTGCTCGCTCGCGATGTTCGTGAGCGGGGGCGTGGCGCGGCTCGTCTCCGCTCCCCAAACGTGCGCGCCTGCGGGTCAAGCCATCGTTCGCGATTTCACATCGGTCGAGGTGCAGCCCTTGGGGGCATCCTTCGAACTCACCGAGACGTTCACCGATCCCACAGGCTGCCAGTACGAAGTGCAAGGCACTCTTGCACATTGACCCGGGTCCACCGACCGGCCCCAACTCACGAGCCGACCATCTCCAGCTCGAAGTCGAGCACCGAACGGATCGCCTCGAAGTCCCGATCGCTCGTCAAGACAGCGGCTCCGACCGAACGCGCCGTGTGGGCGATAAGTACGTCGCCGACCAGCGATGCGCGGCGGATCTCGCGCCCGCCGTCTTTAAGCATGCGCAGAGTGCGCCCTGCACCATCGAAGAGGCCTTTCGCGGGCTCCAAGTATCTGCCGCTCGACTCGTAGGCTCGCACGAGATGATCAACAGCCCGGCGGGCGGGGAGCGTCGCGGCACCGATACGCAATTCCATGTGCACGATCGCGGACAGATAGCGCACCAGGCCGGGCCCGGTCATGACGCGCTCATGCAGACCCGCATTGAGCCAGTCGATGTAGACGTTGGTGTCGACGATGACCTTGCGAAGGCTCACCGCGCTTCGTCGAACCCCCCGACGGTGCGAACGCGACGATGCGCTTTGAGGATGCGCTCCTCACCCAGGACGAGATCCAAGGCACGATCGATCGTTTCCTGCTCGGTCTTGGCGCCCAGGAGCTTCTTCGCGCGGTCGATCTTAGTCTGATCGAGCTTGAGGTGCTTGTGCCGCGTCATGTTCACGAACCGATCGTAGCGTGAACGCGCTTGCCGCACGAGCCACGCCGGCGGTTCCATGATCCATGGCAACCCATGGCTGAATCGATTCTCGACCATCCGCTTCTCGCGTCCCGTTACCTGTTCCCGCGCTCCGCGCCGCTCGAGAAACCGTTCTTCGTGACGGCGGCGGACGGCGTCAGCCGCCTCGGCTGCTACCAAGCATCGCCGCACAAGGGCGCTCCCACCATCGTCCATTTTCACGGAAACGGCGAGGTCGTCGCCGACTACGTGCCGGACATGGTGGACCTCATCACGTCCCTCGGCGCCAACGTTGTCTTCGCCGAGTATCGAGGGTACGGAGCCTCGACGGGAACGCCGACCGTGGGCGCCTTGCTCGACGACGCGGAGGCGGTATCTGAAGCGTTGGACGAGCCGGTCGAAAGGGTCGTCGTGTTCGGTCGATCGGTTGGTTCCATTCCGGCGATCGAGCTGGTCGGGCGTCATCCACGCATCGGCGGACTCATTCTCGATAGCGGCATCGCGGACCCGCTGGAGCGGCTTCGGATGCGGGTGGCGCCGGAGGAGCTCGGGGTGTCGCCGAAAGCGTTCACGGCCGCTGTCTCGTCGCGCATGGACCATCAGAGCAAGCTAGGCCGTTATCCCGGGCCGATGCTCGTCCTGCATGCCGTGCACGACACGCTGGTGCCGTCTTCGCACGCGGAGAGGAACGTGTCGTGGGGCGCCGGTCCGACGCAAGACAAGCGGTTGGTCCTGTTCCCGCGCGGCAACCACAACACGATTTTTCTGGCCAACTCCGATGAGTACCTCGCGCATTTGGGCACGTTCATCGATCGCTTGCGGTAGCGGTGGGTCCGTGTCGCCGAGGCCACGAGCAAGAGCCTGGGCTTTCGGTCACTTCCCTATTTCGGTTTGCGACCCGTGGGCCCGCTCGCTCATCTGCAGGAGCGTGCGGACCTCTGCTCGGCTCCGCAGCCGAATCCGCGAGAGATGCGCCCCAGGGTTCGTGCAGGCCGTCTCAAATATTTTGGGCCTGAAAGCGGAGTGGGCGCATGGCGAGGTCGCCCGGCAGGGTGAGTTTCAGCCGGTTGCAGTGGGCGAACAAGTTGGCAATTGCGTCGCGCTCGGTGCGGTTGGCGGCCG
>JBEKOY010000274.1:0-3939 GCA_049521295.1 Polyangiaceae bacterium | reverse complement strand
CCGGAGCCGGCGCGACGCCCGGGAGAATCCGAACGCCCAGGTGAGCAACGACCGGACGGCCCAGGAGCTCCTGGCCGACGACTACGTGGTCGCCCCTCTGCGGCGGCACGCCCTGCCGCCCATCACCGACGGGGCCGCCGCCATCATCCTGGCCGCCGGGGACAGGGCGGCCGAACTGTGTGAACGGCCGGCCTGGATCACGGGGATGGACCACCGGATGGAGACCCACGCCCTCGGGGCCCGGGACCTCACGACGTCCTCCTCGACGCGTGCCAGCTCTGCGGCGGCTTGGACAACGCGCTCTGAAGGCAACGCGACCTCGAAGAGCTCACCACGAGCCCAGGCGGCCGCGAGATCCCCAGCTAGGATGCTCATCGCGTCCGCGCGAGCGCCCGAAAAACGCCGACGCATCATCGCGGGGACGCTCGGCCCGCCACGCCGCACGTCATCTCCATCCATCCAGTCGTCGTGCGACAGCAAGTAGGCTTGCAAGAGCTCAAGCGCGACGCACGCGGGCGCCACGATCTCGATTCCCCCTTCTCCACCGTGTGCTTCGTAAGCCGCGGTGAGTAGCACGCAGCGCATCCGCTTGCCCCCGCGCAACACCAACTCCGACAAGGCCCCCGCGACCGCTTCGACGTCCGGCCCCCGCCTGCGGGCCGTGGTGATTCGACGATCGAGGGTGGCGGCGAGCCGTTCCTCAACGCTCGATCGAACCCGAGCGGCAAAGAGGGCGAAGTCGTTGGGCATCGTCGCCGCCGCGTTGCATTGCGTCGAGCGCGTCCCGTTCACGTCAGAACCCGGCCGCGTCATCGCGCGCGCCACAAACTAGAGGCGTGCGACTCTGCCGTCAACTTCCCCACAGGCGGAATTTTGACGCATCTACGCGGATTTTCATGCGTCGCTGAACGTCTAGCAGCCCAATCGAAGGGGCCCTAAGCTCGGCCGGATGGTCTCCATTGGGCAACGTAAAGCGGACCACTTGGCGATCTGCGCCGAGCAAGACGTCGGTTTTCGCCACGCATCGACGCTGCTCGAATGCGTGCACTTGGTGCACGACGCGTTGCCCGACCTCCGAATGGACGAGGTCGACGCCAGTGTCGTCCTCTTCGGCAAACGGTTGCGCGCGCCCATCGTCATCGCGTCGATGACCGGCGGGACCGAAGAAGCAGGTCGCATCAACCGAGAACTCGCGAGCATTGCCGAGGAGCGAGGCTACGCATTCGGCCTCGGCAGTCAGCGCGCGATGCACTTGCGCCCCGGCGCGAGCGCAACCTTTCGCGTGCGCGAAGTCGCGCCCAAGGCTCTCGTTCTGGGCAACGTCGGCGTCGTTCAGGCGCGCGGAATGAAAACGAGAGAGATCCGCTCGTTGGTGGAAGACGTGGGCGCAGACGCGCTCTGCGTGCATCTGAATCCGGCGATGGAGCTCGTCCAGCCTGGAGGCGATCGTGACTTTTCGGGAGGCCTCGAAACGATCGCGCGGCTGGTGGCGGATCTGGGCGTACCGCTGATCGTCAAGGAGACGGGGTGCGGCATCTCGCCGAGCGTCGGAAAGCGACTGCGGTCCATCGGGGTCGCACATGTCGACGTGTCGGGGGCAGGCGGTACGTCGTGGGTAGGAGTCGAGACGAAGCGCGCTGCTCTGAGCGGTGACGAAGCCGCACGAAGCCTCGGAGAAGCTCTGTGGGACTGGGGGATTCCGACGGCGGCGTCCGTCGCGCTCCTCGCGCCCCTCGGGTTCGAGACCATCGTCGCCACGGGCGGCATCGGCGCAGGCCTTGATGTCGCCCGCGCCATCGCCCTGGGAGCTACCGCGGCCGGCTTGGCCCGCCCGGTGCTTCGCGAGATCGCCGCGCGCGGTCGTGCCGGCGCCGCGGCTTTTCTCGAAGGCGTGGAGACCGAGCTGCGCGCCACGATGTTGCTGACGCGCAGCCCCGACGTCTCGGCGCTGCGCATGGCACAGCGAGTGGTGACCGGCGAGCTCGCGTCCTGGGTCAACCAACTCAGCCGACCTGGAAACGATGATATCCTTGCGCCATGACGGAGTCGAAGGGTCGCGGACCGCGCGAGAGCGACCGGCCCGCTTCGGAGGTCGCCGGAGAGCTGAAGGAGAAGCGCGACGCGTTCTTGCACACGTTCTTTCGCCGTGGAGCTGAGCTCACCGAAGAACTCGTGGGCGAGAACCGCCTGCTGCGCGATCAGCTCGCGTCTCTCGAAGACGAGAACGCCAGCCTGAAGACTCAGCTTGCGAGCGACAGGGCCATCCGCGACTTGCTGGCGAAGATCGAAGACCTCGAACGCGAGAAGGCAAGGCTCCTCTCGCGCGTCAACGACCAGGCCACGATCACCCATCGCGTTGCTGAAATCGAATCGGAGCTCGAGAGCTTTGCCAATCTGTACGTTGCGAGTTTCCAACTCCACTCGACGCTGAGCGTCCGAACCACGGTCCGTCATGTGCGGGAGCTGCTCGCGCAGCTGGTCGGGGCCCGCTCCGTCGCGATCTATCTCATCGACGAGGTTGAGCGAACTCTCGTGCCGATTGCGACCGACGGCGTCGCCATCGGCACACTGCCCACGATAGCGGTTCGCGATGGAGCGACCGCCTCGCCTCTTGAGGCCATCGTCGAGCGGACGTACTTGACCGGCGTTGCGCACGTGGACGAAGCCGAGCCCGTAGGTCACCCGGCAGCGTGCATTCCTTTGCAGATCGAAGACCGAACGGTCGGGGTCATCGCCGTCATCGCTCTGCTGGACCACAAGAAGGGCTTCGTGACCGTCGATCGAGAGCTGTTCAAGCTGCTCGGAGCGCACGCCGGAAGTGCCGTCGTCGCGGCCTATCTTTGGAGCCAGGCGGGAGGACGTCTCCCGAGTCCTGACACGCTCCGAGAACTCTGTGCTTAGGATTGACATGTCCGCAGACCGACCCACCGCCGACCGAGGAAGCCTTCCGCGATGACCGTTCAATATTCGTGCCTCGTGGTCGAAGACTCTCCGATGATGCGACAGTTGCTCGTCCTGGCCCTCTCGCGTCTAAAGAGTCTCCGCGTCACGGAGGCCGACGATGGCGTCGACGGCCTTCGAAAGTTGGCGACGGGCAAGTTCGACATCATTCTCACCGACATCAACATGCCGATCATGGACGGCTTGAAGCTTGTCAAACGCGTTCGGAGCGACCCGACGCACAAGGACGTGCCGATTGTCGTCATTACGACCGAGGGATCCAGCGAAGATCGGCAAAGGGCCCTTCAGCTTGGCGCGAACGCCTACATCACCAAGCCCATCCAGGCCCCGCAAGTGATTGCCAAGGTCCGAGAACTGCTAAAAATCGAAACCCCGTGACGCGCATCAAGATCTGCGGGGTGACCTCCGTCGAGCAGGCTTTAGCCTGTGTGGAACTCGGCGCGGACGCCATCGGCATCAATTTCGTTGCCTCGAGCCCTCGCCGCGTAGACGTCGCGACTGGACGCGCCATTGCTCAACGCGTCGGCTCTCGAGCGCTCGTCGTAGCCGTGGTAGCCGACATGGCGGTCGACGCCATGCGCACTCTACGCGACCAAACCGGCGCCGGCTGCTTGCAGCTTCATGGCGACCAGGGGACCTGGTTCGGCCACCAGCACGGTGACAGCCACGTGCGGTCCGCTCAAGGGCGTCACTTCGATGGTGACCTCGGTGGCGCTGTCGTTGGCCCAGGCATGGGCGAAGGCGTGCAAGCGGTCGCCCGGATCGTCGCCCGGCTCGTCGATCTCGATCTGCCGAACTTCGAGTACGTCTACCCTGACTTGGCCATACACCGTAGGCAGCAGCACCGAGGCCGGATCGACAGGCTCTGCTCCTCGCGCGGCGCGGAGCACTTGAAGCTGCGGTACCGCACCGCGCTGTCGGTCGACGACATCGAGATCGGTGGTGGCACGGTAAGGGCTGGAAAGGCACATTACGGCC
>JBEKOY010000273.1:0-4014 GCA_049521295.1 Polyangiaceae bacterium | reverse complement strand
CGGAAAGTGGTTCTGGGACGAGGTAGCCGCGAACGGGGAGATCATCGATACGTCGGGGCAGAGCTTTTCGTCTCAGGCTGACGCACTGCGTGCCTGCGAAAACGCGAAGGCCCGTGCAGCAGCTGCCCCTATCGAGGTCGCGGACTCCAATGCAGCGATGAATCACCTGATTCGCCGCATGGCAGCGGAGCGGTATACGGGACGCGGCAACACCTTGGTGCAGGCTATGCACAGCAGCGTCAGCCGGGGGTAACCGCCCCAACCCTGTGCGCGCTCACGCAAAACTCCCCACTTCTGCTCATGAAAAGTCCCCAGGCCTAGCGGCCCCTGTCGCGTAGCTGAGCCGTAGGCGAAGCGGAGCGACTGGGGCCGGCGCGGTTCTGTCGGGTCCCCCCTCGATGGTCAGTGGTGCTTGACGCCATCGACCAAAGAGGGAGGACCCTGGGGATGCTCACACAGGAGGAAGACATGGAGATTGCTGCGTTGGATGGGAGGGGCTGGTCGGTCTCTGCGATCGCTCGTCATACCGGGCGGGATCGGAAGACCGTGAAGGCGTATTTGGCGGGTCAGGCGAAGCGACGGCGGCGGGCGCCGAGCGTGCTCGAGCCCTACCGTGACTACCTGGCCGCGCGCTTCGTCGATGACCCGCACGTGTTGGGGACCGTGCTGTTCCGCGAGGTGGGGGATCTCGGGTTCGATCGTTCCTATCAGACGTTCGTTCGCCAGCTGCGGGTGCTGGGGTTGCGTCCGCGGTGTGAGTGCTGCCGGCGTGGCGGTGTTGATGTCACGACCGAGATCGACCACCCGCCCGGAGAGGAGCTGCAGTTCGACTGGCTGGAGCTGCGCGAAACGCCGTGGGGTCAGGCGGCTTACGTCCTGATCGGTGCGCTGTCGCACTCCGGGCGCTGCCGGGGCGTGTTCAGCGAGGGACAGACCGGCCCGCACGTGATCGAGTCCCTCGACGGGGTGCTGCGGCGGTTGGGCGGCACCACGCGGCGCTGGCGGACCGACCGGATGGCTGGGGTGGTCTGCCCGGGCACGGACCGGTTGCTGCCCGAGTTCGTGGCGTGCGCGAAGCACTACGGTGTCGGTGTCGATCCCTGTCCCGCGCGGCGCCCCAGGCGCAAAGGCGTCGCCGAGGCCGCGGTGAAATACCTGACACGATCGTGGTGGTGCTCAGCCGCGGTCGCGACACCGGCGCAGGCGCAGATGAGCCTTGACCGTTTCTGCGTCGACGTCGCCGATGAGCGCCGGCGCGGCGCGGGCACGATCGCGAAGCTCGCGGTGAGCGAGGGGTTGCTGGGGCTGCCCCGCGCGCCGTTCCCGGCGGAGATCTGCGTGGAGCGCCCGGTGTCGCGCTCGGCGCTGGTCGCGTTCGAGGGCAACCACTACAGCGTCCCCGCCGCGCTGGCGGGCGCCCCACAGGTCACGGTCCGTGCCCGCCTCGGCGAGCAGACGGTCCTGATCGTCAGCGCCGCTGGCACCCAGGTCGCTAAGCATCGCCGTGCACCCGCGGGCACCGAGCAAGTGATCCGCTCCGCCGAGCACGCGGCGGGCCTCGAGCAGGCGGTGCTCTCAGCGTTCACGACACGCCCGCCGTGCCGGCGAAAGCAGAACCGGCCGCCAGGACAAGCAGCCCTCCAGGCCGCGGCCGTCCTGCGCGGCGAGCACCCCGCCAACGACGGTGGTGGTGTGGTCATCGACCTGGAGCGCTACGCCCAGCTCGCGGAGGTGGCGCGATGACCGAGAACGACGGTGTCTATCAGCAGCTGCGGGGTTACCTCGCGGCATTGAAGCTGACCGCGATCGCTGAGGCGCTCGCCCCGGCGCTCGAGCAGGCCGAGCAGGAAAAGCCCGGCTACACACGCTTCCTCGCCGACCTGCTCCAGGTCGAGGTTCAGGCGACCCAGGAGCGCGCGCTTACAAGCCGTCTGCGTCTTGCTGGGTTCCCGCAGACCAAGACACTGGAGGAGTTCGACTTCGACGCGCAGCCCAGCCTGGACCGGCGTCTGATCGAGGAGCTCGCCACGCTGCGGTTCGTCGAGGAGAAAGCCAACGTGCTGTTCATCGGGCCGCCCGGGGTCGGCAAGACGACCCTCGCGATCGCGTTGGGCCTGAAGGCGGTGAAGGCCGGCTACCGCGTCTACTACACCACCGCCGCGGACCTGGTCGCCAAGACCGCGAAGGCTGCACTCGAGGGACGCTGGCAAACCACGATGCGCTTCTGGGGCGGACCCGCTGTGCTCGTCGTTGATGAGCTGGGATATCTGCCGATGGCGGGCGAGGCGGCGGCGCACCTCTTCCAGGTCATCAGCCGCCGCTACCAAGGCGGATCCATCGTCCTAACGACAAACCGCGACATCACCGGCTGGGGGCAGATCTTCGAGGACACCACCGTCGCGGCCGCCATGCTCGACCGCCTCCTACACCACGCGACCGTCATCCAGATCAACGGGCCCAGCTACCGCATGCGCCACCACCAAGCACGCCTCGACCAACTACGCGACGGCCTCAACAAACCCTGAAACCCAGCACATTGCACACACAACCAAGTGGGGAATTCCCATAAGCAACTCTGAGGAATTCAGATGATCCTTGACAGCAGCTCACTTGCCATGACATCGACGCTGATGGCACAGGCCACCAGGCCGACAACGACTCGCTCGATGGACTTGCTGTGCTCAGGCATGGGGCACTCACCGCCCACCTGGATCGCCTTCGGCGTGTCGTAGCGCCTCGACATATATCTGCTGCTCTAGCTCCTGGGCGACTCCTTGGAGCCGAGCAGCAGCGTGCAACCCTTCGCGGTAGGGAGCAGCCAGGTCAACTTCCACCGGCTCGGCCACCCGTCGCTCATACCAACGGACAATCGCTGCAACGAGCGCCACCAGGCCGATCAGGGCAAGCACTGCCTCCACGACCCCCATCAGGAACGCCCCTGGATACCGAGAGACTGGATCTCGTTGACGGCGACGTTTCCGTAGGCCATGAGCAGACCGCGGTAGACCTCCTCTCCCATTGGGGAGACGCGAAAGGCGGCATCGGCCGAGCGGGAGAGCATGGCGGCGTTCTGGATCGCAACAGACGTAGCGAAGGCTCCAGCCTGAAGGCGAGCAACGGCAGCAATGCCGACCCGCTCCGCCTCAGCCACTTGGGCGTTCAGGGCCGGGTCGGGTTGGACGATCTGCTGCGCGGAGCGGTGGAGTACGATTTGGGCGTGTTTAGGCATGAGGGCTACAGGCTCCTTCCGGCTAGTTACTGAGGAATAGGCCAGGGCGTATGCCCGGCGACAAGCTGGACTCCTGGGCAGTCCAGCCCCAGTCGTCTATCCCGCCACCACCCCAGGTCACGTCGGGGGCGACGGCATGATCGCCTCGCCAGATAGCGCTGGTGTCGGGAGATGCTTGCGTTGCGCTGCTGGTCGGTAGTGTCTCGTGTGCTGCGGTTTCGGTCATGCCTCAAGTCCAGCATGCCGACTCTGACCAAACCCTGATTTCTTTCTGAATACGCTGGAAAACTTCTGAATCTTTCCATCCGAGCCCGACTTCTGGGGTAGCCTTCGGGCGCAAATGGCCGGTCAGCCAGCAAGTAAGACGACGATCAGGCTCAACGTTCTGGGGCCGCTAGAGACTGAGCCGGGACCAAACGGCGGGGCATCGGCAAAGCCCTCATGGCGCGCCCGGCACGTCCTTGCCCTCATGGCGATCAAGGACAGATATAGCCACAAGGAACTGATCGAGGTTCTGTGGCCCGACGAGGCGAACAATTATGGTGATACGGACGTCCGGCGGTCCCTCGGTGTGCGGCTCCACGGATGCCTTAAGGAAGCCCGTAAAGCAGTTGGGCATGATGGCCACTCAGGCTTCCTCAAGGCGGGTGACCACAGCGTTGCCCGAGTATCCGGGGAGGCGGTAGAGGTCGTCACTGACTTCGACGACTTCCACAGGCTCGCTGGCTCGGACAAGAAGACCGACTGGCAAGCTGCGCTCGCACTTGTGCGTGGGGTCTTTGCCG
>JBEKOY010000272.1:0-4031 GCA_049521295.1 Polyangiaceae bacterium | reverse complement strand
GGCAACATCATTCCCTTTCCGGCGCGTGGGTCGCCCGTGACGGGTGCCATCCGGCGGCGAGAACGGCTTGGCGGACTGCTTAACTTCTATGAACGAACCGCCGCGTGAGCCGCCCGATCAACTATTGGGACCATACGAGATGGGCCTCGAGAAGCCCGGAACGGACGCGCGGCTTGCGACGGGTCGCGCTCCTCCTCTCCTAGACCGGTACCGAGCAATCATGCCGCCCTCGGTGCGTGGCTGCCCAGCGCCCGATCACCCGATCAGACTCTTGATCTTCGTGAGCACCGACGAGGGATAGCCAAGCACGACCATGAATATCGGGACTTGGAGGAATGCGAGCTCCAGGACGCCGCCCTTCCGGTCGCGTATCGCGACGAAGCAGCCAATCGTGGTCACGGAGTGCGCAATCAATAGGACTCCGTCAATTCTAAAGGTTGCGGGAGCAGGATCAGTACTCCGCCTACTCCCAGGAGAAGAGAGAGAAGCTGGATGCCCACACGAGACATGTGTGCCTTGTTGTAGACCAAGGCCGACTCAGGGTGCACGACTCCATTGATCGAGTAATAAATGGACGCTGCGGAGCTGAGCAGAATCAGTATCGAAACGACGATCTTTGCCATCCTTGATCACTCCGATGCTTGGTCACGGAAAGGGATCATCGCTCGTACGTCCCATCGAGCCGGCCACGCGCGAGGACGAGCCCAGACATCGCCTGCGCCAGCTGCGCTCGCGACAGCGAAGTACGCTCTCCCGGCAACGGCGCCGCGAGCGCGAAGAGCTGGAACACGTAGGTATGACGTCCGTGGTCGGGCACTGGAGTTGGCCCGCGATAGCCCCGACCGCCGAACGAGCCCTTGCCGAACACGCCCGGATGCCGCGCTCCGGAGGCCAGTGCGCCCTCGGCGAGCCGCGTGACGTGGGGCGGGATTGCGGTCACGACCGTGTGTACGAACGGGCGCGGAAGCGGCGCATCGGCGTCCTCGATCACCAACGCGAGCTCGGCCGTGTCGTGCGGGATGTTCAGCCAAGCCAATGGCGGCGACACGTTGTCTCCCACACCGTCACCGGCGTGGCGGCGAGGGATCGATGCGCCGGCGTCGAAGGCTTCGCTCGCCAGCTCGATGCTGGCGGGTGCATCCTTGCCGGCCTCGCTGTTCCAGAGCAGTCCCTGCTCGCCGGCACGTACGCCGCGCAGCATGCGTCCCACGAAGCTCACAGCGCCTCCGCCGAAAGCGAAGCGTGGGTCTTTGTCGCGACCCGGTTCGCGGTCATCGTCGCGCTCTCGCTGCGAAGGATCGGCTGGAAGAACGTACGAATCCGATCGATCGCTTCCGTCACGTAGGGTTCGAGATCGTAGAGGTCGAAGTGCCCGGCCTTCGCTATGACGTGAAACGCCTTCGGACCTTTCTTCTCCGCGTACAGCTTCTCCCCGTCGGGCCGCGCGTAGTCTCGCTGGGACGTGATGACCAGCAGCGGAATGGCCTCGAGCCGAGGCAACGCGTCGGAGATGTCATAGGCCGCCATCTTCTCGGTCGACCAGATCAGGAAGTCCGTCTTCCGGTTGGGATGCAGCCCGCGACTCGGATCCTCGTAGTAGTCGATAGCCTTCAGCATGTCGCGGTACTTCGGGCTGAGCGACGCCACCGCGCGCGTGAAGGACGAGACGTTCGGCATGAACGTCAGGTGCTTCGGCGGCTGGCCGTGCTCGAAGGCTTCGCGCGCCTGGCGCGCCTCGGCGAGGAGCTTCTTCCCGTTTCCATAGAGCCCGCCCATGCCGGACGCGACCTGCTCCTTGACCGCCGTGTGGGGCACGACGCTCGCCAGGACCTTGATGCGAGGATCCGAAGCCGCCGCGAGCGGGAGATATCCACCGCCGCCGCAGACGCCGACGCCGCCGATTCGATCCGGATCGACCTGCGGCAGGTTGGACAGGTAGGTCACGGCGGCCTTGGCATCTTCGGCCTTCATGAACGGGTCTTCGTTGAGGCGCGGCTGGCCTTCGCTCTCGCCGAACGAGGTGTGGTCGAACGCGATGGCGACGCAGCCGAGCTCGGCCATGCGCCGTGCGTACACGCTTGCCGCCTGCTCCTTCACCGAGAACATCGGGCCGACCACCACGACGCCGGCGCGCCGCTCGGCGGTCGGTCGCGCGGGCTCGAAGAGGAGGCCGGCAAGTCGGGCCTGGCTCGTCGGATTGAGGAAGCTCACCTTCGTGAGCTTGACCGAAGGCGATCCCGCCATCGCGGGCGAGTGATTCGATACGAGCGACGTGGTTTTGAACATGGGGGCTCCTGAGGGGCGGGTTGAGGCGTCAGCGTTGACCGCTGCTGGATGTCCAAGAGATAAAAGACCGTCGGTCTCTTGTCAAGAGACCAACGGTCTTTTATCTCGCGGAGGCCATAAAACATGGGTAGTATCCATGGTGATGACGTTTCAGCGGGCCCGGACCGAAGACCAGCGCGAGATCCGGCGGGAGGAGATCCTCGACATCGTCGCAACGATGCTCGGCGAGATGCCCGTGGCAGACGTCAGCCTCAACGAGCTGAGTCGGCGTGTCGGGCTCGCGAAGTCGAACGTCCTCCGATACTTCGAGTCACGCGAGGCGATCCTGCTCGAGCTGCTCGTTCGGGCATGGACCGAATGGTTGAACGCGCTGCCGCCGCTGCTTGCGGACGGCGTCGTCGCGCGGGGCTCCATCCGCCAGCGCGGCGACCAGGTCGCGCACGTGATCGCGCGGTCGCTGGCTGAGCGGCAGATGTTCTGCGATCTGTTCAGCTCGCACGCGAGCGTGCTCGAGCACAATGTCTCGGGGCAGGTCGCGGCGCACTTCAAGCACGCGGCTCTCGCGAACGTCACCGCGCTCGCGCAGCAGGTGCGCGCCTACGTCCCGGAGCTCGGCGCTCAGGCTTGGCAAGTGTGTGCGCAGCTCGGGTTCGCGATGAGCGCGATCTGGGTGCACTCGCGACCGTCGGCAGGCGTGCTCGCGGCGGCGGAGGTTGATCCGTCACTGCTGGAGTTCCGCATCGACTTCGAGCGGGCGCTCGAGACGATGGTCGCCACGCTCATCAGCGGAACCCTCGTGCGCGGATCGGCATAGACGCCCTCGCGTGCCCGAATGCCAGGTCGCACGTCGCTGCTCGCGATCGTGACCGACCGAAGAGCGCAATGCGCGCTACCTGCAGTCGTTCGGCGAGGCGAAGGCGCGCGCGAGGGCGAAATCTGCGGCGAAACGAAGGTCGCGGACGGCGCGCGACGGGCGTCGACCGGTCGTGACGACGGGTGAGAGGCTCGGAACCTGCTGGTCCGACGCTTGACATTTTGTTTCCTAGGAAACAATTGTCGCCCCCGCCCCCCTCCGATCTCGAAGCTCACCTCGGCTACTGGCTTCGCCGCGTGTCGAACCACGTCTCCGCTACGTTCGCGCGCGCACTCGATACGAACGACGTCTCGGTTGCCGAGTGGGTTGCGTTGCGGCTCCTCGAGTGTAGCGAGTCGTGTGGCACATGTTCATGGCGAGGCCGAAATCACGGTGGACCCCGCGACTCGCAACAGATCCGCTGATCTGTTGCGAGTCCGCCGCGGCGCCGACTTGATGTGTCGGACTTGCGCAGCGCTCGCCCGACACGCCCACTTTTCTTGGGCCTCCTCACGGCTCGAGGGCACCCTCGGCGTTCGGTGACCGTCGAAGTCGCCATCCGGCGGATGTCATCCCGGGCGGGCGCCGTGCTCTTCGCGATGAGGCGGACTTTCGTCCCGTGCCCTGGCAATTTTTGCAATTGCGCTTGGCACGCTCAGCAGCTTGGCAGGGGTGGTCTTTCGCCCGATTTCCGTTCATGCCCTTCTTGAATTGACGGGGGAGGCTCAATGAGAGTTCGCGAAGCAATTAGCAGACTCGAGCATGAGGATAATTCTGCGGTAGAGCCCACGGCAACGACCCCTACGGTGCGCATGGGTGGCATCGGTCTCGGACCGGCCACTGAGGCGCTCGATGGTCCGGCGGCGGGCACCGTCCTAATTTCAATCGGCGG
>JBEKOY010000271.1:0-4037 GCA_049521295.1 Polyangiaceae bacterium | reverse complement strand
TTCCTGTCCAACCCGGACGCCACCCAGACGCAAACGCTCGAGCGGATGCTCGAGACCCGGCACCTCGGCGATGCGCCCCATCCCGCCGTGGCCCAGGCCGCACGCGAGATGCTGAGCAAGGGTGACAACGAGCTCTCGGGCGTCTTCTCGACTGCGTTGGCGTGTCTCGGTCTCTACCGCGATCCGGTCGTCGCCCGAAACACGTCCGCGAGCGACTTTTGCATCGCCGACCTCATGAACGCCGAGGCCCCGGTGAGCCTGTACCTCGTCGTGCCGCCGAGCGATCTCGCGCGTACGCGGCCCATCCTCCGCCTGATGCTGAACCAAATCGGCCGGCGCCTCACGGAGTCCCTGCAGGTCGGAAGCCAGACGGCGTACCGGCACCGGCTGCTGCTTCTGCTCGACGAATTCCCTTCGCTCGGCCGGCTCGAGTTCTTCGAGAGCGGCCTGGCGTTCATGGCCGGCTACGGGCTCAAGGCTCTGCTCGTCGCGCAGTCGCTCCACCAGTTGGAGAAGGCGTACGGTCCGAACCAGTCGATCCTCGATAACTGCCATATTCGCGTCGCCTACGCCCCGAACGACGACAAGACCGCCAAGCGTCTGTCGGATCTGCTGGGTCAAGCCACGGAACAGAAGACCCACCGAAGCTACTCGGGGTCGGGCCTCTTTCTCACGCACCGTACGGAAAGCGAGGAGGAGTTCGGGCGACCGCTGCTCACGCCGGCGGAGGTCAACCAGCTGCCCGAGGACGACGGGATCCTGCTGGTCGGAGGGCTTCTGCCCTATCGCGCCCGCAAGGTCCGCTACTTTCTCGACCCGCGGTTCAAGGGTCGCGATGCTCTGCCGCCTCCCGATCGGCCCGACGAGCAGGCCCGAGAGCTGCTTGGTTGTGTGACCGGCGACTGGGACGGGACCGTCGAGACCCTTCGGAGCGAGCCTTCGAGTCCGGCGATCTCGCTGGCCGAGAGCGCGATGGCTTCGGACGGGCCGCCGGCATCGGATGTCGCGCTGGCCCACGCCGATCCGACGGCCGCCGCTGAGACGCCGGCGCACGAGCGGGCGACGGGCGCGATCGCGGAGGACGTCCGGGAGCGCTTCTTCGTCGCTAGAGGTCTCTCGGCGCATGGGGCCGAAGAGGCCGACGCCACGAACTCTCCCACGGTCGAGAAGGAGATCCCGTTATGAACAAAATCGTCCGTCGCGGCCGCGTCCGGCTGCAGCCCTACGTGGAAGGGGCGCTCGCCGAGCGCCTCGAGCAGTTCTGTGCGGCGGCCGACGCGACCGAGAGTGCGGTCGTCGTCGCCGCCATCCGGCAGTACCTCGATGGCACGAGTGACGCCACGCTCTATCTGCGACGCCTGGATCGACTCGGCCGCGCCCTCGCTCGCAGTCAGCGAGACGTCGAACTTTTGTCGGAGGCGTTTGCGGTGTTCGTGCGCGTCTGGTTTGCGCATACGCCCGTTGTCCCCGAGAGCGGCAAGAAGTCCGCTCGGGCGGGCGCCGAGATCCGCTACCGGCAGTTTGTCGAGCATGTCGCCGAGCAATTTTCCGGCGGCCGCCGCTTTCTCGACGACTTGCTGTAGAGCGACGCGAAGAAGCGCCTGATCCCGGACGCGTCAGGGCGTAGGACGCCGAGCATTCGTTCAGCATGGCGGCAAAGGCCGCCCTCTTGCGTGAGAGCCGGCGGGAAGGATCCCCGCTCGTGTCGCCGCGCGTGCTCGCGTAGAAGGCGCGACGAAATGGACGCACAAAAGAGTGAAGGCCCAGGGCGGCAACCCCGAGCCTTCGGCCCAGACGCGGACGCGGCTCTGGACGCCGCGGACGGTGCCTGAGAGCAAGCGCCGGGTCAACCCGTGCGCGTCACGCGTCCGGGGAATGGACGCGTGCACGAGCATGAGGGAGTCGAGCAGACGCTTCGTTTTGCGTGCTGTGGGGCCTGCGGGGAGGCGTTCTACGCGTGTGCCAAGTGCGACCGATTCGGCGAGCGCCGCTACTGCAGCGAGGCGTGCCAAGGCGCGGGGCGCGCGCGGATCTGTGGCGGTTGGAAGCGACGACGGTGGAGGGTCGGCAGAACAACCGTGATCGGCAGCACTGGTTTCGCCAGGCGCACCCTGGCCGGCGCGGACGCAAGGCTCGGCAGGGGGGCGTCCTGGCGGCCGTCGCGCCAGGAACGGATGGGCAGGTCGTAACGGATCCCCCTTCTTGTGGGCCAGCCGATTGGCGTGTTGTGCGCTCGCGCGGCGCGGCGCTCGCCTCCAACCCGGAGGCGGCGACCGAGGCGGCCAGGAGCAGGACCGATGAATCGATGGACGGTGACGATGGATCCCCGGCGCGAGGCGACGCGGATCTTGATGATGGAGGGGCGCGAGGAACGGCTGCGCGCGGTATTGGGCCCGTCGGCGTCGGCGCATCCGCGGGCGGCCTCCACGCTGCTCGAGGGGCTGGCGCTCTGGCAGCAGCGCCCGCTCTGCGTTGTTCTCTGTGCGGATACCGAGGACTCTATGTCTGCATTGCGGCTGGAGGACGCGCTGGGCTTCGGCGTGCGCAATCTGCATTTCGACGTGGAGGTGATGCTTCGCGGTCCCGCGGATCGCCGTCGCGCGGGCCGTCTGGGGGGATTGGGCTGCTTCGGTGATCTGCGGCAGGTCTGCTTGCAGGGGGTGTCGCCATGACAGTCAGCAAGGAGTGTGAGAGCGAGATCCTTCGGCTCGTGCAGGCCGAGAAGTGGCGCGAAGGCACGGTGGCCGCCGAGCTGGGGGTGCACCACGACGTCGTCACGCGCGTCCTCGCCCAGGACGCCACTGGACAGCCCGCGCGCGAGCCTCGGCCGAGCAAACTCGATGCGTACAAGGGTTTCATTGTCGAGCCGCTCGAGAGGTATCCACGGCTGCGCGCCACGCGGCTGCGCACGATGATCGCCGAGCGCGGGTTTCGGGGCAGCGCGAAGCTCGTCGAGCGCTTCGTCAAAGGCATCCGTCCGCGCGCGGCGAACAAGGCGTACCTGGTCTGCGAGCGCCTGCCGGGCGAGCAAGGCCAAGTGGACTGGGGTCACGTGGGGCAGCTCGCCGTCATGGGAGGGACGCGGGCGCTCTGGGTCTTTGTGATGCTGCTGGCGTATTCGCGAATGCGGTACGCGGAGTTGGTGCTCGATATGACGGCGGAATCGCTCCGGCGCTCGATCCTGCGCGCGCTGAGCTTCTTCGGTGGCGTGCCACGGCAGCTTCTCTTCGACAACCCCAAGATCGTCGTGATCGAGCGCCATGGTCGCGCGGCGCGACTTCACTCCGGGATCATCGAGCTCGCCGGACAGCTTCGCGTCAAACCAGTGCTCGCGCGCGTGCGGACGCCCGAAGACAAGGGCGGGGTCGAAAGAGCCATACGCGAGCTCAAAGAAGGATTCTTCGCGGGCCGTTCGATCCCGAGTATGGAGATAGGAAACCTCGGCCTGCGGCGCCACATCGAATCGGTCGTGATGATTCGTCGCCACCCGACCCTCGCCGGCCGCAGCGTGGGCGAGGTCTTCGCCGAGGAGAGGGAGCGCCTGATGCCGCTGCCCAATCCGATGCCGACGGCGGACCTGGTGTTGCCCGTCGCCGTCGACAAGACGGCGAGCGTACGGCTCGGGACCAACCGCTACTCGGCGCCGCCGAAGTACGCGAGCGCGACGCTGACGCTCGTGGCGGACGACGATCACGTGCGGCTTCTCGATGGGGAGAAAGAGGTAGCGCGCCACCCACGCTCGTGGGGACGCGGCCAGCGCATCGACGACCCCGCGCATCGCCGCGCCCTCGGCGAGGGGCGGCCACGAGCCGAGGCCATCACGATACGCGACCAGCTGCTCGGGGCCGTGCCCGCGCTCTCGGTGCTTTACGAAGGCTGGGTCGAGCAGGGACGAAACATCAACTTCATGACCGGGCACGCGCGCAAGCTCTTCGCACTCTACGGGCCGGAGATCTTCGGCTACGCCGTGCGCGTCATGGGCGAGCGCGGCACGCACGACATCGGCGCGCTGGCCCTTCTCTGCGAGCAAGAGCGGC
>JBEKOY010000270.1:0-4106 GCA_049521295.1 Polyangiaceae bacterium | reverse complement strand
AGCATCCGCTCGAGCGTTTGAGTCTGGGTGGCGTCCGGGTTGGACAGGAACCGGGCGACGCCGGACAGCGTCTTGTCGCTCTCGGCGTAGAGGACGTGCAGGATGGCGCCGGTGAGCAGACTGTGGGCGGTCGTTTGCCAGTGGTCGCGCGTGTCCTTCTCTCCGGCGGGGTCGACGAGCAGATCGGCGACGTTCTGGGCGTCACGCATCTCGTTCCAACCTCTGCGGATTTCCAGGAGCGGATTGAAGCGGAGCGAATCGAGGGCCGTCGGCTCGAAGCGCCAGACGCGGTTGAATTGGCGACGCCAGCCCGCGGTGAGCGCCCAATTTTCTCTTTTGATGTCGTAGACGAGAACCGAGTGCGGCCAGCTGAGGAGTGTCGGCACGACCAGGCCGACGCCTTTGCCCGATCGGGTGGGGGCGAAGCAGAAGACGTGCTCGGGCCCGTCATGGCGGATAAGGCGGCCCGCTTTGCGGAACGCGGTTTTCTTGCGGCCGGCGGCGTCGACCGTGTGTCGAAAGACGGCGTCCCCCGTTTGGCCAAGCACGACGCCGGCCTCGCGCAAGAGTCCCGCGCGTCGCATCTCGGTCGGCGTGGCCCACCGGGAGCTGCCGTGGGAGCGGCTCGGGCCCGAGGGCTTGCGGCGCACGGCCGCGAGAGCGGCGGCCGCGCAGCCGGCGACCGCGCCGATTGTCGTGATGCCGCTCGCGTCGCGAAAGGCCGTGGGCGCACGCGACTCGGCGATCGGGCTCCAGAAAAGCCAACCCCAGGGCGGATAAACGGGCCACGGTCCGACGACGACCCAAGGCACGCCGATCTCGGGAGGGAAATGAAGCTTGGCGGCGACGTACTCGGTCGAAACCCAGAGTCCAGCCAGAGACAGCACGAGCAGCGACAAAAGCGCCAACGCACGCATAGGTCCTCCGCGCAGCCTGACAACACTCGCCCCGAGTCCGAGCGCCACTCGCACGGAGGCGACGGTGCTTGGAAGCGACGGGCAATCTGAGTCCGGTATTCGAATCTGTCAAATGCGATATCGATCCGAGTGACTCCAATCTGTCGCCGTATGGCTTCGCCCCAGCTTCCGAAGCGGACGCCGCGACCGACAACCCCGACGTCGTCTACTGCGTGGGCGACCCCGGGCCTCCGTGCTTCTGTCTTCCCAAAGACGGCGCTCCCGCATGCCGCGTGGACGGCGCCGCGGGCGGCCCGTGCACCTGCGGAGCCGGTGCGCAGGACGCTGCCATCGACGAGCCCGACGATGCGGCGGACGCTGCGGTCGCGGATTCGAACGCTGCGGAGAGCGCGTCCGATCCCTTCATCGGCACATGGACTCTGACCGGCATGGAGTCCTTCGTCTGCTCGACCGAGTCCGCCCAAGCGGATCCGGTCGCGGCCACCGTGACGTTCAGCCGGGGGCCCGGAGCGACCGACGCCGGCGAGGTGAACTTGCTCTTCGACGCCGGCCTGGGCTGCTCGCTCGCAATGTTCGTGAGCGGTGGCGTGGCGAGGCTCGTCTCCGCTCCCCAAACGTGCGCGCCTGCGGGTCAACCCATCATCCGCGATTTCACGTCCGTCGAGGTGCAGCCTTTGGGGGCATCCTTCGAGCTCACCGAGACGTTCACCGATCCCACGGGCTGTCAGTACGAAGTGCAAGGCACTCTCGCGCGTTGACCCCGGCCCATCGACAGCGACCCAACGCCCGGGCCCACCGTCTTCGGCTCGGAGTCACGCAGCCCGAGCGCACATCACTCGTCAGGACGACGGCTCCGAACGAGCGCGGTGTCGGCGACCCGAACGTCGCCGACCCGTGCGCAACGGAGCTCGCGCACAACGGCCCGCGGATGCGGATACCGCACCCAAGCCGGCCCCGATCCCGGCGGTCAGGCGCTTCGTCGAGCGATGCGTTTGCGAGCGGGCCCAACCACGCACGTGAGGTTTGAAGCGATCATGGAACCACGAGGCGAATGGACCGCGGTCGACCGCCGCCAGGGTGCTCCCGACGCGGCGGATTCTCAACCCCCGATTACGCCGCGACCAATCTCCGCCGCGACCGTCTGGAGCCGGTCCTCGGCGGAGCGGCTGCTCGCTCCGAGATCTCCGCGTTCATCGTCGGATACGGCGTCTCCTCCAAAGCGTGCCAGTTCCCTCGCAAGCCGGTGCGCGGGCTCAAGTGCGCGCACCGTTGGGCGGCATTTCGCGGCCGCTACCTACGGCAGGACAAGCCGCACTCCTTCCGCGTCGGCTTGCTGCGGATCGCGGAAGGCGTTGGTGGCCTCGAGTTGTTCCTGCGCACCGGCGAGCGTCGAGAAGTCGATCGCCAGCGTGTAGCGCTGCAAAAAATCGAGGGAGCGGATGAGCGTACGCGAGATGGCGTGATGACTGAGCGCCTTGAGGCCCGTCAGGTAGTTCGAACGGAAGACCGTAGGAATGATGATTCGTCGTTCCCGGGCGGACACGAGCTCCGCGTTCATCATGATCCGTGCGATGCGTCCATTCCCGTCGACGAAGGGATGCACCTCACTCACGAGAAACATCATGAACACGGCGCGCTGAAAGGCGTCCGGCAGCGAACGATGGAGCTCGAAGCCACGCGAAAGCGTCCCGGGCACGAGCTCAGGCGCGACGAAGAACGTGTCGCCGGCTCGGTTGTGGGCCGTCTTGAAGCTGCCGGGCGACTTTTCGGGGCGCCCCTCCATGACGCTCGCATGACGACTTCGAAGGGTCTCGATGAAGTGCTCGAACGTCTCTGGGGTTCGCACCATCTCGGCCCGATCGGAGACGACCCGAAACGTTCCCAGCACGTCGTGCGCATCTTCGGGGCGGTCCTGCGGGATTCGCCCCTCGAAAACGATCGCCGCAGCCTCGCCGATTTCGAACTCCGTGCCCTCGATGAAGTTCGAAAAGTAGGCCTCGAAGAATGGCAGGTATCGCTCTTCGCCGGCTCGTCGCGGATCGAGCCGCGGCGCGGGGGCAAGGCCGAGCAGGTCGGCGTGAAGACGCCCGAAGAGATCCAGTCGCTTCGGGTCGTAGGGCTTGCCGGCCGCGCGCGCGCTGCCGGTCTCGGTCTGAAGGCGGGCCTTGCGCGTCCCGAGAAGCGCGCCGACCAGGGTGTCGAGTAGCTGAAATTCGTTCACGAGCCCCAGCGACGGGGCCAGCTTCCGAGCGTCATCGCGGAGCGTGTTGACGTAGCTCTCTCCGCGCGTGCTTAGGTCGCTTTCGAGGCGTTTCTCGAGCTCAGCGCGGGATAGACGACGCGCGGCCCCCTTGCGCGCGCGCGACACCGCAACGTTCTCGAGGTATGCGCGCGCCCGGCTCGCCATGTGAAGGCCTAGAAACGGCGTGTCGCCAGGCAGTGGTCCACTTCCTTTGCGAGCACGGAGCGTTACGCCGGGCAGTGCGACCTCGCGCGCCGTGCCAGCGGCGAGGAACACAGAGCCGTCGTGGGACGGACCTGCTTCGAACGCGGTCCGGTCTGTGATGACCGCGTTGGGGAAGACCAGAGACGCGACCTGCCAGAGTTGGCGGCGGACAAGGCTCTCGGGAGCGTCGGTCACGTTCGTCGTGTAGATCGAAGGCGCGAGCCGGCGGACCCGGCCCTGCTTCAGGTCGCGGCTGACGCGGGACGCGAGCTGGGGCGTCGTCAGAAAGATCTCTGGCAGGGGTGAAGGGGGTCGCGGCAATGTTTGGCCCGATAACGCCGGCGCAGCAGCCTCGTTCCGCAATGAATTGACACTTAATCGCCATATAACGCAAGGATTTGCCAGATAAGCAGCACCGGTCGCTCGCCGCGGCAAGGGGGCTGTTAGCACCGGTCTGGGCCGATCGCGCTCGACAGCGTTCGACGCCTGCGCAGGGCGATCTGCCGTAGACGTCAAACCAGCGGCCAACCAGCCGCCCGTGGAACGCGACGTCGTCGAGCCGCCCGCGCCCACGTGCGGAGCCGCTTGCGGCTCGGGCAGGGTCAGGTCCTGGCCGGCGCCCAGGCTTCAACGCTCGCCAGAAATGACCCGGGTGTGCTCGCGAGAAAAGGTCCGCCTCGGGAAGCGAGGGCGGGGAGCGATGCTCGGGGGTGTGCCGGCCGCGTCCTTGTACGATCTGTCGT
>JBEKOY010000269.1:0-4142 GCA_049521295.1 Polyangiaceae bacterium | reverse complement strand
GCCGCGTCGCCCCCTTTGCCCGACATCGCCGAGGACGCCGACGCAGGGGTGTTCACGATGGTGGAATGAGTGTTCACGATGCGCTGGAACCGGTGTTCACGATGGGCCGGCGCACGCACAATCGATCTTTGGCGAGCTGAAAGCGCTTACGCAGCCGCACGGCTTCCTTCGCCAGCGCGGAGTCGACGAGGACCTTGCTCTCGTCGGACATGACGTAGGCGATCTCCTTCCAGTCGAGCTTTCGATTGACGCGCAAGATGAGCAACGTCTGGTCCTCAGCCGGAAGACTCTCTCGGAGTTGAGCGAGACCGTTTCGTGCATCGGTGCGCGCAGACGCCCGTGTGGCCGTGCGAATCTTTTGCTCGATCGCGGATAACGGGGCGCGAGAAAGCGGAACCTGGTGCGCCCGGCGCTTTTGCGCGCCGCGGATGTAGCGGCTTGCGGCGTGTTGCACCAAGGTATACGCCCATACGCGAGCGGAACACTGCCAGCGAAAGCCGTCGAGTCCCTTCCACAGGTCCTCCGTGAACTGCGAAAAGACTTCGGACGCCGCGTCTCGGTCGCGAAGGCGCGCGATGAGGAAGCCCAGGACCTCCCGGCCGTAGCCTTCGAGAAGGAGCGTCGCCGCTCGCTTCTTGTCACCCGCGTCGCAATGCGCGCGAATCCGCCCCTCGAGCGCGTCACGGTCGCAAGCCTCCACGAGCTTCGCTGACTTTACCACGGGTCATCGCGCGCGGCTTGTCGACGCGATGGCTGGCCCTCGGAGCTGCGCGATCGCGCCCATTCGTCCGGGTCGTGGCGACTGCGCCTGCCCGCGGGTGCACGCCAAAAAAAAAAGCGCCGTTCGCCCTTCACATCGTGCCGACCCCTGCTCTCTACCCATGAGGCAGCGTCCAACCGACAACACGCCCCGCGAGAAAGGCCGATGAAGCATCGAACGGCACGAACTTGGGTGCCGCCGCATGCCACGCTCGGCCGCTCGACAGGCAAGCAGCCGAGTCACTCGTGTCTAGAGGGTGGCTCGATTTGCGCAGCGCAGGGACGCGACAGCCCAGTATTGAATAGAAACCATAAATGCCAATGCATATCCAAATGAGGTTAATACCATGAAAGCCATTGTTCTGTCGACTTCGTCTCTCCTGACGCTCCTGGTTGTCTCGGGGGCGAGCGCCGGGGAGTTGCTGACCACTTCCGCGCCAATCGTTCACCCCTTGCCCATCGCCGTCGCGCCCTCGTGCACGAATGGGCTGCCGGACGTGACGGCGTCGGGTCGATACTACGACAACCCGAACGTCGGATCGTCATACGGCTCATTGGGCTGCGAGCAGGAGTGGGTCCTCCAAATGAACGACGTGCCCCCCCCATCCGGTGGCGGAGGGCTGACCGTCGAGATTCAACCTTCGACCCCGCTGACGCAGGCTCTTTGCACGGATACCGTGGCGCAAATCGACCTCTACGGTTCGAACGACGGAAGCACCTGGACGCTGGTCGACAGTCCCCAAGAGCCCGGCACATGGGAGACGGCGTCCCCTCCGCTCGTGCCGGCCGGCTGCACGTTTGGAGTGGATGCGGTGTTGGGCTTGGCGGCCGCGTCGAACGCCAACTACACGGACTACCGCGTCGTGGCGTCGATGATCCTGCACCAGACCAACAAGGGTACGCCGGTCGACCAAACTCTGGCCTTCTCCGTCAATTTTCAGTCGCTCGTCCTCCAGTAATGGCCAAGCGGGGGCGAAACCAATGTTCCGCTGCCTCGACCGCACCGATGAGAGGTCCGTGACTCAATCGTCCAAGGCGCGCCCATCCATGGGGCTGCTTGTTGCTACGGTTCTCGCGGCCCTCTCCGGGGCTCTCTACGCCGCGGCGCTCCCGCCCTCTCACGCCTGGCCGCTCGCGCTCGTGTCGTGGGTTCCACTGCTTGTCGGACTCGAAGGCCGGCGGCCGCGCGAGGCAGCCCTTCTGGGCGCCATCCAGGGCTTTGTCGCGAACGCGGTCGCTCTTTACTGGCTCTCGCCGGTCGTCACGACGTTCGTCGGATCTCGCCCGATCGCATGCGCGCTCATTGCGTGCGGGGTGTACCTCTACGATGCGGGGGGGGTCGCCGTAGCCGGTTGGATCGCCTCTCGCGCGGCGCAGTCCGGGTGGGGGCGCTGGCTGTCCTTTCCCATCGCAGTCGCCGCGATCGAGGCGTTCTACCCCCTTGTCTTCCCGTCGTTCACGGGCGCTCAGGTTCACTCCGTGCCGGTGCTCATGCAGCTCGCCGACATCGGCGGGCCCATCCTGGTCGGCGTTCCGATTGTTCTGGCAAACGTCGCCGTGGCCGAACTCGTTGTGTCGCGCCTCGCAGGTCGGCGCGCGTTGCGCACCGCGGTCGTCATCGGGGTTCTCGCGCCCGTTTTCGCCGCGCTGTATGGAGCGATTCGGATTGGGCAGATCGACGCATCGGTAAAGGCGGCTCCCAGCCTTCGGGTCGGAATCGTACAGGCGAATACTCCCCACGAGCGAATGGGGCTACGCGCGGCCATCCGGACGTACCGCGCGGCAACGACCGCATTCGATCCAAAGACCGACCTCGTCGTCAGGCCCGAAACGGCGTTATCGGCGGTCATTCAACGTGCGGCACTCGAAAAGACCCTGGATCGACAAGTACTTCATACCCCCGAGTTTCCGGAGCCGCCTCCGTTCCCGATCCTTTCGGGCGCGATGTTGGGACGCGATACCGAGATTTCGAACTCAGCGGTTCTATTTTCACCCGAAGGCAAGCTTTTGGGTGTTTACGATAAGGTGCATCCCCTCGTCTTCGGGGAGTACGTCCCGCTCGCCGATCGCTTCCCGACGCTCGACACGCTCATCCCCAAGGCCGGTCGGCTCACGGCCGGTGCACGCAATCAACCGACTTTCGAGCTCGACGGTCACCGGATTACGCCTCTCATCTGTTACGAGGACGTCGTGCCATCGTTCGCGAACGATGCGGTCTTGCGTACGCATGGCGAGCTTATGGTCGATCTGACGAACGACTCGTGGTTCGGTAGCTCCACGGCCGCCGCGATGCACTTGGGCGTCGCAAAGTTTCGCGCGATTGAACACCGGCGCTACCTCATCCACGCGGCCACGAGTGGCGTCTCCGCGTTCGTGGACCCGGTCGGTCGTCCGCTTCGCGAGACGATGCAGGGAGAGACCGCCCACGTCGTTGAGTCGGTGCGCTGGCTGCAGGGCGAGTCCATCTACGAGCGCTCGGGCGCGTACCCTCGACTCCTCTTGGGACTGCTCGTGGCGCTCATGACGCTGACTGCGCCCCGAACGTTCGCGTCTCGCCGGCGCTTCGCGCCCTCACCACCCCCGGATGTCAAGAGCGGGGCCGGGGCCCTCGACGCGATCCGCGGTCAGTTCGGCGGAGGCTCGGTTTGCGGCGGCGGCGGCGGCCAGGTGACGAGCGGCATCGGGAAACCCGGGCGTCCGAGCAAGTACCCTTGGCCGTATTGCGTCCCGCAATCGCAGACGGCCCGGAACTCGTCGTAGGTTTCGATCCCCTCGGCCACGACGGCTGCGCCGAGCTCGTTGCACAAGTGGACGACCATCGAGACGAGCATCTGCCGGCGCGGCCTTCGATCGAGATCCTGGATCAGCGCTCGGTCCAACTTGACGACTGTGGGTTCGAGATCCGCGATGAGCTTCAAGTTGGAGTAACCAGCGCCCAGATCGTCGATCACCAGGTGCGCGCCCGTGCGGGCGCAGACTTCGCGCAGCACGCTCATGCACAGGTCGAAGTGGGTGAGCGGCACCGATTCGGTGATCTCCAGATAAATGTCGTGGTCATGCGAGAAAATGGGATCATCGGGGCGGACGAGCCAGCGGTCCTTCAGCTCGTCGGGATGCAGGTTGAAGAAGATCGGGGTACCGCCGCACAGCGGGACGCCGATTTCTCGGATCATCCGTCCGAGCCGTCCCGTGGATCTCTCCGCGCTGGCGTGCTCGAAGAGCGTGGCGGGTGCGAAACCGGGAACGCTGCATCGAACGAGCGCGTAGTACGTATGAAGTGACCGGCTCCCGATCGCGAGGTCGTGAACAGCCCTGAGGCGGCCCCGACAAATCGGAGACAAACTCTCCGTGGACGCGGGTTAGCGCAGAAGCGCCAGAGCCGC
>JBEKOY010000268.1:0-4148 GCA_049521295.1 Polyangiaceae bacterium | reverse complement strand
GCCTCCTCGAGCACTTCTGAAGTAATCGAAAGAACTAAATATTATACTCAAATAGGGTCAACGATTACCCTGGTGAATGATTCACCAGGTGGTCAGCAATTCCTGCCCACCCCCCCCTGCATCAGACGCGGCGCGTTAGCGGGTCGAGGGCCATGAAACTGCGTGGGTGGCCGCGGCACTTCTAGATGCCCGGGCTGAACGCGTTCTCGCGCTTTCGCCGTGGCGCTCTACGGTAACGCTCAAAGAGCCGCCGACTGCTCACGGGTCTGGGACTTAGCCCCGTTCGCACGCATACCCGTCGAAGACGACGCAGCGTACGGTGCGGCGGACGAGGTCGCCGCGTTCGCGCCGTCGGCTGGTTCGGACGAAGTGCGGTGAGCCGTAGCTCACTTGCCCAGCGCGGCTAGATGCACGCTTCGCGGAAACCGCGCCGCAAGGCTCGCCCGCTCGCGCTCCGCGCCCGCCTCATCGCCGACGGCTCGCAGGGCCCGAACGCGGAGCGCCGTCGCTTCCTCTTCGAACGTCCCTCGGGGATTTCGCGCCTCGTAGGCGTCCAGCGCCGCGAGGGCCGCCTTCGAATCGCCCTTCTCGACCAAGGCACGCACGTGCCGGATCGACTCGAGCTCGACAGCGATCGAGGTGGGCGCCGCCTGGGCCGCCTGCGCGACCGCGACGGCAGCGCCGAAGGCGGCGCGATCGACGGCGGCGGCCGAACGAGGGCTCGCGACCTTCACCGGCGAGGGCGGCTGCGGCGCCAGCGCTGGCGGGCTCGACACCGCCACGGGCATGGGCGGATGGGATGGCGCCGCGGGCGCCGAATCGACCCCCGAAGATGCCAGCGCCGCCACCAGAGTCCGACCCGGGGCCGCTGCGGTGGTGAGGCTCGAGAGGGCCGAAAACGGCGCGAGGGGCGTCGCGGCCACCCCCGCGCTCGGTGCGGCAGCCTTGCTTAGGGTCGGGTGCTCGTGTTCGCTCGCGCGACCCGCGAAGTAGAACGTGCTCCCCGCCGCCGTCATCGCGAAGAGGCCGATCCCAATCTTGGAGACGGCGGCGTGCCTGAGACCCGCCGAGAACCTCGCGACCACCCGCCACGCGGCGCCGTGCGCCGAAGATCCCGCCACGATCGCGGCCCCGAGCCCGAGGGCGTCGAGCACGGTGTCTTGCAGCTCGGCCGGAGGCACGTCCCGCTGGCCCGCTTCGACCAAGGCGCGCAGGCCCGGGGCCCCCACCTCGCGGAGGCGTTTCGGCTCGTTCATCATGGCCTTCCCCCGGCTTCTCGCAGAGCCACGGCGAGCTCCTCGAAACGCTCGCGCGCGCGCCGCAGGCGGGACGCCACCGTTCCAGGCGGCACTTCGAGCGCCTCGGCGATCGCCGCCATGGTCATCTCTTCGAGCTCGTAAAGCACGAAGGCGACGCGAAGTGGCTCCTCCATCTCGCCCAGGATGGCGTCGAGCTGCGAGAGCTTCTCGCGCTCGAGAAGCTCGCGCTCCGGGCTCGGCTTGGTCGACGCGTGGGCGTCGACCAAGGGGTCGCTCACTTCGCGATGCCGGCGCAGCGCGCGCCGCGCTTCGGAGGCCACGAGCACGGCGGTGCGAAGCAAGAACGGAAGCTCGCGGCCGGGCTGAACGGCTTGAGCCTTGCGCGACAATACGAGAAAGACTTTCTGCGCCGCATCGTCGGCGTCCGCCGTCGGCACCCCATTACGCCGGAGCACGCGCCAGACCGTGGCGAGGTGCGCCCGGACGCACGCGCGCAGACGCTCGTCCGCGTCCGCCCGTTCGGGCCCAGCCGCGCGGCACGCGCCGCGGGCTGCCCGGCCGTCCGGGTCGATCATCGAGGCGATTAGCGCCATCTCGGGCTCATGGTCTCGGTCCTCAAATTCGCAACCCCAGACTCGCCCCGCCCTCAAACCACCATGGGCGGCTGTCTGCGGCGTCGCTGATCGTCCCGATCATCGGGTCGAAGTTGACCTCGAAGAACAGTCGAATGGGGCTCTGCCAGCGAAGGCGCGTGCCGAGCCCGGCCCAGACCGCGAGACCGCTGGACGGGTATATCACCCCTCCGGATCCGAAGAACCACGCGCCCGCGACGCGCAGGCAGCCCAGCACGCTGAAGCCGGACTCTCCTAACGGGACATCCAGCAGGCAAGCTTGCGTATCAAGGATCACGAACGTGAGGGTCGATTGCACGGTCAACGGTTCGACGGTCGCGGCGAGCTCCTCGGGCGTGCTCCCGTGTGCGAAAGACGCCCCGATTCCCCCTTCGAACATCATCGCGTGAAAGCCCCACGGGCCCTCGACGCTTGCAAACCCCATCACGCCCGGGTTCGGCGTGCCCCAGGACGGATGGTTGGTCGCAAAGCCTCGCACTCCAACGCGCCACTGCACGGGGGACGGTGGATCGCCCAAGTTCGGCTTGCGATCGGTGGCGGGGGGAGGCTCCGATCGAGTAGCCGCCGGGGCGGCGGCCGGAACGGCTGCGGGAGCTGGAAGCACGCGCCCGGGGCCCGTCGGGGGCGTCGACGGTGCTGGGACGTCGGCCGACGGCTCTGCCATAGCGATGATCACTGCCAGCGAGGCCGTCACCTCGTCGCATCGGCTAGCTGTCACCTGGCGAACGCCCGTCTTGGTCGTCAGCATACCCTCGTAGCGGCCGTCCGGAATGCGGCGAATTCGCAGCGCGAAGCGCCAGGCGTGCTCGACGTCCGAAGACCGAGCCATCTCCGCCCGGAGCAGCGTCTGGAAGGCTTCGCTCGAAGGGCACTCGGGCGTTGGGGCGCTGTACTCCACGAGGATCGGCCGTTCTCCTTGGGCCCGCGCCGAGGCCGCGAGGGCCAGAAAAGCGAGCCATGTGGTCAGCAGACCGAAAAGGAAGCGAAGTTTCATTGGCGGCGGGGATCCGTCGGATGGTTTTGGTGTCATGGCCGGTCGCGGCTGCTTTTGATCACAGGACCCGAAAAGAAGTGCGCCTGGCGACGGATCGCGTTGAAGTGGGTGCGGCGCCCAACACCACCCATTTTGACCGTACAGTCACGCTGCAAACTCGGTCCGAAGGCGGCCAATTGAGATGGCGCTTTCAGTGACAACGGGCGCCCCCAAAGACATTTACGGTGACTCGCCGTCTCGTTGGCTTCTTCGTCGACCGGCAGGCTTTGCTCTGGTTCGTGATGGACCAGTGACTCGGTCCCTGGGACCGAGGCCGTCGGCGCGAATGAAACCGGGATCGCACGCACCGCTCGCCGCGCCGCACGTCGCCGTCGAACGGATTGACCCCCGGCCGAGCCTTTTGGCCACTCGGCGCCGATGGTATCCTTCGTCCCCATGGTCGAGCGATTGCCGTTCCTCGACGTGCTCATTGCCCGCGAGCACGGCGATACCTGGCGGATGTATTTCGGCCCCGCATCGTGGTGCCCCCCGAGTCTTCGAGCACGGATGGATGAGTACCGCGAGATTTTCCCCGTATCCCGCCCCGACGCCGATGATCTGATGCGCTTCATGGGCAACGCCCGCGCGCACTACCAGCACCATCGGGTCAAAGGCGGAGGCGTCGAAATTCTCGCCAAGGGGCGCTCGGCTTTGACGCTCGCCCCGTGGCTCGAGTATCTCGTCCGGTCGGCGTCGGCTCCTTCGAATTGAACCGGCGCACGATTCGGGCGACGTGTCCAAAAGCGCTTCGTCACCGATGTCCGTGACAAAAAAGGCGAGGCCGGCAGGACCGGCGCAGGGGGGGGACGCGCATCGCCCCCGCCAGCCTCGTCGCACACTGTAAGGCTCGTCCGAGAGGTGTCAAAGGCCGCTCCGTTCGAACGGCGCCGGTTGATGCGCGCAATCGCCGCCGTCGCGAATGGGCCCGATCTTCTGGCGCGCGAAATTGACCGCCGAAGGGGAAAACGGCGACTTTCTTGGGTGTTTGTTTTGACGAGCCAACCGCGAAGGCGCTTTCTACGCAAGCGAGGAGACCTGAACCATGGCCCAAGCGACGACGGCGGCGAAGAAACCCCTTTCGAAAAGCGCAATCCTTCAAGCCGTGACGGAGGCCGGCGGCGAGGAAATCTCGCGCAAGCAGGTCAAGCAGGTGATCGAAACGCTCGTTGAAGTAGGTCACCGGGAACTCAAGAAAACCGGCATCTTCGTGCTGCCCGGATTCGC
>JBEKOY010000267.1:0-4195 GCA_049521295.1 Polyangiaceae bacterium | reverse complement strand
ACGGAGATCACCGGGCTTCCTCGTCGCAGAAAGTCGTCGGCAACCGCGTTGATGTGCTCGAACTGCGCGTTCCGATCCGGGTGCGCCGCGCCCTCGGTGCTCTTGCGGACGGATCTGAGACTATAGCCGAGCTCGTGCAGCAGGCGCCCGACCTTCGTCGCACTCACCTTCCAACCGTCCTGGCCATCGCCGCCGCGAGCTTCGCTTTGCTTTTACACGTCCAACGCAGCGGCGACATGGGATCGCTACGGGTCAGCGGGTCCACAAGCTGCTCGAGGGCTTCTTTGATCCCAGGCTGCACCTGCACAAGCGGTGGCCGCCCGGCGCCCGGTCTTCGCAATCGGCCGTTGAACACACCAGGGACATCGAGCTCCTGCCGCCCCTTGCGGATCGTCGCTCGCGCCAGCCCCGTCGCCGCCGACACCAGTGCATCGCCGCATGGAGGGCGCCCACCTCTCGGCCGATCGGGCAACGCGCGCCACGCGCGTTCGGCTCCAGAGCGTGGCCTACCCGCAAGGTGTCGTGCCGTCGGCCTACAGCCCAACGACGGGGCAGCTCATCGAGACATCGGCTCCGAGCGGCGAGACGACTAGCTTCACCTACGACGGGTTCCTGAATACGAGCATGGCTTGGAGTGGCCCCGTCTCGGGCGCCGTCGCGTTTGGCTTCGAGGTCGCAGGTTCGAGTCCTGCCGGGCGCGCGAAATGATTGAGGATTTCTGACATCGCCTACCGCGACCCGCAGTAAGACAGACCAGCGGCTTCTGGGGCTGCCTCGGCGCCCATTACGGCGCACCGATGGTGCAGGCCGCCAAGCACCGGCAATCGGCGATCCGAGAAAGCGTTCGTCGGCCGCGATAAGAGTGATCCACTTCTGGTGACCGGAGTGATCCACCGGTCGCCGGGATCGGGGTGGCGGCAGCGGCGATTCCATGGGAATTTGGCTGCTTCGCGCTGCCACGCCACCATCGAGGTCGTGGCCACCAACGACTGCCCGCGGACTGGGCCTGCCCTGGCAGCAGCTTTCGAAATCAGACCATCAAGGATGAATCAACGCGTTCAAGGTCACCACGGGTAAGTCCCGAAAGCCACGGAGTTTCTCGTCGTTCGTGACGAATGCGTCCGCTTCCGAGGATACCGCAGTCGCCAAATGGATCGCGTCCGGTGTCCGGTACCCGTAAGAGGCGCGGATCGTGGCCGCGCGTTCCGCAATGGGCCGGTCGATGTCCATGACGCGCAGGGTGGCGGTTGAAGTCAAGGCTTCCCGAAACTCGTCTGCGAGTGCCGTCGTCCCCATCTCGAGCGGCCTCACGAGCACCTCGAGCAAGGTGAGCACCGAGGTGACCCCGCGAATCGTCCCGGCGTCCAAGGCGCGGAAAAGCGGCTCGACCGCGGGGAAGAAGACCGGATGCCTTTCGATCAGATAGATAAACACCGACGCGTCGAGCGCGATCACTCGCGCAGCCGCGAGCGGGCCAGTCAGTGCCATTCGTCGCGCTGCTTCTCAAGGGTAGCGGTTGAATTGTCACCCCAAACGCCCACGCCCCGGCCGGCCAGGTCGAGCCATCGCCGCGTGGGACGAACCGCATGGCTCGGCAAGCTCGCGAGCAGCTTGGCCGCAAGCGTGGCTCGCTCCTCCGCTGAGAGCGCCAGCGCCTCCTCAAACATGTGGTCGACCTTGTTGGCCATGCTCCAAGCATGCCTCCCCTCACCAACGTCGTCGAGGGCGCTCTCGCTGCCTGCTTCGGCCGTCGGAGCACCGGGGTCAAAGGCCACTCGACGCCGCCGCGGGGGATGCACAAATCGCCTGCTCGATTCTTACTGCGGGCACGCCGACGCGCTTACTGCGGACGAGAGAATATGCACCGATGGTGCACTCTGGTGCACTCTGGACGGCCCGTTTTGCGCCGAAATTGGGCGTGGTGCACTCTCTTGCACTCTCCTGCACCCATCTTTCAAGGCCTTCTAAACTAAGCCGCGGGTCGCAGGTTCGAGTCCTGCCGGGCGTGCTGAAATCATTGAGGATTTCTGACGTCGCTTACTGCGACCCGCAGTAAGATGCGCAGTAAGACCAGCGGCTTCTGGGGCTGCCTCGGCCCCCGTGGTGTCCGAAAAACCGTCGCCATGGCTCATGCGACCTCGCGGCAAGCTGATTTGATCGCCGCTCCTTGTTGGGCCACCCGAGGCCGTAGCGCGCTTCGCCCGGGAAGCGCGAGCCGCCGTGAAGATCAAGAGCGAGCAGGTCGCCCGCGTCTTCGATGTGGGCACCCTCGAAAACGGGCGCTCCGTACATGGTCATGGAGTTCCTCGACGGCAGTGACCTCTCGACGTGGATTCGGCAGCGCGGGGCGCTGCCCATCGAGCAGGCCGCTGACTTTCTCATTCAGGCGTGCGTGTACACCCGGGGGAACCGCTCGTGACCGATCGAACCTCATCACCGCCTCGGTCGAACCGGCTATCGAGCGCCCTCACGGTCTTCTCGTCCACAAACACGCGGCACGTCTCCGTCCCCAAAGCTGTTTGTTCCCGCGTTTGTTTCTGCGGTACTCGTGCAAAGAAATGACTATTGGTTAATGGCTGGAAAGCCCGTAGCGTGACCCGGGAGAGCGGCTTCGCTCCCGGGAGCTCAGCGTGAAGACGGACGCGATCTCTATCGTCGAGGCGGCCTACGACTGCGAGTCGGACATTTGCGGTTGGCTTGGAAGGCTCTCCAGCCAGGCGGCACCCAGGATGAATCGCGGCTTTGGAATCGGGGTTGCGCTCTACGAGCCAGGTATTGCGCCCGATTGGATGCCACTCGCGACCCGATATTCGAACGAGAAGATCTTCTCGGCGATGATGCGTATGTGTCTCCAATTTCCGGCGGTTTTTCATAGGCTCAACTCGGTCATGTCGCACGTTGGCACAGTGACCGAGATTCTGAAAATGACCTCGGCCGAAGCGACGTCTTGGCCTCCATTCGTCGAGTACATGCATCCCTTGGGAATCAGAGACGTCGCGGGAATCATCGCGCGCGATCCGAGCGGTCACGCAATCGTCTTCCACGTTCCTACGCCCGATCTGCGCCGCCCCACACGTCGAGAGGCTGCGACATGGAGCCGTATCGCAGCGCACGTCAGCGCCGGGGCCCGACTACGTCGGGCCCTGCCTGGCCAGAAAGATGACGTGGCCGGCAGCGCCGACGCTGTCCTTTCGCCATCGGGGTCGATCGCGCATGCCGAACTGCCAGCACAAAGCCCGCGCGCGCGAGAATCACTTCGGCAGGCCGCAAAGGCCATCGACCGAGCTCGAAGCAAGGCCCGGTCGAACGAAGACGAGGCCCTCGACCTGTGGCAAGGGCTCGTCGCGGGCCGCTGGTCGCTCGTCGATCAGTTTGACAGCGACGGACGGCGCTTCTTGGTCGCCCGCAAGAATGACCCCGAGGTGAAAGACCCTCGCGCCCTCACGCTCCGCGAGCGCCAGGTGCTCGCCTATGTGGCGATGGGCCATTCCATAAAGCTCATCGCCTACTGCCTCGGCGTCTCACCGTCTTCCGTTTCTGTGAGCCGGGCCATGGCGATGCGCAAGCTCGCCCTGCGGTCCCCTGCGGATGTCGTGAGGCTCTTCGCATCCCCGGCGCCGTCGGTGTGGTGACGAAAAATGCATTTGCGCAGGATTCCTTGGGACGCAGCGCACCAGGGGCCAACGCCCAGCATACTGCGTCGTCCGCAGCGATTCGCGGGTGACAGGGACCGCGGCGCGAACCTCGCCGCGATGCTCGCCGTCCTGCAAGCCTTTATCGGCACGCTGCGCTCCGCATTGCGGCCACGTTCGAGCCTCGTTGCGGAGAACCTCGTGCTCCGCCAGCAACTCGCGATTCTTCGTCGGGCAACTCCTCGGCCGCGGCGCCGGCCGATCGACCGCGCGTTTTTGGGTCATGGTCGCCCGTGGGTGGTCGCGGTTGGTGGAGTGTCTCACGATCGTCCGACCGGCGACCGTGATCGCTTAGCATCGGCGGGGCTTCGCTCAGTGGTGGGCGTGGAGGTCTCGCCCCGTGGGTCCGCCGCCCCTGGCGCCGGAGCTGGTGAGCCTCATCGAGCAGATGTCGCGAGAGAATCCGCTTTGGAGCCGCCGGAGAATCGCCAGCGAGCTGGCGAAGCTCGGTCATGCCGTCGACAAGGACACGGTCGCGAAGTACATGCCGAAGCCAGCTCCGC
>JBEKOY010000266.1:0-4203 GCA_049521295.1 Polyangiaceae bacterium | reverse complement strand
CTCATCGCAGCCCTGCGCAAGACCAACGTTGCGATGGCCACCGAGAAGAAGGTCGCGTAAGGAATTCATCACTCCGCCGCGACTACGCGAAATTCAACAAGGGCCGGGGCATTTCCCGCGCCTGGGTGATGCGGTGGTACAAGTCGTGTCGAAACAGGCGTTGGTTCACGGCCGCCGCAAGATCGACGTGGGTCGCGAAGAGAGTTCGGACGTCCACTTTGCGCGGGGTGCCACCGACGGGCCGGACCTCATGCTCTTGGAGAACGCGGAGCAATTTCACTTGCATGTCGCGGCTCATTTCAGCGACCTCGTCGAAGAACAGAGTTCCACCGTCCGCCTCGACAAAGACACCCGGATGATTTCGGTCCGCCCCCGTGAACGCGCCTCGAACATGTCCGAATAGTTCGCTCTCGAGGCAGTTGGGCGATACGGCTGCGCAGTTGATGGCCACGAACGGTTTGCGAGACCTCGAACTTGCTTCGTGAATGGCGCGAGCCACGCGCTCCTTTCCCGTGCCGGTCTCTCCGCCAATGAAGATCGACAGAGAACCCCACGCGTGGCGCTCGATCCGGGAGAAAAGGTCCTGCATCTCGGGCGTCGTACCAAGCAGGCCTCTGAACCGCGTTTCCGTACAAACGACAACGGACTCCGGCAGTTCCGGAACGAAGCGAAACCGCTTGGCAGCGAAGCGGACCCCACACGGTCGAACCAAGTACACCTCTTCGATCTGCGTCTCGTCGCCTCGGTGCGAAACGAAGGTGCCGTTGCGTGACCGCCGATCCTTAAGGCGCACCCCTTTGGGCGTGGCCTGCAATTCGGCGTGCACCAGACTGACCGTCTCGTGGTTGACGCGCAGGGCGCTATCGCGGGCACGTCCCACGATCTTGAGTTCGTCATGGATGGCGAGCGACTGGGAACCATCCTCGGCCTCGAGGCGCCCGCCTTTGACCATGATGATTGAGGATTCCAACGGAAACGTGGGAGTCGGATATTCGTGGTTATTCATGGGGGTTTCTTCCGACCAACGGGCACCATCCGGTGCCGTGGTGCCCGATCGGGAGTCAGGCAGAACGACGCTTCTAACCATTTGATCAGTGCACCCGTCGCGTCAACCGCAAAGATCGTGCCATATGCTTATCATGCCCATGAGTATGATAAGTTGCTGTTATACTTGTTAAAAGCGGCGCAACATCCCTCGAAAGGCGGGTTTGACTTGACCCATGGTCAGTAATTGACCACCTACCTCGGCTAGTCGCTTTGACCGTCGTCCGCGGGTGGATCGCTGTGCATCGCGTCGTGGCCAACCCCGCCGGTGATTGGCTCGGAGTGAACGTTGATATCGCATTTGACGGAAGCGAGTATGGGACTCATATTGGCTGTCCGTTCCAACCGCCCGGGCTTTCTGGCGAGTGGTGTTCGGGCGGAGAGGCGGGCGTTTTCGACCGCCGCGGAGGGCCCATGCGTGCGGTACCACTTCTTGTCTCTGCTGGTGCCGTCTCGTGCTGGGCTCCGGGTGTCGACCGAGTACGACGCTGCGGAGTTTATCGATTGGTCGCCGATCGGCGGCCCTGGGCCGGCCCATTGCGAGCTTTCCGCCGCCAAGAAGGAGCTTCCTGATGACCAAACTCGTGCGACGTGGCCGCGTGCGGCTGCAACCCTATGTGGACGTGGAAGTCTCCAAGCGTCTTGACCGATTCTGTGCGGCGACGGATTCGACCGTGAGCGCCGTCGTCCTAGCCGCCGTCCGGCAGTACCTCGATGGCACAAGCGACGCCACGCTCGTCCTGCGACGCCTGGACCGACTCGGTCGCGCGGTAGCTCGCAGCCAGCGCGACCTCGAGTTTCTGTCGGAAGCGTTTGCGGTCTTCCTACGCGTCTGGTTTGCGCACACGCCAAACATCCCCGAAGACAGCAAGAAGGCGGCGCGAGCGAACGCCGAAGGCCGCTACAAGCAGTTCGTGGAGCATGTCGCCGAACAGTTTTCCGGCGGCCGCCGCTTTCTTGACGACTTGCCGTACGAGACCATCGGCGACGACGCGGAGCTCACAGCGACGGCTGCTGCGGAAACGGCGGTGAAGCGCGACCAGGACCAGTCGCATCATGCCCCGTCGTAACAGGGGCCATTCGCGTTGGCGGCGCGGGGCCCGTGGGCCTTTGCAGCTACGCCTGCGACGGTCCGGCAGCCCTCACGAGTTGCTCGCCGCGGGCACGCGCGCGACGGGCGATCGACCCCGCAACAAGAGCCAACCGCGCGGAGCCGACGCGATCTAATTAATTAGCTCGACTTCCACATGCGCCCGCGAAGCCGCCGGACAGCCCAAGGAGCCAGGACAGTGCTGCAGATGCTCGACGATGGCTGACCCGTCTCCAATGCCGGGCGGCGGATCGACAGAGTCGCTCACTCCGCGTAGCGTGCTACCTTTGGGCGATGGCTCCCCGCGCGCGACCGAATCCTGAGCTCGTCAGCCCCTCGGCCGATGACGAGGCGGAAATTCGCGCCGGACTGGCAGAGCTCGACCGCGGTGAGGGTGTCGAGCTGACGGCGGACGAGCTTCAGCACTGGGTAGAGACCGGCGCGTGGCCCGAACGCCTCGACTGAGCCCGCGGTTTCTCGCTCGTCGCACCGCGCTCGGTATCATTAAGCACTCGCCGGAGTCGCGTGCGATCGCTGCGACGATTGTCGCACTGTGCACGTCCGAGACGTTACCGGGGCATGGCGACGCGATGACGATCCTGGAGCCGGCCGATGCGCGCGGAGTGGTGACGCTGGTGCACGTGCGGCAGGTGCGCGGCCTCAACCTCTGGATCTGGTACCGCGAAGCAGGCGATTTCTTGGAGATCGCGAGACTGACCAATCAGCCACCGGGCACGTAGACCGGAGCGGCGAAGGCCCGAAAGACCGGTGAAGCACGCCGCGCAGGTCGGACGCGGTCTTGCGCAGCAGACCCTTGGCCGCAGCCTCTTCGAGGACGCTACGAATGTGGCTTGCCGAACGTCGGAAAGCGCCATGCGGCCGATGGCTGTCCTGGCTACTTCCCTCCTCCGCCGCACGATCGCTCAGGATTCTCGTCGGAACAAGCCTTGATGATCGGCGTCGGATCGGCTCGGATCGCGCGGTGCCTTGCTCGTCTGGCTCTCGGCTTCGGGCAATGCTCGCCGGCGTGGCAGCCCGGGCGATGAGGGGGCTTGGCGACGCATGCCGGCCCTCTGGCGTCGCGAGCGGCTTCATCGCCGATCTCACCCGCTCCCGGGCCGAGCTGGTCGCCGAGAACGTGCTTCTTCGCCAGCAGCTCATCGTCGCCTCGCGCGCGGTCAAACGCCCTGTTCTGCGCACCCACGAGCGAGGCCTGATCGTGCTCCTGGCGAGCTTTCTTTCCCAGTGGCGCCAGGCCCTGCTCGTGCTCAAGCCTGAGACCGTCCTGCGATGGCACCGGGAGGGGTTCCGATTGTTCTGGCGGCGGAAGTCCCGCCGGGCCGGTCCGCGCGAACCGCGTCTCGCGCCCGACGTCGTAACGCTCATCCGCCGCATGGCGACCGAGAACCGGCTCTGGGGAGCCGAGCGGATTCGAGGCGAGCTCTTGAAGCTCGGCGTCGGCATCGCGAAGCGCACGGTGCAACGGTACATGCGAGGCGCCGCGGGGCCCGTCGCGCCGCGCCCGGGACAACGCTGGCGGACCTTCCTGCGAAACCACACCGTGTGGGCGTGCGACTTCCTTCACATCTACGACATCTGGTTCCGTCCCATCTACGCGTTCTTCATCGTCGACGTGAACGCCAAGCGCGTCGTGCAGGTGTCGGTGACGCGCGCTCCCACGCAGGCGTGGACCGCGCAGCGGATTCGCAACGCGACGCCGTTCGGGTGCGGTCCGCAGTTCATCATCCGAGATCGCGATGACAAGTTCGGCGCGGGCTTCGACCGCGTCGCCGCAGGTGCCGGTGCCCGTGTCGTGCGGACCGCCGTGCGGGCGCCGTTAATGAACGCAGTCTGCGAGCGATTTCTGGGGAGCGTCCGTCGCGAGTGCCTCGATCACGTGATCATCCTGTCGGAGTGGCATCTGCGCCATGTCCTAATGGATACGCACTGAGGCGGCGTCCGAAAATAATGGAATGGAAAGTGTATGGAAACACAATGGAAAGAGATGCCATGTGATCTAGCCGAAGGATGCACATCGACACCAGACGGATCGAGGAGATCGCGACGAA
>JBEKOY010000265.1:0-4239 GCA_049521295.1 Polyangiaceae bacterium | reverse complement strand
GCGCCGCGAGCCCATCGCGGCCTGCCGCGCTGGCGGTTCCTCCTCGACGACGGGGACGCGCACGGCCCCGTTCGCGGCGGCGCCGTGGAGCGGATCGATCGGCCGAGCTCGCACCATCAGGTGGGTGCCTTCGCACGCGAGAGCGCGACCACTGCGTCGAATTCGCTTTTCGTCACGGGAACGACCGAGAGCCGGGGTCGGCGCATCATCGTCATTTTGCCGATGACCGCGTTCCGGCGCATCTCATCGAGCGACACAGGCCGGCCCAACGCACGCACCGGCTCGATATCGACGGCGCTCCACTCCCCGTCCACGCTGGTCGGGTCTGGGTATGCCGTGCGGGACACTCTTGCTAGGCCGACGACCGCCTTTCCTTCGTTCGAATGGTAGAAGAGACACATGTCTCCCACGTTCATCGCGCGGAGGTGGTTTCGTGCCTCGAAACTTCGAACCCCGTCCCAGCGGGTACGGCCGTCGGCGACGAGACGCTCGAAGGGATATTTGAACGGCTCGCTCTTGATCAACCAAAACTGTCGCGCCATGCCGCCGACAGCATAGAGCGATTCTGCCGATCCGCGGTGGTCCAGAATCGGCAGGCCTCATCCGATTCGCGAAGGACGGGTGACGTCGGTCGTGCGCAACGACGGCTGCTTCGTTAGCGTGGGCCGGCCAAATGAGAGTACTTGCACTGGGGATCGTGACGCTCACCGGCTCCGCATGTGGCGCGTTGGCACCTGACGCCGCGGTCCCTTCGAATGCATCTTCCCCCGTCTCACCATTCGTCGATGCCCAAGCACCGGCGTTCGACGGCGAGGCTTCGCCCGACGCCGCCATGGCCGCGGTGGTCGCCGTGGAGCCCGCAGATGCCGATGTCGTCGTCGACGCCGCACCGGCGTCGTCGGCCGCACCGGTGAGCGCGTGCAACGAGCAGGCGCCCCTGGACTTTCTCGTGCGCGGGAACTTTCTCAAGGCCGGCAAAGCGGGCTTGGATCGGGCGATCCAATACCGAACCGACCAGTATGGCTATTTCAAGGGATTTGGCCGGCCTGGCCCCGATGCCCAGCCGGCGACCGCCGCTGTCGTGGCCACCACGTTCATGGGTCTGCCCATCCGCATGCATCGTAAAGTGGTCCCCGCGCTCAAGTGCGTCGAGGTCGAGATTTCACAGGCGTGCGTCGACCACCCCTACACCCCGCACGCACTCGCCGGCATTCGCTCTAGAAACACCTACCGTGGCGGCGAAGTGACCAATCACGCGTACGGCATCGCCATCGACGTCGATCCCTCGGTCAACACGTGTTGTGGGTGTGTGAGCCCTTGGAACGACGCCCCGGCCTGCAAGCGCCACGCGAAGTCCGAGTACGATCGCATGGCTATGCCGGAATGCTGGGTCCACGCGTTCGAACGCTACGGCTTCTACTGGCTGGGTCACGACGTCCTCCGCGACACGATGCATTTCGAGTTTCTCGGCGATCCGACGCGAATCCTGAAAGCCGGTTCGTCGCCCGCGCCGATCGGTCGCGACGCGGGTTCATGAGCGCGAGCGGCCGTTGCGGCGAAGTGCAACCGCCCGCCGGGCGATCGGGTGTCATGCCGAGCCCATTCGCCGCGCGAAGAAGTTCACGAGCTCGTCGTGACGCGCCCGCGCGTCGCTGCGGCCCATTTCGATGAGCCGCCCTGCAAACTCCCCGTCGAAGAGGACGTAGGTCAACAAGTCCGCCTCCTTCTCGCCCTCGCCGACGTGCCGAAGAACGCGACCGATCATGGTTCGTGATCGTTTCGCGAACTCGGGGGAACGCACGTATTCGGCAGCGAGCACCCCGATGTCCTCGGACGCTCGGAGGTAGACGACGTCGAGCGGTTTCACGGGGCTGTGCCCGCCGAGCGCAAGCTCGTCGTTGAGTGCATCGTTGAAGCCGGGTCCGAACCGCCGGGTACCGGCCTCGAGCACGGAGTTGAGCTTTCGAAGCCGATTGATGTCGTTCTCGATCCGATCGAGCAGCAGTGCGTTCATTGCCTTGCCCACGACGAAGAGCGGGTCGGGGTAGTCTTGCTCTCGCGCCTGGGCCAATTCCGCCGAGGGGGTTTCGTCCCGGATGAAACGAGGATTGATGACGATGAGCCCGTCGGCTCCGAGCCTTCGCGCCGGGGACAACGGCACGTTCTGCCGGAGGCCGCCGTCGCAGTAGAACTGCCCGTCGATGGCTACCGCCGGGAACAGCAAGGGGACGGCCGCGGACGCCAGAGCATGCTCGGCGCGTATGACGGCCGCGCGCGCGACCATCGTCGGATCGCTCCCCCAGCCAGGCAGTCCGCCTTCGCGTCGCTGAACGAAGACGACTGTACGGCCGCTCGCCACGTGGGTCGTGGAGATGGACAGCGCCGAGAGGAGTCCTTGCCGCATATTTTCGGCAATGGCAGCGAAAGGCACGGAATCGATGACGATTCGTTCGATGCCCCTTGGATCGAGAATGCCTCCGCGCCGCGTTCCCTCCGTTTCACGCCGCCCGGCTCTTCCAAACAACCGAGTGGCAAGGTGCAAGAGCTCGCGGGGGGAAGGCCGGACGACTTGCTCGATCCGAAGGCTTGTCCACCGCCGCACCAGCATCGACGCACGCTGGATCGGCTCGCTCGCGTATGCCGCCAGCATGACGGCATTGATGCTCCCGGCTGATGTGCCCGACAGAACGTCGATCGGCGTCGGTCGTCCGAGAGCTCGCGCAATTTCGTCCAGGACGTATTGTACGACCCCCACTTCGTAAGCGCCCCGTGCAGCCCCTCCCGCGAGGACCAGACCCACCTTCGAGCGCGTCATCGGCGGTGTCGCGCCTCCGGACATCTAACGAAGACCAATCTAACTCGGCGCGCCGCCTCGTCTCCTTCAATCGATGCGATCGAAACGAGCTGTCACGCCCCCAATCGCCGGCGCATCCACCCCAGCGCCCTTGAAAATGGGCGTCTCACGGCGTAGGTACCACCATCCGACATGTCCACCGCCGAAGAGATCGCGCAAAAGCAGTTCGACGAAGACGACAAGCGGTGGACCGGGCCGAAGTTGGTTGGCCTGGGTGCGCTCACGCTTGCGGTCGCGCTCTCGCTCATTTACTTCATGTCCACGTCGACCGGTTGCTCGCTGCAATTCGTTCCCTGACGCTTTTCGCGGTCAGGGGCCGGCTGTGAGCGACTGCAAGCAGCCATCCAGTCCTCCCGCACACCCCTGGGCGACGCACTGCGCAACGGTCTCTTGCCCCCGGTCGTTCAGGCCAGAGAGAAGCGCCGAGCAGACGCTCTCCGTCGTGTTGCACGGCGTCTGCGCGATCTGGCAGAGCTGAACGACGGACGGATCCAGGCACGCCTCTGCGAGGGCGATCTTCGCGCACGCGTCGGCTTGGCTCGAGTCGCACAGTTGCCTGCGCGTCAGCGAGGCCAAGCACGAGACGGCGGACGCGGCGACCTTCGGATCGAAGTACGCTTGGAACCCTGCGCACCGCGTTCGAGGGCTTGTTTGAGCCGCGCAGCTCGGGAGTGGAGCGCGAATCATCTCGCAGTCGGGCACGAGGAACGTTCCCGTATCGAGGCACCCGCCCGCCGTTGAAGGCTCGGACGCCGAAGCTCTTAGTGCGCTTCGTGTGGCCCGATTTGCGTAAGGCTGAGCCGGCTGATGGGGCCAAGGTTGAGCGGGAGGAGGAGGGGGCGGAGGCGGTTTGCGACTCGGCGCGGGCACGACGGCCGCACGCTGCTCGTAAGCGGGAGCGGGCGGCGCTGGTTCGTCGACGTAGAAGTGGCAGCCTTCGGCGCCGAGCACGCCCGCGACCGCGAGAATTACCCGACCGAACTTCATGCCGAACGCCTCCCTCAGCACCCGGAATGGCCCTCGCGCGAGAGCCCTCACGATAACATCGACGTGACTGCTCATCCCGGAATATCCGCGAAAAACGGCATCTCGACGAATAAAAGACGCCCTATGCCGATGCGGTTGGCGGGCAGGGGACGCCCCCGCTGCAAGCCCCCCGGGGAGGCTTCCATCGCTGGGCCTCGACGCGGGCAGCTCGGGCGTGCAACAATGGACGACAGCCATGGCCGACCAAGAGCACAAGAGCGGTCCGGACGTCTCGAAGAGCGACAAGCGCAAGCAAAGTCTTTATTTCCCCGAAGCGATGCTTGAGGAAATTCAAAAGGAAGCGCAGCGACTTCAACGTTCGATGTCCTGGGTAGTGCAGCGCGCGTGGAAGCACGCGC
>JBEKOY010000264.1:0-4245 GCA_049521295.1 Polyangiaceae bacterium | reverse complement strand
GCCGCGCGCGCGGGCCACAAGGGCGATATGCCGGTCGACCGGCCGGATGGCCCGCTCCGGTTGACTCGTCACGGACACGATGTCGCCCGGACGGAGATCCGCGGCGGACCGCGGGTCGAGCGGGACGTGGAGCGCGTGGCCCGTCGGCGTCTCGATGACGGCGTACAGCCGTCCCTTGAGCTCGTCGGACAGACCTTTGCGCGCGACACGCCCGGACACGACGCCGGCGGCCCCGGCGACGCCAGGCTCGAGATCCGGTATCGGGCAGGGTCGCCGCGCACGGCAGCGTGAATTTGCTTCAGGATGTCGCCGCGCGAGCCCAGTGCGCGAAGCTCGGCTTGCCATCCCGGCTGGAGCGACCACGTCGAACCTGAGACGCGCTCCGCGAGGCGCATCGCCTCGAGGTGCTCGAGCCGCGCGACCAGGGTCGAGTCGTCGATCCGCCCGGGCCGCTGCCGAGACCGAACCTCGATGCAGTTGTCGACCGCGCGCCGCTCCAACTCGCGATCGAGCGACGTGAACCGCTCTTGGGCGACCTCCCGGGCATAGGCCCGCTGGATATCGAGGTCGTGCCGCGGCCCGAGCTCCTCGGTCGCGATCTCCTGCGCGGTGCGGCGCAAGCCGTTCGAGATGTACCCGCGGTCGAGCCGGAGCTCGCGACCGCTTCGGTCGACGCCGCGGATCACGAGGTGCGCGTGGGGGTGGTCGGTGTCGAAGTGATTGACGGCCAACCACTCGAGCTTGCGATCGAGATCGTGCTCGACCCGAGCCATGAAGCGCCGGACGTACGCGGTGAGATCGAGCTCCGCGGCGTCTTCCGGGGACAGGATGAACCGAAATTGGTGGCGCTCCCCGGCACGCGGCTGCTCAAAGGTCTCGACGCGAGCCGGCCCGTCGGCCGCGTACGCCACGCCCTTGGAGCCGTCCTTCTCAACACCGGCGCGCTCGATGTACCGCAGGTGCAACGCCGCCGCCTTCGCGCCGCCGGCACCCAGGCGCGCGACGTGCACCTTGACGACCGCCCGGCGCGCACTCGCATCCGGTCGCGGCACGGCGACGCGCGAGCGCGCGACTCGCCGCTGCGCCGTGCGGGCGCTCCGCGCAATCTTCGACAAAAGTGCGCCGCGAAACGAGCTTCTTTCGCCGCGAGGCGCCCGTTTTGGCCCTCGGCCCATCCGAGGCCTGAAAATAGGGAGATCGTCCAGGTCGCTCACGAGTGGATCTACGTTTTCGCTAATGCGGTCAATAGGTTATCGATGTCGTGGATCCACGCCCTATGCCCGTGGATCCATACTTTCCTAAATAATTCTGCCATCTTAACTCACGCGTGGATCCAATCCTTTATCTTGCCCTCCGCTTTGCTCCGGGTTTCGCCTCACCTCTGTTCGGCATTTTCACGACTCTCGTCATCGCTGCGTTGGTCGTGCGCGCTCCTCCCCATCACCGACGCATGCGCCATGGATTCACCGTGCACATCATCCATGCGTCATGCAAAGCGCTCGAACACCGTCGGTAGGAACAGGCAGCATTCGGTTGATGCCTCGCGCGATCGATGGGTGTGATCATCGCAGATGACGTGGACGCCATTGACGACATGACCTGCGCATATTACCAGTAGGGACAGAGCGGCGCGCTCCTCGCGCGCATCGCACTCTCCGTCGACGCACACGCCTGAGCCATCGTGTCCCTGGCCGCGCGACTGCGCGCGAACGGGTGACGCGTGAACGTCCGCGCCACGAGAAAGGAGACGGTCACCGCATGGATGCCAAGACCATCGACGTATCGGATGTCGCCGAGCTGCAAGAGCGCTTCCGCAAAGCCCTACCCCGTACAGAGACGAAAGTTCGATACGGGAAAGCCATCGAGATGATGGCGTCCGATCTCTATGCGATGCGATCGAAGGGTTACGAGTGGAGCGACATCGCGGCGATGCTCGCGGAGAAGGGACTGCACGTGACTCCGTCGACGCTGCGTAACCATCTCAGTCACTTCAAGAGCGTCGCCGCCAAGGCCTCACGCGGCAGACGCCGGCGTGTCGAGCCCGTCCACGCGAACGTGCAAAGCCCCGCGAACGTCGCGTCGAACAGCACGTCCGCACCGGCCGTTCGTGATGCACCGGGTCGTGATGCATCCATTCCGTCCGCAAGCGCATCGCATTCGCCACGAGCGCCCGCGTTGTCGACTGTGAGCGCCATCCGCGCGCCGACGTCGTCTACCCCTTAGCCTCGCGGGGCGCGTTCCGCCGGGGATCGTTCGCAAGTCCGTCCCGACACGCCGGAGCGCTAAAGCGCAGACGTTCGGGACGCATCGAGGATGCCGATGGGCATTTGCAAACGGTGCACATGGCGTGTCCCGGTGACGTCACGAACTGCATGCACGGTGACGCGGTCGGGAGGGCGCCCGACCTTCAGCTCGCCACGGCCCGAACGATCTTCGCCCAGGTCGCGTCCGATACGGCGCTCCGCGGAAGGGCGTCGCCCGGCGGAGTTCGCGGCGTCGCCTGCACCTGCTGCACACCCGCGGCGGGGTCCGCCAGGTCGACGTACTCGTCGCCCTCGATGAGACGCGGTGCATCCTCGGCCATACTGACTTTAGCCACCTCGGCGTCGGTGAGGAGCGCGAGGAGGGTCTCCCGAGTGAGTGCGTTTTTCTTCGAATGGGTGGTCATGGCGGCTCCTTGATGCGGCTGTCGTAGTAGCTCGGTTCCGCTCGATCAGGTGCGCGCGCGACGCCCGTGCTTAATGAACGTTCAGTGGTCGAGCTCGTCGAAGGCGACGCGCAGCTCGCGCTACGTGTTCACGACGATCGGGCCACGCCCACCCGATCGACTCGTCACCGTCATTGCCCATGCTGGTCGCCGTGCTCGACTCGCGCGCGAGGACTACGATGGGATTGGATGCCTATCCATCCCGATTGGACGAATGCTGACTCGGCGTCAGCGTGAAGGTGTTGCCCTCGGTGTCGTCACATCGGACGATGACCACACCGGGCGCGACCTCGACCGCGGACGAGACGATGCAGCCGCCCGCGCGTTCCACCTCGGCGCGCGCTATCGCAAGGTCGCTGACCGCGAAGTGCAAGCCCACGGTACTCGCCATGCGCTCGGAACTCAGAGCGAGGCCGACGCGCACGCCCGCGATACGCAGCGATGACCAACCCGCCGACGAGAACATCACCGTGGCGCCGAGCGCGCTTTGGTAAAACGCGATGGCCCGCTGCATGTCCTCGACCTCGACGGCGAAGAAGGTCTCCGTAACCGCCACGGAGATCGAGTCTTCCCGATTCACGGGTCCGCGGCCACCGATCGCTTTGCCGCTGAAGTTTGCGCACGTTGAAAGGAGCGACAGCCCGATCGCGATGAGGCGCAATGCGGCACACTAGGCGTATGAAGATCGCTGCGATCCTCGGGGTCCGGATCGGCACGGCAGTTGCGTTCGGGGGTCCCATGCGATCGCGCGGGGTCAAGGGGCTGACGCGGGCGCTTTCGATCACCTTGGCGCTCGGTGCATGCGGTGGGAGCACCACGGGGAGCCCCCAAACCTCGAATGAGCCGTGTTCGGTCACGTCCGCGTGCGGCACTTCGACAGCCAGCAGCGCGAGCCGTTCCTCTGGCACAGCCACCGGAACCTCGGCGACCGTCTCCGCGGTCGACGCGTCGACCTCAATGAGCAGCAGCGATGCGAGCTCGCCGACCGGCGCATTCGATGCTGCGGCCTGCACGATTCTCGCGTCCAACTACGATCAGTCGTGCACCGTCGACACGGACTGCGCGAGGGTATCCGCGGGTAATTATTGTGGCGCCGAGTGCGTCTGCGGCGAGTCGACGATCAACGTCGGGGCCCTCGCCCAGTTCAACACCGATGTCGCGAAAACTCCGATTGGCTCAGGCGCCGTGGAGGGCGTGGACTGTGGCTGCCCCGAGGAGTTCGACAACCCACCGTGCTGCCAAGGCGGAGTGTGCGTCGTTGGCGGCTGCCCCGAGATGGTGGACACAGCCCCCGCGAACGACGACGCTCCGTCGGGAAACGAACTGAATTACACCGTTCTGTGTGTTGCTGACGCGGGGCCCCTCGACGCGGGCTATCCAGGACCCCCCGCGATCCCCGGCGTGAGCCGTTGGTGCAAGGGCCCAGAGGTCTGCACGCCGTTCAACGGCGGCTGGGAATGCTGCGTGTTCATGGCTCCCCAATCGATGTGCGTCGCTCCCTGATCGGCCCGCCGATCCGGTCGAGCGCGACTGGCCAC
>JBEKOY010000263.1:0-5039 GCA_049521295.1 Polyangiaceae bacterium | reverse complement strand
CGGTTGGGGACGACGATTGCCATCGTAGATCGCTTACTCGCGCTGGGTTGAGGTTGCTGACGCGAGCGCGGTCGCCGGGGTTGCCCTCAAGCCCATACCTGCTCGACCCCGCGTCGCACATCCTCGTCGAGTAAGTTGGCGTACACTGTGGTCGTCGCGACGTAGGCGTGTCCGAGCAACCTCTGCGTGAGACGGAGATCGCGCGTGCGGCGGTACACCTCGACGGCATACGAGTGCCGAGTCGCATGAACACCCCAGCGTGTCGGCAGCTCGGCGCGCTCGAGGGCGGCTTTCCACACGCGATGCGCGCCGGAGCGTGTCAGGTGCCCCCCACGCGCGCTCACGAAGAGCGGTCCGTCAGGCTTGAGCCCGTCGAGGTAACCGCGCAGATACGCGGCGAGGCGCTCCGAGATCGCGACCATTCGGGCCTTGCCGCCTTTGCCCCGGCGCACGAGCACGTCGGCGCGCCCGTCTAAAAGATACAGGTCGCCTTTGCGAAGGGCGCACAACTCCGAGACCCGCAGTCCCGTGCCGAGAAGCAGCTCGACCATGACCGCGTTGCGGATGGCCATCCACTCCCCTTCGCGGACTCCCTCGTTCCGGGACGCCTCGACGCTCGCGCGCAACGTCGCGACCTGGTCGGGCGCGAGAAACTTGTCGGGCGTCACCAGCCAGGTCCGCATCGCGGGATTCACCGGCCCGGAGGGGCGACGCGCGCGTTTGCCATGAGGAGTCATATCCGCACTACCGCCGCGCAGCGGCTGGAGTGGGATGGCGTGATCCTCGGCGATGAGGATTCGTCCGCCCGTGGCCCCCGTAGCCAAGAAATCGACCGAACCGGTTTGATCGCAGGCCTGCTCGCCGGTAGCGGGGTCATGAACCCGCACCCAACGAACGGCCACCACGGTCCAGCAGTCTTCGTCGAACCAAGCGCCCGCAGGGGCTTCTTCGACAGCCTCAGGCTCCCCGAGCCGAAAGAGACCCTTTCCGAGCTCGTCACCGAGTTCGACTTACGCGCCGCGTCGTTGCTACCCGACGTCGACGTGCCGATGAGCGATCTCGCGATGACCGAAGCGGGGACGATCAACGTCCCTCATCAAGGTGCGTTCACGCTCACGCCATGGGCCAAGCAGCAACTCGCGTCGCGGTTGGGCGTCCGGTGGAACCGGTGGTTCGACGGCATCGACCCCAAACTCCGCGCGGGCGAAATCAACCGCCGGCTCGAGCGCGACACGGGCGTCGTCCGAGTCAAAACCGATTGCTCGCTCGGCGACGATGGGAGCTTCGGCGTCTTGCGGGGCTTCGTCTCGCCTACATATACGACGGTCCCGGACGCCCTCGTCGCCCAGGCCATTCTCGACGAGCTACGTCACGGGGACCCCAAGATCCTCCGCGCGAGCCAGACCGACCGCACGACGAGTTACGTTGTTCAGGTCGGCGCCCCGTTCCACGTGGGCGGCCCGGCACGCGTCGGCGATGTCGTCGGTGGTTTGCTCGTCCGAAATTCGGACGTAGGCTACGCGAGCCTGGTCGTGGCCTTGCATTTGACCCGACTCGTTTGCTCGAACGGTATGGTGGTCGCCGAAAGCACGGCGATCGTCCGGCGCGCGCACCGGCACATCGACATGCGCGGGTTGCAAGAGCAACTCGCCAAGGGTTTACGCGAGCTGCCCTCGAGAGTCCGTCGGGCCGCTCACGTGCTCGAGCGTTTGGCACACCACGCCGTCGACCACGTGCCCGCGGTGTTGAGCCAGATCCTGCGTGACGCGCGCTTGCCGCAAAAGCTTCTGCCGATTCTACTCTCCGCGTACGGCCGGGAGCCGCACACGAGCGCCTTCGGGGTCAGTCAGGCCGTCACACTGGCCGCCCAGGACGCGAGCGTCAGCGCCGAAGATCGCGTCGTGCTCGAGAGAGCCGCTGGGAAGTACATGGACCGCTACGCGGTACGGTGACATTGGGGGCAGACGTCCAGAAACCGGAAGCCGGAGCACCCCCGAACTCGCGGCGGCGTAGGCGGTCAAGATGAAGGACGACAGCATCAAAAAACGGATCGCGGATCGCCATTACTTGGAGCGCGTGGCCATGATCTCGGGCCCCGTCATGGGCATCGCGAAGAAGGTCTCGGCCTTCTTGGATGAGCACAAGGTGCCGCATGCGATAGCGGCGGAATGGCTGTCTCCGTGCACGGGCATCCTCGCATGACGGCGGACGTGGACATCGGCCCTTGCGATCGCGAAGGTCTGGCTCTCGTTCCGGCTCGTAGCCGAGTTGGAGCTCGTTTCGGATACCACGAATCTTCTGCTCAGCGTCGCCTTCGACGTTCGCGCGGAGCATCCAACGGAAGGGCACGCACGCGGCGGTGAAGCTCTCGTACGTGAACGGCGTATCGGCGAAATGCTCGTGGAGAGGGCTCCATTCCGCGTACGGATGCTGAATCGTCCGCGTCGCCGAGAACTGCGACATGAACGTCACGCGCTCTCCGAGGCAGGCAGGCCTCACGCTCTCGTCGAGTTCGTCGAAACGCTGGCCAGCGCAGCCGACCTCCGCGGCGTCGCGCTTGGTCGCAGCAACTCTCGGCAAGATCAGGCAGTGGGTATTGTCGACCGGCTTCGCACAGACTCGCCCGTTCCATCCCTGATCGTGCCACGGAACTCGAATCGTGATGTGGTGAGCGGGAAGCTTACGCGCGCCGTCGATCATGGGCGCCCCTACCCGACGATCACGGCGAACAGCGGGGTCACGGCATGGACGACCCCGAGTTGGCGATCTTCGTCCGACGGGCGCCGTAGCGCATTGAGCTGATCGGTTTGAACGCTACCTATAGCCTCGACAAGCGTCGCGTCGTCATGAGGGTCCCGGCGAACCGTTGAGTCCAGCAGTGCGCGCACCAGCGGCCCGCGATCCTTCCCCGCGACGTGGGTGGCGTCGCCCTTGCTGTCAACGACGGAGCAGTGGAGCGTAGTGGCCTGCTCGACGTACGCGCCGCCTTCCCAGCGGACCGATTGGCGCACGAAGATGACGACGCCGAAGACCCCCTCGACGGGTCGTGCGCTCTCCTCAGGCCAGCGCACATGCGCTGCGCCCGTCGCCGTGTCCGTAAAAGCAGCGGCGCGCAAAGCTCGAGTCATCGGTCCGACGTTCGTGCCGAGGCGCTCGGCGGTAGCGCCGTCCGCCCGCGTCACAGGCATGCCACCGTAGTCGCCGCAGGCAAACGCCTTCCCTCCGACGAGGAGCACATTGGCGCGCTCCTCAAGATCGCGAACTTCGCCGGCATCCCATGCGAAGCGAAGTGCGGAAAAGTCTTCCGCCGGCGCGGCTTGGAGGTGGATGCGGGCGAACGAGGCGAGGTCGTCCCAGGTGGCGTCGCCCGGATCGAGGGCCCGGATCTCTCCTTGTTGCGACGAGTATCGCTCGTGAAATGACTTCCACTGCTCGAAGCCGCGGGTGACGAGCTCCGACAGTTTCTTTCGGTCCTCGTCGCTCAACGGGCCGACGGGGCCTTGCGCGAGAACGTCTTGCAACTCTTCCGGCGGGACAAGCGCCATGACGCGACCGAAGAGCGATTCGAACCGATCCTCGGGGACGAGCATGCTCGCGATGTCTCGGAGCTTCTGGCGCGCGAAGGCGTAGGTGTCGACTTCGCGGCTATCCTTCACGACGACGGTGTCGACCAAGATCGTCTTGCGCGATTTGAAGCGGTGAACGCGACCGATTCGCTGCTCGAGCTCCATGGGGTTCCACGGAACGTCGAGATGGACCAAGCGCCGCGCGACTTGAAGGTTCAAGCCTTCGCCGCCCGCTCGGGATGAAACGAGGAATTGCGGGCCACTTGGCTCCCAGAACGTTGCCACCTCTCGCGATCGTTCTTCCTCAGACTGATTTCCGATGATCATTGCGGGGCGCTTTCCCGTCTTGCGCTCGATGAAGTCCGCGACAGTCGTGACGGTCTCGATGGGCTGTGCAAAGAGCACCACTTTCTCGCGACCCGCAGGCTTCAGAACCCGGTCCCAGACGAGCTCCCACTTCTTGTCGGGCGCCCCGCGCAGAATTCCAACGCCCTCATCGAGGAGCGCCGCCAGCGCGACGATGTCAGGCTTCCACCGATCGTCGTCGCCATCCTCCTCGATGTCCTCCACGTCTGCGTCTTCGAGCTGCTTCTGCACTTCGCGCGAGATCCGCGCGAACAACGAGCTCAGGGGCTCATCGTGCGAGCCCATGCGGTAAGGTCGCATCGCCGTGAGGGCCTCGTCGAGAATGGGGAGCCTCTCACGCGTGATGCGCGCGCGGACGGCCTGCCGAACGAGATAGCCGAGGCCTGCCTGGACGCTCGATGTCGCCCACTGCAACGCCTGGCTCGCACGCCACCCGGCGGCTCTTCGTTGGGAGCCCCGCGCCCGCGATCGCGCTTTTGCAGGCTCGAAGAAATCGAGGATGCGGCCCAACCATTCCTGATGGTCATCGCCGACGTCGACGACGAGCGGCGCGTTGACCTGGCGCTTCGGGAAGAGCGGGCGCCCATCCCAGTCCTGCACGTCCTCCTTTGTCCGGTAGATCACGCGACCGGCCAGGACATCTTCCCGTTCGCCGTCTCGCCGCAGGAGTCGGAGGAGATTCTTGAAGCGATCCGGGTGTCCCTGATGCGGCGTTCCGCTCATCAGCAACAGCCGACCATCCGCTGCAAGTTTCTGGGCAAGCTTCTCAACTAGTTTGAACTGCGCGACAGGTTTTCCCCCGCCGGGGGCCCAATCGGAGAGGTGATGGCACTCATCCGCGATGATCATGTCCCACGGCGGCGCGGAGATGACTTCGTCGATCCTGCCTTGGTAGGCGGCGCGATGGATGCTTGCGACGACGCGTGGATCCTTGAGCGTCGCATCGCGATCAGAGCTCGCGACCCAGGAGCGGAACCCCAGACCTAGGCGATCAAGCTCGCTCCGCACGTTTCGTACGAGACGGGCGGGCGCCAGGTAGAGCACACGCGCTCCCGGTTTCTGCTCGAGGACGTGCTTGATGAGCAATCCAGCTTCGACCGTCTTGCC
>JBEKOY010000262.1:0-4356 GCA_049521295.1 Polyangiaceae bacterium | reverse complement strand
GTTCACGGCGGTGCCCTAAAGGGCAAATGAGAACTGTCCGTCGGCCGTTGTGACCTCGACCTTGGTCACGGCGACGCCGTCGAGGCTACGGCGAAGCAGCTCACGGCTGAGTTGAGGCAGCAGCGAGTTCGTGAGCACGGCGTCAATCATGCGTCCCCCGCTCTCCACCTCCGTGCAGCGGCTCGTGACCAGGTCCACGACGCTCTGGTCGTAGACGAAGGGCACGTCGTACCGCTCCCGAACGCGGGCCTGGATGCGGTCGAGCTGCAGACGCACGATCCGGCCCAACATCGCGTCGCTCAGGGGGTAGTAGGGGATGACCGACATGCGTCCGATGAGCGCCGCCGGGAACACGTTGAGGAGCGCCGGCCGAATGGCTGCCTGAAGCTCGGCCTCCGGAGGGGCGGTGCGGCCCCCCTCGCACAGGCCCATCAAGACGTCGCTTCCCGCGTTGGACGTCAGCAGGATGATCGTGTTCTTGAAGTCGACGCGGATTCCCTGGCCGTCTTCCATCCAGCCCTTGTCGAAAACTTGAAAGAAAAGCTCGTGCACGTCCGAATGGGCTTTCTCCACTTCATCCAGAAGGACCACGCTGTAAGGGCGGCGCCGAACGGCTTCCGTCAGCACGCCCCCTTCCCCGTAACCGACGTAGCCGGGAGGCGCCCCCTTGAGAGTCGACACGGTGTGCGCCTCCTGGAACTCGCTCATGTTGATCGTGATGACGTTCTGCTCGCCTCCGTAGAGCGCCTCCGCGATCGCCAGTGCCGTCTCCGTCTTGCCGACGCCCGAGGGTCCCACCAGCAAGAACACCCCGATGGGCTTGTTCGGGTTCTCCAGGCCGGCCCGCGCCGTTTGGATTCGCTTCGAGACGAGCTCGAGCGCGTGGTCTTGCCCGATCACGCGGCGAGCGAGGATCGGCGTCAGCCCGAGCACGGTCTCGATCTCGTTTCGAACCATGCGACCCACGGGGATGCCGGTCCAGTCGGATACGACCGTGGCGACGGCTTGCTCGTCGACCAGCGGCATGACGAGCGGGTTTTCTCCCTGAAGGGCATGCAGCTCCCGTTCGACCGACGCGAGGGCTTCGAAGCGCCCGCGCCCGTCGCCTTCGACCGGACCGTCACGCCCCGCCTGGCGGCGCAGTTCGTCGCGCATACCGCGAAGTCGCTCGACCAACCCCAGTTCCTGCGTCCAACGAGTCTCGAGCCCGGCCAAACGGTCGCGAACCTCCGAGAGTGCCTGTTCGGCTTTGGGCCGCCGGTTACCGGTGTCCATTCCGACGGTCTCTTCGCTCGAGATGAGCGACAACTCGAGTTCGAGCGACTCGATGGCCCTGCGCGCGTCTTCGACCGACGGCGGAACGGCGTGCCGGCTGATGGCGACTCGGGCACAGGCCGTGTCGAGCAAGCTCACCGCCTTGTCCGGCAGTTGGCGGTCGGGAATGTACCGCTTCGAGAGAGAGACGGCCCCGCGAATGGCTTCTTCGAGCAGTTCGACTTTGTGATGGGCTTGCATCGCGCCCGCGACGCCGCGCATCATCAGAACGGCCTTGTCTTCGGATGGTTCCTGGATGTGCACCACCTGAAAGCGCCGCGTCAGAGCCGGATCCTTCTCGATGTGCTTCTTGTACTCGGCCCAGGTCGTCGCGGCGATCGTGCGGAGCGTGCCACGCGCCAGCGCCGGCTTGAGCAGATTCGCGGCGTCACCGGTTCCGGCCGCTCCCCCCGCGCCGATGAGCGTGTGGGCTTCGTCGATGAAAAGAATGATGGGCTTGGGCGAAGCCTGCACTTCTTCGATCACCTGCCGGAGTCGATTCTCGAATTCACCCTTCGCGCCCGCCCCGGCCTGCAAGAGGCCGAGATCGAGCGATCGAAGCGAAACGTCCCTGAGCGCGGGCGGGACATCGCCGGAGGCGATCCGATGGGCCAATCCTTCGACGACGGCCGTCTTGCCGACACCCGCGTCCCCCGTCAGAATGGGGTTGTTCTGCCTGCGCCGCATCAGGACGTGGACGATCTGACGAATTTCCTCGTCGCGCCCCACGATCGGATCGAGCCCCTTGCTTCGGGCGCGCTCGGTGAGGTCGACGGAGAACTTGGCGAGGGCCTCTTGCCGGCCAAGAGCGGCAGGCGCGATCGGCTCGGTACCCTGAGACGCCTGCAGCGTGCCCGAGCTCTTCTCCTCCGGCGACCCGGCGGTGATCCCGGCGAAGCGCTCGGTGAGATCGTCTCCACCGACCTTCGAGAACTCCCGCGAGATCGCAGTCAGCGCATTGCGTAGACTCGACGTTTTGAGTAACCCCACGATCGCGTGTCCGGTTCGGACGCGAGGCTGATTGTATTTCAGGCTCGCGTAAAGCCATCCTCTCTCCACGGCTTCCTCGATGTGGACGGAGATGTCGCTGACCGAGGTCGCGCCGCGCGGCAAACGATCCAGCGCCTCGAGCAGATCGCGAGCCACCTTGGCCGCGTCGAGCTCGTAGTGCCGGGTGATTCGATGCACGTCGGAGTCGGGCTGCTGAAGAATCTGATGCAGCCAGTGCACGAGTTCCACGTACGGGTTGCCGCGCATCTTGCAGAACACCGTTGCGCTCTCGAGCGCGCGGTAGCCCAGTTCGTCGAGCTTGCCAAAGAGAGCAGCGCGGCTGATATCGGCCATGAGAAGCGATCTCCTGTCAGCTGATTCGAGCGGCCAATGGTTTGCGAATTCGTTGGGTGCGCCGGGTCAGCGGATCGACGACCAAGTCGACCTCTACACCTGGGCCGGAGCCAAGGCGAGTGGTCCAACCGAGACGCCCTCCGCCGCCAAGCCGCATCGGAGCGCACACCGAAGATGCCAAAACGAGCCGAAGCTCCCAGTCCCACTCGTCGCCTGTATAAAGGCGCACGAGCGAAGTGATCTCGGTGACGGCATGGGACGCCGGCAGCATCTGCTCGAAGTCGAAGGCGCTCAAGGGGCCGAGCACGATCCGGAACTTGTGAGATCGAGACCATATGCGACGGCCGAGCGGAACGCGCCCGAGACTGCCCGTCTCTCGCGACGCGCCGAGCCGCCAGCGTTCGTCTTGGGGAAGTTCGAGCCATTCGCCGACGAACTCCTCGACGTGCGTCGAAACACCGACGTAGTCGGCAATGAGATCGCGAAGTCCGTCGGCACCTCGAGAGAGAGACGCAAAGTGGGGCGCGTAATGCAGTTTCGCGAAATCGTGAACGTCACCCCGATGTCGCGTCGCCTCGAGCCCCAAACCCATCAACGCGCCCACATAGAGGGCGAAGGCATCCGCGTTGGGTCGATCCATCGCGACGGTGGGGCGCGTTCGCGTCCAAGCCCGGTGAAAGAGCAGAAGCATCCGATGGTGAAAGACGTCCACGAATCGAGCGAGCGTCGGGTCCCCTGCGTGCTGGAGGCGTTCGTAGGCGTACTCCGTCAGATGACTCGGCAGCGGCCCATTCGGTCCCCAAAGCCCGAGAAAGCCCACCATCAAACGGGGAGTGCTCCCGTCGTCGGGAACGGAGAACTCCGTGAGCTCCGCTCCCTCGAACAGAGCCGACGGCTTCTGTCCGATCCGGACGCCTTCCTCCGACGGCCGCTCCGCCTCGCCCAGGCGGGGGGCTTCGGGCGACACCGTGTCGAAGCGCCTGAGCGCCACGTGGAAGTCGAAGCTGCCCGGCAGCGCTTTGAGCCTCTCGAGCCAGTTCACAGAACGGGGCGCCTGCCCACCGTCAGCGGCCATCGTGCAATCACTCCGCGTTGTTGCGTGCGAATGACCGTCTCGACAAACGAGTTGATCGAAACGTATCGCGCGAAAAATTGAGCCAGGACGAGCCCAAGGACGAATGCACTCGTGCCTTCGAACGAAGCCTCGTCGCAGTCGATGGTCATTTCGATGCCGCGAACGAAGCTCGGAGGACCGTCCACGGGCAACCGGCGGACGATCGGGCGAGTGCTCGTATGGCGCACGCCGGCGATCTGACGGCGGCTGGAAGCGTCCGCAACGTTCGCATAGAGCGAGAGGAGCTCGCGTAACGCGAGCGCGCCTTCCTCTTGGGACACGTCCGTCACCGCGAGATAGTTGAGGGAAAGATGGCTGATCAGCCGCCAGCTCGTCTCGCCGCCGGCGAGCGAGGCTACGGGCTCCGAGGGCCCGGCCACGCACCGCATCGCCTTCACGGGCGCGCCCGAATCCATCGTGAAGTCGGTTTCGCCCTGTCCGATGGGCATGAGAAGCGGCAGATCGCGGTTGGTGCAGAGAGTCTCGACGGCGAGCTGACGGAGCTCCGCTCGGAACGGTCCCTGGCGGCCGTCAACCAGCGCGACGAAGGCCTCGCCGCCCAAATAGCTCGAGCGCGGCCCCTG
>JBEKOY010000261.1:0-4432 GCA_049521295.1 Polyangiaceae bacterium | reverse complement strand
GCTGCGAGGCGCTCGAGCCGCCGCGATGCGGCCTGACGCGCGCACTCGTAGAGCTCCGCGAGCGCCGCGTCGTGGTCACCCCTCTCGTCACGGCGCCACGCGCGGCCGCCAGGTGCCCGCGGCGCAGCTCGGCGAACGCACGCACGTTCGCCGCCACGCCGAGCAACCACGGCTCCGTGCGCAGGTGAGGCATCGCTCGTTCGAGCAACGGCGCGATGCGCTCCGGATCGTCGAGCTCGAACCCCACGTTGACCGAGCGAATGAGGTCGAGCTCCGCGGCCTGCGCCGGGTCAGTCGGTGCGAACGCGTCGAGCATGGCGCCGGTCTCGCCGGGCAAATGCAGCAGGCACCTGGCCCAGGCGATCGCGACCTGGAGACCCGGTCGATCGGCAACGACCGAAGGGGAGAGCTTGTCGACGAGAGCGAGCAAGAGAGACATCCGGCTCTGCTCGACGAGCAACATGGCGTCGCGTTCGACGAGCTCGACGGCACGATCGGCGGCGCTCGCCGAGCGCGCGTGGCTGACGGCCTCTTCGATCAGGCCTTGACTCGCGAACCACGCCGACGCCGCGAGATGGAGTTCGCGGGCGGACGAGTCCGGCGAGGCAGCGAGGCGTCGTCGCAGGAATTCGACGAACACCTGATGGTAGCGGAACCATCGCCGTTCGGCGTCGAGCGCGACGAGGAATAGGCCGGCCTCCTCGGTTCGATCGAGCAGGTTCTGGCTACCAGTCTCGCCGGTCACCACATCGCACACCTCGGCGCACAATCGATCGAGCACGGAGGTCTTGACGAGGAAGCGCGCCCACTGCGCATCGAGGCGATCGAGGATGTTCTCGGCCAGGTAGTCGGCGACCGCGCGGTTTGCATGTGCCAAGCCGGCGATGACTGCATCGGCTTTGCGATGGGCCGCGCCGCGTAGCGAAATCGACACGAGTCGGAGCGCGGCCGGCCAACCCTCTGTACGGTCGCACAGCTCGCGGATGGCGGCGGCGTCGAGCACCGGCTGGCCGCTCTGATTGAGCAGGGCATCGGCCTCGTCCGCGTCGAACCGCAGCGCCCGTGCGTCCACCTCCGTGAGCTCGTCGTGCGCGCGCAACGCGCCGAGCGGAAACGGCGCGGGCGGCCGCAGCGTGAGGATGAAGTGCAGGTTTTCCGGACTTCGCGCCACGAGAAAGCGCAGCAGCTCGCGCGCGCGCGGATCGGTGATGCAATGACAGTCGTCTAGGATCAGGGTGACGCTCTTCGTCGCGGACGCGATGGCGTTGATCGCGGCGGCCAGGACACGCGACGGCGCGTCGGGGGCTCCGTCGGCGAGCAGTGACGCGAGATCGCTGTCAACGGCGGGCTGGGCTCGATGGAGCGCGGCGAGCAAGTACTCGCAGAGCCGCTCGGGGCTATCGTCGTCGGCTTCGAGGCTGAGCCACGACACCGCGTCGCCGGCACACGCGAGCCGCTCGCCCCACTGCGCCGCGAGCGTCGTCTTGCCGAAGCCGCCGGTGGCAGCGATCACGCACGCGCGGCAACGCCGAGCCTTGTGACGTGCGGCGACGTCGGCCAGCACCTGCTCCCGCGTGATCCATTGGGTGCTGCCGCCCGGTGGGCGGAGCTTCGTCGCGATCAGCATGCGGTGACCAACATACGCCACCCGAGCGGGTAGTGAAGATCGCCACCCCCCGGGGTGGTGCCTTGCTCGCGGGCAGGGCGTAACTGTGAGCCCACAAGGAGACGGTCACATGGCCCTCCCCGACAGCATTCGGGATCGTCTCGCCACGTCGTGCGCGCCAACGCCGTGGTGTTCGGTCTGCTCGTCACGGCGCTAAACGAACTTCTGGTCGATCCCACTGGAACGGCCGACGCAATCGGCAGCGGTTTGAAAGGAAGGAACGTCATGGAACGCATAGAGAGAGCAGAGCCATCGACAAGAAGATCGTGATTGTCGGCCTGGTCGCCGGGGTGTTCGCCGCGATGTCGTGCTCTACCCGGGCTCTCCGATCACGGTGGTCAATCCGATCTCTTTGATGTGGCTCTTCTGGGCCTATCCATGTCATTCCCGGCGTGGCTCGTCATCCTCGAGTTCTTCGCCGTCAACCTCTGGAGCGCTTTCCAGCCGAACGACGCGGGGAGTGGAGTCGCGTTCGTCGCCCGTCGGAGGCTTCATCGCCGGGCTCGTTCCTGTCGCAGCGCCAAAGCGTCCTCTGTCCCTTCCCGGGCCCTGCGTTTCATCGCATGATCTTGCGCATGCCGCGCGCCCCTTACGTGCGCTTCCACGTCCGAGCCGCCGATCCAGGTCGCCGAACCTCGGTCCAGGACATCGTCACGACCCTTGTCGAAGACATTGGTGACGGGCGCCTTCCGCCCGGCGCTCGCTTGCCTCCCATACGGCTGCTTGAGCAGCAGCTCGGGCTGTCGAAGAATACGGTTCAGGTCGCATACGACGAGCTGGTCGCGCGCGGTCTGCTCGAAACACGGGAGCGCGAAGGCGTGTATGTGGCGACGGCTGCGCGGGCGATCGGCACCATCCGGCCGATCGCGAAGCCGCCGGCAGCGCGCTTGCGCCCCGCCGCGCTCTCGACCCAAAGTCCGCCGCCGGGAACGGTCGCGCTCTCGTCGGTCTTCGTCGATCCCGCGCTTCTGCCCCGTGAACGTCTCGCCGAGTGCGCCCGCTCCGTTCTGCACGGACACGGACTGGAGGCGTTTTACGAGCCGCAAGGGTACGGTCCGCTCCGCGAGCTCATCGCCGAGCGTCTCCGCGCGCGCGGAATGACCGATGTGCGCGCCGCAAACGTTCTGGTGACGACCGGGTCGCAACAGGCCATCGACGTACTGGCCCGGACGCTCTCGGAGCGCCGTGTGGCGGTCGAATCGCCGGTGTATTGGGGTGCCCGCCTGCTGTTCGAGAGCCACGGCCTGGCGACGACGGGTCTTATGCTGGACCCGTTCGCGGGCGTGCCCCTCGACGAGTGGGAGAAGCGCATCGTGTCCGGTCGGCCGGCCCTCCTTTACGCCATCACGAGCTACCAGAATCCGACGGGGTACTCGTACACGTCGCACGAGCTCGAGGCGATCTTGACCATGTCCGAGCGGCTCGGTTTCGCCATTGCCGAGGACGACTGGGGCTCCGATATGCTCTCGGGCAGCGAGTACCGCCCGATGCTCCGCACACTCGGAGGTCCGAACGTGGTTTACATCAACTCGTTCACCAAGAAACTCTTGCCTTCCCTTCGCGTGGGCTATCTCGTCGCCGGCGACGAGCTGATGCCGGCACTGCTTTCGGCCAAGCGCCTCGCCACCCTCGGAAACGCCTGGATCAGCGAAGCGATTGTCGCCGAATTTCTCGGGCGCGGGTACTACGATACGCACCTTTTGGCTCTGCAGCGGGAACTCGACGAGCGTTACACGCGCTGCCTCGAGCTACTGCGCGTCTGCATGCCGGAAGGAGTGCGCTGGACCACTCCAGGGGGCGGCCCAACGCTTTGGCTGGAGCTTCCCAAGGCGGTGGCCCTGGACCGACTCGGAGCGCGTTTGCGGGACCGTGGAGTCAGCATCGAGTCGACGACGAACGCGTTCGAAGGGGAGCCGCACCTGCACGGCTTTCGCGTGAGTTACGCCTTCCTCCCACCCGAGACTCTCGAGCGGGCCGTCGAGATCGTCGGAACGGCGATCGCCGAAGAGCGGTCATGACCCTGGCGCTCGCCTATTCAGCCGTCGCGTCTACTGTCTTGGCGGGTGCGGGCGTGGATGGTTGGGCGCATCCCCACGCCGGTCGACAGCGACCTCGTCGTCTACGAGACCGCGGCGATTGTCCCACACCTAGGCGACCGCGCCGACGCCGAGCTCGAACACGGATGAGTTCAGGCGGGGGGCGCCAGCTGGATCGACCGCGAAACGGGGACGAAATCGAAAACGGAAGGTTCATCGCCATGCGCTCGAGCGTGGGCTAGAAAGGACCCGGACCATGGAAACCAGGCGAATTCGCAAGGTGGTCAAAGCTCGTGCGACTGTGGAGGGGGCTGGGGTGCATCTGCATCGCGCGATCGGCCTCGGAGAGCCCGAGGAGTACGACCCCTTTCTCTTGCTCGACGACTTCCGCTCCGATCTTCCCGAGCAATATCGTCGCGGCTTCCCGTGGCACCCGCATCGGGGAATGGAAACGATTACCTACGTCCTTCGCGGACGAGTCGAGCACGGGGACAGCCTGGGCAATCACGGCGTGATCTCGCCAGGAGACGTGCAGTGGATGAGCGCCGGCAGTGGCATCATCCACCAAGAGATGCCCCAGGGCGATGAGAGCGGCGCGATGTACGGCTTCCAGCTCTGGGCGAATCTGCCCGCCGCGAACAAGATGTCGGAGCCGCGCTATCGGGGGATCCACAGCGCCGACATCCCGGACGTGACCGACGCGAGCGGCGCGACGATCCGAATTGTCGCC
>JBEKOY010000260.1:0-4435 GCA_049521295.1 Polyangiaceae bacterium | reverse complement strand
CCTGCCGCAGGCGATTGGGGACGACGCGGACGGAGACTCTTGGCGAACGAGCCTCGGCGAAAACTGGAAAGCGGCGCATGAAGCGGTGCGCCACAGCCCGGGCAACCTGACGCTCGTGGGCGCCGATTACAATTCGATGATGCAGAACAGGGACTTCCTTCACAAGAAACGCGCCCTAATGAAGAGTAAGGTTTCGTTGAACGATTATTTTCAGTCTCCGGAACTCGCCAGATGGGACCAAGGCACAATCCGCACCCGGGCGCTCAAGATGGCGGAAGTGGTGTGCCAAGTGTGGATCGGTCCGTGAGACGCGCACGGAACTGCCTGACGGCGAGAAGCAAGCCGAAAGCGCATCGGCCGACGAAGAGACGAACGGACCGCGTTAAGCGTCCGAGGGCAGGCACCGATGATACGCTTATTGCGTGGGCCTTCTCCCGTGCGTTCTCGACACGAACATCGCGCGGTTTGGTCCGCCGTGTGATCTCGAAAAGCTTGCGAGGCGAGGGTTTCGCCTACGAGTCGCCGAGACAGCGTTCCTCGAATGGATCGCTGCTTGTGTGCGAGAATGGCAGGAAGCCAGATGGTCGCGACCCATAGCGCGCCAGAAGTTCTTCGGACGCGCGAAATCGATCGCGCCCTTTCTCGACTCCGATGTCCCCGTCGCCCTGGATGGCGGCCTTCTCACGCGTCGGATTGTCGCCCAAGCCGATGGTAAGCCGGCCGTCAAAGCGTTTGACGATCGGCAGCAGGCTTTCGTCGAGCTTTGGCGCCGCATCGTTGGTCTCGAAATGACGGACGAAGAGTTCATCGCAGCGGGCCAGAGCGCGAACGCGTTTCTTGATGAACTCGATGCCAATTTCATAGATCTCGCTCGGGGAGAGGAGGAGCTGCGAAAGAGGGTCCCACCGGCCGAAATGGATGCGGCGAGTCTGTCATCTGCGTACGCGCAATGGGATGAGGTTTCCGATATGGAGAAGTTCACGCAACTGTGCCGACACGCCATCACCTCGTGGCGATTGTCTCCCGTGGCCGCAGAGCGGCTCGACGCACACGTTTGCACGACCGCATACCGATTGCAGGCCGCAGCGCGCAAGGAACGGATGCCGAAACGGAATGACGGCGCCGACGCGTCGCTTACGATTCACCTGGGCTCTGGCTCTATCCTGCTGACCAAGGACGAGAAGCTAATCGACGTCGTCGACCGTTCAGGCACCTTCCAAGCGCAGTGGGTTCGTCATCCCGACGACCTGGACAACCCGCCGTACGGTCTTCCGTGGGGCGACGATGCGAGGCGCTCCGGTTCGTCGTTCCGCCGTCGCAAGTAAATCGGTCGGGCGGCCCCGTCCCGCTCCAAAACATTGACCTATACGAGAGGGTCCGCGTCCGAGGCGTGTCGGAATCTTATGGGGCAGCTCGCGCCTTGTCAGCGCGTCGTACTCTGCCATCGTCACCTTCTGCGTGACCCTCATCGCAAAGACGAGCTTGCCGCTCATGTCCTTGCTGCCGCCGTCGCCGAGGCGAGCGAACTTGGCGCCCGTCCCGGCGATCCAGTCTCCCGCCGTGGCCGTCGCCCGAATCCTCGGCTTGCAGATCGCGAGCGTGCATACGCCCCAGTAGGGGTTCGGAGCGGCGCCGTCATCGACCGGGATGCAGTAGGAGTACAGGCGCGGCGAGGACATTCTGGATATGCTCGTTCAAAGTGGCGCCAGTGTCGAGCGTCGCTTGCGGGGCGGGCGAGGGGTGTCGCCGCCACCACGCGCAGCCAACGCCACCTCGAGTTCAATGGGCCGGCCGCGGGGCGGCACCGGGGCGCGCACGGCGGTCTCGAGCACCTCGGTGGTGTGCAACGGCGCGCGTGCTCGGCGGATGAACCCTAGGGCAATTTTCTGCCCGTGGGGTAGGACGCGACGCCGGCCGCATCGAACGTCCGCGAGCGCCCGCTGCGAGATCGACGGGTCGGCGACGTCATCGGTCGACGGGTGGGCGCTGGGGGCGCAGAACGGTTACCGACGAGCCGTGCAGGTGGCCCCGCCGTTTGCAGGACGCCCCAGGGTTTGGCCGGCCGAGCAGCCGGCCGGGCCTGAGGCGCCAACAAGCAAGCGCCGCAAGTCGGAACTTGGTCGCCGCCGATAGCGGTGCGATAGGCTGCGAACGAAACGGAACGGATAGCGAGACGATGACATGTTGCGGATTGAGACCTCCTCCGTCCGGGAGTTCATGCGATCCATTCTGCCGACCGAACCGCACTTCGCCGGACCGCCGATAACGTTCCGAGGACAGGCTAATGCGCGATTAATGCGCGATGGGGCCTCGTCCCCTCACTATGGCGACGCACAGCTTGGGAGCCACTCGGGGGCGCGGAGAGCCATGGCCTCCGCGTCGTCGGCGACCTTGTTGAGGATGGCACGTTCAAGTGCTCGACATGGGACATCACTACTGAGGATGCTCGGCAACGTAGCCCATCGGGTCGGACTTCCACCTTTGCCAGTTGGGGGCGATGAGGTGGAAGCCCTCGCGCGTCACATTGGGCTGCCGACTCGACTACTCGACTGGACCCGAGGCGGGCCGGAGAGCGGGCGGCGGGTGGAGAGGGACGGGCGCCTCATGACGACGGCGAGAGCCAGCGCGCCCGGTGTCGGGCGCCGGCTGGAACTCCCAGCTCTTCACGATCGCGAAAAGACTGTCGTGGCCTGCACGCATGTCGACCGGTTGCGACGCGAGATACACGCGAACGTGAGGCGAGAAACCGAACACCGTCACGCACCCGCGATCGCACGAACCAGCGCCGCGATGTATCCGACGTCCATCCCCGGCTCGCAGCGGATCGTCGCCGCGCCGACCACGACCTCCACCAGTCCGCGGCCGGACCGACCCGCCTCGACGGTGATCTCGATCGGCTCGATCGCCGACGCACCGTGCTCCGCACGGTTATCACGACCGAACTGGCTCGACCACCACCGAAGCGAGAATACCGAAAGCCCTTCACTCTCGGCGAAGTGCCGCGCCGTCAGGCCGCTACGTCGCCAACGCGCCACTCGGCTTGACCACCAGACTCGCGACCGACGCTCGCGTCCCATGCCCCCGATCGCACAGCACTTTCTGCCCCTAAATCAAGTGCGGGCCCGCCCGGACGGTTAGTGCGCCGGGATAAACCGGCATGGAGAATGGAATGAAAAAGTCCAACGTTGAAGGAATAGCGAGCCACAACGGCCCCGAGTCATGCGCTGCCGCCCGTGAGGGCGTCGGCGAAGCACTGACAGGGGTAGACACGGGCCGGGTATTGAGCCGCGAAATAAGGCATTCCGGGGCGCCGACGCTGTTAACCGAAGCGGAAGGCCACACGCACGCCGTCGCAAACGCGAGACGGCGGGCGGCCCTGCGCGGTCGCAGACCCCACGCACGTGTCGAGTCTCCATGCGCGAGAACCGGGAGATCTCCGAGTCGCCCACGGCGGATGGCGCCGTGGGCCGCATCGGGAAGGCCAGAGGCCGTACGCCGATGATGCACGACTCGGAGAAGTCGGACAGGCCCGTAGTACCCGCGAAGCCCGTGAACACGAGCGAGAGCATGAGTTTCTGGGAACTCTTCGAGCAAGTGAAGCGGGTGGAGGGAAGGGGCTTGACCAAGGAGAACGGGGAGGACGCCGAGGGCGTTTTCCCCTTGATCGGTCCGGCAAAACGGGTCGAACGGACACAGAGCCGTGAAAGGGATGGTGCAACTGTCCCCCAAGACCTGCACAGCGCGCTGGATCGGGTACGACAGGCAGCCTGTCGGGACAAGGGTCTGAAGTTCACATCGCTCTGGCATCACGTCTACGACATCGGGCGACTCCGCGAAGCGTATTTCGCCTTGAAGCGAAGCGCGGCTGCGGGCGTCGATGGACAGACGTGGGAGGCCTACGGGAAGGAACTGGAGAGCAATCTCCAAGACCTCTCGGATCGCCTTGGGCGTGGAGCGTACCGGGCGAGGCCGGTCAAACGGGTGTACATCCCCAAAGCAGACGGCAGACAGCGTCCCATCGGCATTCCCGTGCTGGAAGACAAGATCGTCCAGCGGGCGGCCGTGCAAGTGCTCAATGCCATCTACGAGACCGACTTCCTCGGCTTCTCCTATGGATTCCGGCCTGGGCGCAGCGCCCACATGGCATTGGATGCCCTGGCAGTCGGAATTCAAACGAAGAAGGTGAGCTGGCTGCTCGACGCCGACATTCGTGGCTTCTTCGACACGTTGAGCCACGAATGGCTGGTGAAGTTTGTCGAGCATCGGATCGCGGACAAGCGCGTCGTGCGTCACATCCAGAAATGGCTGAACGCCGGCGTGATGGAAGAGGGCAAATGCGTGGAGCAGGAGCAGGGAACGCCACAGGGCGGAAGTATCTCGCCCTTGCTGGCCAACCTTTACCTGCACTATGTGTTTGACCTGTGGGCCGACCAGT
>JBEKOY010000259.1:0-4454 GCA_049521295.1 Polyangiaceae bacterium | reverse complement strand
GCCATTCCCAACATGCGACACGAAAGGCTCGTGCTCCTCATGCAGGCCTACGTCGATGTCCTTCAAGAGCACAACTTTCTTCACGACATCTTCGGCGTAATTTGAGGGGATGACTCAGGAAGCGAACTACAAGATCCTCGTTGGTCCGGCCGGGAACCTGCAACGGCTAGCAGAGGCTGCGTTCGCGGAGGAGAAGCCCCGGTTCTACGACTGGTTCTCGACATGCAGGGACCCCGCAGGCGGAGCACGCTCGTGGGTCACGGCTTGCGGATGGAACGAGCAGGCGTGGGCCTTCTTGCAGCTCCGCTACGATCAGGTGTTCAAGCAGAGCGTAATCGACGGGCGCCGCCACGGTCTCGGGGCTCTCCTGTTCGACATCGGCTGGATCGCGCAGGCGATGGGACACACCTCGGCCGTCCGACACTACTCGGCCCTCGCGGTCATCGGGGACATCCTCGACGGGAACGCATTCGATGGCGCTGCTGTCCCCACGCTGGCAAACGTCACCTCGCGGCGCCGACCGAGCATGCTTCAAGAGTCGGTTCGGAAAGCGATAGAAGCTCGCGCTCTCCCGGCCGAAGCCCCTCTTCACCCCGAGGCGTTCCTCGCCGCACCCTGGTTCGGGAAGCGAGGGGACGCCGTGCTCGATTTGGCGCGGCCCATCAAGGGCCAAGCGTTCGTGGAGCGCCTCCTCGACCACTTGGCGTCAAGCGGGACCACGATGAACACGACCGACGTCGGGACCGTCTTCGAGGCCGCCGCGGGGCTCGTGCTCTCCACGACACCCGGCTTCGAGGTGCGGAGCACCGTCAACGATGCCGCCTCGCAAACAGACCTCCTCCTTTCCCACAGGACGACCGTGTTTGGTAATGCGTTCCTCCCGGAGGGGTACGCAGTGCTCGAATGTAAGTACACGGAGAAGGTCGGTGCGCCCGTCATCCGCGACATCGGTGCCCGGTGCATGATCCAGGGCGTGAAGCTCGCCGTGCTCGCCACGCGCGAGGGCATCAAAGGGGACCCCAACGCGCGCAACCCGCTGCTCTCTGCCGAGCTGGAGCGGAGGCGCTTTCTACCACAGGGCATCCATATCCTGGTGGTCTCAGAGGAGGACATCCGAGGCGCGGCTCGTGATCTGCGTGGGGTGGAAGCGGTTCTTCGGGATGACTTCGAGCGTCTTCGTTTCGGCGAGCCACCGCCACCGACGTGACCCGTCGCATTCGGACCGCCCCGCGCTCGGATGCCTGCACGTCGGCCGAGGGGCGTTGATGCAGTAGGATCGCCAGGTCATGGCTCGCAACCGCGCTGCCATCGTGGCACTTCTCTACGATCGCCTCCTCAAGGTGGGTACAGATCCGAGGCATGGGAACGCCGGACAAGGCTTGAAGGAATGGTGCGCTGCGGCAGGACCAATGATCCAGGCGGAGTTCCCGGACCAACTTGAACGCTTCAAGGAAGCCACCACGGCCCCCAAATGGCAGTCCGAGATCGGCGGCGGCGTCGTGAGTACAGAGCACGGCGTGTTTGACAACAGGGAGGAAGCGAGGACCAACGCGAGAAGCGTCAACTGGCAGAGGACCGAAGACTGGAAGCGGAGACTGGTGGGCTTCATGGAGGGCCTCCAGCTCGTGGTCGGTAGCGAAGGCGCCCTGGTACCCCGGCAGGCGCCCGTCGATCGTGTCCTGCACATACTCGATCGCTTCCCTTGGGCGGTCGGCTGGCTCGCCAAGCGCCAGCGTGGCCGAACGCCCCTTGCGATGAAGGACGAGTACGACGTTCAGTACCTTCTTCCTGCCATGCTCTGCGTGGACTTCGACGACGTTAGGGACGAGGAGCCCACCCCCAGTCGAGCAGGTAGGTCAGCGCGTATGGATTTCTTCCTCAAGAAGGAGCGGATCGTCGTCGAGGCGAAGGTCGCAACGAAGGACAACAATGTGAGCAAGATTCGCGGCCAGTTGATCCAGGACATCCGCGACTACGCCGAACACCGGGACTGCGACGTGCTGGTCTGCTTCGTCTACGACCCGCACCGGGTCATCAAGAACCCCGCGGCGCTGAACGACCTCGCGCAGGACGAGAGGCCAAGGGTCTACATGGTCGTGAAGCACTGAGACCGAGTGCTGCAACCGCCGGCTCGTTCCGACGGCGATCAGCCTCCCCACGCATCCCGAGGGTGCGGGGTTGAGTTGTACAAAGGCTCATGGTTGACAAAAAGCCAACTCTGGCTACGTTGGTAGGCATGCCGCTGAAGGCGACGGATGCTCGAACGTACATCCGCCGACTTCTCGAAGAGGGCATTTTCGTGCCGAGCGACCATGCTCGCCGCGAGATGAAGAAGGACGACCTCACCGATGCCGACGCGATCAACATCCTGCGCGGCGGCGTCGTTCGCGAACCCGAATGGGAGAACGGCTCGTGGCGCTACCGCGTGGAGACACCGCGCATGTGCTTCGTGGTGACCTTCGACCCCGAGCCAGCGGCATTGCCGGACAAGAACGATGACGTGAGCGAGGTTGAGCTGGTCGTAGTGACGGCTTGGAGGATTCGATCATGAGCAAGCAGGTCAAGTTGTGCCGCACCTGTGGCGAGGGGCAGATGACGACGACGACGGAGAACCACCTCTACGTCGAGTCGGGTCTCCCCAACGTCGTGCTTGCGGGAGTCCAGGTTCGGCGATGCCCCAAGTGCGGCGCGTTCGAGGTGCTCCTTCCCCGGGTGGCCGAGCTTCACCGGGTCATCGCCAACGCTGTCATCCACAAGCCTGCCCGCCTGAGCGGTGCGGAGGTGAAGTTCTTGCGCAAGCACCTCGGCTGGAGCGGAGCCGACTTCGCCGCGCACATGGGGGTGGACCCCACGACGGTCTCGGCCTGGGAGAACGAGCGCAAGCCGTTTGGCACCTCCTCAGACCGTTTGCTCCGGCTCATCATCGCGCGGCAGGCGCCCGTCGAGGACTACTCGCTCGACGAGCTGACGAAGATCGCCGACGTCCAGGAACCTCCGCGCAAGGTCGAGATCCGACCCAAGGATCATGGTTGGCAGATCGCCGCGTGACGGCCGCGATGGCGAGGGGACGTCTCGGTCCGGGCCGGGCGGTTGCGCAGCCACGGACGCAGAACAGTTGTCCGCAATCGTCCGAATCGTCCGCAGCTCGTGTCCGTCCGACCCATGATCCTTCACGATTCCTCGGGAAATCGAAGGATCGCGCCTACACGCAGAATTTAGGTTCCGCCGCCGCAAGGCGTATGGGTTCGACTCCCTTCCCGTGCACTTTCGAATACTTACGACAGAGTCAAGGATCGAGTTATTCGACTTGCCGCCGCGTTCTGCCGCCGCGAACGCGGCGGCAAACTCCGGGATGGCCGTGTCCGCCTCGACAGGGCTCTCGCCGAGCTCGCGCCAACGTCGAACGTCTCGCTCGTAGGTGCGGAGCATGCCGAGCGTCGTGCTGGTCGTATACCTGGGGCGCCGCGATTTCCCGCGCTGCAAAGGCGAGCAGCGTAAGAAACGCCTGGAACGCCTGCTCCCGGCTCGGCACGCGTTCGCGAGCAGCGCGTCTACGGTCAGGGAGATCCTTCCCCTGGGCATTCGACGGTACCTGGAACTGTGAAACTTCATGACACCAAGCTTCGTGCGATGACCACCGGCAAAAGCCGCTGCGCATCGGCGTCGCAAACGATTGCCCCGCGCTCGCCCGGGCTCCGCGGCGCTTGAACCCGACCCCCCGCGCTGCTGCGAGCGCCCCTTTTCATTGCTGTGGCTGTCCATGACGCCCACCCCGATCGCAGATTGTGGAACCTACGAAAAAGCGAGCCTTCGGACGTACGACACCGATCGTGCCGATTGCGGCGCGTACTCTCAAAGGCCCGGTCGAAAGCGCGTTAGCCGTATGGGCTCAACGCTCCTTAACAGCTTTGACCGAAAGCCACTATACGCGCAAAGGAATGTCCACGAAGAACGGGTAGCGCAATTATCGGGCCAGCGCAAGTAACAAAGGGGTGACCCTATGGAAGTGCTGACAATCATTGGTCTGATTGTCGGACAAGTCGAGCCGGGAAGGGTCGATGATTCAGGAAGGGGTCGCGATGACTGACGGCCCCTATGACGGAACGTCATCCCGTCGAACGGCTCACCATCATCGAATGGATCGTTGCCATTGCGAATCGATGATCACTCGGGAAAGGGGCCCATGATCCGCCGTCATTCTCGACTCTCGCTCCACGACGGGCCGATCGCTCATTCGCTCGGTAGAGAAGACACACGCCTGCGTTTCGAGCCGGATCCGCGCCGAATGAGCGTAACCGCTGACTCTCCATTCCCAGGGAGGAGCGCGATTCAGTATCGGGAAGAAAGCTCGACCTGGTGGAGCGCCGCTTCGATCGCGGCAGGTCCGCCCGCGGCTTCGACGTCAGCCCCCGCCGCGATCAGCATGTCGACGAGGCTGCGCCAGTTGCGGCCCT
>JBEKOY010000258.1:0-4478 GCA_049521295.1 Polyangiaceae bacterium | reverse complement strand
CTGGTTCACGTGCACGTGATCGCTATTGACTATCTCGGTGATGTCAATTTCTTCGGAGCCGGGATTTGGCCAGTCGCAGGTTCCCACGTTGTCGGCCGTCAGCACGTTCGAAGCCTGGCAGTTTGCCCCCAGGAGCCAGATGGCCGGCCACGTGCCTTGGCCACCGGGCATCTTGGCCTTGAATTCCACCGTTCCGTACGTAAAGGAAAAACGGGTCCACTGGACCATACCCGAGGTGTAGGCCCAAGTACTTGGCGCGTGGGTCGAGTCGCCGCACGTTTGGGTGGCGGCCTGTGACTCGATCGCCAAGCCCCCGCCGCTCAGGGACACGGCGGCCGGCACATAGCATTGGAGTTCATCGTTGCCGTAGTCGCCGTGCCGGCTGAGCGCGGTCCAGTTCGCACTCAACGTCGAGCCCGTAAAATCGTCCGAGAAAATCACGTTTTTGGGGGTTGGCCCGAGACACGTCAAGCAGTTGTTGCCGGCCTCGCAGTTCAGCAGCTGGTTGGCGATGCCGGACGGGTTCGCGCCCGTGGTGTCGGTGTAGTTGTCGACGATGTCGTTCGCGTCGGTCTGTGCGAACGTGAAGCCCGCGACCTCCGGGGCCAAGCACGCGCCGTTGACGTCCGCTCCGCGTGCCGAGCAGCTGGTCGGACCGCCGCCGTTGAATCCGCCGGTCCCGCAGTAGCAGAACGTGTCGCCCTGGGCGTTGGCGGCGCACTGTTGGCCGGTCGACCCGACCATGCAAGCCAGGGTGTTTTCACACGCCGTCACGGTGCTGCCGGTGACTCCGCTGCCGTTGGTGAAGCTCGCGGACGAGCCCGAGAGGCCCGTCGTGCCGAGGTCTTCGCACTCACGACCCTTGACGCCGTGGGCCGGATTGTCGAGGCACGAGGCCGCGACGAGGCAGCTGAGGCAATCGCCGGTCACCTCCTTCGGGCGTCGCCCCTGGAGACCGAGATAGCTGACTCTCATTATTACGCAGGGTTGTCCGGAGCCGCTCAGTTGGACACGACTCCACCCGACGAGCGGCAGCCGCATCTGCGATCCATGGCCGCACATCATGAGCAACTCCTGGCCTGGGCGGTGGACTGCCCTACGAATTTCGTCAACCGCGCCGCGTTGGTCGGCGCGGAGCTCGCGCGAATGGAAGCCGCGACCTCGACGCGATGCGCTCCTACGACGAGGCCATCCGCTCGGCCCGCGCAAATGACTTTGTCCACAATGAGGCGCCCCGACGTAAGAGCTCGTACGAACGGAGGCGGAGACCGGCTCGTACCCCGCGGATCGCGACCCCGGACGCGAGGCGTCGTCATTGCTCCCGTCAGCAATGCGAGACGTAGTCGCTTCGTGAAAGAATGGTGAGCGCCACTGGGACGAGGCGACGGCTGGAGGAGCGGATCGATTCGGCCTCTCGCGTTCGGCTTCACGGGGCGGAACGCGCGTCAGCGTCAGCCGTCGCCGCGGTAGAAGCTGGGTCGACCGCGCAGCGCTAGCGCCGCGTGCGCCGGGAGCTCGACGCCAACGAAGAGCGGGGGGCCCACCCACCACCATCGCCAGCGTGGCGCGGCGATGGGTAGTGCGTGGGCGGTCGCGATCATCGCGCCGCCGAGCAACGTGCCACCGGCGAGCCACCAGATGAGACGCGCCGATGCCTGCACCCGCGTCGCGCTCGGCAGCCGCGGCCGCACGCCGTCGAGAAAGGCGATCTCGACGAAATGGCCGCCCAGCGAAGGCCAGAGCGCGAGCAGCATTCCGGGAAGCGCGAGGAAGGGCGTGCGCCCGAGAGCGTCGCGTGTCGCTCGACTCACCGGTTCGAGCTCCGGCCATGACGCTGCCACTGGACCTCACGCAGAACGGCAACCCGGAATTCGTCCCTACCTGTGAAGCCGGCGGCACGGGCGAAGGCCTCAATGTCGGCAACGACTGGCGTGCGCGCGATTTCGGAAAAGTACCAAGTCCAGAGCTCGGGCTCGCTCATTCCAACATCCGCCAAGGACGGGCATGAGCTTCCGATCTCGCGGAGCTCTTGGGCCTTGGCCTCCGCACGGGCTGCGAAATGGCCATACTGGTTTTTTGCGCGCAGATGGTTCACGAGGTGCGCCCTCGCCGTGGCCTCCGTCCAGGGGCGCGCCCACTGAAGCCGTGCCTGCTCCTCAAGGAATCGGCCGAGCTCTCCTTCGTAAAGCCGCTGCTCGTCTAGCCACCGGTCGAATGCCTCTCGCTGTTGGAGACCCAGATCTCGCCGAAGGACCCCAATCGCCAACCGCATGGCGCTCCCGTCGGGCTGTACGCCGGCGCGCGCCGCAGCATCAATGGCGGCTCCGCGCGCCGTGGCTTCCGACACTGCCTGCGCATAGATGCCTGCGATCTTCAGCTCCTCTTCGAGCGAAGCCTCTTCGCGGGCGACATACTGGGAAGTCGTCGTGGCGATGCCGGAGAGGGCTCGGCTCGCCTCCTCCCACGCGTCCGTCCGCTCGAAGCGATAGCTGACGCGTTTGCGCTCCGGCTTCGTCGCGAGCCATTGAGCCAACCGATGCAAAAGCGCCAGTGCGTCGAGCCGCTTTTGATCGACGCGCCCTTGCGGAAGCCACTCGGTCAAGCGCTGAATGTCGGTTTGCGCTACGCCCTCGGACTGCGCGTCTGCGATGATCGAGGCATATGCTCGATCGGCGTAAAATCGTCGCTTGGCGATGCGCACCAATCCAGCGGCCGTATCGGACGTCACGACACCGGCCGCTCTCGCAGCGCCGATTGTCGCTCGGATATTGACCATCGCCTCCGAGAGCACCCGAAAGCCTCGGTCCGCAGGGCCGTGCGCGACGGCGACCTCGTCGTCATCTTCGAGCTCGCCGCGGCGGAACGCTTCGTAGATGGCGCCAACTCCCTCCATTCCGAACTCTGCAAGCTCCGCCGCCCGAAGAGCGCCCATACTGCTCGCCCCGAAGACATGGATGCCCTCCGCCATCGCCCACAGGATTTCCTTGTGCCAAACGGCCGGGATGCGTTCGAAGTACCCGTCGACGATGGCGATCGCCGTCGGCCGCGTTTGCGCCGCGCGATACACGTCCCCGAATGCGGCAGGCCCTGACACCTCGGCGTCGAGTGCATCGCGGACCGTCTGCGCGTCGATCGTGGGGCCCGTGAAGACGTGAAGCCTCATGACCGCGCCCGAGCTTGCGCGTTGACCCTCGGACCGGGAGTAAACCCGGGCGCATCGCCGATACCCTCGAGCCCCGGGATGACAACCCGTACGACCGGAATTCCAAAGGCCGGCAGCGTCAGGTCAACGACCGCGACTTCATCGATCCCCACCGCGCGCAGGCGCGAGAGCTCCCAGGCTACGTCTTCCTGGAACGTATCCGCCTCCCACCGGGTCACTTCGCGAAAACTCCGGCACGGGGAGGCGTCGAACATCTCGAGCGTCTGCGCCAAACGGTCCTGATCCTGAGTATGCGCATACTTGGAAAGCCCGACGTCGTCGCGGCTCCCGGCGATCACGGTCAGTCTCGTTTGGGCCGCCTCGGTCAACGCACGCAGTAATGCCACTTCACGGCACGGATGGCAGCCTGACCCGGACGAGGGACTGAGCGGCCTCCAGGTGCTCGGCGCTTCCTCGAGGATCGTGCAGAAAAATGCCGGGATGTCGATGTCGGTCGTGACGTCCCAGACGGCGGCTCGAATGCCGGCCGCCTCGAAGCGGCCGATGACGGATCGGCACGCTTCGTCGTCCACCGACGCGAGGTCGAGGCGCCGTGCCGTCTTTTCTGCCTCCCCGAGAAAGCTCCACAACGTGACGGCATCGCGCTCGACGAGCTCACAAATGGCATGGCTCGTTGCCTCGAGCGGGTGGTTTCCAGACGCCACGCCGCTGTCCGACATCTGAAAGGCGCCACATCCGGTCGGCAATGGAACGACATAATCCGTGTGCACGAGTTCGAAGGGAACGAGGACCCGCTTGCGGGCGATGACCTCGTGCCCCTCGATCCAGAGCATCCGGTCACCGGGGTTCAGCGTGCTCCCGGCAACTCGAGGCAGCCGTTGGAGGTCGATCGTCGCTTCGCGCCCCTGCACCTCGGCCCAAGTCGCAAAGAGAAGCGGGCGCTGGACGCGCTCCGCGTGATAGTTCTCGATGGACTCCATGATCCCCGAAACCTTGGCCGCCGCCAGGTCGAGACCCTTGCCCTGAGCGACCGAAATGGATCGCGAGTTGGGCCGAACGACGGCGACGACAGGAAGCCCGATGACGTCCAGTCCTGTGATGTTGGCCACCCGCGTGATCCCCATGGCGCGGGTGATCGGCAAGATCCGTTGCAGGGTTTCGTCCGGCCTCGCGGCACGATGGGTCCCCACGCGATAGGCTTTCGGCGGCCAGCGTGTATTCTCCGCGCAAAAAAATGTAGGCGATGTCGGCCTCGATCGCGAATCCTGCGACGATTGCGCCTTCGATGAGTTGGTGCGGATCGCGCTCCATCAAC
>JBEKOY010000257.1:0-4513 GCA_049521295.1 Polyangiaceae bacterium | reverse complement strand
CGTCGAGGGGAGCGAATGCCGCTCCCCTCGAGCTCCCCAGCAACCGCTGTGCGCAGGCGACTCGAGCTTGAGCCGCCAGCAGGGCACGGGTGCGCAACGACTCGGTACTCGAACACCCCGAGGGTTAGCCGGTCTGGGGTCGGGGGGCGCCCTCGCGCTCGATTTGACGGACCGTGATAGAGATGCGCTCGCGCATGCGCGAGATCATCCAGGGCGACCGTCTCGACCAGTACGAGCTGACCGAGCTTCTCGCCCGGAGCGGTATGGCTTCCATTTTCAAGGCCATCGATCAGCGCACGGGATCGACCGTCGCCGTGAAGGTGCCGCACATGCAGTACGAGAGCGACGTCGCCTTCTTCGAACGGTTTCGCCGAGAGGAGCAAATCGGCCAGAAGCTCGAGCATCCGAACATCGTTCGCGTGCTGTCGCCGGAAAAAAAGAGCCGCATGTATCTGGTGATGGAGTTCGCCGAAGGACGTTCCCTTCGGGCCGTCACCAAGGCGCAGCGCCGCTTGCCGGTTTCCGAAGCGCTCGACATCGCAGCCCAGATTGCCCGCGCACTCGTCTACATGCACGCCCAGGGCGTCGTGCATCGCGACCTCAAGCCCGACAACGTTCTGTTGGGAGCCGATGGCCAGATCAAGCTTCTCGACTTTGGGATCGCGATGGACGAGGCCGCGCGGCGCCTCACATGGTTCGGGCTTTCGCCGCCGATGGGCACCCCCGACTACATGGCACCCGAGCAAGTGAGGGGTCGGCGGGGCGACGTGCGGACCGATGTCTACGCACTCGGCACGATGCTTTACGAGATGATCGCCGGTGAGCTGCCGTACTCCGCAGGCAACGTCCACGCGATGATGCGCGCGAAGCTCAATGAGGACCCTCGACCCCTTCGGGAGATCGTGCAGGACCTGGATCCCAAGGTGGAAGAGATCGTTATGCGCGCGATCGCGCGGTCGCCTCGTGAACGGTATCCGTCGGCCAAGGACATGCTCGCCGACCTCGAGGACCCGTCCCGGGTCATTCCGCAGGACCGTTCGGCGCACGAAGTGCCTCACTTGCTCGACCGGCTTCGCTTTCCACGTCGGATCGTTGCGCCACTGGTCCTGGCGCTCGTGATCGGCACGTTGCTCGTGCTCACGTGGGCCAGCGGTCATTCTTCGCGGCGTGGCGACCCGCCGGGGCGGGCGCCGATCCCGCCCCCGAGCGCGAGCGCAAGGCCGTGATCACTGTCCAGTCGCTGAACCTCGCGTGGACTCTGCTCTGCGCGTTTCTCGTGATGTTCATGCAGCTCGGGTTCGCGATGGTCGAGACGGGGTTTACGCGCGCAAAGAACGCCGTGCACACGATGGCGATGAACTTCGTCATCTATCCCATCGGCATCATGGGCTTCTGGCTCTTCGGTTACGGCTTTGCGATGGGAGGGGTGCCCGGATGGAGCAGTCTGGGGCTCGAAAGCGCGGCGCACCTGGAGATCGGCTGTCACGTCGGGACCCGTTTCTTCGGCTTGATCGGCGGTACGAAGTTCGCTCTCGCAAGCGTGGCCCACGATCCGCCGAATCTCGCGATGTTTCTCTTCTCCGCCGTCTTCATGGACACGGCCGCCACGGTTCCAACCGGCGCTTTGGCCGAACGTTGGAAGTTTTCGGCGTTCGTCGTCTACGGCCTTTTCATGTCGATGTTTCTGTATCCTCTCTTCGCCAATTGGACCTGGGGCGGGGGCTTTCTCTCGTCACTCGGGCAAAACTTCGGTCTGGGGCACGGCCACGTCGACTTCGCAGGCTCTTCGGTCGTCCATATGACCGGCGGTGTCACGGCCCTCGCCGGGGCCGTGGTCATTGGACCCCGCATCGGCAAGTTCCGGAAAGACGGGACGGTTGCAATGATGGAGGGGCATAACCTGCCGATGGCGATCATGGGGACGATTGTGCTGGCGTTCGGATGGTTCGGTTTCAACGCCGGATCGACACTGGCTGCCACCGAGTCGCACATTGCCGAGATCGCCGCGAACACCGCGATCTCGTCGGCGTCGGGGGCGCTCACGGCGCTCTTTTATGTCTGGCAGCGGCACAAGCGCCCGGATGTCGCCATGGCGTGCAACGGCATGCTCGGGGGTCTGGTCGCTGTGACCGCCCCGTGTGCCTTTGTCGCTCCGCCCGCCGCGGCTCTCATCGGCGTGGTCGCCGGATTGGTGGTGGCGTGGTCGGTCGGGGCGCTCGAGAGCAAGCTCCGCGTCGACGACCCCGTCGGCGCCATTGCGGTGCACGGTGCGGGCGGGGCTTGGGGCACGCTTTCGGTCGGACTCTTCGCGGACGGAAGCTTCGGGGAGGGGTGGAACGGCGTCAAGGGCCCCGTCCGCGGACTGCTCTTCGGCGACGCGGGCCAGCTCGCGGCTCAGAGCATCGGGGTGGTCACGAACGCGCTCGTCGTCTTCACGATCGCGTTCGGGTTCTTCTACGGACTCGACCGGCTCATGGGTAACCGGGTGGCCGCCGAAGTCGAGTGGGCGGGACTCGACGAGATGGAAATGGGTTCCCAGGCGTACACACGCGACTGAAATCCGGGCGACACCCGCGTGATTGAAACCCGTGCGAAACGAAGCGTTTGGTAGCTATCATCCGTCGCGAATGGATCTGTCACGGTACGACGCGAGTCCGTTCTACGACGAAATGTTCGACCCCGAGCACCGACCGCGCGTCGGCTGCGAGTTGCTCGCGCGCACGCTGTCGTCGCTGCCCGACGCCGACTTGGCAAGGCGCCAGCGTGCGGCCGAGCGGTCTCTGCTGCACGCCGGCATCACGTTCAACGTGTACGGACACGAAAAGGGTACAGAGAAGATTCTGCCCTTCGACCTCGTGCCGCGCGTGGTTCCCGCGCGCGAATGGGCGACCATCGAGCGAGGTCTTGCGCAGCGAACGCGCGCCCTCAATCTGTTTATCGACGATGTGTACCACGCCCGGCGGATCGTCGCCGACGGCATCGTGCCGAGCGAGATCATCGAGAGCGCGACGTCCTACCTGCCCGGCTGCCGTGGTCTCGACCCGCCGCACGGCGTCTGGTGCCACATCACCGGCACGGACCTCGTTCGCGATGGCGACGGCCAGTACTACGTCCTCGAAGACAACCTGCGCTGCCCCTCCGGGGTATCCTACGTGCTGCACAACCGCACGATGATGAAGCGCACGTTCCCGCGGGTCTTCCAAGAGTCGCGAGTGCGCCCGGTCGACGCGTACCCGAGCGAGCTGCTGCGGGTGCTGCAGAACGTGCGTCCACCGGGGATCGCCACGCCGACAGTCGTTGTCCTCACGCCGGGGCCGTACAATTCCGCCTACTCCGAACATTCGTTTCTCGCTCAGCAGATGGGCGTCGAGCTGGTCGAATCCCGCGATCTGACGATTCGGGATGGGTTCGTCTGGATGCGGACGACGCGTGGAATGGCGCGAGTCGACGTTATCTACCGACGCTTGGACGACACGTTTCTCGATCCCACCGTGTTTCGCCGCGACTCGATGCTCGGCATTCCAGGCATCATGGGCGTCGTGCGCGCGGGTCGGGTGACACTCGCCAATGCTCCCGGAACGGGCGTCGCCGATGACAAGGTCGTCTACGCCTACGTCCCCGCCATCATTCGGTACTATCTGGGCGAGAACCCGATCCTGCCGAATGTGCCGACGTACCTGTGCTTCGACGAGAAGCAACGCGAGCATGTCCTGTCCAATTTGCACAAGCTCGTCGTCAAAGCGGCCAACGAGTCGGGCGGATACGGAATGCTCATCGGGCCCCAAGCGTCGTCCGCAGAGCGCGCGGCGTTCGCCGACCACATTCGTGCCAATCCACGCAATTACATCGCGCAGCCGCTACTCGCGCTCTCGCGGGTGCCGACCTTGGTCGGTGATTGTCTCGAAGGGCGTCACGTCGACCTGCGCCCGTACATCCTGCACGGCGGCGACGACATCTTCGTACTGCCCGGCGGGCTCACGCGCGTGGCCCTCAAGAAAGGGTCGTACGTCGTGAATTCGTCTCAGGGAGGGGGCAGCAAGGACACCTGGGTCCTGGCCGACGACACTTCGCACAAAGACGGGCAGGCATGCTGAGTCGCGCTGCCGACGCGCTGTACTGGATGTGCCGCTACGCGGAGCGGGCCGAGAACGTCGCGCGCTTCCTCGACGTGAGCCTGCAGGTCATGCTCGATATGCCGGACACCCACGACGACCCATGGGAAGGTGTCATCGCCGCCACCGGGGAGGCGGCGTTTTTTACCGAGCGGTTCGGCACGGCGACGCGCGACGCGATCGTGCGCTTTCTCACCATCGACGCCGAGTCGCCGTATTCGATCGTGTCCTGCGTGCGGCAGGCGCGCGACAATGCCCGCTCGATTCGCGAGGCCATTTCTTCCGAAACCTGGGAGCAGATCAACAAGTGGTATCTGCTCGTGCGAGACGCGGCGACACTCGACGCCGTCGTCGACGACCCCCATGACTTTCTCGCGGCGGTCAAAGAGGCGTCGCACCTG
>JBEKOY010000256.1:0-4518 GCA_049521295.1 Polyangiaceae bacterium | reverse complement strand
TTGGTCGCAGGGCGAGCAGGTCCTGTTCGCGAGTCGTGGCCCGCGTGAGGATCGCGTCCCAGCGGCCCCTTCGGGGGTCGTTTTTCGCGAGTACGGCGAGTTCGTTACGAGCCAGCCCCTGGACCCACCGGCCGCGCAAAATGGCGTACAGCTCGGAGACCGACAGGGAGCCGACGGCGAGCAGGTTGACCTGTCGTCGGTCGCCTGCGCGTAGCGCGATGCGACGCAAACGGCCGTGGGCACCTCCGAGATTGGTGCGCGCGTCGCACGCCTCGAGGGTCTCGCCATCATGGGTGAAGGCAATGTCGAAAGCCGTGGGGGCCAGCAGTGGGTACGGTTTGCGCTCGTAGGTCACCAGCTCGAAGCCGGCGTCGCGCAGATCCACAAGCTGGTCGGGAAACGCTCCGCCACGGTCGAAGGCCAGCACGATGCGCGGCTCGGGGCCCAACATGTCTCGCAAGAGCTTGGCCACCGACGACAGCCATGTCGTGAGCGAGCCGTTGGCGACGTCCGACACGCGCAGCACGGGATTGCCGGCCTCGTCGTGCACGTAGACATCGGTGACGCGCGGGGCGCACGCGCTTATCCTGCATGCGCCAGCCCTTGCGGATCGTCTCCTTGCCCGTGTACGGCCGCAGGTGATTGTCGATGTAGAAGACCACGACGTCGCGCTCCGTTTCGACGTGGGCCTGGTGCACGTAACGACGGGCCATCGCCAGATGCAAACGGGCCGCGCGCTGATCGCGCGCGAAGGCTCCCAGTACACGACGCACCCACGTCGCCGATGGCGCGCGGTTCGCTCGTACCAGCGCACGCCCGCTCGCCGTCATCAATCGGCGCACTCCCTCGACACATCCCTCCCCGAGCGCGAGCGCGCAGGCAAAGGCGTCGAGCGCGATGCGAAGCGGACCACGCATCTTGGCGTCGGCGCAGCACTCACCGGCGGCGTCGTACAAGCCTACGCGGTGGAGCATTGCAAGCAGCAGCCACGTACCCACCTGTTGCACCCATTGCGCCGACCTCACCGGTTGCGCGCGCAGCGTCGACGACACTCCCTGCTTCTCGGTCGGTGCGTCGTTCGTGCTCGGCTCCACCACGGGCACGTCCACGGCAACGTCCACGGGCTCAGTCTCGGCGACGCATGGCGGGTCCAGGACCGTCTGCGTGGGCGCTTCGCTTGCCGCGTCTTCGGCGACCGGGCTTGGGCTCTGTCTTGCGTCCCATTCCTTCTTCACCCGCCCCAGCGTGGCCCGCGAAACCCTCCGGCCGATCTGTGAGGTGGACCCCATGGTTCGGACCACGGATGGTGGCGGCCGACTGGGGCAACAAGCTGCCCGGTCTCGTCGCTCGTCTCGCCGGGATCTTGCACGTCGGCGAACACGCCGAGAGCGCCGTCGGGGTACCCATCGAGATCGGATCGGTGGAACGGGCGCTCGCCATCGGTCGGTACGCCATCGAGCACGCGCAGATGGCCTTCGGTGTGATGGGAGCCGATCCGGTGACGACTCTCGCCAAGCACATTTGGGCATGGTGCCGGCGCTCGGACGCCGGGGCCATCACGCGCCACACGATGCACCGCGCCCTGCAAGGCCGCGTTCAGCGTGCGACCGATCTGGATGCCGCCTTTGCCGTACTCGTGGAGCGCTCTCTCTTGCGGGAGACGCACGACGTCCGGCTACGTCGCCCCGGTCGCCCTTCCGCTCCCCATTTCGAAATCAACCCCCGCGCGAGGCAGTGACGCCCATGAGCGACCTATTTTCGTCATTTTCGTCAATCGATTCGGGGTGGCCGATTTTGGACCCCGGGGCATTTCGCCACGGCCCAAGGACCCGAAGTCAACCCGTTGAAGAGGCCGCGGCGAAGACGCGCCGAGTTCTGTCATTTTCGTCAATCGATTTGGGGTGTCCGATTTTTCATTTTGGGTGGGTGCGGTGGTTGGCCGGTGACGGTCCGCGGAATCGGGGGACATCATGAAAGTGACGATCGAGCTTTCGCACGACAGTGTCGCCGCCCTCGCGGACGCCCTAGCCGCGCGCTTGAAGGGCGTCCCAAGGGCTGCCGAGACGCCGGTCTCCGAAGGCTTCGTGTCTCGTTCCGAAGCGGCTCGGATAGGCATCGAGCGCAAGGTCTTGCTTCGGGCCGAGCGGGCAGGGCGGCTCCAGGCGTTCAGACCGGGCCGGGTCGTCATGTATCGGCGCCGCGATGTGCAGGCTCTGGTCGAATCCCACCCGGTCTGTCTCGTGCCCGAAGAGGCCGCCAGCGTAGCGCGCGAGGGTTTGCCCACCGACGGCTTCGAGAGCGCGCTGCAGCATGCCGAGAGGAGGGGTCATGGCGGATGAAGATCGCAACTGGAAGTCGGACGGACCGATCCATGGATCCACCGAAGCAAGCCAGCAGCTCGACGACCGGACGGTTCGCGTGTCCGTGGTGTCGCTCCCGATCGCGGGCGCGGAGCTCGATCGGGCATTGGGCCGCCCCGATGGATTCGCGCACCCCGCCGCGAATGGGCATCGCGCGGTGGCGGCGACCGCGACCGTGCGCGAAGACTCACCGGTGCGCCGTGGACGCGGGGCCGAAGAGAGCTTCGTCCACCCAGGGCGGGGCCTGCTCGACCGGGTGTCTTGGCGTGCGCGGGGGGTGGACGATGGCTCGTGAGCATAGAGGGACCGTCAAATACGACGCCAAGAGGGGTTGCTACCGCGTGCGGCTGACGCTGAACGATGGCTCGCGTGCGGGGCGATGATCCGCTGAAGATCATGCAACGTGCTGGCCATTCCGATTTCGAGACGACCAAGATTTACCTGCGCGAGGCCGAGAACCTGACGCGCGGTTTCGGCGAGGTGTTCCCGCCGTTGCCGCAGGCACTGCTGCAACCGTCCGAACCGATGGGACCTCACTCGGGATCGGATGGCCCGGATCTCGCCCATGGCAACGGGGCACGTCAGGACGGGCTTCTGCCGGATCGTAGGTCGCCGAAATCGTGGTGAAATCCCAATGCGTGAGTCGACCCATGGCACGGGCGGACGAAGGACGGTGACTTCTTCGTCGAGAATCCGCGTCCTCTGCCGACGTAGGCTTCCGCATCGCGCGGTTCATCGAAACCGGTCGCGATGAACCGGCCGGCGCGCGCATTCAAGCGGGATCGCGTGCGGACTCAGGCGTTGGGGCGGGTCGTCCGCGTCTGCGGGCGGATTGAGATGGTTGCGTTACGTTAGCGAGGGCGGTGGGCAATCCGCCAAGGACCGCGGTTCACGCTCTTCACGGAAAGCACGGAGAGGCGATGGCCAAAGATCGCATCGGCACGATCCAGTACGACTCAGGCAAGGGCTGCTACCGCGTGCGCCTGACGCTTAACGATGGAGCGCGGCCGTGGGTGAACCTGACGCCGACGGCGCGTTCTCCGAAGGCTGAAGCCAGGGCGCGCGAGGTCGCCGCCGAGCGCTCGCAGATCGCGCGGAAAAAGGGTCTGCGCGCCGAGGACTTCGGCATGAAGCCCCGCTCGGCACCGAACCAAGCCGACCCCACGCCACCCGAGGAAACCGTCACCGAGTACGCCAAGCGGTGGTGCGATTGGCGGGAGGGCAGGGGATTGGGGTGTGCGAAGGACGATCGCACGACTCTTCGTCGGCACGTGCTTCCGATCGTGGGGTCAATCCCGATCCGGAGCGTCGGTCGCGACGACCTCAAGCACCTCGTGATGGCGCTCGACGCCAAGGCCGTGCACGGTGAGACGGTGGACGAGCAGGGCCATCGTCGGCCGTTCGGTTGGAAGTCCGCGTGCAACGCGTGGACCGTGGTTCGGGCCCTATTCCGCGACGCGCATAGCGCCAAGGACGTCCGGTTGTGCATCCGCGAAGACAACCCGGCCGAGGGTGTGGTGGGCCCTGACGTCGGTGCGAGAAAAGCCAAGCAGTACCTTTGGCCGAGCGAACTCGAACGCGTCGTCGGGTGTGCCGACGTGCCGTTGCGCTGGCGTCGCCTTTTTGCTCTCGCCGTCTACACGTACATGCGTGCGGGCGAGATCGACGCGCTGCAATGGTCCGACGTCGATCTCGAACACGGGATCATCCACATTCACCGATCGCGCGACGCTCGTCGGGGCAAAGGCATCAAGCCCACCAAGAGTTCCGCGGCCCGACGCGTCCCGATCGAGCCGGCACTTTTGCCGATGCTCAAGGCGATGCACGACGAGTCGGAAGGGCAGGTCCGAGTGATGCGTCTGCCGGGCGACGGCGGGCCGCGCAAACTCCGCATGTACCTCACGCGGGCAGGGGTTAACCGCGCGGATTTATTCATCACGGACGCGACGCGAAAGGCGATGACGTTTCACGATCTACGAGCGACCGGAATCACATGGTGCGCCGTGCGCGGCGACGAGCCGCTCAAGATCATGCAGCGCGCCGGCCACGCGGATTTCGCGACGACGCAGATCTACTTAAGAGAGGCGGAAAACCTCACTCACGGCTTCGGCCAAGTGTTTCCGGAACTGCCAAATAACCTGGTCGAATCGTCCCAGGA
>JBEKOY010000255.1:0-5044 GCA_049521295.1 Polyangiaceae bacterium | reverse complement strand
CCAACATGCCCGCGGCCGTGAACATCTTGCCGTTCGGCTTGATTGCCGAGGGCGCGACCGGCTGCCGATGATGAGGCGTGTTGGCTGGATGCGGGATTCGGCCGACGTGCATCAACTGGATGAAACGTGCCCCTCGCGGCGCGCAGCGCTCGGGTGACTTCTCGCCAGCCGTAGCGGCCGGCCGTTTCCGCGCCGGACAGCAGGATCGTGTAAGTGTCACCGACGACGCTGACGTGGCGCAGCGCGGGATCGTCGGGGTTCACGATGGAAAGCTTCCGGGTCGGATCGTCAGGCGGCACCGTCTGAGTTGCTCGCGGTGAGGTCTTGGCCGTGTCGTTCATGCTCGACTCCTTTGATTGGTTAGCGCTGCGTTTTGCGGACAATTTTCAACACTCGCTGGACGATCTCGTCCGGAGACTCCTCGGGCACGAAGTGACCGCAGTCTTCGAGCTTCACCGCCTCGACGTTCTCGGCGACCAGCTTCACCATCGTGCCGACATTCGCCCCCAGTCCCTTCACGCCGCCGATCGCGATGACCGGCTGTCGGATCTTCGCCTTCGTTAGTGGCTCGGTCTGCGCGATGGTCGCAAAGGCTGCGCGGTACACGCCCATTGCTCCGAGGACGCCCTCCTGGCCCGCAAACGTCCGGAGATATTCGTCGACAGTGCTCGGCTCGATCGACGATCGTGTCGCCGTGTCCTTGTCGTAGAACCATTCGAGGAATGCACGCTCGTGGCCAACGACGAGGCGTTCCGCAACGCCCGGCGCGAGAGGCAGGATCCACCACCACATCGAGCCGTCCTGCATCGCCTCCGGCGTGTAGGCGATGATACGCTGCAGGACGCTCGACAGCATCACCGGCGCCTCGATGTAGAGCAGCGACGCAATCTCGGCCGGATGGTCCGCCGCCCACAGGAGAGCGGGCGGCGCGCCCATGTCGTGCGCCGCGAGCACCAGCGCTTTGCCCTTGCCGAAGTCGAGCGCGCGAACGAGTTCGCGGGTCTGCTCGGCAACGGCTCGCGCGTCGTAGCCGCGCACCCCTTCCGGCTTTGCGCTGTCGCCGAAGCCCAGGAGGTCCGGCACGAGCACCGAGAGTCCCGCTTCCGCAAGTCGCGGCGCGACCTTGTGCCACGCGTAGCTCGTGGATAGAAAGCCGTGCCAGAGCACGACAGGCGGCCCCGTCGGATCGCCTCCCATCCACGCATGGATCCGGGCTCCGACGATGTCACGCATCTCGCTTCGGAAGCCGGGCAGCGGAAGTATGTGCGTTGTTGTCATGCTTGCCCTCTTACGTTGGGTGAACCGACAGCATCCGGCCGCGCCGCAAACCGTTCGTCGAGGAAGATCGCCATGAGACTTAAAGCCTTTTCCGCGGCCTCGAGCGTCCCGACGCTTGAGGGGAAGACGTGAGTCATCCCCTCCCAGACGTGCGCCACGGCCTCCACCCCGGCCGCGCGTGCCTTCTCGGCGTAGCGGCGGGTATCATCGAGAAGGACCTCGCTCGTTCCAACATGCAGCTGGATCGGCGGACGACCTGCAAGAGCCCCATAGAGCGGCGATGCGAGCGGATCCCGCGGGTCGTGCCCATCCAGGTAGCTTGCGGCAGTCTTCGAGAGCATCTTCTTCGTCAGCAATGGGTCATCGTCCGCGCGGTCTTCGAGGCTGCCGCCCGTCAGAGCCAGGTCTGTCCACGGCGACATGACCACCGCAGCCACCGGCGCGACGCCTTCGGACTGGACGATGGACAGCAGGGCAAGGGCGAGGCCACCGCCGGCGGAGTCTCCGACGATCGCGATCTTCCGCGCACCGTGTACGACGAGGCCGCGATAGGCCGCCATCGCGTCGTCCAGAGCGGCTGGGAAGTGGTGCTCGGGGGCTAGCCTGTAATCGGCGATGAAGACCGCTGCCTTAGCGCGCGCTGCGATCTGGCCGGCAAAATGCCGGTAGGCGGTGGCCGAGCCCAGCACGTAAGCGCCGCCGTGGAGGTAGAGGATCGTGGCGCCCGGGCGCGCGCCTTGGGGCGTACAAGAGATGCCGAGCACGTCGCCGGTCGCCCTCCTTTCGTACGTCACGCCGCGAGCATCGGGAGTGTGCTCGATGATCTCGTCGAACGGAGGGCGAGCGCCCGGTTCGCTCATCTTGCCTTTGAAAGGAGCGACCTCCTTTCGCATCGCGGCGACGGCCTCACGGTCTTTCTCGCTCAGCGAGTGCCGAATGTCTGCTTCAAGGGCGTTGCGCGGCTCTGCCAGCGTTTCGGGCTGCATGGTGTGCGTTCTCCGGTTTGCGACGCGTTCGGTTTGTGGGCTGCATCGGCGCCGAGGCGAACAGGCGCTGCACGAGCTGCTGCCAGGCCGGCGTGCTCCAGTCGCGAACGAGCTCGGGGATCATCGTGTCGGTCGCGGCGGCTCCAGTGACGACGACGATGCAACCGGTCATAACGTTGGCAGGCCCTTCCTTAGCCAGCGCAGTGAGGCGCCTTGGTTGCGCCCTCGTTTTTCCGAGCGAGCTCTTCGAAGTAAGCGCGAAGGGTCCGAGGCTCGCGGCCTAGGATGGCGCGCAGCGTGAGCGCGCTCCCGACCAAACCATGGTGGTCGTAGTGCGCGAACATCGGTCGCATCACGCTTGCTGCTTCGCCTAGCGTGTCGGGATCGATCCGATGGGCCCGGATTTCGCGCCCGGTAACGTCGGCGAGCAACTCCGCGACGTCCTCCCGGCTCAACTTCCCGTCGGCGCACAGCTCGAACGTTCCACATAGGAGTCGGTCCTCGAGGAGCGCGATCGCGGCGACGTCTGCCACGTCGCGGTAGTCGACGCGCGAGAATCGGGTCTCGGCAGACCAAGGCTCGGCGAGCACTCCGCTCTCGAGCACCGTCGGCCAAGCGCGGGCGTAGTTCTGGAAGTAAAGCGCAGGATGGAGAAGGGCGTACTCCAGGCCCGAGTCGAGGATCGCGGCCTCGACGGGCGCCTTCGCCGCGTGATTCACGAGCTCCGCGAGAACCGGATGGATGACCGACGAGAATACGATCCGCCGTGCTCCGGAACGCTCCACCGCCTCCACGAAGCGTCTGCCGACCTCTGCCTCGTCCGGAAGGAATGCGGGGGCGATGTAGAAGACCGCGTCGACCCCGGCGAGGGCCGCGTCCACGCTCCGCAGATCCCGCAGGTCACCGATGACGACCTCTGCGGCGCCGAGTCGCTGCGCCTCGTTCCCCTGTACCGCGTTTCGGACAAACCCTCTGACCCTCGCTCCGAGCCGGCTGAGCGCTGTTACAGCGAGGCCCGCAAACTGTCCGGCGGCGCCGACGGCGAGGATCGTTTTCCGCGTCATGAGTTGTTCGCACCGTAGGGACTGGCCGGCCAGCGCGCATCGGACCTGTCGTACACACTCCATGCCACCAGGGGGACAATGAGACGATGATCGACTTGAACGACCTTCGCTCCTTCGAGAAGGTCGCCGCCACGAAGAGCTTCGCGTCGGCAGCGCGAGCGCTGGGTCTGCCCCGATTAACCGTGAGGGGACGCATCGCGCGTTTCGAAAGGGGACTCGACGCTCGGTTCCAACGAGCGTCAGAACCCGCGTGCCGGTCATGAGCGTCGACACCGGCCCAGCTGGCCATCACCAGCACTCGGTCTTGAACCCCACCAGAACATGGATGTGCACCCCACCACACAAGCCATGCAAGCAACCCGTGGACGGCTACGCGGTTGGCCGCGCTCAGCGACGACGGCCTCGCGTCCGATCGTCGCCATGCGCCCCTTGTCTCGATAGCGAAAGGCCGGTCGGCTCTCGGAGCGCCGGACGCGACCACACCCACATTGTGAAGCCCGACTCCGCGGAGACGTTTCACGATCAGGTGGGCTACTGGCTCTGGGAGCCGGCGCCCGGGACGGTCTTCTACACGGTGTCCATTCCGCGCGCGCAGGTCGCGATGGCGGTCGGGCACGCAGCGTCAAGCGCGAAGACGTTCAAGCTCGACGCCGTCCGTGGCTCGGAGACGAACGGGATCGTCTCCAATCCGTTCTTGGAGCACGCCTTCAAAACGCTGCGCGTCACCGTCGAGGTGACGATTCACCCGGGCGGCATGTGGTCGTACGATCAGGACACCGTGATGGCCATCCCCGGCGCGGCGGACCCGTTCCACCACACGAATCGCAACACTCTCCGAAAGATCGGCGAGCCTACGCCGAATTCGCTTGCCACGCCGCGCCGGAACCCGGCGGCACAGCCAGGAAGCCTCGGCGTCGGGAGCCTTCGAACCATGATGCCGCGCCGTGACGAGCCCGCGGCGGACGCACGTGGCGCGCGTGGTTCATCGAAAGCCGAGTAGGGCGGTAAGAAGCACGCGCTCGGCTTTGAGCCCCCGCGGTGGCTCGAGTATCTTGTCCGGTCACCGCCCTCGTCCGCTGCGTCCGTCAGAAGACGCACTGCAAGAGGCGCCACGAGCGCCGGCGGTACTCGGCATACGGCTCGCCGAGCACAGACAGCAGCATGCGTTCCTCGGTGCGGATGCGGGGCCGATCGCGAGCAGCACGACGACGGCGAGCACCGACAGGAGATTGCCGGACGAGGTCGCGGCCCCGGTCCACACGAGGATCGAGCCGAGGTAGCCCGGGTGGCGCACGAGACGGTAGGGCCCGCTGCGGACGACCGACTGATCCCCGGTGGTCACGAGGGTGCGTGTGTAGAAGCGCCCCAGCACACGCATCGACCAGACGCGCAGGGCGAAGCCCAGAACCCCCACCCCGACGCCGCCCCAGGCCACGCTGGCTGGCAGCGCAATCAGCGGCAAGGCGCGGGTGGCGATGGCGAGGACGGCCAGCGCGTACGCGACGACGATGAGCGCGGACGTGCCCCGGTCGACAGCTGACGGCCGCATCTTCTTCGCGGTGTCGCCCCGCCGCAGCAGCTCCATCAACGCGAAGCTGCCCATGAGGAGACCGCCGGCAAGCTGCGGGACCACGGTAACGAGAGGGTACCAGAGCTCGGCCACGACGCCCGCATCGACGTCGCCGTACTGGTCACCAACGCCGGGTTCGGCGTCCA
>JBEKOY010000254.1:0-4659 GCA_049521295.1 Polyangiaceae bacterium | reverse complement strand
ATCGACATCGCACAATACCTCGCTTACTCGAGCGATGGGGGTCTAAGCCGTCCGACCTGGGGCAGCTTTGCGATGATAGGTGTTGAGACCGGACTGTTGTTCGGAACGCCCTCGAACGCGTTGCTCATCGGCGTCGATGCGCGCTACGCACCGGCGCTCTTTTCTAATGGCGCTAACCTGGCAACGAGCGGCGCAGGAGCCTTCCGTGTCGGGCTGATCGCGTCGTATTATGTGCCATTCATTGACTTCAACTGACGTTCGGCATCTCGCCGACCCAGGGCACGAGACGTGCCGCGCCGCGTGCACCCACTGCAAAGCGCACCGTCTGGGTGAGGGGCCATGGCGCCTGCGCATCTTGGATGTAAGGGGACGATCTCCTCGACGACGCTCTTTTCGCGCGTGTCGGGACAGTCGTGACGATTCATGTCATGGCGACGTCCTCCGAAATCTTGTTGCGGCGAGGAGCCCGCCGTTGGAGTTTCTTGGCGGAGCGTTCGAGCGCCTCCGCATTCGCGTTTTTCGAACGAGCCTCTCTGCGAGTGCCCTTTGCGCTCGCCTATGGCGCAGCGACCCCCAAGGCCGAGGCCATTCAGCTGATCCGCGCTGCGGTCGAACGCGGCGTGACCTTGTTCGATACAGCGGAGGCATACGGCCCCTTCGAGAACGAGGAGCTCGTGGGAGAAGCGCTCGCGCCGTCCCGCGACAGGGTCGTGATCGCCACGAAGTTCGGCTTCGGCATCAAGCCGGATGGCACGCGCGACGGCGGCCTCGACAGCCGCCCCGACCACATCCGAGGGGTCGTAGATGCGGCGCTCAAGCGCCTTCGTACCGACCGCATCGATCTCCTCTACCAGCATCGCGTCGATCCGAACGTGCCGATGGAGGATGTCGCAGGGACGGTGAAGGAGCTGATCCAGAAGGGGAAGGTGAAGCACTTCGGACTATCGGAGGCGGGCGTGACCTCGATTCGACGAGCCCACGCCGTGCAGCCCGTTGCGGCGCTCCAGAGCGAATATTCCCTCTGGACGCGAGACGTCGAAGAGAACGGCATCCTCGCGGTGTGCGAAGAGCTCGGGATCGGCTTCGTTCCCTTCAGTCCACTCGGCGCCGGGTTCTTGACCGGGAAGATCGACGCCAAGACGGAGCTCGGGCCCGGCGACTTCCGGTCCTACTCGCCGCGGTTCACGCCCGAAGCGCGTTCGGCAAACGTTGCCCTCGTCGACCTCTTGAAAAAGGTCGCCGCGCGCAAGCAAGCGACACCCGCGCAGATCGCGATCGCCTGGCTCCTCGCTCAGAAACCCTGGATCGTGCCGATCCCGGGTACGACGAAGCTCGCTCGTCTCGAAGAGAATCTCGGCGCCGCCGACGTGACTCTCACGTCCGACGACCTTCGCAAGATCAACGGGGCCGCGGCGAAGATTCAAATCCAAGGCGCGCGTCTACCCGAAGCCGTGTTGGCCCAGACTGGCCGGTGACCGACGGCGAGCCTCAGAGGCGAAGCCGAACGAAAGGAAAGCACAATGAAGAGCGTCATCGTCGTCATCGGGCCGGGGTCCATCGGCCAAGCGATCGCCCGTCGCGTCGGCGCGGGGAAACACATATTCTGCTCGCCGACCTGCGCGCGGAGAACGCAAAGGCGGCCGCCGACGTGATGAGCAACGCCGGGTTCGAGGTCAGCACCGCGACCGTCGACATTTCCTCGCGCGAGTCGATCCACGAGCTCGCCCTTGCGGCGACGAAGCTCGGAGAGGTCACGGGCGTGATTCACGCGGCCGGCGTGTCCCCCTCGCAAGCGTCGCCGGCGACGATCCTCAAGGTCGACCTCTACGGCACCGCCGTCCTGCTCGAGGAGCTCGGGAACGTCATCGTGCGCGGCGGGTCCGGCGTGGTCATCGCGTCGCAGTCGGGCCATCGTCTCGGAGCGCTAAGCGCGGAGCAAGACAAGGCGCTCGCGACGACGGCCCCCGAGCAGCTGCTCTCGCTTCCGTTCCTTCAGCCCGAGCAGGTGAAGGACTCGCTGCACGCCTAGCAGCTCGCGAAGCGTGGGAACTCGCTGCGGGTGATGGCCGAGGCGGTGCGGTGGGGGAAGCGTGGCGCGCGGATCAACACCATCAGCCCCGGAATCATCATCACGCCGCTCGCGAAGGACGAGCTCACCGGGCCCCGTAGCGAGGGGTACCGAAGGATGGTCGAGCGCTGTCCGGCGGGGCGCGCCGGCACGCCCGACGAAGTCGGAAACGTCGGAGCGCTCCTCATGGGGCCAGACGGCGCGTTCATCACCGGCAGCGACTTCCTCATGGATGGCGGAGTCACAGCTTCCTGCTTCTTCGGAGAGCTCGCTCCGAAAGCCACGACGTGAGGAGGATGCGAACATGAAAAAGCGCGCGCTGGGCAAGAGCGGGCTCGAGGTCTCGGCCATCGGCTTCGGGTGCATGGGGATCAGTTTTGGCCTCGGCCAGCCAATGGAGAAGGACGCCGCGGTCGCGCTCATCCGAGCGGCGTTCGAGACCTGCGTGACCTTCTTCGACACCGCCGAAGCCTACGGCCCGTTCGCGAACGAGGAGATCGTCGGCGAGGCGCTGGCGCCGATGCGAGACAGGGTCGTGATCGCGACGAAGTTCGGCTTCCAGAACGGCGATACGACGGCGGGCCTGGACAGTCGCCCGGAGCGGATTCGCGAGGTCGCCGAGGCTTCGCTCAAGCGGCTCAAGACCGATCGAATCGACCTCTTCTACCAGCACCGCGTCGACCCCAACGTACCGATGGAGGACGTCGCCGGCACCGACCTCCGGAAGATCGAAGGCGCCCTCGGGGAGATCAAGGTTCAGGGGGATCGCTATCCCGCGCACCTGGCCGCACGCAGCGCATGACCCTCACCATCGACGCAGAAAGGATCGTCAGCAGGGGCGAGATGTCGCGAGAAGGGAAGCCCTGGGAGGGCGACTTGGAACTCACCTACGAACGAATCTAGGCGGTCATCACGGGCGGGGAGGGTTAGTCCCCTCTTTGGCCGGGTGACCTACGAGATGATGGAGGCCGCGTGGCGGTCGCCGTCGCGGACGGGGCGAGGATCGCGCCGGAAGTGCGAGGCATCGCGCCGTCTCCGTCCCACGGGGACCGGCACGATGGCGAGGAAGCACGGTGACGCTTGGGCGACCTCAAATTGCCGCAAGGTCACCCCACAGGTAGGGTCCGCTGCCCGGCGATCATCGTGGTGGAGACCGCCGAGCACGGGAGCGGCCACGACATTGCGGCCGCCGCTCGCGGAGGTCGCCGATCCGGTCGGGGATGAGGGGGCCGATCCCCTGGTGGGCCGTATCCCATCCCAGACTGACGTGGTTTCGAGTCCATCCAGGGTCGAGTACGCGCGATACCGGAGGTCGCGACGGCTGCGAAGTGGCGGGCAACAGTGGACGGAGCGCGAGGCGCGGGAGACTTTGGCGGAGCTGCAGCGCGCGCTCTGCCATTTGGGGCGCGAGGTCACAAAGCATTCCAACGAAAGCTCGAAGCACGACCCGAATCTGCAACGAACGCCTGACCGATTCAATCTTGTGCGTCCAGGATTCATGAGTGATCCCGAGGCGGACGCGAGCAGTAACCACCTCAGGGCCGATGTTGCCCCACGGCTCTGCCCGCGCCGATGCTCACACGCTACCGTCGCGGACCTTCGGCTTGATTCGCCGCGGTGAACCGAGACGCTCACCGCCCTCGTACAGGACCACCATAACGCCATCGGCCTCAATCCGCGCAATGAGCGGAACGTCTCGCGAGCGAAGTACCCGACGCACGACAGGCAACGCGCGCACAACCAGCGCTGCGTGCTCCAGCCCGGATGCCTCGCCCAAGAGAAAGACGGCAAACGCACCATGAAGGAGCGCGGCCTGCTCGTTTGGTCTCCTGCGGAGTGCGTGATCTTTCGTGAAGCACGCCCATCCTCCTGCGTCCGCGGCCGGGATCCAGTCGAGATCCGGCGTTCCCTGCGCCCGCATCTCGACACGTTCGTCCGCGGCGACCGACGCCCGGAGTGCGTCGGGGACCATATGACGACCCAAGCATTCGTCAACGAAGAAGACGAATGGTTCAGGCAGCCTGCGACGTCGCACGCAGCGCGTCCTCGATCAGCTGGGGCGTCACGTCGAAGTCGCGCGCCAGTTGCTCGACGGAGTCGCCCGCGTCAAACCGAGACCGGACGTCGACGACCGGCACCGCCGTTCCGACGATGACTGGACGGCCAAAGGCGCGCCGAGGATCGATGACGATGCTCCTCGGCGCAGCCGCGCGACGAAGCAGTGGGAAGAGACGCACCGCGCGACCGCGCTCATCGTACTCGACGCGAGCGAGCGAGCCCACGAGGACGGCCTTCATGCCAAGCTGACCTTCGCGGCTCGCGTTGATGATCTTGCCGAGCCGTTCGACGAAGAGGTCGACGCCGTTCGTCTTGAACTGCTCGCTCGCGAGCGGGTGCTCGACGTCGAGGGCATCGTGCACATAGCGCACGGCCTTGCGAATCGCGTCGAGCTTCAGTGCGTGCTTCCGACGCATCGCTGCGAGCAGGTGCACCTCGACGAGGTTCGTGAACGACAGGAACCGGCGTTGGCCCTTCGGTAGACGGATGACCGCCGGCGACCACCGCTGACCGGTCCGCGCGGGGAACGGTCG
>JBEKOY010000253.1:0-4666 GCA_049521295.1 Polyangiaceae bacterium | reverse complement strand
CGGCGTGGCAACCGCCGCGCCCAACGGCAGCTTCAGGCGATCGGTGCGCCGCCGCACGACACATCGGAGAAGTTTCTCACGCGGGTGCGATGGGTCACGGAGTACGGCGGCATCCGTCGGGGTCAGGGGTTCATCGGAATGCTCTGGGCGAACGTGTGGGGACTTCTGGCGTCGCCTCACTACTCGATCGCCCAAGCGGTGCGGGCTCTGCGTGCCATCGAGGTGACGCAGGGACGGATGCTCGCTCACCTCAAGCACTTCGACCTGCGGACGGTCGTCTCACGGATCGATGTTCCCATCGCGTTCTTCCAAGGTCGACATGACTTCGCGACGCCCCCCGACCTGGTGGCGAGCTACGTCGATGCGCTGGACGCGTCCCGCGGCAAGTCGCTCGTGTGGTTCGAAGCCAGCGCCCACATGCCGCACTACGAAGAGCCGGCCCGTTTCCGAGAGGCGCTTCTGCGCACGCTCGACGTGGCACGCGTGCCGTCGCCACCGCTCTCGCGCGATTATGCGACAGCACGGTGAGGGATCCATGTTCATCGGACACTACGCGCCCGCGCTCGTTCTCCAGCGCGCCCGACCGTCTATTCCGCTTTGGGTGCTCTTCGTCGCGGTGCAAGTTCTCGATGTCGTGTGGGCGGTCTTCATCCTGACGGGAGTCGAACACGCGCGTATGGTGCCTGGATTCACGGAATCGAACTCGCTCGACTTGTACGATATGCCGTACTCGCACAGCGTTTTGGCTAGCGTCGTATGGTCCGTGGGATTGGCCCTCCTGTGGTGGGCGTTTCGCCGGCCGCCACAGCGCCGCGGTGAGGCGCTCGTCATCGGTCTCGCCGTGGCCTCGCACCTGGTGCTTGATCTGGTCGTGCACGTGCCCGACATTCCGGTGGCGGGGACGCTCGGGCCGCGGTGGGGGTTAGGCCTGTGGCGCCACCGGGAAATGGCACTTCTGGTCGAATGCGCAATCTTCGTGATCGCCGCACTCGTTTGGAGACAGGCTCGCGAGAACCGTGGCACCCGCGGCGCCCTCGTGTTGGGTGCGATGACCGTGTTTCTCGTGGCGTCCTACTACGTTCCTGCACCGCCGACGCCGGCCGCGATGGCCGTCACGGGGCTCGCGACCTACGCCGCTTGCGCGCTGGCCGCGTGGTGGGCCGAAGGGGCGGCACGACCGAAGGCAATTCTTGTCGAGGCTCACACATGACGATCGATAGTCGCGTGGTTCGCGCGCCCGATGGCGCGTACAGTTCTGCCGCTGCTCATAGCGTCGTCGCACCGGAAGGGAAGCCCACGACCACGACCTTTCGAGCCGTGATGCTAACCCGCAAAGGCGGCCCGAAGGCGCTTGACGCGCTGGAGGTCATCGACCTTTCTATCCCTGAGCCGGGCCCCGGTCAGGTGCGGGTGCGTGTGCGCGCGACGGGGATCGGCTCAACCGACTTCATGGTCCTCGGCGGGTCGTACCGCTACGGCCCGAAGATTCCCTTTGTCCCCGGCTACGAAATTGCGGGCGTGGTGGATGCCCTGGGACCGGAGGTCCATGGACTCCGCGTCGGCCAGAGGGTCGCAGCGCTGACGGTGTACGGCGGCTTCGGCGAGATGCTCGTGAGAGGGGCAGAGCACTTTCTTCCTATCCCCGAGGGCGTCTCCGACCGTGACGCCGCAGCCGTGGTCTTGAACTACGTGACGGCGTACCAGGCGATCCATCGGGTCGCCAAAGCGAAGGCCGGGCAGACCGCGCTGGTGACGGGGGCCGCAGGGGGCGTTGGCACCGCGGCCTTGCAGCTTCTCCGCCTCGCGGGCGTGAAGACCTACGGGGCAGCGTCTTTGGGCAAACACCCAACCCTCCGCGCGCTCGGTGCCATTCCCATCGACTACCGAGCTGGCAGGCTCGATCGGCTCGTTCGCGCCATGGAGCCGGGCGGCGTCGATCTCGTGTTCGATGGGATTGGTGGACCCATGATCGGCCCCTGCATAGGGGCCCTGCGCCGGCATGGCCACCTGGTCGCCTATGGCTTCATGGCCTCGACGGGCACACTCTCCACCCTCTTGATGTTCGCCAACATCCTCTTTGGCTCACGTCTCCGTGGTCGCCGTGGGAGCTTCTACGGCATCTCTGCGCTCTACCAAAAGGACCCCAGGCCACTGCGGGAGGATCTGCCGAAGGTTTTCGCGTTGCTGGCGAAGAAGGAGATCGACCCGATGATCGCGAGGACGTTTCCACTTCTGGAAGCGCGCAAGGCGCTGGAGTTCCTCGCGGCGGGGGGCGTCGAAGGCAAGATCGTCCTCGAATCGTCCGGACCATGAGACTCACGTTTCGGCAGCTCGCCGTTTTCGCGTCCCTCGTTTGCTTCTTGCTCGCGCTCACCTGGCTGTTCGCGCCGAGGCTCCTGCTGAGGATGTGGGGCATAGATTACTCCTATCCCGTCGGGCTCGTGGGTCGTCGTGGGGCGGCGCTCTTTCTTGGGATGGGCGTCATGTTCATTGCCGCACGAGATGCACCGCCTTCACCGAGTCGCGCCGCCATGGCTCAGGGATTCAGCGTAGCCCTTCTGTCCCTTGCGACCCTAGGAGTCGTCGAGCTGTCCACTCGTCACGCCGGACCAGGGATTCTTTCCGCAGTCGTGGTCGAGGTCGCGCTCGCGTGGATGATCATCGCGGTCACACGACGCGACAGTGTACGCGAGGTGCAAACTTACGGTGGCTCCTCATCCGAGAGTTAGGCGTCGTCCATGAATTACGGACCTGTAATCTTGCTCTCCCATATCGAGGAACGGTCTATCGGCGCGCGCCCAACCCGTTCGATTATTTACCGACGGCGCCTTAGGCCACGGGGGACGCTTGCTCGTCAGCCAAGGAAAGACCCGATGAGGAAGCGAACGACCCTGGCAGCTCGCTGTCATCGAGAAACCGGCGGCACGTGCGTGAAGGAGGTGAGGGTCACATGTCGTTCATAATCGGAGTGGTTCTTTTCGTGGTCGTCGTCGGCATCCTCGACGCCCGACTCCCATGGCCGAAGCCTCGAGCTGCGAGGCCGGTGCGCTCGTGATCGCCGGGCACTTCGGGTTTGCGGCCGTGGTGAAGTCACGCGAGCCGCAGGTCCCGCTCTGGTCGCTGATGCTCGCGTGCCAGTGGATGGACGTGCTGTTCGTCCCGCTATTCGCCCTCGGCATCGAACGCATCGTTCCCATTGCCACCGCCGGGCCGCATCCGGGGTACGGCGAGGGGATCATTTACGCCGACTACACTCATTCGCTGCTCGGTGCCTTGGTCATCGGCGCAACGTACGGTCTCGTGGCCGCGTGGCGCTGGGGCTGGCGCAACGGCGCAGTGCTGGCGGGAGTCGTGTTTTCGCACTGGGTGCTGGACCTGCTCGTCCATCGTGCCGATATGCCGTTCCTGCCAGGCAATGCGGGCAACCTTCCGCGACTCGGCCTGGGCTTATGGCGCATTCCCGCGGCGTCGGCTGCGGTCGAGCTTGCTCTGGTCGTCCTTGGCACCTGCCTCTACTGGCGGGCCGCAACGAAAGCGCTGCACGATGCGGGCGAGCGCACCGCTAAAGCCGCGCAGCTCGCCGCGGTCATACTGGTCTCGGGCCTCGTGACGCTAGGGCTAAACCTCGTCGGGATGTGAGCTACTCGTCGGGGACGGAAGGGCGGTCCTTACCGTGGTGCGTACCCCCGTCGCTTTTTTCGCGCGATGCCCAGGCGGGGCGACGTTCAGCCGAAGCGCCGCGACTTCGGGGGGGCGCGTCGGGACGACTTTCCTGCAATCGCACGAACCCCGGTGGTCGTCCCAGCGTCGTCGGCTGCCCGGCGCTTGCGCGCCTTCGAACAGTCGCCGCACCGCCAGACGGCCGTCCATGTGCCGTTGATTGTCTGCTCGCGTGTCAAGCGCCATCCGAAGGAGCTCGTGAGCGTCCGCTCCGGACTCGTTCCCGGTGAGCAGACGCCACAGTCCGCGCAGGTCTCAATGGCAAGCATTGGGATAGAGGATGCACGCCCGAAAACGCGCACCCAATCACAGCCAACGGTCAACGACCCAGGAACTTGAGCTCCATTTTTGGCTCCGCGACGGCACGGGCCAGAGCCACGTCGATCCGCCATGCGGATCGCGACGTGCCTTGCCTACGGGCGTCGTGTTTTTGCGCGCCTGCGCGCCAAAGCGCGATCCGCGGCGCTGGGTCGCCTACACGCCGATCCCGGCATCGGTGCTGTCTCTCTAGGGCGTCGGCCCTCTTACACACCTACTAAATTACAGCGATGATGCAGGAATCCGTTGAAGCTTTATCTGAATACTCCCGTATTCATCCTTGAAGGACGAGCGTGGCGGGTGCGCCGCCGGTCCTGAGGGGGCGGATCCATGTTCAGACACGGCAGGCGTTCGCGCCTTGCGGCAATCTCGTTTTGTACCACGGTGGCGGGGCTCATCGCATGGGGCGCCAGCGCGCAGGCGTTCGCGCTCAAGCTCACACCGCTCGGGCTGCCCGTACATTGGCCAGAAGCCCATGTCGGGTTCGTCGTGGACCGCACCGTCGATGCGTCCGTGAGCGGAGGCGTCCAAGCCGTGACCGCGGCCGTGGGTGCGTGGCACGTTCCCAGTGCGCCAGCCCTCACGGTGACGATCGGACAAACCCCGACTGTCCCGGCCGTGGACGGGC
>JBEKOY010000252.1:0-4676 GCA_049521295.1 Polyangiaceae bacterium | reverse complement strand
TGAGCATCGACGCGAGGTTCGACACCTGCATGATCGATTGGACGAGGATGCCGGACAGAAGCGGCAGGTCCCCGCCGAACAGATCCGCGCGCGCGCAGTCCGTGCGAGTCACGTCGCCGTTGAGAGCGGCCCACGCGAGTGCGCCCGAGAGGATGCGTCGTCGAGTGATCGTCTTCATGGCGCAGGCCTTTCGGAGACAGGGATGCGGAGGGTCACGGCGTCTTCGTCGAGGAAATCGGCGTCGAGCGGGATCGCGACGGTCTCGGCGTGCAGGTTCAGGTGCGGCACGACCACCGTCGGGGCATCCTCGATGGCGACGTTGGGGATCGAGATCGCCGGTGTGTCGACGGCGATCCGGGCGGCCACATCGAGCATCGGATTGGTCGGGGCATCGTCGACGACGACGTTGGGGCCCGAGATCGGGTTGGCGTTGGAAGGCGCGATGGCCGCGGCGCTCTCGAGCTCACGGCGAAGCGCCGCCACCGCCCAGGTGACGCCGCGCCGCTCGAGCATCGGGGAGGCGTATTTACGCTCCGGGTATCTCGCGATCATCTCGTCGAGGAGATGCTGGTCGGTCTCGCTCGAGGCGCCGACGAAGGCGAGCGCCGCCGGTCCAAGGCCCAACTGAAAGAGCCGTCGGCCTTTGACCGATCGGTAGTAGTAGTCGCGCTTCTTCTGGGCCTTGGCGAGGATGTCGACCTCGGCCGTCGTCAACCCCACGGCTTGATACGCGGCCGTCATCGCAGGCGTCAGCGCCTCGTCATCCGGCAAAAAGATCTTGGTGTGGCAGGCCGACAGGATCGTGGAGAGCAGCTCGGGCTTGCTCGTCGCGTCGCCCACTTCTTGGGTGGCGAAGACGACGTAGACGTTTTTTTTGCGGAGCGTCTTGAGCCACGCCTGGAGGCGCCGCGCGAAGACCGGATGACTCAAGAAGAGCCACGCCTCATCGACGATGAGAAGCGTAGGCTGGCCGAGAAATTGCCGCTCGACGCGGTGGAACAGGTACTCGAGCGCCGGGATGACGACCGCTTCGCCGAGGCCCATCAAGTGGCCCATCTCGATCATCGTCCAAGGCGCTGCGTGCACATCGTCCCGGTCGGCGTCGAAGATCTGGCCGAAGTTGCCGTCGAGCGTGTAGGGACGGAGCGCTTCGCGCAGGCGCCGCTCTCGCGAGCCGATGTGGCTTGCCAAGAGCGTGAGTGTCCGCTCTTGGCGCGGCGCGTTCGCGAGCGCCCGAAGGGTGTCGTCAATGGCGGACTGGATGCCATGATCGACAGCGACGCCCTGTGCCGCGAGCAGCGTCGCGACGAACCCCGCGGCCCAGACGCGCTCCGGAGCTTGGTCGACGTCGGCGAGCGGCTGAAAGGCGACCGGGGCGCGGTCGCTGCCCGGCTCGTAAGAGGCGCCTCCGACGGCGAGCGTCGCGGCTCGGGCCGATCGGTCCTTGTCGAAAATAATGACCTGCGCCCCCGGGTACTTGAGCCACCCGAGCGCCAGCATACCGAGCAAGGTCGACTTGCCCGCACCCGTCGGCCCGATGACAAGCGTGTGGCCCACGTCTCCCACCGCGAGGTGAAGACGAAATGGCGTCGAGCCGGTCGTGCTGCAGTACAGATGCGGCTCGCCGACTCCGCAGACGCTTTCGAGATGCCGATTGACGGCGTCGCCCGCCCACACGGCGCTCAATGGCATGAGATGCGCGAGATTCATCGAGCTCACGACGGGGCGGCGGACGTTCGCGTAGACGTGTCCGGGCAAGCTTCCGAGCCAGGCCTCGGTCGAGTTGAGCGTCTCGTCACGCACCGTGAATCCCTGCGACTGGATGGTCTCTTTGACCCGCTGGGCCTTGCGTCGCGCGGGCTCGAGATCGCGATCCCAGACCGTGACCGTGGCCGTTAGGTACCCGAACGACACCAGATCGTCGCCGAGCTCCTGCAAAGCCGCGTCCGCGTCGGCGGCCTTGTTCGCCGCGGCGTTGTCGATGAGGGCGGCCTCTTGTTGGCTCGCCTCCTCCTTGATCATCGTCCAGAGGCCCTTGCGTTTGGCCCACCACTGCTTGCGGTACTTTTCGATGAGCGATTTGGCCTCGAGCTTGTCGAGGCACAAGAACCGCGTCATCCACCTGTATTCGGTTTGCAGATGATTGAGCGCGTCGAGCAACCCGGGGAACGTCGACCCCGGGAAGCCCGAGATCGTGAGCGTGCAGAGGAAGTGGTCGCCGAGCATCGGCACGTCGCCGGGCGACAACGGCATGTCCGGCAAGACCGCGTCCAAGTACATCGGCGTCTCGGGCGCCCGCACCGGATGGCGATGGGTCGAAATCGTGCTGTGCAGGTACGCGAGCGTCTGGTCGTCATCGAGCGCACCCACTTCGGGCAATACCCCCGACAGGATGTCGACGATCTCGGTGACGGCCTTCTGAAAGTGCCGGAGCTCGCGCGACAGCGCCGTGCGCTCGTCGGCGGTGCGGCCAGCCCCCTCATCGAAGAAGAGGGCCGCGGCCCGAGTGCTTCGCTCGGGCGGCAGCCGCCAGGTGAAGGTCAGGTAGTAGCTCGACTCGTAATGAGCCCCCCCTTCCTCGAACGCGTTTTGACGTTCGAGATCGACCACGGCCGCCGCGGGATGGGACCACTTCGATCGCGGATAGGCGCTCGACTCGAATCGTTGCGCTTCGATGAAGAGGCCCCAGCCGGAGCCAAGCCGTCGAAGGGCGTTGTTGATACGGGCGCTCGCCGAGACGAGCTCCGAGTCGAGCGAGCTCGCGAGATCGGGCCCGCGGAAGGCCACGGTTTTTTGAAAGACGGCGTCCTTTTGCAGGACGACGCCAGGAGCGATGAGGCAAGCCCAGGGCAATCGGTCGGGGAGTCGGTGGGTTGGTTCTCGGTATTCGCGCAGCGACAGCATGGGCGTGACCTTTCAGGGATCGAGGCGCCGTCGGGTTTTCACGGCGAGGATCACGATGTCGAAGAAGTACGGGTCGGCCTTAGTGACGGCGGCCGCGGCCAGGTGCAGAACGATGCCCAGGGGGAGCACCCAAAGCTGGTGCAGGCCGAAGGCGATGGCGCCGACCCCCGTCCAAAGGACGAGGGCGACGGTCCGTGGGAGACCGGCGAGCAGCATCGGCTCGACGAGCGAGCGGTGCAGCGGCACTTCAAAGCCCTCCGGGCGGCTCAAACGAGAAGCCCTCCGGAGAAGCCGAGGAAGCCCAGGCCCCACGACACGGCGTTGAACGCGATCGCCAGCCCCAGGACGACCCACAGGGCCTTGCGCATCATCGAGCCGCCTTCCGAGAACGCGATCCCGACTCCGAGGCCGATGATGGCGACGGCGCCGACCACGCGGGACACGGGACCCGTGAGCGAGTCGAGCAGCTGATTGAGCGGACCCTCCCACGGCATGCCGCCGCCGACGCTGCCCGAACGGGCATTGGCCGTGGCCATCAGCAACAAGACAACGATGAGGACGACCTGGGTCGCGCGCGTTCGAAGGCGCATCGGGTCGCTGGACGAAGGTGATGCAGGGAGAGACGCAGGATGGGAGATCATGGTGGAGTCCTTTCCGGTGGGTGGATCAGGCGATGCGTTCGAGTTTCCAGCTGCCGTCAGAACTGCGACCGCAAACGCGGTCGAGTCCCGAAAGGCGACGGCCGGCGGGGTGCGTCGTGTCGCGCCGAATGTGAGCGCAGACCTGGATGGTCTGCGCGACGAGCTCCCGCGGCGCGGGGTAGACGACTTCTTCGATGAGCTGACAGACGCGATCAAGCATCGAGCGCGTGTCGTTGGCGTGGAGGGTCGCGAGGCCCCCCGGATGACCGGTGTTCCAGGCTTTGAGCAGTTCCAGTGCACTGCCGTCTCGCACCTCGCCGACCAGGATGCGGTCCGGGCGGAACCGCATCGCCGCCATGATGGCGTCGCGCCACGAATGCACCCCCGGCTGCACGAGAATCTGAAGCTTATTGGGCGCCTCGCACTGGATCTCCGGCGTGTCCTCGATGATGTGAACGCGATCGGCTGTGTCCCGGGCGATGACTTGGACAAGCGCGTTGGCGAGCGTCGTCTTGCCCGATCCCGTGCCGCCGCCGATGAGAATATTGTCGCGGGCATGCACCGCGAAGGCGAGCGCATCGCGCTCGGCGGGCGACAGGATCCCTACCCGCACGTAATCCTCGAGCGAGAACACCCTGCGGGCAGGCATGCGGAGCGCGAACGCGGGCGCGTCGACGATCGGCGGAATCGCAGCTTGCAAGCGAGCACTCCACGGCGGCGGCAGCTTTGCCGAGAGCGACGGGTGCTCGGCGTTGAGCTCGAGACGCAGCTCGGACGCGACCAGGCGCAGCATCCGCTCCACTTGCAGCGGCGACATGCACACTGCCGTGCGAGTCTGGCCTTCGCCCAACCGGTCGACCCAGACGGCGCCGTCGGCATTGACCATGATCTCGACGACTCGCTCGTCGGTCAGAAACACCATGAGTGGGCCGAGCCCGCTTTTGAGCGCGTCGGCACGTCGTGTCTGGCTTTCGGAGACTTGGGTATCGATGAACATGGGGTCCTCGCGCGACGCGGAAACGTTGGGAATACGGAATGAGGCAAGAGGGGTCGTCGAAGCCGATCGAGATTCCCCGCGCGCCGCCGCGGCGATCGGTCGCCCCTCGTGGCCTTTGCGCCGGGTGCCGATCG
>JBEKOY010000251.1:0-4706 GCA_049521295.1 Polyangiaceae bacterium | reverse complement strand
CAGGGCATTAAAGCAAATCCAACCTAGATCTGTCGCCACGTGCAATCGTGGGTGAACTTAGCGCCCTCGCGTCCCATAGAATGGCTCGTTCTTGCGCCACTTCTCGGCCATGCCGACTAGAAAATTCCAATCCTGTTTGTCTAACGGCGCATCCTGAGCGAACGTCGTTTCCAGGACGCGGCCTGCCGCCTCCACTGCGGTGCGCGCACGCACCGCGAACGCCTCGGAGTTCGCCCGGGACTCGGGAACGACGACCTCGACGAGCAAGAGCGTCATGGGAGGGTACCGTTGGGCTTCGTATGCCCGGGACGAGAGCTCAAGGAGGCGGCAGTCATGGCCCGGCGTGTCTACTATAGAAGACGCCTCCGAGCAAGGACCGGCCCTGGCCCTGCGCTCGGGTCCGTGTCGTCCCGCTCGCGCTCACCGCGCTCAATGAGCCGGCTCGGGGCTCGGGGCCTTCGCACGGGCCGCACCTTCCGCAGCGCGGAGCAGGCGCAGGACGTTGCCGCCCCAGATCTTCGTGAGATCGGTCTCGGTGTACCCCGTCGCCAGCAGGCGTTCGGTGATCTTCGGAATGCTCGCGACGTCTTCCATGCCGGTCACGCCACCCCCACCGTCCCAATCGGCGCCGATGCCGACGTGATCCGGCCCTACGACCGCGAGCGCGTGCAGGAGGTGTTTCATGAAGTCGTCGAATGTCGCCTTCGGTACCGGATGCGCTCGATCGATCGCGCGCCGTTCCTCCACGAACTTCGCGCGTCCTTCCGCGTTCAAGTCCGCAAGATGCCCAACGCTCGCGAAGAGCTCTTGGAGAGCCCTCTTTCGTTCCGGATCCTCGGGTGTCGAAATCAAATACTCACTGAGCGAATTGATCTGAATCACTCCACCGGAGGCGGCCAGCCGGCGCAAACGATCGTCGTCGGCGTTTCGCGGATGGTCGAAGACGGCCTTGCAACCGGAATGCGAGAGGATGATGGACGTCTTCGACAGCTCGATGAGCTGGTCGAGTACGTCGTCGGACGCGTGGGATGCGTCGAGCACGATACCGAGCCGGTTTGCCTCCGCGACGACTTGCTTGCCGAGGGGGCTCAGGCCTCCCCACTCCTTGCCCTTCGGATCGGTGCTCGAATCGCCCAGGTCGTTGTTGAGAAAGTGGACGAACCCAAACATACCGCACGCCGAGCGAATAGAACGTCTGGAGGAGGGTCAGATCGTGGCCCAGTGGATACGGCCCGACCCCAGCCTCCTGTCTCGGCCTGCCGTCACGAATGGAGTCGCGGCGTGGCCCCTGTCGCAATTCGCCAGTATGCCACGCTATCGCTTGATCACGGCGTGAAGCGCTTCTCCCTCGAACGCGCCGCCTCGCTTCGGGACGGCACCGCCTCCGAAGGGTGAGCGAAGCTTAGAACGACTCTTTGAAGGGCCGCAGGTCGAGCTCCTGCGTCCACGCGCTCCTCGGCTGCGAGTGCAGGTGCCAATAGACCTCCGCGATGTCGTCGAGCGCGAGAAGCGCCGTCGGATCGCGGTCCGCCCCGAGGCGTGTGCGAGCGCGCTCGCCGTCGATGCCGCCATCGATGATCACGTGCGCCACGTGAACGCCTCGCGGACCGAACTCCCGCGCAAACGTTTGGCCCACCGAGCGGAGAGCTGCTTTTGCCGCTGCGAAGGCGACGAAGGGAGGGCGCCCGCGAAGCGAAGCGGTGGCACCTGTGAGAACCAGTGAGCCGCGACCCGCCGGAAGCATCCGCCGAATCGCTTCCCGGCCGAACACGAACCCGCCCACGGCACTCGTCTTGAGTGTGTCTTCGAACGCCTGGGAAGTGACATCGAGCGATGGCGCGCGCAGGCCGCTGGCTGCGTTGAAGATCGCGGCCTCCAGTGTTCCCAGGCCGGTAATCACGCGCGAGAACACGAGGCAAGCTCCGATCGGCGATCGCGATGACGTCTTGTTCGCGGCTCACATCCCGATATGCCCGACGCCGAAGGCGTCTTGTCCGGAAAGCCATCGGCGGCGATTCTCGCATGATTTCGGTGTCAATCGCAGGCTTGAGGGTGCAGCGATCCACGGGCAGTCTGGCGGCGGACCAATGCTCCCCGCGACGCTCCAATTCATCATCGCGATGGTCGCGCACGCGATCAATGAGCGGATGGCGCGGAGGGTCGACTACTTGCACGAGGAGGTTCGGGTCCATGTGACGGCATGCGCGTCGTTGCGGCGAACACGACGTTGCGTGTGGCCAGCTCGATGAACACGAGCGTGAAGACGGGGCGAAAGAACAAGTCGTAGGCTTGCAAGAAGTCGCAAGCCCAGACGTCGGAGGCATGGTTTTCGCAGAAACGTGGACCAGCGCTGCCCTCCAGGAGGATGCGGTCGCGCCGCGCGCATGTACTTCTGCACTGTGCGCTTGCTGGCTTTGATACCGAGCTTGAGCAATTCTCCGCGAATCCTCTCGGCCGCCCAAAGCGCGTTTTCACGCGCCATCGTGCGAATCAGCGCCACGGTCTCGGCCGCGATGCGCAACCTCGGCCCTGGCCGGCTGCGCCAGCGCCAGAGAGCCTTGAAGCCGGCGCGGTGCCAGCGGAGAAGCGTCTCGGGTTGGACCACCCGCAGCACGTTCCTCCACGTCGGCGTGATGGCAGCGAGTGCCACCAGCACGATCCGGTCGAGCCGCGTCACGTGCGGCCGGGCGACCGACCGCTCCAGCACGGTGAGTTGGTGTCAGAGCAGGGCGATTTCGGTGAGCAACGACCGTCGCGAGCGAAACAGGTCGACGAGGGCGGCGGCGATTACGGTCACGACGGCGAACATGGTGCGCGAACATAGCGCTGCTCCCGGCGGGGCTTTCGGCGGATCGGCGAAGTAGCCATGACGACCGACACTCCGAGGGATCGAACTCTCCGACCCTGATTGCCAAGAAGCGCGCGGTCGGGCCTCCTCAGGAGCTTGCAACTCTGGGGTGCGCTGAGCGCCCCTACGCCGCGTCCGCCTTGTCGCTCGTCTTCGAGCGGAGGACCACCTTCACCCGAGAGCGCTTGGCCTTCTTGTCCAGTTCGGCCATGCGCAGGTCATAGGTCTGCTGAAGGTTGAGCCACACCTCCGGTCCGGTCCGGAGAGCCTTGGCGAGACGAAGCGCCGTGTCCGCCGAGATATCTCGCTTGCCTGCGACGATGGAGCTCACCCGGTTTGCCGGTACGTCGAGCGCTCGGGCCAGCTCGCGGGCACTCATGCCGAGAGGCACGAGGAACTCTTCGCGCAGGATCTCGCCTGGATGAATGGGGCGCATTCGGTTCTTCATGGGGAAGCCTCTGCTCAGTGGTAGTCGACGCACTCGACATTCTCGGGACCGTTGACGGTCCAAGTGAAGCACAAGCGGAACTGGTCGTTGACCCGGATGGAGTGCTGGCCAATTCGATCGCGTGACAGCGCTTCCAGGTGGTTCCCAGGCGGGGCGCGAAGGGCGTTGAGATTGGGCGCCGCGTCGAGCCATGCCAGCTTGCGCTCGAGCACAGCTCGGAACGTCGCGAACCGTCGGCATGCACGACCTTGGAAGACAGCCTCCGTATCGCGGCACGAGAAAGACTGGATCATCCAGCTACAGCACCTAACATAACACGCCGGAGGGCGTTGTCCACGGTACGTACCGCGTACCATTCGGGCTGTCGAAAACCCCGACCGGATCAGATAGAACAAGTGCGGTCGACTCGGCAGGTGCAACTGCTTCGCAATTGCAGCAGCCGGCCCGGGACCGCCGAGTGTGACAGTTCGTGGCGCGTCAGCCCTGCTACGGCGTCGGACCTCTTGGAGCTGAAGCGATGCAATTGCGTTTGCCGGCATTTTTGCGTCGAATCCGGCATACGCTTCACACGGCGGCGTCTTCGCTCTGCAGTGGCAAACCCCGTCGTGTCCGGAAAGCCATCGGCGGCGATTCTCCCCGGCGATTCTCCCACAATTTCGGGGCGAACGCAGGCTTGAAGGTGCGGCAGGACACGGGCAATCTGGGCGCGGTCCGATGCTCCCGGCGACGCTTCAGTTTATCATCGCGATGGTCGCCCACGCGATCCATGAGCGGATGGCGCGGAGGGTGGAATACTTGCACGAGGAGGTTCGAGTCCTCAAGGAGGCTCTCGCGGCCGCGACGGGCAAGAGCCGGATCGACTTTACCGCCGAGCAGCGGCGCCGCCTGGCGCTCAAAGGCAAGCAGCTGACTGCGGAGGAACGCAGGGCCTGCTGCCAGGTCGTGCGCCCCGAGACGATCCTCGCCTGGTTTCGCCAGCTGGCGGCGGATAAATACGACAGCACGGAGACTCAGGTCGGCCGTCCGCGCAAAGCGCGTGACATTCGCCAACTGGTCCTCGATATGGCGCGCGACAACCCGGGGTGGGGGTACACGAAAATCCGCGATGCGCTACGAGGGCTGAAGATCGAGATTGGTCGCACCACCGTCGGTAGCATCCTGGCGGATGCCGGCGTCAAGCCGGCGCCGGAACGCAACCGGAAACGGACCTGGGCGCGCTTTCTCAAGAGCCATTGGGAGACGCTGTACGCATGCGATTTCTTCAGCGTCGAAGTCTTGGGCGTGTTCGGGACCGTCCGCCACATGGTGTTCTTCGTCATGTGTATAAAGACCCGCGCCGTGCAGATCGCCGGGGTCCGCATTGCCCCGGACGGCGATTGGATGAAGCAGATTGCGCGAAATCTGCTCGAC
>JBEKOY010000250.1:0-4715 GCA_049521295.1 Polyangiaceae bacterium | reverse complement strand
TCCTTTCGCGTTGTCTCACAACAGCGTCTAGAGAATCCCCGATGCCTTTGACTATCCAATTCGTGCACTATGCACGTAAGTGATCGAGATCACTCGGGAAATAAAGATCCTACCTATGAAGCGGTGCTAAGGCGTCGTCCATGAATTACGGACCTGTAATCTTGCTCTCCCATATCGAGGAACGGTCTATCGGCGCGCGCCCAACCCGTTCGATTATTTACGGACGGCGCCTAAGCGGTGCTCGGGCACGACGAAGTGGAGGACCCCCCCTTCTTCGTGCAGATAGAGCAGTTGCAGTCGATGATCTCCTGGTCGTCCTCTACGATGATGCGAAAGCGGACGGCACCGCAATGGCAGCCACCCTCGAACGTCTGCATGGCCCGACCTTTAGCAGCAGGCCGCTCGGTGTCGCGGATGGGGGCGTCACGACGCCAAAGGCTCAAGACCGCCGCTCTCTCCCTCGGCCCTGCGGCCCTCTCTCATCATAAACTTCCAGACCGCCATCGTGGACGGCGCGCGGGTCCCCGGGGTTGGCCGCCGGCAAGAACGCCCTGCCGACCCGGACGGCTACCCCTCGCGAGGTTTGGGATCAAGTAATGTGCTCCGAAAACGTCGATCTTGAGCCCTCCATCGGGGCCTGTTTTCCCGAGGTCGTCTTAATTTAACAGGCGAGCGTCGTCGGTGTCCGCGTTCAGCACGAAGCGGTTAGAGTCATCGTGGAGGGCGACGAGCGAGCGCCATGGCGAAGAAGAAGAAACAGAGGCAGGCGAGCAAGTCGGGCCTCTGTCGCCTCTGCGGCGTCGACGGACCGCTGATCAACAGTCATATCGTCCCGGCGGCTGCATACGACCGCGTCTCCGATCGCGATGCGACGCATCCCGCACACCGCAACCCCGTCCAGGTCACGCGTGGAGCCTCGGTTCTCACGAGCCAACACTGGCGGGCGTATCTTCTTTGCCGCACATGCGAGGAGCGATTTGGCGTCTGGGAGGCCTACAGTTTCCCGCAACTCGCTCAGCCGGACGGGAGCTTCCCCTGGCTGTCGCAGGTGCGCAAACTCGACACTCGAGCGGCAGACCCAGACACGGGGCACGTGGCGATCTCCGAGGGCGTAAACGTCCCGACCCTAAGTCTCTTCGCCGTGAGCATCTTCTGGCGACTCGGCGTCTTTGACACGTCGAAATCGCTCGGCGCCGAAGAGTCGGCATGCCGTAAGTACCTCTTGCGGCAATCGAACTTCCCCGAACGCGCCACGCTCATGGTCAGGCTCTTGGACAGTTCCGCGGTGCGGATCGGCCGCGTGGACAGGGCAATCACGACGTACGAGACCGCGCTGGGCGACGGCTATTTCTTGCACCGTCTGCTTCTGCTGGGCGCCGAGTTTCGACTTTTCCTCGGAGCGCAGGCTTCGACCTTGCGCGTCCTGTGCTTTGCGCGCACGGGGGTCGCAGTCGTCGCGCCATCCGACACGATAGCGCGTGAGCTGCAGGACTTCGCACAGAGCTCGGAGGCGAAGGGCGCCCTGGCGCGACAGCCGCCACGAGTCTGATGAGACGACGTTGAGCCTCGTCTGCGATCGAAGTTGCCCAGGTTCTTGACGAGGATGTCGGCATCCGGCACTCCCTCGAAAAGCCGCTCGGCACCGGCGCGCTTCCCGAGGTCGCAGGCTACGCTCGACGGTCGCACCGGCGTGCTCGCCTCACACCCGGCGTGCGGCGGTGTCGAGCAATCGCAGCGCCAAGCCGTCTCCGCGGGACGAGCCACCGGCAACCCGCACGCTGGGCGGGTTCCACCAATAGCGCCCTCGTGGGAAGATGGCGCCCATGTCGAGCGCACGCGGGCCTGGGCAGGGGGTGCTGGCGCACCTCACGATGCGGTTCGTTTCCCAACGCGAGAATTTCGCGACGGAGGCGCTCGCGTACATCCTGAACTCCTCGAAGGCGGCGCTTGGCGCCCTGCAGCAAATCGTCGCTCACCGTGTCTCCGGGTTCCCGCTCCTCGCGCGGGTAGCAACGCAGGAGGCCGCCGGTCCCGAGAGCCGACCCGACGTGACGCTCATTTCGGACGATGGGAGCGTGGTCGCTTTCCTCGAAGCGAAATTCTGGGCGGGCCTAACGCAGGCTCAACCCGTGGATTACGTGAAGCGGCTCCAGGCGGTGGGAGGCAAGGCGATCCTGTTTCTCGTCCCGGAGCGAAGGGTGGCCTCTCTCCGGGGCGAGGTAATGGAGCGAGCGCGCGCCAGCGGTTCGAATCCCCAACCGATCGGAGCACACGACGTGCTGGTGGACGGCGTTCACGTCGCGGTGCTGTCGTGGCGACAGCTTCTTTCTGGCCTTGCCGAAGCGGCACAGCGCGGAGACGAACGCGGGACGGTGGCCGACATCCAGCAAGTCGAGGCCCTCTGCGTGACGATGGAGACGCAGGGGTTCATCCCGCTGAGCGACAAAGAGCTGACCGATCTTGACGTACCACGGCGTGTCATCTCGCTCATCGACCTGGGCAGCGAAATCGTCGATGAAGGCGTTCGTCAGGGGATCCTCAACGTGATGCGCCTCCGCGCGACGCACGGCTGGCACACAGCGGGACGCTACGCAGCGTTCAAGCGAGCAGGCTGCTGGATTGGCCTCAGCCACCGCCGATGGCTCGAACACGGACAACCGCTGTGGGCCCGGTTCAACGACGACGCGTGGGGCAGGGCGCGTGAAGTGCGACGCGCCGTTGAGTCGCTCATGGCCTCGGAGCCACCTCATGCGTATCTCATCGACGAGGCCGCGGTCGCCCTGCCACTATTCGTGCGTGCCGGCGCGTCCAAGGAAGACGCGGTCAGGGATGCGGTAGCGCAGATGCGCGCGGTTGACGAAATGATGCTACGCGCGGGGATGCCGGAGTTGGCCGCGGAAGGACCAGGGCCTGCTCCCGAGCAGTAGGCGGGCCACTTGGAATGCGCCGCGCGCTGCGGGGGATCCGTTCAAGATGAGCGCGAGCGCCTCGGTCGCGAGGTCTCCTGCTTGGGGCATCGACGCCACGTGAGCGAGGACCGTGGTCGCCATCTGGCTAGTGCTAGTCCTTGACGGGGCTCCGCGTTGCCGCCGACGGGAGAGTCCCCGCCGCCAGCCGGGCCTCGTATGTCTGGGCTTCGTCGCAGCGGTTAATCAGCGTCGTGGCTTCCGGAGTTGGGTCCATCGACCAGTACACCTTGCCGCCCTCATGATGGTATTTTCGGATCTGAGAGTAGAAGCGGCCATCCGTTCCGTGCTGGAATACGTGGCCGGCGAGGGCCGTCAGCATCGCGGCGTTCTCGGGTGAGCGGACGACGTACTCATGCGGCCACGTCGCAGCGTAGCTCTTGGCAAACGTCCACGACGTGGACTCCACGAACCTGCGGACGTCGCCTCGCCGTCCCAAGCGGCCAAGACTATGCTCGACCGAGTCCAACTCGGGAACGGGCTCGCCGGAAGCAGAACCACCACGTCATCACGACTCCCGGCGCCGTTTGGACAAGAATTCAGGGCGATCGAGTCTGAACGCTCTCGAGGCGGTGTCAGAAACGTCCGGGTCCTCCGGAGCCACTCGCCAAAAACGCGCTCGGCCATGTTCCCCCCGACGCTCTGATCAAGCGTTCTTCTAAATCGATATCGGATTCGAGGAACTTCTCAAGTCCTTCGTTGCCACGAACGCGCCGTGCGTGTTGACGTGCTCCTTGCAAGCGGGTTGCCCACGCTGCCGACTGGTGCGATCCTGCCGTTGCGCCGAGCGCGCTTAAACGAAGGGGGGACCTGCGCGAATCGACTGATCTGTGTTGCCACGCTTGCCACGCTAGCGTTGGTGTCGGCTGCATGCTCCAAGGCGGTAAGCGCGAAGGATGTCTGCGAGGCGCTGCAAGGCGCGGGCGTTGCAGCGAACTGTCATCGGACCACGCCGCAAGGCTTGCAGGCGCGGGCGTTGGACGCGTACGAGTTTTTTTGACTTGCCGTCGGTGCCCGGCCATGGTGGTGCCGTAATGGCGTTCGAAAAGTCGGAAGACTACGACGCGACCGTGCAGGCGTTTGCTGCTGCAGCGGTAATGGCTGGGCCGCACCGCTATGGCAATCCGAAGGCCCGCATATTCGTCCAGTTCAACGAAGGCGCGTCCCCGGACGTCGGGGACAAAGCCAAGGCGGTTATCGCCGGGCTGTAGGTCAACGCCGCGCGCGGCGAACGTCGATTACTTGTTGCGCCATGCGATCCTCGCTTCGTTCCATTTCAAGAACGTATATCGCCCCCGTCCACCGGAGACGTGCAACGTTCAGAAGACCTTTCCTCTTCGAGAACCGCCCCACTCGGAGCCACCCGGGCCGTTGCGCGCCGGGCTTCGTTTGAGCGCCAGCGAAGCGCGATCGGCGTGGGCCGCGGCCGGTACGCCTCGCTTTTACGGTAACGGCCTTGGAGGGCAAGAGCACCTCCCTCAGGCTCACGAGCTCTTTGCGCAGGAGCTCCGCTTGTTCGCCGGGCTCGACGACGAGGATGCGTTCGCGGTGACCCCCGCCGGTAGCCGAGACTACCGACGCCCCCACGTGCTCGAAGGCACAAATCGAAAATCGAAAGAGGGCCCAAGGGGTGCTGCACTTGCACGATCGAACACCTAGAGCAATGCTGAAGGAGTATGGGCAAGGCGTCCTACGCGAGGGATCCGCGCTCGTTGCCCGCGTGCCGCTGGTTCGGCGCTCAAGCGGTCG
>JBEKOY010000249.1:0-4781 GCA_049521295.1 Polyangiaceae bacterium | reverse complement strand
CTAGTTCCGCTGGACAGAAATTTGGCCAGATTCCGCGTTTCACGATAGCGGAGCGGCATGATCAATTACGCGGCGTTGGCGCACCGTCGGCACGGCGGGCGCCCGACGGTGCCGCTTGTGCTCTCGGCCGAAGAGCGGGCGAGGGTGGAGGCGGCCATGCGCCCTGCGACGGCCGAGCAACGGATCGTACGTCGGGCGACGGCCCTACTGATGATGGCGGACGCGGTGCCGGGGACGGACATCGCCCGCGCGGTGGGGGTGCACATTCGCACGGTGCAGGAGTGGCGTCGGCGCTTTGATGCCGAGCATCCGGCCGACACGCTTGCGGACGCCCCGCGCTCGGGACGCCCGCCCTCTCTCTCTCGGACGCCGACGCCGCGCGCATCGAGGCCGAGGCGTGCCGTCCACCCGAAGATGTAGGCGTGCCGGTCACGCACTGGTCGGAATCGTTGCTCGGCGAGCACGTTCGCCAGCAGGGGATCGAGGTCAGCGACCGCACCGTGGGGCGCATCCTGCACGACGCCGACCTTCAACCTCATCGCCAGAAGATGTACCTGACGTCGCACGACGAGGAGTTTCGCGAGAAGCGCGATGACGTGTTGCGCCTCTACTACGAGACGCCCACCGACGAGCACATTATCTGCCTCGATGAGAAGACGGTCATCCAGGCGATCGAGCGCCGCTACGCGGACATCCCCATGCAGTCCGGGCAGCCGGTGCGCCGCGAGTTCGAATACATCCGTCACGGCACGCTCTGCTGGATGGGTGCATTCGACGTGCGTCGCGGTCGCCCCTTCGGCTTCGCCTCCTGCGACCACAACAGCGATACCTTCATCGACCTGCTCGATCTCGTGAACCTCTGCTACCCGGCCGGGCGCGGGCACTTCGTGATGGACAACCTGTCCGCCCACGACACGCCCGACGTCAACGAGTGGCTCGACGAGCACCCGCGTTGGACCCGACACTTCACGCCCAAGCACGCATCGTGGCTCAACCAGATCGAGTGCTGGTTCTCCATCCTTCAGCGACGCGTGATCGCTCGAGGTTCCTTCTCCTCGACCGAGCAACTCGCCGAGCGGCTCAACGCCTACGTCCTCTGGCACCTGCGCACTGACCAGCCCTTCCACTGGTCCTACCGCCCCAAGTCGTGGGGCGAATCCGGTGGGACTTCCGCCGAGCGGAACTAGTTCGATGGGCGCGAACGAAGACGGCCCTCTTCTCTACATCGAATCGTCGGAGGGGAAAGAGGCGGGACTCGAAGTCGTGGAGCGCTTCCAGCGAACGATTGAGGAGAAGTGCCGCGTAGTCGGCTGCCCTGCGCTGGCGGACGTCGACCCCTCGGACCGCAAGATGCTCGAGGATGGCATTGGACCCTCCGCGCTTGAGTCACTCGTGCTGGCTGCCGGGGGGGCGAGGATCGTCTGGACGGACGACGCGATCGTTGCGGTTCTCGGTCGAGAGAAGTTCGGAACGAAACGCATCTGGACCCAAGGCGTGTTTCGTTGGCTCCATGAGCAGGGCCTCATGGCGAACGATCGCTACGCGACAGTGAGCGCGAGCCTGCTCGGCATGCAGTACATGTTCACGAGCGTGAATCCCGAGGTGATGAGGTGCGCCGGCAACCGATCTGACTGGCGACCGGAGCGAAGGCCGCTCAAGCAGGCGCTCTGGTACCTGTCTCTCGACGGGGTTCGCGCAGAGGACGCGGCGCTTTTCGCAGCGATGCTCGTCGTCCACTGCTACCTCGATGCGGTGCTGCCGGAGAGTCGGCGACTGTTGTTGCAGAGCGTGGCGGAGAGCCTCGCACGGAGGACCGATGCGGAGCGTGCCGTTCGCCTGTTCGGATCCGTTCTTCGGCGCGCCTTCGGCCTGAATGTGGCAGGGATGGCCGATGCAACGGCGACCTTTGAAGCGTGGCGACTCGAGCAAGTACGACGGTTTTCGCCGGTTCGGAGGTAGCCCCTGATCCGAAAATCGGGGTCCACTTCCAAGGGCCAGCTCAGAGAGCTTCGCGATTGCGGTACACTGATCGCCGGAGATGGCCACGAACACCACCTGGAAAGCTCACCTAGTCGGACCGGGCACGCGCGGGACGCGAGTGCCGGCGGCGCTGGCGCGCGACACATTTGGCGCGATCGTCGAGGCCGTTCAGCGCGCCGTGAGGCTCCGCGTCGAAGGGCGGAGCTCGGCGCAGGGGCCCGTTCCCGGTTGGATCGAGCGGGCATCGGCGTTCGACCTCGTCGCGGTCCAGGGTGGCTCGACGACGTTCCTCCTCGAGGCGAACCCTATCCTTGACGTACTCCCCGACAGGCAGGTCGAAATGTTCGCCTCGTTCGACCCGCGGCGATCCTGCCTTGACCTCTTGGTTGAAAGCTTGTCCGAAGCCGTTGCGGGCCGCGCGGATAGCTCGCTTTATGACGACGGGCTGCTCACCGCGTTCACGCACTTCGAACGGGTGTTCCGCCACGGCGTGGACGCTATCGAAGTGGGCGCCGACGAACTCGTTCGCATCGACCGCACGGGCGTCGAGACGTTTGCTCGTCTGAAGCGGGAGACGCCCGCTGACCAGCGCGCCGTCATCGACGGGAAGCTCGACGCGCTCCACCATAGCGACCGCGTATTTCGATTGATCCTCGAGTCCGGACAGCCGGTGCACGGTGTGATCGGAGACGGCATCGACCTGGAGGCGCTTGCACGGCTTTGGGGGCAAGCGGCACGGGTATCCGGAGTCGCAAAATTCCGGCCGTCCGGCACGATCCTACGCGTCGACGCAGACCGCATCGAAGCCGCGTCCGGCGCCCCGTCGCTCTGGTCTCGCCTCCCGACACCCGTGCTGCGCGACCTCGACACCCGAAAGCTCACCGTGCCCCAAGGACCCCGCTCCGGGGTCGCTGCCGTTTGGGGCCAGTGGCCGGGTGACGAAAGCGATGAAGAGTTCCTCGACGCGCTCGCGCACGTGTCATGACGGTGGGCGGCGCGATCCTCCTCGACACCAATGTCGTCCTTCATGTTGTACGAGGGAGCGAGGTCGCCCGTCGAATCGATACCGCTGTGCAGCTTCGGGCGCGCACCGAACGTCCGCTGATTTCTGTCGTCACTTTGGGGGAAGCACTCGCCTTCGCGAAACATCGCAACTGGGGCGAGCAGAAGACGGCGCGGTTCGAAGAGCTCGTCCGAGAATTTGTCGTCGTCGACATCGACAACGCCACGGTGCTGAGGGCGTATGCGAAGATCCATGCACACCTCGTTGGTCGCGGACGTCCGATTGGAGACAATGACGTTTGGATCGCATCGTGTGCGGCTGCGGCTTCCGCGACGCTCGTCACCACCGACAAGGACTTCGACGCGCTCGATGGCTCGCACGTGACACGGCTTTACTTCGAGCCGAACCTGGGCCCGCGGTCGTAAGGCGCAGGCGGGCACCGGTGATGTGCCGGCTCTGCGGTCGGTGCAGGACGCAAGGTTGCCCTGGACCGACGAGTCCTCACGGCGAGCGGAGCCGCCCGTCTCCAGCTCGTATTTCTCGGCGCTACCCTCGAGTGGTAACGCGCTGGCGACGGACGAGCCTGCGGCAGAGACGCACCATCGCTCACCCTTGCTCATCAAGCTCGACCTCGACGCGGCAGTGATCGCTCGGCCCCCACTCCTCGGGCTTGTTCAGGGCGCGCACCCGAAGGCGAGGCACGAGTTCATGTGACGCGAAGACGTAGTCGAGTTGCCTGGACGCCAGCCCCGAGGCCGGCCTGAAGGTCGGCACGTTCTTGCTCTCGCGCGGCAGCTCGTCCGGCCACGGCTCCGCTTGGAGGCCGTTCGGAAACTGCGGACCGACGAATGGGAGCCCGATCGCCGCCATGCGCGTGAAGACCGTCTCGTAGCGGCCTCCCCAGTAGCGGCTCCCGTTCTCGCCATACCCATAGAGCAGGTTGAGGTCCCCCGCGACGATCATGCGATGTCCACGCTCGCGCCCGATGAGCAGGGAGATATCCGATATCAGACGATGCGCGGAAGCATCCGCGACGATCCAGCCGCTCTCGGCGGTGGGGTTCTCCCAGTGCGCGTAGATCGACACGAGTGTCACGACCTCGCCGCTCGCAAGCGTGTGTTCGACGGCAGCGACGGTTCCGGGGCGCGACTCAGGAACAACTCCGCGCCCGGCGCGACCGATCGGCGCAGTGGAAAGGAAGGTCACCGTGTGTTGCCCAGGACGGCAAACTATGGCGGTTCGGAAGTTCGGCCCCCACCCCGAGGGATCAGGGAACACATCAAACCTCAGCTCCGTCGGGGGCGCGGTCGCCTCTTGAAGAAGTGCGATGTCGAAGGTCCGGTCCTGCGCGAGCGCGCGCCAGGGCTCGACACGGTGGGCGATGTTCCACGAGAGGATGCGCATCGACTGGCAAGCCTACCAAGACGCGTCCGTAACGGCCCGCTCTCCGACTTTGATCATCGCGCCCGTTCGGGAGGACGTGGAAGACTTGTCACGCACGCGTATGGAGCCCCCCTGAGGAGCTTCCGAATCGCTCCCTCGCACGGCCGGGCGTCCCGCTCCTCTAAGGCGTCGTCCATGAATTACGGACCAGTAATCTCGCGCTCCCATATCGAGGAAAGGCCTATTGGCGCGCGCCCAATCCGTTCCATTATTTACGGACGGCGCCTAAGCGCCGTACATAAGTTGGTACTTAGGGATTCGGGATGGCGCGCTACCACACAAGTGCGAGTGGCTCGAGGCCCATAGCGAGACGACCGCGCTTTCGATCGCGAGCAGGATGAGCGCGGCGCGCGTT
>JBEKOY010000248.1:0-4847 GCA_049521295.1 Polyangiaceae bacterium | reverse complement strand
CGCTCGATCTCTTCGGGCGGCAGCTTCGAGAAGTCCTCCGCGAAATCGGCGCCGACCGCCAGGCCGCGCTGCACCCCGGGCCGCGCGCTCAGCTCCTCGAACCATCGCTTGACGTACTTGAATTCTTCGAGGTCTTGCTGCTGCGCCTTCCAGTTCACGATCCAGGGGTAGGAAATGATGTCCGCAATCGTGTACTCCGCCCCCGCCACGTAGCGTCGGTTGTACAGTCGGTTATTGAGGACGCCGTACAGCCGGTTCACCTCGTCGCCGAAGCGACGGAGGGCGTACGACTGATCGCCCTGCCTGTCGCCCAGGCGTAGGAAGTGCCCCAGCTCACCCGTCTTCGGCCCCTGGTTGGCCATCTGCCAGATGACCCATTGCGTGATCTCGTAACGCCCGCGCAAGTCGTTCGCCCAGAATTTCCCCGACTTCTCGGCAAGGTACAAGAGGATCGCGCCCGACTCGAAGACGGCGATCGGCTCGCCGCCGCCGACGGGGTCGTCGTCCACCAAGAGGGGCATTCGATGGTTGGGATTGAGCGCGAGATAGCTCGGCTGGAACTGGTCGCCCCGACCGATGTTGCACGGGACGATGCGGTATTCGAGCGCGGCCTCTTCCAGAAATATCGTGATCTTCTTGCCGTTTGGCGTGGGCCAAAAGTGGACATGAAGCATGGTTGCCTCGATGGGCGCTTCCGAACGTGAGTGCCCAGCCGGGTCCGATGCCAGCCGCGAAAGCATGGTTCCGACGGCGACCGACGCCCGAATTCGGCGCTCGAGAAAGCACGGTCTCCGATCGAGGTGCGCTGACGGTGGGGATCGCCCCTACCGCAAGCCGGCCCATCCCGCGTTGATCCGATACGTCAGAGTTGCGGAACGCCGATGACCGTTCCGTGGCTCGTGGTGTTGCCGATCACGGGAATGGGCTTCGGGGTCGTCCACGTCGCGAAGTTGTCCGTGCTGTCCGTATACATTTCGTGGCCGCCCGACCCGTAACCGTCGATGAACGCACGCCACACGTTGCCCGGAAGTTGAATGACGGACGGCCCTTCGCGATGGACTCCCCACCCCGCCCAGTCGCCCGTTCCCACGAACGTCCACGGGCCCGTCAGACTCGAAGCGGTCGCATGTTCGATGTAGCTCGTCGTCGAGTCTTTCGTAAAGGCATGATAGGTGGCCCCGAGCAGCACGACGAACGTGTCAATGAAGTCCGGCCCGATTCCCATCTCCGTCGGCCCGGCCCAGTTCATGAGCGTCGAATCGGTGGCCTTGAAGAGGTACGTCCGATGGCCTCCCCCCGGGTCGATGCTCACCAAAATGTTCACGCTGCCGTCGCTGTCTTTGAACCACTCGGGGGCCCACGTGGTTTGCGTTCCGGCGACACCCGACGGGATCGTCGTGTACGTGGCCCATGTCATCAAATCGGCGCTCGCGGCGATGCTGAAACTCAAGTCCGTCCCGCAGCACCCCTTGCCCTCGGGTGTCGTGAACGCCACGTAGTATTTTCCGTCCGAGTATTTCATGATGCTCGGATCGCGCAGATTGTCGGTCGGCCCGGCGAAGCCCGAATTGCCGACCTGCGTAAAGTTGAGTGCGTCGGGTGCTTGGTAGATGAGGAGCGTGGAGCCCGCCGGTTCCCAGAACGTGGAGAAGACGTACGTCAGGTCGCCGGCATCGGACCCGGTCGTCCAGCCCGCCGTGATGATTGCGTCGCCCGCACCGGCCACGCCGGGGCCGGCCTCGGGGTAGGTCGCTCCTTCTCCGGTCGCCGTCCCCGCGTCGAGCGGCGCGCTGCCGGCGCCGCCCCCCGTGTCGACGGCGGAGCCCGTGTTGCTGTCCGCCGCCGTACTGCTGCTGCCGGCGCCGTTGCCCACGCCCGCGTCCACGCGACCGGTGCCGCCCATGCCCGTGCCCACGCCGGCGCTGGCTGCTGCGCCGCCGACGATGCCGGTCCCGCCGCTCCCGCTAGGGCCGGCACTGCTGCTCGCCGCGCTCGGACGAGCGTTCGAGGCAACCGGGGAGTTCGTTGCGCTGGAAGCAGGGGTCGATTGGGCCGAGTTGCCGCAGGCGGCGAGCGCGATGGCCAACCCGGTCGCGAACCGCGGTCCCCAAACTCGACCTTGTCGAACTTGCTTGGCCCGCTCTCGGCGCGCGCAGACCCTCTGCCGGGGATGGCGTTTGAGTCGAAGCACACGCGCCCAGTATCCGCAGGCCGCCCAAAAGGCTCAGAGCGAGTCGGAAGGTCGAAGGCCGGCCATCGTTTCGACGGGCACGCCGCTGACGAGGGGCACATCGGGCTCGAGATTCTCGGCGAAGAGCAGCAGCGACGAGGGGGGCGCCTGCGGCCGATCCCATGCGCGCAATCACTTCAAGTACGCTGCGAGAGGGCTATTGGCTTTCGCCAAAGCCTGCGACGCAAGCGAAGCCATCTCGGTCGCGCCGGCCTTGTCGAAGTGCGCCTTGTCACCGTTGAAGGTGAGGGCCGCCGCGGCCGTTTGACCGATCATGTTGTAGTAGGCGACGCCGAGCGCGTTCAGATCGTCGACCGGCAGCCCCTTCGTCATTCCAAACGTGATCGTCGCGTCGACGTAGGGCTGCAAGCGCGTGTTGGTCTCCACGCCATTGACCCACACTTGGAGCGGCGACGAGGTCGTCGGGATGAACGTCGCATTCAGGGCGGCCACTTCGCCCGCCATGACGCCCATCTCGGTAGTGAAGTCCGGGACGGAGACTGGACCGTGCGTGGTCCCGCTGTCGTTGATGCCGAACGCCGCCATCACGTAGTCACCGGCCTTGACGTTGGCGATGAGAGTCTTCCATTTGCCCGCGTAGAAGGTCTGGATGTTCGCGCCGGGCTGCGCCTGGTTGTCGATTGTCACCTTGCTGATGAAGTATTGCCCGAACTCTTGACCCCAACCCTCCTGGGTGGTCGCGGCCGTGTAGTCGCTCATCGTCGAATCGCCGGCCATATGGATGGTGATGGCAGGAAGCGTGCTCTGATCCAGCTGACCGCCGTCGTTGCCGCCGCTTGAGGCGTCACCGCTCGTCGATCCGTTGCCGACCGTGTCGCCCTCGCCGCTGCCGCCGTCGCCGCTCAGCGGCGACCCGCCGCCGTCTTGGCTGCTGCTGCCCGCGGAGGCGCCGCTGCCGCTCCCGGAGGCGCCCGACGATGGCGCGGGCTGCCCACCCGGAGGCGTTGATCCGCCCGACGATGACGCGGGCTGGTCTCCGCCCGGAGGCGTTGAGCCGCCCGACGAGCTGCCGGCCGACGTGCCGCTGCTGTTCGGGGACGAGGCTCCGGCGGGCCCCGAGTCGCTCGACCCATTGCCTGGGGCCGCGCCCGACTCGGGCGCGCTCGCACTACTGCTGCATGCCATCGGCCCAAGCGCCATCGCCAAGACCATTCCGATGTTTAACGGCCCGTATCGCATGGGGTCTTCCTGTCGCGGAGCTGCGCGGTAACCCCCTTCGTAACCCCCTTCGCATCGCTCGTTGTACGTTGAACGGCCCGCTCGATCCAGTCAAGCGGGCCTTCAGAAGAACGATGGCCGACGGGCGCCAAGTCGAAAAATTGCGCCCAGCGCGCATTTCGCTCAGCAGCGAACAACGCTGCCGGGCGAAGCCCAAGGAACATCATCTCCGTCGAGCGCGAGACTGCAACGCGGGCGTACCCAGCGCAGCTGGGCTGCCTAACGCGGCGCGAGGGCCGCCAGGATTTCGGCCCACTTCGCATAAGCGACAAAGTGCCCCTCTGCCGAGACAAACGTCGCGTGGCAGCCGGGAATGGTCGCCGCGAGGTAGCGCCCCATGGCGACGGGTGTCGAGACGTCGAGCTCACCGTGCCAGAGATGGACCGGCACCCGGATATCCTCGAGACGAAACCCCCACGGGCCCGCCGCGAGCGCCAGTTCGGTCGCAAACGCCGTGGGCCCCTGTCGAAACGCCTCCCGTTTCATCGCGGCGTACGGTTCGGCGATCCGCGCGAGGATGGCCTTGTCTCAGTCGGGAACGTCGGCGCTCATCACGCGTTGGACTCCGCGCGGTCCGAGCAGGCGAAGCAGGGGCACCGCGTACGGGGCCAGCGGGAGCACGCCGTACATGAGGCGGCGCCGCAACGTCATCGAGCGACGCACTCCGGGTGCGTCCAGAGGACAGACGACGCCCAGCATGCCTACCGAGCGGACCCGCCTCGGAAGCGCGCTCGCACACGCCGCAAGATACGGACCCGCGCCTGACATGCCCGCGATCGCGAACGAGTCGATGCCCATCGCATCCGCCACGCGGGCGACGTCGGCCGGCCAATCGACGATGCGCCTGCCCGGCTGCGGCGAGCTCATGCCAAAGCCGGGGCGTTCGAGCACGATGGCCCGGGCGCCCGCTTCGCCCGTGGCAGCGACGTCCGGTAGGGGCGTCAACCGGGAGCACGGGATTCCAGGAAAGACGAGGAGCGGCCAGCCGCGGGGATCCCCAGTCTCGCGCACGCCGATCCGTCTTCCGTCGGGCAGCCGGACCAGCGAGCCGGTAGCGTCGGACAGGGGCTGGACGCGGGGCTCGTGCGGCGTAGGGTGTATCGAGCCGTAGGGTGTCATTTCCACTGGTTCAGCGGGCGCCGTAAGTGTCACTTTGTTGCGGAACGAAGCTGCTGCGCCGGCGTCATCGAGTCAAACATGGCCGCGACCCCCCTCACCCCATAGCCGGCATCGCGCGGTGCGGTGGACCTGTCTCTGCAGAACTCACGTTTACGTCGCTGTGGTTCTCACTCAAGTCGGCGCGCTTCGGTGATCGCGACGATCTCGTCGCGGGTCAGCGCGAGCTTGCGTGCCGCCCAGTTGTCTTCCAGGTGCGCCA
>JBEKOY010000247.1:0-5536 GCA_049521295.1 Polyangiaceae bacterium | reverse complement strand
CATCATTTCGTCGCGCTTGCGCGGGCCGTGTCTCGTGGATCGAATCGGGCCACCGCTTGCTCGTGCCGATCTTCGACGCGCTCGGTCGGATGCGGAGCGTCCGAGCATGGTGCGTTCGCGAGCACGACACGGACGATCCGAGGCGGGTGTCCCCCGCAGGCTACGCGTACCGGCACCTCGTTCTCGCCTGCGGTCAGGGAGTGACCCTGCTCTCGGGCGGTTGGGAGGAACAGGGAGGCGAGCCACGACCTCGCGTCGTCATCGCCGACGGGGAGCCCGACTTTCTTACTTGGGCGACGCGGTGCTCCGACGCCGCCGAATCGGTTCCCATCGTCCTGGGCGTCTTCGCCGGGGCGTGGTCGGACGATTTCGCCCGGCGCATCCCTCGAGGGGCCCGGGTGGTGATCCGCACGCATCACGACACCGCCGGCGATGCGTGCGCCCAAGCGATTTGGCAATCGCTCGAAGGACGCGTGGCGGTTCACCGATCGAGGCCCGCATGAGCTCCAAGAACGACAACGAACGCTTACGCGCCGGACAGCTGCCGGTGGATCCCGAAGACGACGCGGTGCCGATGCTCTCGGGCGAGCCGTGGGACGAGCCGATCCCATTTAGCGACGCGGACGTGCCCGACTTTCCGCTCGACGTGTTGCCGCCGTGGCTCGGCGTCTGGGCGGCCGAGCAGGCCCGTGCCGTGCAGGCCCCGGCGGATCTGCCGGCGCTGCTCGGGCTCGCGGTTCTTTCGTTCACGACGGCCAAGAAAATCTCCGTCGAGATCAAGCCCGGGTGGCACGAGCCGACCAACCTCTACGTCGCCGTGGCCCTGGCTCCCGGCGAGGGCAAGTCGCCGATCTTCGCCGCCGCCACAGCTCCCTTGCGCGAGTGGGAGCGGGAGCTCCGTGCGCGTCGCGCGCCCCAGATCGCGGACGTCGAAGAGTGCGACCGGATGCACGAGGAGCGGACGCAGAACTTGCGCAAGCGCGCAGCGAAGGCGAGCGACATCGAACGCCGAGCACTCGAGGATGAACTTCGAGCGCTCGCGGTCGAGCGCGTGGGGCGCCGGGCTCCGTCGGCGCCGCGGCTGGTCGCCGACGACGCGACCCCCGAGGCGGTGGGCCGGTTGTTGTCGGAACAGCACGGTCGCTTGGGGGTGTTTTCATCGGAGGGCGGCCCGTTTGCCATTCTTGCTGGCCGCTACTCGGACGGTCGTGTCAACTGCGAGCTGTTCTGCAAGGCGCACTCCGGGGACGCCTACGATCTGGATCGCATCGGCCGGCCGAGCCTTCATCTCGCGTCTCCGCTGCTGGCCATTGGCTTGACGGTCCAACCGTCGGTCATCGCGGGCTTGGCGTCGACGCCCGCCTTTCGCACGCTGGGTCTTCTGGCCCGGTTTCTCTATGCGCTGCCGCGGTCGAGGGTGGGCGCTCGCAAGGCCGATCCGGCGGCGGTGACGGAGTCGGCTCGCTCCGAGTACGGGCGCGTCGTGCGCGCGATCGCCGGGTTCGCCGAGCAGTTCGATGAGCACGGAGAGCTCGTCGCCCGTCCGGTCCCGCTCACCGATGCGGCACGCGGCCGGCTAATCGCCTTCAAGGAGGAGATCGAGCCTCGTCTCGGGCCCGGCGGGGATTTGCAGGGGATGGCGGATTGGGGCAACAAGGCGCCCGGCCTGGTCGCTCGCCTCGCGGGCCTCTTGCACGTGGGCGATCACGCCGAGGGGGCCCTCGAGCTGGCCATCGAGAGCACGGCCATGGACCGGGCTCTCGCGATCGGTCGGTACGCGATCGAGCACGCGCGTGCGGCCTTCGGTTGGATGGACGCCGATCCAGCAACGTCGCTCGCCAGGCACATCTGGACCTGGTGCCGCCGCTGGGACATCGGCGCCGTGACGCGCCACGCGATGCACCGTGCCCTGCAGGGGCGAGTCCAGCGCGTCACCGACCTGGATGCCGCCATCGCGGTCCTCGCGGAGCGCGCGCTCTTGCGCCAGGTCCGCGCCGTGGCGCCGCGTCGTCCCGGTCGTCCCGCCGGTCCCGTGTTCGAGATCAACCCCCGCGCGAGGCAATGACGCCGATGACCCGCCGAGTTTCGTCATTTTCGTCCATCGAACGGGAGGGGCCGATTCTTCGTCGTGGGGGACTTGGGCCCCAGCCCCATGCCTTCGGCAAGCCCGCCCCGAGGGCCCCGGATGGGCCCCTCCGAGTTTTGTCATTTTCGTCAATTGATTTGGGGGTGCCGATTTCGCGTCTCGGGGCACTCGGCGCCGGCCCCGGACGCCGAAAACCCGCGCGGAACGCGATGCCGCCTTGGGCGAGCGGAGTTTTGTCATTTTCGTCAATTGATTTGGCGGTGCCGATCTTTCCTTTCGGGAGCCACCGGCATCGGCAGGTGACCGAAACCGCGAAGGGGCCGTTGTTTTCGGCCGACCTTTCGGGACCGTGTGGGGCGCGGCAGCCATTGTCCGCGACCCACCGAGCGGGAAGGAGTCCGTCATGAAGCGCGCAACGAAGCCGCGGCCGCCGGTCGCACTCCGAGCGTCCTTCGTGTCGCAGGAAAACTGCTTTGCGGTGCTGGGTGTGGATCCGCGCCGCTACCTCGAGCGGGTCGTACCTCTTTGTCGGGGGCACGTGATCGCCCTCGGGAAACTCCGACTGACGCCCATCGACGTCGCCGAGGAGAAGCTCTGTGAAATGGCGGCCACGCCATCCGCGGACGTCTCGGCCCCCGACGGCGATGAAGACCACGACGACGACGAATGCCAGCCGCGATCGGTCAACGAGGTGCTGCGCGCGGTGGGTCGGGCGCGCGCGCCGTCGCGCGAGCCTTGAGTGGGGGGGTCATCGGGCAAGGCCGCTGGATGGGAAGGAAGGGATCGATGCCGAAGGCCGCAACCGGAGAACTTCGAAAACTGACGCACGGCTTCGCCGCGCGCATCACGCTTCGGGGACGCGCGCGAAGGGACTTCGTGCTCGCCCACTGCGAAACCGAACACGAGGCGGTCGAGCGCTGCCGAGCTCTCGCCGCGATGGCCGCTCGGCTGCGTCGCTCGGGGCTCGTCGACGAAATCGAGCCGATGATGCGCATGGGGGCCCGAGCGCGACCTGGGCGGCCGTGGGAGTGCATCGTTGGCGCGGCGGACGATCTCTGCGCGGGTCACACGATCGAAACAGGCGGTGAAGCGCCCACCTTCGAGGCGTTCGCCAAGGAGTGGACGGGCGGCGAACTCGCCCGCAAGTGTCCCGATCACGTGCCGACCAAAGCCACAGCGGGCGACGACGCGCGTCTGCTCAAACTCTACGTGGAACCCATTTTGGGCAGCCTGCGCCTCGATGAGGTGACGCTGGCCGACGCGGATCACGTCATGGCCAGTCTGCCTGCGCGGCTTTCGCCCCCCTCCCGGCGCCACGTGGCCCAGGTGGTCCGGCGGGTGCTGACCCTGGCGGTGTACCCCGCGCGGCACATTCGCGAGAATCCGATTCCGCGGGGCTGGTTGCCGCGCGGCAAGAGCACCAAGGCGTTCACCTGCCTCTGGCCCTCCGAGGACGCCATCCTCTTGGCCTGTTCGGCTGTGCCCCTGGTCCGGCGGCTGCTCTTTGGTGTGATCGCGAGAGAGGGGATGCGGCGAGAGGAAGCTGCCGATTTGCGATGGCGTGACCTGGATCTCGCGCGCGGCGTGATCCGCCTCGACGAGAACAAGACCGACGATCCGCGCGCGTGGGCGCTCGACGCCGGCGTGGCGGCCGCGCTTGCGCTTTGGCGCCGCCACTTTCATGTCGACGCCGCGGACCACGAACGGGTTTTCCGCGACGACGGGCGCCCTCTGTACGTCGATCAGTTGGCCAAGCAGTTGCGAGCGGATCTGAACACCGCGGGGGTGACTCGCGCGGAGCTGTTTGAACGCTCAGCGGTACGGCGTCCGGTCCGGGTGCACGACTTGCGGGCCACGTTTGTCACGATCAGCCTCGCCAACGGCAAGAGCGAGACATGGGTGGCCGACCGTACGGGACACCGCTCGAGCGCCATGATCAACCGCTACCGGAGGCAAGCTCGCACCTGGGCCGAACTCGGCCTGGACGAGCTGTCCGCGCTCGACCGAGCGCTGCCCGAGCTCGCTGCGCTGGCCACGCGGCTCACCGGGCAGACCCACGAGAGCGCGGATCGAAACGGCATCCGGTAATGCGCGTTTTTTCGACCGGTGCGCCGGCCCGGACGTAGCCCGCTGATCGGCTCGAGGTTGGCCGATGTCACGCCGCCGCGGCGGATCCGTCCGCCTGCTACACTGAATGCGTCCGTCGTGTTCGACCGCATCACGTTCCAACCGCAGGTTCTCGGAGGCCGCGCGTGCATCCGCGGGATGCGTATTCCCGTCTCGGTCATCGTAGGCGCGATTGCGCACGGGGCGAGCACTGCGGAGCTTCTCGCGGACCATCCGGATCTCGAAGAACAGGACGTCCGCCAAGCCCTGGAGTACGCGGCCTGGCTCACGACGGAAGAGGTTCATTCGGCCGAGTAGCCCGTGCGCTTTCTTGCCGACATGGGTGTCAGCCCGCGCGTAGTGCATTGGCTGCACGAGCACGGACACGACGCCGTGCACCTTCGCGATCAAGGCCTCCATCGTGCTCACGTGGGGTCTCGATTTCACCGAAATCGTGTCGACTTCGCAGTCGACCTCGAGAACGCTGCCGGCGCACTCGACGCGGGAGCGATCGTGAGCGTCGAGGACACGCGCTACCGCCTGCGCAGGTTGCCCGTCGGACACTGACGGCTCAACCGCCACAATTCCGCGCGCGACGTCGCACAATCCCGTTGACATCGTTACGGTCTGAGCTCGCAATCGGGATGATGGACCACGAGCCAGCCGATGCGTATCCGCGGGGGGCGACATGGCTTCAGTGCAACGAACGTGGATGAGGTGACCGATGCCCAGAGCAGCGACTGGAGAACTCCGCAAGCTCGCCGACGGTTTCGCTGCGCGCATCACGCTTCGCGGCCGCGCGCGACGAGACTTCGTGTTGACGAGCTGCGAGGGCGAACGCGAAGCCGCCGACCGATGCCGCGCGCTCGCTTCTCTGGCCAGTCGGCTGCGTCGCAGCGGTCACGACGACGAGATCGAGGGCATTCTGCAAATGGGAGCCCGGGCACGACCGGGACGCCCGTGGGAGAGCGTCGTCGGTGCGGTGGATGCTCTCTGCGCGGGCCGGACGCGCGATGCGGGCGGTCCCGTGCCCACGTTCGAGGAGTTCGGGAAGCGATGGACGAGCGGCGAGCTCGCTCGCACCTCCCCCGACCACGTGACGGCCAAGGCCACGGCGGATGATGACGCGCGACTGCTCAAGCTCTACGTCGAGCCCTTCTTGGGCGCGCTTCGGCTCGACGAGGTGACGGTCGAGGATGCCGATCGCGTGATGGCGAGCTTACCGGAGCACCTCTCGTCGTCTTCGCGCCGCCACGTGGCCCAAGTCGTGCGGCGCGTGCTGACGTTGGCGGTCTACCCGGCGCGGCACATTCGGGAGAACCCGATTCCGCGAGGGTGGTTGCC
>JBEKOY010000246.1:0-4881 GCA_049521295.1 Polyangiaceae bacterium | reverse complement strand
CCAGCCCCCGTGGCGATGTACGTGTTCCAGTCCGTCGCGTCCCAGCCCGTCTCGTACGTCCCCGCGCTCCCGCTATTGGCCAGGCCCTGGCCCCCATTCAAGTGCGTGTGAATGCCGCTGCCGTTCGCCGGCGGCGCACCGCCAGCGCTCGTCACGTAGTTCACGTATTGCCGGAACCGTCCCACCGTCACCAAATACTTGTCCATCCGGAATCCGCTCACCGTCGCCGGATTCGCTTCCTCTGTCGTGTACGCAGCGCTATTCGCGTACGTCCGGTCGTACGTTCCCCCCGTCACCTCCAGACTCGTGCAGCAGTCTCTCGGTTCCGCTCCCTCCCGGTCCGCAGTTCGTCATTCCCGGCCCGCCGGGCTGGCAACTGGGCGGCCCGGTCGTTGCCCCGGACGAACTACTCGTCGAAGTCGATAAGCCCAAGCTGCTGCTCGAACTGGAAGCGCTTGAGCTGGCGCCATCAGCGCCAGAACCGCTCGTGGCGGCGGAACGCCCGGACGCGCCGCCGTCCAATTCGGACGCTGGAGTACCGCCAAGCGGCTCAGTTCTCCCGCCGCATCCGTCAAGGACGGACACGACCAAGATGGCGGCCGTCATCGCTCGTATCCGCGTTTGGAATCGGGCCGCCTTCATTCCCCTCCCGAGCACTGTCCCGTGAGCGGACAGCGGTCGCAAGCGCGACGCGAGATTCGGCTTTAGATCGGATCGCTACTCGCCGCTCGTCTTCAGGTTTGCTCCTTTACCCGGATGAACCCATGCCATTGCGCTGGGAACCGCCGATCAAGCCCCGAGTACCGCTTGTACTCTGGCCCTCTCGCTCACCAGAATCTCGAACGCTCGGCCGAGACCGATCTCGGCCGCGACCGCCTTGAGCAGGGACTCGACGGACCCCGTGCTCGCGCCAGCCTTCGACGCAGCGTGCGCGACCGGTGCCTTGACCGCTGCGGCTGGCTTGGCGGCCGCCTTGCTCGCGGCCGCTTTGGCAGCTCCACGAACGTTGTAGACGTAGGTGTCCGTGACCGCGATGCCGGCCGCTTTGGCCTTGGCGACCACGTCTTTGGCGGACAACCGGGGATCCACGGAACGTACAAAGTCGGCTTTGGTCTGTTTGGGGGCCGTTTTGGCTGTCATCTCAAATCTCCTTGGATGCCTCTGTAGCGGTCTACCGAGTCATGCACCATGCCAAACTGACTGTTCGAGGCGAAATAGGCGAGGACGAGGCGTTTCTTGGACCCCAACTGCTGGAGAGGTACCCATCGGTGGAGGTTCACGCCGGACGCGGGCGATCTCGAACGATCGATGCGGGAGACGAACTCGTCCTGCGACCGGGGAGGTGGACGAGGCGGATGCGATAACGTGATTCTGCCGTCCCCGCTGATGCCGAGGTGGCCGTGGACAGCGGCGTCGAAGACGCTCGCCTCGGTCGCGATTCTGCCGTCCTTGCAGACGCCAATGAGGCCCAGGACGCCAGCGTCGACGACGCAAGCGCGAGTCTCGACTCCGCCGCCCCTATCGATGCCCACGTCGAGGATCACATCACGGTGCATTTCGTCTACGGCGGCCCCATCATCGGCCAATAGGAGCGCTGAAGCGGCCTCTCGGATGCCCCCGGACTCGAGGCCTGAGACGATTGCGGTAGCTCGGCCCGCCCGCGCCTGTTTGGCGCGGCCGTCTGTGGGTCCTTCCCGGCCCATGCCGCACTGTCTTGCAGCCCTCGACTCCGGGGCTTCGCCGAAGCGTCGTCCCGCTGCAACGGCTACTCTCATCGGGTGATTTCGCCGTCGAAGGTCTCGCCCGCCTCGCCCGCGGACTATCCCGACTTCGTACGCCTCTTTTCCGAACTCGGGGTGCCTGAGGGGCCGCCGTCCCCGGAGCGCTTCGCCGAGTGGATCGTACCCCACGCTCTCGTGTTGCGCGACGGCGACGCGGTCATCGGGTACGCATGGGCGCGCCCGCGCGGGCATCTTCTGCATGTCGCCCACGTGATCACCGATCCGGCGCATCGACGCCGGGGAGTGGCGCGCACGCTGATGGCCGCCGTCGCAGAGCAGGGCCGTGCCGCGGGCTTTCGGCGATGGAGGCTCAACGTCGAACCCGACAACGCGGCAGCCCGCGCGCTGTACGAACGCTGCGGAATGAGCGTCGTGCTGGCGTCGGTCTCGATGCGCATCGCGTGGACCGACGCGGCGCGCATCGAGCCCGTAGCCGGGACCGTCGCGCGCCCGCTGGCACCGGCCGACGACGCCCGGTTCGAGGATGCTCTCGCGCTCTCTCGCGGCGAAGCCTCGGCCTATCGCGCACCGGCGGGGCGCGTCCTCGTGGGTGCAGAAGGTCCGGACGGCCCGGTCGGCGTCATCGCGTACGATCCGACCCACGCAGGAGCCCCGCTGCTGCGGGTCCGGGTGCCCGGCCACACCCGCGTGCTGCTCAACGCAATCCGCCCCTACGCCCAGCCGGACCACGACTCCGTGAACGTGCTGATCGAGGGCGATCCAGCGCTCGAAGCGATGCTCACGGCGTCCGGCGCCGAAGCGGTCATGCGGGTGCTGCGGATGGAAGGGGACATCCCCGGTTAGTCGACCGCTCCACACCGGGGTGGCTCTGCGTGGCTCGCGGTCCTACCCGCGTGGACGGTTGCCCCGTTCCAGGCCGAGGATCGATCTGCGGAAAGCCCGCGATCGCGAGGCAGCTGCGCGTCAGCCCACGAGATCCCCCGGCGTAGGCCCGCTCTCCGTCGCCGGGGTCAATGCGTGAGAATGCCGTGCACCTCGTATTGGCATTCCGTGGGGTCGCTGAACGTCTCGGTGAGGTTGAGCGACGTCCCGGAGGGCTGGACCTCGACGGACGTGAAATCGCGATCGATGGGTTGACCCCCCGGCGCGCACGTCTGCGGAGCGGAGACGAGCCGCGCCACGCCACCGCTCACGAACATCGTGAGCGAACAGCCCACGCCGGCGTCGAAGAGCAAGTCCACCTCGCCCGCATCCGTCGCTCCCGGCCCCCGGCTGAAAGTCACCGTGGCGGCGATCGGGTTCGCCTGGGCGGACTCGGTGGAGCAGACGAAAGACTGCGTTCCGGTCAGCGTCCACGCGCCAACGAAGGCATCCGGCCCACTCTCCGCCGCAGTGGCGTCCGGGGGGGCGCCCGGGACTGGCGCATCCTCAGCCTCGTCACTGGGGGCGCCCTCCGCAGCGGGTCCGCAGGTGCACGGGCCACCCGCTGCGCCATCCACCCGGCATGCGGGTGCGCCGTCCTTGGGCAGACAGAAACACGGGGGTCCGGGCTCCCCCACGCAGTACACAACGTCGGCGCTGTCCGCCGCGGCATCGGCGTCCGACGGAGGGTCGTGGCGGTGAGCGCACGCCAGAATCGTCACGAAGGGGAGAACGACCGCCAGGGTCGGTCGGGTGCAAGGCATGGCTGGAGCTCCGCTTTCCGATGAATCCGATGTTTGTTTTGCAAAAAAGGCAGTAAGCGGCCGCCCGGCGTCGATCGTGGCCAATTCTGTTGGCTTGATCGAAACGCCGGTCCTGCCGTTCGAAAGCATGCTCTTGTCAGCGCGCTCGGCGAGGTGGGGCCCGAAAGGCGGAGCCCCCGAGGGGCGGTCCGCGAATCGCGTGTTGGGTCATGACCCCCCTTATGGCAACTGGCGCGCCAGGCGGGCCCTTCGGCGGATGCTTGATCTAACCCGTTGAAATCAGGGGATCGCGGCCCTGAAAGCCTTGGAAGGGGCCTGGTGAATGATTCACCAGGTTGTCAGCAATTCCTGCCCACCCCCCCGGCCGTCGGGACGCGTGGAACCTGTCCGCCTCGGGAGCCGAACGAGCTCCGTCCGACGCAGCGACCCAAGCCGGTTTACGGGTGAATGGAGGGATCGGATCGATATGGCATTTGACAACTTCGAATACCGGACTCAGATTGGGCGTCGCTCCCGAGCGCCGCCGCATCTGTGCGAGGGGCGCTCGGACTTGGGGCGAGTGTTGTCGGGCGGCGGGGAGGACCCATGCGTGTGTTGGCGCTTTTGTCGCTGCTCGTGCTTTCTCTGGCCGGACTCTGGGCCTCGACCGAGTACGTCGCCGCCGAGCTTCGCTACCCTCCCGACATCGGCGTGCCTTGGGCCGTCGTCGGATCGTGGCCCGTCTACCCGCCCTGGGGGTGGCTCCTCTGGAGCCCGATTGCCGAGTCGCGTGCGCCCATCCTCTTTCGCAACGCCAGCGGCATCACGACGATCGGCGCGATCGCGGGCTGCGCGGCCGCCGCCCTCGCGGCCGTAAGCCGCAAGCCCTCGGGCCCGAGTCGCTCTCACGGCAGCGCGCGGTGGGCGACCACCGCGGAAATGCGGCGTGCGGGACTCTTGCGCGAGGCCGGCGTCATCCTTGGCCAGACGGGCGACGCCGTCTTTCGACACACGGTCGATGCCGCCGGCCGAACGCGGACCGTCTTTGGCAAATCGGGCCGCCTTATCCGTCATGACGGCCCCGAACACGTCTTGTGCTTCGCTCCCACCCGATCGGGCAAGGGCGTCGGTCTGGTGGTCCCGACGCTTCTCAGCTGGCCGCATTCGGTCCTCGTCTACGACATCAAAAGGGAGAACTGGGCGCTCACCGCCGGCTGGCGCCGCCAATTCAGCCGCGTCTGGCGCTTCGAGCCGACGGCCCTCGATTCGCTCCGCTTCAATCCGCTCCTGGAAATCCGGAAAGGTTGGAACGAAGTCCGCGACGCCCAGAACGTCGCCGATCTGCTTGTCGATCCCGCCGGCGAGAAGGACACGCGCGACCACTGGCAAACGACCGCCCACAGCCTGCTCACCGGCGCCATCCTGCACGTCCTCTACGCCGAGAGCGACAAGACGCTGTCCGGCGTCGCCCGGTT
>JBEKOY010000245.1:0-4903 GCA_049521295.1 Polyangiaceae bacterium | reverse complement strand
CCCTTTCCGATAGCAAGGGGTGGGTCACGATCCCGCCGCCGCTGACACCCCGATCCCCGCGACGGGTGGATCACTTCGGTGACCCGAAGTGGATCACTCCAAAGGCGCCGCTGAAGGCTCAAGGCACCGTTCGGTACGCGATGGCCGCCGCCACCAAGACGCCAAAGCCTGCAAGCCACACGGCCACCCGGCTGAAGCCCACCGGCGCCGACGCCCGCCGCGGACGACGCCGATCGCCGGCACAGGACGCAGAAACCATCGGGCCCGCACGCGAGATCGTGCCACGCGCAGCGCGCGGGTCGATGACGCAGCGATCCGGAGCCCCCACCATGGATTAACCCATGCATCTCACCCGCGCCGTCGCCTCTCTGTCAAAACGCGCGAGACCGCGCTTTTTCCGAAGGTTTCCGCACAGTGAACAGACGCTCCAAGAGATCGCTCCGGCCTGGCCTGGAGCAAGGGACGCGGAGCGCGCGCAAAAGCCGTGTTTTGCCTCCACGGGGTGAACTGCGCGGGCGTGACGAAACGTGCGAGGCGGACCCAGGCGCGGACCTTGATAGCAGGCGGAGCAGGTGCGGGAAATAAGTTGCTGCGGCCGCGCCCGGTCAGGGAAATCTCCCGCTCGCTGTCACCAACTCCGCCGGCCATCGGATTCGGACACGGTACCGTTCCAGCTTCGGGCGGTGTCGTCGATGCTCTGCGCTGTCGTCTTCCGATCGCCGGGTCGTCACGGCGTTCTGGCACAACGAAAGCCCTCGCCGCTATAGCCGGACGTCGGATTGCCGCTCAAGCGGTTCTGGGGCAGCAAGTCCAGCGCTTCGACGCCGAAGCTGCCGCCCCGGAACACCCGGGTCAGAGCAGTCGTGAGATAGGCGCAATCTGCACAGGGATCGACGTACGCAGCGTACCAATCCAGGTTCCACTCCCACTCTTCGCCCGCCATATCCAGCTGACCCCAGTAGCTTGCTCCCAGGCTTGCTTTCCCCACCGGCGCGATGTTCGCTACGCCCAAGCAGGAGTCCAACATGCCAGTCGGATAGTAACAATTGAAACCATCGCCATAAATCGCGTACTGGCTCGCTGTCCCGGGATCCGTCGAGCCCCACGGATACTCTCGCTGCTGGCTCCCTCCCGCTGCCACGTACTCCCACTCTGCCTCGCTTGGCAAAAACCCCCCGTCCCAAATGCAGAACGCGTACGCCTCGTACCAGTCCACGCAGTTGATCGGCAGATTCTCTTGGCTGCCCGCTCCGGTCGTCCACGTGCTCAACGGACCGCAAACCGCCGCCACGGTCAGACTCGCGTTCCACGTGCTCGCCGCGCCAGACCCCGTTGCGATATACGCGTTCCAGTCCGTGTCGTCCCATCCCGTCTCATACGTTCCCGGGCTCCCGCTGTTGGCCAGCCCCAGGCCGCCGTTCAAGTGCGTATGGATACCGCTACCGTTCGCAGGCGGCGCGCCGCTTGGGCCGGTCAGGTATTTCACGTATTGCCGAAAACGACTTACCGTTACCAAATACTTGTCCATCCGGAAGCCGCTTACCGTCGCCGGATTGGCACCGCCCGTCGCTCCCGCTCCGTTGTTCGCGTACGTCCGATCGTACGTACCCCCGATCACCTCCAAGCTCGTGCAGCAACTTTCGCTCCCACTCCCCCCGGGCCCGCAGTTCGTCATGCCGGGACCGCCGGGCTGGCAGCTGGGCGGTCCGGTGATTGGACCCGAGGAAAGACTCGTCGAATTCGATACGCCCGGACTGCTCGGTGCCGAGCGGGTCGAGCCGGTTGCGACCGCGTTCTGCGCGGATGCGCCACCATCCACCTCGGTTCCCGGCGCTTCGTCAAGCAGTCCGGTTCTGGCGCCGCACCCGGCCAGAGCCGCGACTGTGGCCGTGATCGCTCGCACCCGCGCTTGGAGTCCGACAGGGCTCATTCTCCTGCCGAGAAGTGTCCCGTGGATCGAGAGCGAGCAGGATGGTTCAGGCATCAGGACTCCAGGGCCGAGCCGAGTCCTCGAACTGCAAATAACCTAGCCGTCCTTGTCACGGCGTCCTGGCGCACCGGAAACCTCGAATGGTGGAATGCACCGTCGTGTTGCCTTGTTCGCGAGATGGGACAAGCAAGAAATCCGGGGGGCCGTTCCAGCCGCCGCGGGCCACCCGGCCATCGTGTTCCGTAAGAAAGGCACAATCTGTGCACGGATCGACGTATGTAGCATACCAATCCAGGTTCCACTCAAAGACTTCCCCGGCCATATCCAGTTGACCCCAGTAGCCGGCTCCCAGCCTCGTCGTTCCGACCGGCGCAAGCTGCGTCGGGTTGGACCGGTACAGGTTGTCGTATATGGCGTACTGGGTATTGGACCCGGGCTCGGTCGCGCCCCAAGGGAACGCGCGCTGCTGACTTCCACCGGCCGCCACGTATTCCCATTCTGCCTCGCTCGGCAAGAAGCCACCGTCCCAAATGCAGAACGCGTACGCCTCGTACCAGTTCACGCAGGTGATCGGCAGATTCTCATAGCTGGCTGCCGTGCTTGTCCATGTGGGCGGGCCCATGTCCGGGGGGTTCAGGTTCGCGTTCCACGTGTTCGCCGCGCCAGGCCCCGTTGCGATGTACGTGTTCCAGTCCATCGCATCCCAGCCGGTCTCGTAGGTCCCTGGGTTCCCACTATTGGCCAATCCCAAGCCCCCATTCAAGTGCGTGTGAATGCCGCTTCCGTTCGCCGGCGGCGATCCCCCGGTGCCCGTCACGTAGTTGACGTAACGCCGGAAACGCCCCACCGTCACCAGGTACTTGTCCATACGGAATCCGCTCACCGTTGCCGGGTCGGCCAAACCAGTGGCTACACCATCCACGGGCGCTAAGGTCTGCCCGCTCTCGTCGAGATCGTAGGTGCGGTCGTACGTACCTCCGACGACCTCCAAGCTCGTGCAGCAACTCTCGCTGCCACTCCCTCCTGGCCCGCAGTTCGTCATCCCGGGCCCGCCGGGCTGGCAACTCGGCGGCCCGTTCATTGAACTACCCGACGGGCTCGAAGCCGAGCCGGTTGGGCTCGTTGCGCCTACGCCTTGTACGGATGCGCCGCCGTCCACGTCGGTTACGGGCGTTTCGTCGGGTGCACTGGTTCTACCGCCACACCCTTGTAGAACGCAGATCGTGGCCGCGATCGCCCTTATCCTCGTTTGGAATCCGGCCGCTAACTGGCCCCTGCCGAGCCGTGCGGACGAAAAACTCATTGGGCAATCAAGTGGCTTTCGCATAGCGATGGTGACTCCGGCGATTGGGGCACGAGCGACGGTAGCGTTCTCGCTCGGCGGTTCGAGTGCGGCCGAGAGGAGCATCCCCGCTGAGCGGCATTGGATGTCGACGACGACGGTATCTTTTGCTGGCGGCGGCATCCATTTCACTCGATTGCAACGAACCCACGTTTGTGGCAGCGTTTCCGCGGCTTTCCGTCGATCGGCAGGCGTTGCACTCGGCCGGCGGCGGTCGTACGCTCCCGGTCCAGGCGGCATGAAGCTCGTCGACTGCACCCTCGCGCAGCACGGAGCCGCGGCGTGGACGAAGCCGTCACCGTGACTGATGGACGTCACGGACGCCGACGCCGTTCACAAAGCTGCCTGGAGGAGAAGGACAATGAGCGTCGCAACAACAGGCCCACCACCCACACGACCCATACGATCGCAGGCAGGCGACGACGGGCTCCTCGCGCGGCTCAGGGCTCGCTGGCCGACGTCCCTGATGCTCACTCATCCGGACGCGAACCGCGAGACGAGGCTGGCCGACATCGAGAAGGGGCGCGCGGACATAGTCTCGATTGGCAAGATGCTTCTGGCGAACCCCGACCTGGTTGCGCGCATCCGAGCAGGAGCACCGCCGGCGGAGTTCGCGGGCGAGTGTGTGCCGGTCTCGAACGAGGGTGTGATGGACCCTGAGCGCGCGTGCGAGCGCGATGGAGACGACGGCGACGGGCGGGGAGAGCACGTCTCCGGATCGAGCAAATCGGTTTGCCGCTCGGTGACAACGGAAGCCCCTACGACGCGATATGTTTCCGCGGGGTCTTCCGCGGCTCTTCGTTGACCGATACCCTTTCGACTGGCTACTCGCCTCGGCGGTGGACGAACGAGTGCGCGTCTGAGACCATGCAGTTCGACCTGCCGCGAGCGTGCGTGGACGCTTAAGTCGCCGGTGGCATTCGCGGAGAGACTCACGGCGGCGACCGACGGGCGGTCCACGGATGCGTACAAGTACAACCTTGTTGACGCCGAACCCGGCGGCCATCACTGCTGCACGAGCCTCGGGGAGTACCGGGTCATCGTGGGCCGCGTTGAGGCAACCGTCGACGCGCTCGCGGAGATTCGCACGAGCTTCGTGCCGCTGGCCGCCGGCGATCCGGACCTGGGATGGGAGCCCGCGTCGGTGGGCGCAGACGACGTCGATGCACGCACGTGGACGGACCTCTGCGCCTTCATCGACGGCATCGTCCGCCGCGGAGTACGAGGGCCGCCCCAGTTCATGAACAAGGGGGCGATCGCGGAGTTCCCCAGCTTCGAACTCGCGCGCGCGCTGTGCCGCAGCATCATCGCGCGATCTGGCTGCAGCCAGGGCCGGCCGGGCTGCGTGGCGATTCCCCCTCTAGCTCCACTACGGGCGCAGCGCCGTCAGTCTTGACGGACGGACGATCGACTACGGCCTTCACGAGTTGGCCACGCTCGTCTGGAGGGCGAGTAGGCGGCGCAAAGCTTGTCGGCCGACGAAGAGACGCGGAAACCGCCGCGGTCACATAAAAGGCCTTTGGGGCGCTCGTTGTCAGTCGGGTAGGCCGGGGATGTTGTCTCCCCGGCCCCCCTTCGGATCCGGACGTGCGCAATTCACGCATCCGGCTCTTCGGTCACGGGTTCGCTGC
>JBEKOY010000244.1:0-4935 GCA_049521295.1 Polyangiaceae bacterium | reverse complement strand
CACGATCGTCGCCGACATCGCTCTTTCGGCTGCGCCACCCGCCTCGGCGCCGATCGCTGGCGTCGAGTCGAAGCCGCCTCGGCACGAGGGGCCGATGCCGTCGGGTCACGTGGCGGCCAGGGGCGCAGCTCCCGTGCACGGCCACCTCGCGGCTTCCAGTCCGTCGGGGGCGTCGTCCGCAGCCGCTACGCCGCAACGAAACCCCGTGGCCGACTGCAACCCGCCGTACGTGATCAATGCGGCGGGGCACCGTCAATACAAGCCCGAATGCCTTTAAACGGAAAAAGGCGCCTGAAGCCCGCTCTGCTCCTCGGCGTGTGCACGCTGACGACGCTCGCGAGCGTCGAGGCCCTTGCCGACGACAAGGCCGCATGCCTGGACGCCGCCTCGCAGGGCCAGACGTTGCGAGACGCTCACAAGCTCGTCGAAGCCCGCAATCAGTTCCTCGTTTGCGCAAGGCAAGAATGCCCGAGTGTGGTGCGCAAGGACTGCACGACGTGGGTCGAACAGGCGCAAAGTAGCCTGCCCACGGTCGTGCCCCTCGCGACCGACGTCGCAGGCGACAGCCTTCCCGGTGTGAAGGTGTCGATGGACGGCAAGGTGCTGCTCGACAAAGCGGATGGCCGCGCCGTCGAAGTGAACCCCGGCACGCACACGTTCACGTTCGAAGCGGCGGACGGCACGAAGACCGACCTTCAAGTCGTCGTGGCAGAAGGCCAAAAGAACGAGCGGGTCGTGGCGACGATCGGCAAGCCACGGAAAGCCGCGACGGCGCTCCCTGCGTCCCCGGCGCCACGCAGCACGTCTGCCGAAAGTGCGCCCGGCGAGTCTTCGTTCGGTCACTGGAAGGCTCTGGGGATCGTCACGACGGGCGTCGGCGTCGTGGGTCTGGGAATCGGGACGGTCTTCGGCGTGCAGGCCTTGAGCAAAAAGAGCTCTGCCGGCTGCACTTCGAATAGCGTGTGCCAGAACCAGGCGGCTGTCGATACGCTGCATGAGGCCCATAACGCCGGAAACGTCTCGACGGCATTTTTTGCCGTGGGAGGCGGTCTCGCGGCAGTCGGCATCACGATGTGGGCGGTCGCCCCCCGTGCACCCGTGAACGTTGCGCCGAGCATGAGTTCGAAAACGGCCGTCCTGAACGTGAAGGGGACGTGGTGATGCGACCGTTGGGCCTTTGGGCGACCCTGCGGCGTACGGCGCTCCTGGGCCTGAGCCTCGTGGGCTGCGATTCGATTCTGGGGATTGGGGATGGGACCCTTGCGGACGGTGGGGGCGTGAGCGTGGGCTCAAGCTCGAGCTCGACCGTGGGGGGTTCAAGCGGCAGTTCAAGTACCGGCAGCTCCGCCGGCGGATTGGACGCGAGCGGGACGAGCACGTCCACCAGCTCGAGCAGCTCGATGACCCGCAGTTCAGCGTCGAGCAGCTCGAGTCCGAGCGGCGCGAGCACGTCCATGTCGACTGCGTCATCGAGTGCGACGGCACCCCCTGCGATACCCGATGCTTCCCCGGATGCACCCACGCCCTCGAGCGGTTCCGCCGATGCCGAGCAGCCAGACGGAGACGCCAACGTCGGCGAATGCGACTCGGCCTGTAGTCCCGCACAACTTTGCACCGGCGGAGCATGTATCTGCCCAACGGTGGCAAACCCCGATGCCTGCGGCAGCATATGTACCAACAAGGAGAGTGACCCGCAGAATTGCGGCGCGTGCAACAACATGTGCACGGGCGGAACAGTATGCGAGGGTGGCGCGTGCCAGTGCTCCGGCGGGGCGCACCTGTGCGCAGGGGCCTGCGTTCCCAATGATGCCAACGCCTGTGGTCCGAACTGCACGCCGTGCATAGCCGGGCAGGGCTGCTTCGCGGGCACGTGCCGCTGCATCTCCGGCGCGGGCTGTCCGGCGCTGGCACCAGCGTGCAACACCTCATCGCATACTTGCTCGAGCTCCTGCGATGGCGTCACCTCGATCTGCAATGGCGGTTGCTGCTCGAATGGAACGTGCCAACCAGGCAACGTGTACGGCGCGTGCGGCGCCGGCGGAGGCCAATGCGCGACCACTTGTCAGCTCGACGCGTGCGACACCCTGCCCGAATGGGGCGGCGGGAGCTGCGAATGCGGAAACAACGATGACAGCTACTGTACGGGTGTCCCGACTGGACCACGTTGCGTTCCACCCGGCGACGGACAAGAGTGCGGCTGCCTTAGCGACGCCGACTGCCCATCCAGCTCCTGCAACCTAGTGAACCAGAGCTACGGATATTGCGATTAGGACGTGGCAAATCCGGCGCTTGTCATCGGGCGCAAGCGAAGTCGACAGGCGGATGGCAACACCTTAGCGTACCACGCATGCGAACCGGGTCGCTGGCGGGTAACGAGGAAAGGGGCACTGCGCGCGAGGACACGTCGATTGAGGTTCCCCAGGGTCAGCGCCTGATCGCGCCGATTCGAGCCGAGATCTTCGCAATCGTTTTCACGACCGGCGCGGTGGTCTTGTTGGTTGAGATCCTCGGGACGCGCATAGTCGGCCCCATTTTTGGGGTCGACCTTTTCGTCTGGTCCGCGCTTTTGGCTGTGACGCTTGGTTCACTCGCCAGCGGCTATTACGCCGGCGGATCGTTGGTCGACCGCAGACCGAATCCACGGCTCCTTGCCCTCGTGGTCATGACAGCCGGGGTGCTGCTCGGAATTTTGCGCCTGATTAGCCACGGGGTACTCCTCTTCTCCGACGGCTTTGGTCCGCGCGCAGGTCCGCTGCTCGCCGCAACGGTGCTATTCGCTCCATGTCTGATTGTTCTTGGAATGGTTGGGCCCATCGCGGTCCGCCTGCTGGCCGTGGACCTGCGGGCCGCCGGACATGGCGTCGGGGCGGTCTATGCGGTCTCCACGGCGGGCAGCCTCGCGGGAACGCTTGTAACCGCCTTCGCGATCATCCCGGCATTCGATACCGACCAAGTCGTCGTGGGAGCTGCGACGCTACTCACCCTTACGGGCGCGGCCTCGCTTGCGTGGCACGGGCGTCCTTCGGGGCTCGTGGCGGTGGCCGTGCCTCTTTTGCTGGCATGGGCCGCACCGGAATCGCGGCTTCCCGCCGGCTTTGAAAAGGTGGCTCGCTCTCAGAGCCTGTACGGGCTCGTCGAAGTCATCGATGACCATGCCCGCAACGTTCGCTTCCTCCGCAGCGATCACTCCGTTCTTGGCGCGCAGTTTGTCCGTGACGGTTCGCCGGGCTTCGCTTTTGTCTATGTGATGGAAGCCGTCCGATTCTTGAGGCCAGCCGCGAGGGACATGCTTCAGATTGGTCTGGGCATCGGCTCGTTGCCGTTGGCGCTCGAGGTGCGAGGGATTAAAGTCGACGTCGTCGAGATCGATCCTGCGGTCGTGCGCTTCGCAAGCCGCTACTTCGGGTTTGCCACCAAAGGGAATGTCTACCAAGAGGACGCCCGGACATTTTTGCGTCGAACCGACCGCCACTACGATCTGATCGTGCACGATACGTTCACGGGCGGCACCACACCCGAGCACTTGCTGTCGCGAGAGGTCATGCAACGCATCCACGATCTCCTGCGGCCTGGAGGCGTTATGGTGCTGAATTTTGTCGGGTACGAGGATGGCCCGAACGCCGAAGCCACCTGGGCCGTGGCGCGAACCATACGTAGCGCCTTCCGCTTCGTCCGCACCTTTCGCGACAGCGCACCGGACATTCGCCCGCATGCGCTGGAGAACCTGGTGTTCTTCGCCTCCGACAATGACCTCGACTTGACCGTGCCGCGTACTGCGGTGTTCGAGAACGCCACGAGCGAACGCATCGCGCGCTCGCTGTCTGCTTGGGAGGTGCTCAAAGTAATACCGGACGGCCCGTTGGTCACCGACGGCCACAATCCACTGGCACGCCTCCAGCTTCCCGTCGCAGAGGAGCACTTTGCGGCAATGAACGTGCTCCTGCCTGTTGGGGTATGGATCGAGTGACGGCGGGGCCTCGACGCGAGTTCGGCTTATCGGATTACGATGACGTTCCGCTTCCTCGCGCCCGACATCTCGTCTCGCGTTGTTCGAATCTTGTGACCACCGGGCTTCTCTCGTGGAAGGAGCGCCTCGCGGAGTTCGGGCACCGCTTAACGGGCGAAGAGCCGCGTTCGGCGGTGCTCCTTGGGATTCTTGCATTCGCCGTGTATCCGGTCCTTCCGGACCAGTCTATCGATCCCTGGGGGCTCGTGTCCCCGCGGTCGGCATGCGATTCCCTCGAGCACCAGCCGCAGCTCGGCATCGAGGACGATGCGTCGCCTCCGCGGGCCAGGCCAAAGGGCTTTTCGCGATCTGGCGCATTGAATCGCCAACTCGGACCGATTCGAGACGCGCAATGCGCCGGAAAAGTGCCGGGTCTCCCAGGGCTCGATTCGGCAGATCGAGGACCGACAGCGCTTCGCGCTTGAACCTTGCCATCATGTGCAAATCGCGGGCGCGCCCGACGACATCGACGAGCATTGCGGGCAGCACCGGCTTGTCGATGTACCGAAACGCGCCGTATTGCATGGCCTCCATCGCGGACTGCACGTCCGGACGCCCGGTGAGGATCACGACGGGGACGTCCAGATCGTACTCGCGCGCCGTGCGAAGAAGGTCCAGACCGCTCATGCTGGGCATCACGAGATCGGTCACGATCACGTCGAACGACTCGACCGCCAAGCGCTGCGCCGCGAGTCTCGCGTCGCCTTCCGCGACGACCGTCCAGCCCGCGCGTGTGAGAACCTGCCCATGGCCCGCACGCACGATGTCTTCGTCGTCCACGAGCAAAACCCGACCGCCGGGCTGGCCCACGCGGTCGGCTACGACCTCGAAGGTATTGGAATGGCGGTCCGGGCCCTCGAAGGTTTGCGGTTCGGCGGGGAGGTTGGAGTCCGAAGCGGACACGGCCGCCCGCTCCGCTTTGGCCATGC
>JBEKOY010000243.1:0-5045 GCA_049521295.1 Polyangiaceae bacterium | reverse complement strand
CAATTAGATCATCACCGGGCCAAGGCTCAAGAGAACGACGGTGTCGAACGGGTCCGTCCGCAGGGAGGCGCTGCGACCTGGCCCGGAGCGTCGGCAGTGCATTCAGTTCAGTTCGCCAGAGGGACGTCCCGTCGTGCTTCGACCGCGCCGTACAGCCTTGCGCACTCGCCGCAGCCAGCCGGCACGTCTCGCGATCGCGGTCACCTGCTCCTCGCCTAGTACTGAGAATCCCCGATGCCTTTGACTATCCAAGTCGTGCACTATGCACGTAAGTGATCGGCATCACTCGGGAAATAAAGATCCTACCTATGATTACGTGCGGCCGCACGCGAAACCTTGAATTTACGCCCACAGATCTGTCGGAAGAACCTAAAAATCCGACCCGGACTGGAGCTTCTTCGCCAGGCGCTCGAAGTCGGGGTTGAAACGGTCTCGGCTATCCGTCAGGATGGAGTCGTTAAGGCCATCCATCGTGGGGCTCGACAGCGCCCATGCCAACGGAGGATCGAACCGATCGCCGGGCCGGCTGGTGAGGCCAATCTCGAAAAATCGATCGCATTGATCTCCAAGGAACCTCAAGAGTTCCCGTTTTGCCAGGGTTGTACGTCCATCGAGGGTGCGGACAACCGCTCGTACCGGCTCAGTCACATCTGGAACCGCAAGCGGCTGAACCGCGCCGGGGGTCGCGGGCTGGAAGACTTCGTAGGTACCCGAAGCAAGGCTCTTCCCGCAGAGCCGTTGCGAGCTAGCTCGTGGTTCGTTGCTAATAACCAGTACTAAGACGTCGTTCGCGGCGATCCCAGGAATCCGTGCGATCTCGGCAAGAACCTCAAGAGCGGTGGTCCCACCCGAGTTGTCGAAGTAGCCGCCGTCGACAAGTCGCAGAGCGGCCTCCGTGGTGGGTTTCTCCGACGCGTCTATTTGCTTTAACACCGTCCCTGCGGGGCTCAACAGCGGGAAGCGCGCACTGTTGTGAACGGCCGTGCTTAGCTTCAGGTCCCCCGTGACGAAAACAGGGGCCAGCAGATCCCAACTGTCCACGTATTCGAGCTTCACCGGCGCGACAATCGCACGTCTGCCATCCTCGATCGACGTTGCATTCAAAAATAGCAACGGCACCTGATAGAGGAGGTCTCCACCATATAGATGCAGAAAAGGCTCCGCAAACGCGTTCGGCCCGTCAAGCAGATGCCGCCCCCAAGCATGCTCCCATGTTTCTTCTAACGCATTGGCTCGCGATCTGGAGCCAAGAAACGGAAGCGGAATGAACTTGCGTAGCAAGTCGGGGAAAAGGGCGGCCGCGAGTACCGGTGATAAGAAGTCGTCAAGAAAAAAGCTTACCAGTCTTGCGGATTGCGCACCCGGTGCACGACCTTCACACGATATTGAGGGCCCGGAAGCCCGCAGCATTTGCCTATACTGCGGCTCGCTGACCCCGGCCGCAAAAGCTGCCGCTCCCAAAGCTCCGCCGGATACCGCGCTGATCGCATAAAGATGTCGCGAGAATTGATAGCACGTGAGCTCGTCAAGTACCGATAAGGTGAAGGCGGTTACCAGAGCCGCGCGGATGCCGCCCCCGTCGGCCACAGCTACGATCACCGGGTCGTGCTGAGACAAGTTGCGCCTGGCTCGCGTCTCGAGAAAGTGCGACCTGAGCTCTGGCCTTGCCTCCGCATGCGTCGTTGCCTCACTATGAGGCCGCACGTCTCGAAGCACGTACTGGCTTTGACGCCTTCCAACGGTCAAGAATACGAACACTACGATACTGGCGACGAGCGAACTCGGTAACCCCGCCAATCGCGGAACCAGTACCAAGCCGATGCTGCCTAGAACGACTATAGTGGAGATAGCCAAGATGGCCAAGGGTAAAGCGCTAAGCGAATGGCCTATCGCAAGTGGCGACGCCTGGATCGAATACGTGAGAGCCAAGGCCACTAACGCCGTTCCAGTCAGGACCCAGCGTGAAGGAGATGGCGGTGTCCGCGACGGGCGGTGATTATTGCCGTCGTGAGCCGAGCCCCCAGAGCGGGTCGGTCCCCACATGCTTTCAAAGAACCATCGGCCCCAGCCAAAGACGTAGACAAACATAGCGCCACATACAAACTCAAATGCCAGCCCCGCGCGGGTGTGAAGCCCGCTGTTGAAAAGTGCAATCCCGGTGCCAATAGCTGCGAGTGAGCTCAGGAGCGAAAGTAAGCTCGTGAGAGTCGCACGTGGAGGCATTCGCACCAGGGACACGAGGCAGGCGAGTAGCCCACCAAACATCAGCGCCAAACCGCCGCTCGTAAACCACGGTATCTTGGACCGCCAGAACAGAACCGCACTCAACGCCCCGATGACTACCGAAATGACCTGCAAGCTAACGTTGAACTGGACCGAGCCGGCCGAAGCGTTCAGCGTCGCCTCGACGGTGAGGGCGAATGTCGTGAACATTGCCAACACAGACACCGACAGAATCCAATCGGGGGTTTCGACGGCGACCAGCGGGTAGAAGAGGGCTAGCGGCAGAAAGCAGCACACGCCCAGGAAGCGAGGCAGGGCCACGCTGAGATTCCGCGCGAGTCCGAATGGCCGCAGCCGATTCTTGACACGTGGTCCGACCTGCGTCAACAGAAGTTGCGTAGTGTACCATGTCACGATGGTCCATATTGAGAGCACTCCCAAGAATTGGTCCACTTGCGGTGGTTCCATACGCATGAAGCTCTCCGCCCTCGGCGTATTCAAAAACCCGTATTCGCGCAAAAATTCTTGACCTTGCCCGCTTGCCAGCATTAGCCAATTACCAATAAGGCAGCCGAAAAATGGAAACAGGATAACGCCTGCGATCTGGGATAGAAGAGTGAGCTCTTGAGCAGCACGATGAAGCACTGCGGCGCAATGTAAGCTTGTGTGTGGACTTTGACGAAAGCGCGATAGTCGACAGTGCACGACAATCCAAGTGAGAAGGCCATAGAGAGAGGGGCGCACGTGGTCGTTCGGCGTACGAGGCCGCCCAACCATTACCTCCGGCGAATCCGCAATGGACCTCGGAGGTGAGTCTTCACCCGTTAGGCTAATCCTCTTCAAGACGTGACCCTCCGCCGATCACGGCCCGCACCCGTGCCCGCTCCCCCGCGAGGACGAGCGCCATGCGCAGGCCGACCTCGGCGGCGATCATCTTGAGGCTCTTCCTCGTTGGCGGCGGCCGAGACCTCGGATCGGTTTGTCGCTCTCGGCTTTGAGGTCGTCGTCTGCATCGCCGCCTTCTTCTCGCTGGCCTTCTTGCACGCCGCCCGCAGACTGTAGACGCGCGTCTCGGTAATGGAGATCTCAGCGGTCTTTGCTTTTGCCACGACCTCCTTGTGGGACGGGCCCCCGTGTGAGCGCACGAAGTCGGCCTTGCTCGTGGTTGGCTCTTTCGACATCGACGTGGCCGTGGGCTTGGCCGCCTTCGCCGCGGCCTTGGTCCACGACTTGACCCGGCTCCTGGTCCTCATCTTCTGGATGGAGATCTTCGAGAGGTTCCGCCCGGCCGCCTTGGCCTTCTCGATGGCCTCGACGGCCCGAGTTCGTCGGCGGGAGGCCACGAACGAATCGGCCTTGGTCTGCTTCTTCGAGGTCTTACTGGCGGCCATGTTTAAGGCCGAGTTCAACACGGATGGGGCGGCAGCGGCAACGATGACTTGATGATCCTTTGACTTCCATCCTCTATAGAAAGCCCTTTCGGGTGAAGAGGGCGGTGGCACTCGGAGAGAGCTCACGAAGACACTCGGAGAGATCCTATTCGGTCCGGTGGTGGTTGAGCGATTATCACACAGTAGCGTAACCACGAACCCCCGTGGCACTTCAGCCGCCTTCTGGCCGCGTCAAGAACCCCTGGATCTCGTATCGGCATCCCGCGTAGTCGGTATACATCTCCGTGATTCCGAGCGAGGCCGAAACCTGCACCGACGTGAATGTCCAATCGATGCCTTTGTCATCGAGGTCGCACTTCTGGGGTTCGTAGACGAGCGTCGCGACGCTCGAGTCGACGACCAAGACGAGCGCGCACTCCTCTCCGGCGTCGTACAAGAGCCCGACTTGCCCAGCGTCCGTCGTCCCGGCCCCCGTGCTGAACGTGACCCTTTCGGTTACGGCGCCACCCGAAGCATCGGCCGAGAGTGCGCCGGCCTCGGGACACACGAAAGTCTGCGTTCCGGTCAGCGTCCAGGTCCCGAGCAGCGCACCCGCGAGTCCCCCATCCCCCGCGAGCGTACTGCCATCCCCGGCGTCTGCCGCACCCTCGGCAGCCGAGGAGTCCGCCAACGCGTCGGAGGCCGCGTCGATCCCGCATGACTCGTCGCACGCCTCTTGCGCCGCATCGGTCGGGACGCCCTCGAAGGCCCCATCCGTACTCGAGGCATCGGCCAGCGCCGAGTCCAGCGTGCCGTCCCCGGCGGCGCCCGCGTCACCGACCGCCACGCCGGTGTCCCCGCTGGCGTCCGCGTCCGCGACCGCCGCGCCTGTGTCCCCGCCAGCGCGCGCGTCACCGCCCAACGCGCCGGCGTCCCCGCCCGCGCCGGTATCCCCGACCGCCACGCCGGTATCCCCGCCAGCGCCCTCCCCCGAGCACGTCCCGTCGTCCTGGCACGAGTGGCCCACCACGCAGCCGTAAACCAAAACGGCCGCGGCAGTCGCGGCCGCGCCGGCGGCGATCCAAAGCAGCCGCCGCTTCACGACGCCTTCGGCACGAGCGGTGCCATCGGCCCAAGCGTTCGCGGCACGCCGGGCCCAAAAGGACAACCGGCTCCGACTCGCCGTGTCGGCCACCCGACCGACGCGGCCCGCGCCCTCGCTTGCGGCGACCCCACCGCCATCCACCGCCCCGCCGGGGTGCGCACGGCGGCCCGCTGCGCAAGCCAGCTCCCCGCCTTCACGAGTCTTTCCGCCCCGCCGGCCCGGCAGCGTCGTGCCGCCCCGTCGACTCCGGTCCTTCTCCACCGCCCTCAGCCGCGGAGTCGTCCGGGGCGGCAACCAATCCCAACGCACGCAACGCTACGCGCACCGTGCTGCGTTCTCGGCCGGAG
>JBEKOY010000242.1:0-5070 GCA_049521295.1 Polyangiaceae bacterium | reverse complement strand
AAGAGGCCCGTGGTGGCGTCACGCTCGATGACAGCGGTGAAGCTCCGCATGCCGTTACCTAACGCGTCACGGTGCAGTCAACAAGATGTCGTGCGACTCGGCCGTGCGCCGCGCATCACTGCCAGGAACGTGAAGGCCGCGTAAACCACCCTGGCCGGGTGAAATGATCGCGGGAGAAACGGGCATCGGCGGCGGGACCGAGCCGGTCACGCCCCGAAGCCGACGGACGCGGCGTTCCCGAATGAATGGGGCGAGCCTTGGCGTCCCGACATTGCCGCGATGCTGGTGCCGACCTGCGCGCGGCGGCCCCTGCCGGACCCCCACGAGGGGCATCCGTACACCGCGCACGCGACACGGCGGAGCTTCTAGACGTGGCCGCGTGAGGCCCGGAATCGACGCCGAGACGCGCGATCGACTGATGGGCCACTCCGCCGGCAGCGTCGGCGAGCGGCACTATACGGCGATGACGCCGGCCGTGATGGCGAAGCTCCGCGACGCGGTCGAAACCATACCGATCGAGCTTACTGCGGCTCTTACTGCGGGCCGCAGTAAGCGGCGTCAGAAAACCCCAAGGATTCCAGGCACGCCCGGCAGGACTCGAACCTGCGACCCGCGGCCATGACAATTCCCAAGGCCAGCCGTCTCTTGTGCAGGTCCGACGAGTAGGCTTGATACGTCTCGGGCGCCGCCGCTTTCAGCTGGGCCTCAGCGACCAGCTCCCCGGCCTCGAGCAAGGCCACCATCCGCGTCAGCTTGCGACGCGCCGTCGTCCGGTCTTTGGTCTGCAGGTTGATCCAGCGGCGCTCTTCCGCGCCGTTGGGCAACGTCAGCCGCAGTCGTCCGAAGAAGCCACTCGCCTTGGGAACCAATGTACCGGTGCGTCGCGGCGCCATTAGCACACCACCTTTATCACAAGAAGTGCCGGAACGCCGAGGGCGAATCTCCGGCAGCAGTGAACAATTAGAACATCTGAATTCATGATCGTTGGCGTCAAAGGTCCGCACGAGTGCGTTGCGACTCCAAAGTTTCGGGGTGAGAGTCGTTCAGCGCGGTCGGATGCCCGCCTGCCGAGCCAGGTCGAAAATGTCGTCGTCCGCAGGCTCTGCCGGTGTAGCGGGCTGGCTAACGCCAATCGGCGTGGTCGGCGCACTTCCCCGAGTGGCGAGCCACTGTCGGAGGTCGGCTAGGTCGAACCGGCGTCTCGCGCCCACCACGTGCACCGGCGCGCCTGCTCGTACGAGTCGGTCCATCGTTGCGACGCTGATCCCGAGCGCCTTGGACGCCGTTACCTTGTCGATCCAACCGCCAGGTACGGGCGCCGGTGGGGCCTGCCGCTCGACTATCAAGTCGGCCAACTGCGCCGCGACACGTTCGGCGAACGCGCTAGCCAGCGTCTCCAAGAAGTCCTCGAGGTCCATGGGAGTTCTCTGCTGAGAAGGCGACAGCTGGCTCCGATCGGAATCCGATGCTCTGGCCGAGCCAGGAGATCCGACGCTTTGCATAGCAGACACTCGTGCATTCGTCTGGTTGTGCCCGTGAGTCATTTCTCGTTTCTCCACTTAGAGAGGGTCTCGGGTGTCCTTCGCAACCGTCGTGCCGGCAGAGGAGAAAAACAAATCATCAAAGATCACACACTCTTCGCGTGATCCGAGATGAGCGACAGTGCGGCACCTGGCGAAGTCTTCGCCAGTGCCTTTTCGTGGCGTTTGGAGCCATCCTGAAAGGGTCGTTGTTTCCATAATTTGGAAACACGCAGTGCGCGTTCCCACGGAGCCGTTCGAGGAACCGTTGGATGCGGAATGCTTCGACAGGTCAGAGACGAGGAATCAATAAGAGTGCGAAAAAGCAAATGGAAATGGCGTCGATGGCACCCGCGAGAGGTGAGTGGGGATGGAATCGCCAGCTGGGAAAAGGCTCGCCAGTATTCGACGGTACATTGAGCGCCGAGACTCACGTCGCCGATGGCCAAGGGTGCGTGAGGGGGCGCCGAGACAGCCGGGTGCCCCGGGGGTATACGCTCCTCTGCGCGAACGCGAGCGCCGGCAGGAGAGAAGTGGCGGCAAGCTTGGGCCAGACCTTTGCCGCATGCATGCCGGAGTGCTTTCGCGGGCGCGTTGCAACCTGCGTGGCGCCTGGTGGCTGCTCGTACGCCAGTATTCCCGATTGTTCGTGCCTCGGGGTGATGGAAACCACGACATCGCTGCCCGCCGTGCAAGGCGAGTCGGTCTGCTCGCCGGTGACTCCAAGGGCAGGCTCGTCGTTTGTCCGGATCTCGACCGAGGCTGGGCGCTGACCCGGCGTCACCACCTCCGCCGTGTCCACCCGCGCATCGGGCGCCATCTGCGGCGAGTCACTTATGGTCCCAGTTTTTCGCTCTTCTGCATGCCCGCAGCCTGCGAACCGCCACCTGCGCCGCTGCCCGACTCGCTCCGGCACGATAAGGCGGCGGGTGGGCGGTGGGACGTCGTCGTGCAGCTCGCCAAGGAGCTCGAGGCGCGAAGACTCGCCGCCGCCGGCGTGATGCACCCCGTTGGGGGTCCCCCTCCCCTCGGCTAAGCTTTGTCAAATGGCCGGTCGACTGCAGCAACTCGATGTGGCTGCGATCAGAACTGCGCTACGCGCCCTGGCCGAAGAGCTGGCGGCGTCCAACGAACGCGGGGAGCTTCTCCTTGTCGGCGGCGCGGCCATGGCCCTTCTTTACGGCGCACGACCGACGACCAAAGACGTCGACGTGTACATCGCGAAGCCCGAGGAGACGGCCGTTGTAAGACGGGCGGCCATGAGGGTTGCTGAAACGCTGGGCCTGCCTGACTACTGGCTCAACGATGGCGCAAAGGGGTTCATTCACGGGCTTGCCCTCGGCGATACTGTGTTCGACCACAAGGCGCTTACTGTTCGTGCCCTCGCGCCAGAGCAGCTCCTCGCGATGAAGCTTTGCGCTTGGCGCGATCCCATTGATTTCGAAGACGCCCGATTGCTGCTGAGCAAGTTGATGGGCGACCGCGGCGAAGTATGGGCAAAGGTGGAGCCGTTTCTGCTCCCCGGCCGTGAGACAACCGCGTGCTACGCTTTCGAGGACATCTGGGAAAGCCGCCATGTCCCAAACCACTCTGGCTGATGCCGCGTGTGCCGCACTTCACGGCGAACATCTCGTGGTTCGCCAGTGGGCCATCGACGCCCGGCACGACCACGTCGCCTGGTGCGATGTCCGGCGGCCCGACCTTCAAGGCGATGAACTGTCCGTTGCCGCGGCGCTCGTCGAAGTGATGGCGAGCCGCGCCGGCCAGATCGCTCCCAGATGGACTGCAGACGTGCCCGCGGCGAGCCGTTCGATCTACTTGGTCCCGGTGACGCTCCCGCGTTCGCGACAGGTCAGCGAGACTCAAGGACCTGAGCCGCTTCGCCGTCGACGCATCTACGCAATGCCGAACTACCTCGCGTTCGCATAAGCCGGCGAGGAGGGCCCTCGCCTCCAACTCGCAGTGCCTGGCTGTTTCGCGTTCCTGGCGGCGCAGATATAAAAGGGCGGGATGCTGTCGGAGGTCGATCGATTTCGAGGATGCATCGTAGGGCTGGCCGTCGGCGACGCACTCGGGCATCCGACGGAGTTTGTTCCGAGCGTGCGCGCGATTCGGGCGCGCTGGGGCGAGAGCGGCGTCACGACCTTCGAAGCGACGGAGGATCATCCGCCCGGCACCTTTACGGACGACACGCAGATGTCCATCGCCGCCGCGCGCGCGCTCATCCGGGCAGGGCATGCGGGCACCGATCGCCTGATGACGACGCTCGCCCGAGAGTTCGTCGCGTGGGCCGGCTCGCCCGAGAACGATCGCGCGCCCGGTGGCGCATGCATGTCCGGCTGCCACGCGCTGGCGGCCGGCGCCCACTGGCGGGAAGCGGGTGTCGCCCACTCCAAGGGCTGCGGCGCCGCCATGCGCGCGGCGCCGTTCGGTCTTTACTTCGCCGGAGACAGGGACGCGCTGGTCCGCGCTGCGGCGGCGCAGAGCGCGCTCACCCATCGGCACCCGACAGGGATCGCCAGCTCCGTGGCGGCCGCCGCGGCCGTCGCGTCCGCGCTTCGCTCGGACGACCTGTCCGATCTCGTCCCCTCCGTGCGGGCTCACGTCGAGCGCGTGGACCAAACGCTGCTCGTCGAGGTGGGGTGCGAACCGGCGCTGGCGCGGTCGATCGGCAACGGGGAGATGCTCGCCTCGCTCGACCGTGTCGAGCAGACCCTCGCCGTCGACACCGATGACGTCTGCTCGCTCCTCGGTGGCGCCTGGGTCGGTGAGGAAGCGGTCGCGACGGCCTTGTGGTGTGTCCTTCGCGCGGGGGGTGACTTCCGAGCTGCTGTGCTCAGGGGCGCCAACTCGTCGGGAGACAGCGACTCCATCGCGTGCATCGCGGGCGCGATCGCCGGTGCGGCATGGGGTCTTTCGGCGATCGGCGCTTCATGGGTGCGCGACGTCGAGAACGCCGAGTTGCTCGATCTCCTTGCGCGAGTCCTTTACGACGCCAAGCGCGGAGCGGACACCCCTTTCACCGGGGAAGCACTGGATCCGTTCGATGCCGAGCGACTCGGCTGACGAGAGCTGTCCTAGTTTACGCGGCTTCGATGTCGCTCGCGGTCGCCCACGGCGTCGTCCGGACGCGCGCACCGAGATTGGCGTCAAGCTTGAGCTTCACGACGCCTGAGGCAAGTCGACGAACCGGACGCGTGTCAGCTCGGACGCGTGTCAGCTCGGACGCGTAGGCGAGACACGCCCGGATGTCCTGTCCTGGCTCCTCGGGCCGTCCGCCGGTTCAGGCCGCGGCGCGGTAGTCATGATGAAGGCCGCCGAGCACGGGGATGGCGCCGACGGAACAGGCGAGCCGGGCTTGAGGCCGTTCGGTGAGGGTCGGAATCCGCTGGCCGATCCCTTGATGGGGCCGAGCGCCGTTGAAGTAGCTCAGGCGGTGTCCATAAATTACTGAACGGATAAAGACTGTACAGGGCGGACGAGGTAGTTCCAGTCGCCGTGGAAGGAGTTGGGCATGATGTTGAGGGAAGCGAAGTCGTCGTCAGAGACC
>JBEKOY010000241.1:0-5181 GCA_049521295.1 Polyangiaceae bacterium | reverse complement strand
GCCCATGAGGAGACCGCCGGCAAGCTGCGGGACCACGGTAACGAGAGGGTACCAGAGCTCGGCCACGACGCCCGCATCGACGTCGCCGTACTGGTCACCAACGCCGGGTTCGGCGTCCATGCGCCAGGCTCTACGGAGTGCGCAGAAGGCTTTGCCCGGCAAGGTCTTCCTGGTGTGGGCCGAGCGATCTTGTCGTCGCGGACGCTCGGGCGCACACCGAGCTCTCCCAGATCACAGAGTGTCAGGCGCCGTCACCGTATCCCTACCGCTCTGCTGGTGTCGATGTCCATCGCCGGCAGGAACATCGGCAGCCTGAAGGTACGCTTCGTCACGGAGCGATCGTTCGCCGCGGACGAGATCGAGATCGCTCGAGCGCTGGCGCACCAGGTTGCCATCGCCCTCCAAATTGAGCCGGTTGTCGCAAGAGAGTCAAAGCGCCGCGGTGATAGCGGAGAGGAATCGTCTCGCTCGCGACATCCACGACACCCTGGCGCAGGGCCTGACAGGCGTGGTCGTGCAGTTGGAGGCCGCCGAGGATGCGTTGACGCTTGGATTGACACGAGAGACGAGCGAGCACATTGACCACGCCAAGGAGCTCGCTCGGGCCAGCCTGAACGAAGCCCGACGCTCCGTCGCTGCGCTTCGCCCTGAGGTCCTCGAGCGCCGCACTCTTCGCGAAGCGCTCGAGGCCCACGTTCGCTGGGTGACGAAGGGCACGTGCGTGCGGGCCGAGTTCGTAACTCGAGGAACGCCGCGCCCGCTCCCGGCTGCCCATGAGGAGCACCTGCTCCGCATCGACCAGGAAGCGATCACGAATGCTCTTCGTCACGTTCGCGACTCGCGAACCATCGCGCTGCGGCTCGTGTGACTTCCTCGGTACTAGGAGTCGTATCGCTCGCCCATGCCACGAACCCATCAGGACGCACGAGCAGAGCGCGGAGGCCAAGGCGATCCTTGGTGTCGCTCGCCACGTACCTGACACGGTCGCCCCAGAGCCCATCGAGCGCGGCTAGTGATGCTTGCCTGCCGAACTCGAGCAACAACCCGTGTCCATCACGGAGCAGCGTGCCGACCCGCGTTCCGTTCTCAAGCTCGAAGTCCGGGCAACTGCGGCCCATGAGCGGGTGCTCGTCGCCGAGGTCGTAGCGGAGGGATACACCCCAGATGCGCTCCGCGAAGTAGGTGGCGCCGTCGCGCGTGCCGATCACGTCGCGGACGACGGCTTGGAGCGCGCGGGAGCTCGGTCGCATCAGCGCGACCTGGGCCCGTGTCCAGTCGAGGATGCGTGCTCCGATCGGATGCCGCTCCGTGGTGTAGCTGTCGAGCAAACCATCGGGGGCATCCCCCCGGAGGGTCGCAGCGAGCTTCCACCCGAGGTTCATGGCGTCTCCAAGCCCTAGGTTCAAGCCTTGTCCGCCTAGCGGCGAATGAATGTGCGCGGCGTCGCCCGCCAAGAGCACGCGTCCTTTGCGGTAGGTCGTTGCTTGGTGCGAGCGGTCGGTCCATGTCGAGACGAGGTGCACCGCAGTGACGGTCACGTCCGTGTTGGACACGCGCCGCAGCACGGCTTGCACGTGTTCGCACGTGATCGGCTCTGCGCGATGGGAAGCCCCGCCGTCGAAGTCGGTAAACGCCAGAAACCCTGGTTGCGTTTGCGTGTAATTGCCAGTCGGTGTCGCTTGCCGGCCCATGCGGAGCTTCTCCGGGTCGGCGATGTCGACGTGGACCGAATATCCCGTAAACTCGGGATCGGTACCGACGAACTCGAAGCCACCCTGCTTGCGGACGGTGCTGCGGCCGCCGTCGCAACCCACGAGAAATCGGGCGCGAAAGCGCTCTTCGCCAGAATGGACGGTGACTTCATCGTTCGAAGCCTCGAAACGGTCGACGCCGTGGCCGCGTAGGATTTCGACGCCGACGGAGATCGCGTGGGCGGCGAGCACGCGCTCGAGTTGGTCCATCGCGCTCCCGAGCTGGATGGAGGATGGGCCCGGTAGTCGATACGTCCACCGCGCCGCGTCGATGAGGCTGTGGTCGAACTGGATGCCCGCGAAGTGGCCGGCCGGCCCGCGCTGCGCTGCCCAGGGTGTCAGCTGGCTCGACTGGCCGGGCGCACCAGCGGGACGCGATTCGGCCGCAATCTGTCCCAGAAGCCCGCGCCGGTAGAAAGCTTCGATGCTTGGGCCCCAGAGTCCTCGCAGTCCAAACGGAAGCCGCTTGAGCGGCGACCGCGGATCCTCCAATTGTTCGAGCACCAGCACGGAGAGCTTCGCGAGCCGCAGCTCGCAGGCGAGGAACAGGCCGACCGGGCCGGCCCCTGCGACGATCACGTCGTAGACCAACGCGACCTCCCGTCCGACTCGTGAATCAGGACTGTTTGCATGGTCTGCCTTTCTACTCCGTCGCGTCGATTTCGGTTACGGCTCCGCCGGAGCGGGCGCAGACGAAGTCGGCGCCGAGCCGCCCGTGAGGAGGACGAGCAGCCGGCGCGGGGCGTTGTCGTCGAACATGAACCCATGATTCCGCGCGCTCTCGGCGGCGGCGTCCGCGCTCCGGACGAACATGGTTTCCTCGTACTCAGCGAGCGCGGCTTCGAGGTTGCCGCGGTGTGCGACAATGGCTTTGCCGAGCTCGGCGCCGTCGTACATCGCGAGGTTGGCGCCCTCACCGGCGAACGGGGACATCAGATGCGCGGCGTCGCCGAGAAGAGTCACACCGGGCACGCGCTCCCACCGATGTCCCGTCGGGAGTGCATAGATTGTTCGGAGGACGGGGTCTGTCTCGCTATCGGTGATCAGCGCGGTGAGCTCTGGCGCCCAGCCGTCGAACTCCGCCGCGACGCGGGCCCTCACCGCCTTCGGGTTGGCGAAGTCGATGCCCGCGATCCATTCCTGCGGTTTGGCGAGCGCGACGTAGGTGTGCAAGACGCCATCGGTTTCGCGGTGGGCGAGGATGCCCTTGCCAGGCGCGACGGCGAACAGGGCCCCGCCTCCGACGGCCCTCGCGCTGGCCGGGTGGCGCTCGTCGGCGTCGAACAGGTACGTCTCGATGAACGAGGTGCCGACGGACTCGGGCTTCACCCTGGACAGCAGCGGCCGGATCCTCGACCAGGCGCCGTCCGCGCCGACGAGGAGGCTCGTAGTTGCAGTCGCCCCGTCCACGAATTTCAGCTCATGACGCCCGTCGCCGAGCGGGTGGACGTCGGTGACCTTGCGGCCCCATTGGATGGTGCCGTCGGGCAGAGAGTCGAGCAGGATGCGCCTCAGATCGCCGCGATGCACCTCGGGGCGACCCCCGCTCCCGTCGTCGGGCTCGTCGAGAAGGACCGTGCCGTGCGGGTCGAGCACTCGCGTAGCCTCGCCGCCTTCATGGATGATGCGGCGGAATTCGTCGAACAGTTCGGCCGCCTTCAGCGCGAGCTGTCCGTTGTACTCATGGATGTCGAGCATTCCGCCCTGCGTGCGCGCATCCGCAGACGCATCGGCCTCGTAGACGGTGGGCGCGATGCCGTGGACGTGCAGAACGCGGGCGAGAGTCAGCCCGCCGAGGCCGGCGCCAATGATCGTGATGGGAATCATCGTGCTTCCGTTCGAATTGGAGACCGCTCGGCCAACTCCCTCGCGTCGTCCTGTCTCATGCGTCTTCCGACGAGCCCTCGGCGAGGATCTGGTAGAGCGAGCGGCGGGTGGCCACGAGGACCTTCCTGGCCTTGGCAATCTGCGCTGCGTTGCCGGCTTGAACCACCTGCATGGCTGCGGCTCCGAGCTGGTGGAATAGGCTCATCATCTCGACGAAGACGTCACCGGCGGCGTTGCTGAGAGCCTCCCAGGGGGCCGCGATCTCGTCGGCGTGCTCCTTGACGTACGCCTTCCCCTGGCTCGTGAGCGCGTAGATGCGCCCGCCGGACCCCTCGTCATTCGCGATCAGTCGCTCGTCCTCGAGGAGCTGGAGCGCGGGGTAGACCGAGCCGGGGCTCGGGTTCCACACGCCCTGACTGCGCTGCTTGAGCTCCTGCATGATCTGATAGCCGTTGCGCGGTTCCTCCTGAAGAAGCGCAAGGATGGCGGCGCGAATGTCGCCGCGTCGCGCGCGCGGGCCTCGCCGGAAACCGAAGCCGCCAGGGCCGAAGGGGCCGAAGCCACCCGGACCGAAGGGCAGACCACCGCGACCGCGGGGCCCTCCGGGGGGAAGGCCACCCCGACCGCGACCGCCTCCTCGGCCGCCGAGGAGAAACGGGGACGGGGTGCAATCCTCTTCGAGGAGGTTGGCGTCGTGGCCGTGTTCATCGGGGATGTGTCGCATGCTGTTCTCCATAGTGTTGGGATAGCTCAAAGATATATCTTGATAGTAGAACGTCAAGGCGATCCTTATTCGGCCGCTTCCGCCACGGCGAGCGCGAACAGCTCGGGCGGAGCTCTTCGAGCGCAGCGCGGTTCGCCATTCCATCCGGGTTCACGATCTGCGCGCGACGTTCGTGACGGTGTGGCTCGCCAACGGCAAGACCACGTGGGTCGCCGACCGCACCGGACATCGCTCGAGTGCGATGATCAATCGATATCGCCGGGCCGCTCGGACATGGGCTGAGCTCGCTCTCCGGATCGCTCGCGCCCCTCGACGAGGCCATCCCCGAACTGTCATTGCCACTCGAGGCGCCGTCTGGGGGGGGCCGACCACCGCTAACCTAGCGGAGAGCAAGGGATTCGAACCCTTGGTACCCTTGCAGGTACACCTGCTTTCGAAACGAAATACGAAGATGGCATTTCACGGCAGATCGAGAAAACAAGGCCGATCGACGATCCGAAACCACCCAAAATCGCACCTATGGACCCCTCCGAATGGCAATTCAGTGGAAGTCCCGAGCGTCTCGCCGAGCTCGAAATAGCCATTACGAACCTAACACGATTGCTCGGATTGACGGATAACCCAAATACGGCCGCGGTCCTTATGACGGAGCGCCGCGCCATGCGCGAAGAGCTCGAAGAACTGCGCCGCAGACCCCGCTAGCCCACCGCTAGCTCGAGTCTCGTGATCATTTTGGGGGCGTCTCCCCCTAGCTACGCCACTGCGTCCTTCACGGCCTCGCCCGTGCACGTTTGGATAGCGAGGCACCTGCCACGAACTTCACCCACACGTGCGAATCGAGGACAAGCACGCTACTCAACGGACCAGCCGTCGCCGGCC
>JBEKOY010000240.1:0-5372 GCA_049521295.1 Polyangiaceae bacterium | reverse complement strand
CTCGGCGCCTGCCCGGACCAGGGCGCTGGCTTCCGAGGCGAGCCGTTCGCCGGCCTGATCCCACGCTCCGGCGCTCTGTAGTTCCTCGATGTCCGCGAAGTCAACCGAGCGCAGCACGCAGTCCGCCGAATGCAGGCCGCCGAGGCGTGCGCGCGTCTCTTCGTTGATCAGCCGGTAGTACTCGGCAGAGGATTCCCAGCTCATGCCGCCCAGTAGCCCAATGCGCCGCACGCCGAGAGCATGCCAGGCCAGACAGCACCTCAGCACGATGTCATCCGGATCGGCCCTCGCGGCGGCGGCCAGACTACAACACCAGCCCGACCACCTCGGGCTAGACAGCCCGACCAACTCGGATCAGCAATGCCGACCAATTCGGACTAGCTGACTGCCAAAACAGCCTCGTTCCAGGCATTTCCCATGGGCACGGCTGGTTTCGAACCAGCGACCTCTCGCGTGTGAAGCGATATCTCACTCCCCGCGAAAAGGCCCGTGTTGCCTGCAAATCGAGCACATGCAGCGCGGATGCCCGAAACAGTGTTTTACGGAGTTTGCGTCTGTTTCACGGGAGTTTGGGCCACTGGAGGCCGCCAGTGGCCCATTCGCATCGGCCCGATGCTTCTCGTGGTGGCGTGGGACCGGCTCTAGTCGCGGGCGCCGGGGACTTCTTTTACGCCGAGTTGTTGCACGAACAGGAGGCTGTCGGCGTTGGCCCAGTACTCGGCCAGCATCCCGTCGATGACGCGGAGCGTGTCGGTGCCGGTGAACGTGATGACCGAGCCGATCGCATCGTCAGACGCGCCCGGGTATCCACCGCCATACGTGCCCTGCGCCTTCCAGCGCACCACGAGGTACTCGTCGGTTGCGATCGGTCCGACGGCGATCTCGAAGTTCAGGTCGGGGAGCAGCGTGTTGATGCCGCTGACCCATTGGTTGAGCGCTTCGCGTCCGTGGATCTCGCCCTCGCCGACGCCGGTAATCGGCGCCGCGTGGGCAACGAAATCTTCGGCGATGATCGTGTCGGTGATCGAGAGATCGCCGTTCCAGAGCTGCCGCCACGGCTCAGCGAGCGTGGCGTTGAGCATCGCGGCGTTTGTGGTGAGTGTGGACATGGTGAGGTCCTTCCTTGTGGCGGATCAGGTGGGATTCAGTGCCATTGGGGTACCGATGACCCTTTGGCGACGATCCCAGGAAGCGAGTCAAACCGCTGAGCCTTCGGAGCTGCTTGTCGTGTTAGGGGATGAGGAGCTCTGTCTGGTATTTGGGTGCGACGGCGATCGCCTTGGCGATGAACGCCTTTTGTGCTGCTTCGTCGAGCTTGGGTGGTGCTTCTGTGCGGGTTGAAACGCGGGTACCAACCTCTGCGAAGAACTTCTCCTGGCCGGGAGGCGAACACATGCAAAGCAGCCGCGCCGGCTGCTGCGATGTGTTCTTGAAGACGTGCGGCGCGTTGGCCGGGACGTTGAACGTCTCTCCGGCGCTAACGGTCTTCGTCTCGCCGCGAAACGTGACCTCGACCGCGCCGTCGAGGACGCTGAACATTTCCTCGAAGTCGTGTCGGTGGGGGGGCGGGCCGCCGCCCGTGGGAACGTGCATGTCGATCAGCGTGTAGCGACCGGCGGTCTCCTCGCCGCTGATCAGGATCGTGTACGTGTCCCCGACCACACCCCAGTGCGGCAGGGTCTGATCGTCGTCGGGTCGCGCTACCGCAGCCTCTCGCGCAGGGTCGTCGTCGGGGATCGCCGACGTGGGAGGCGCTGTGATTGCTGTGGCGTTCAACGTGATCCTCCTGTTGTTGATGGAGATGCGGACGCGGCCAGTTCGTCGATGCTGGACGGTCGCCGCGGCTCGGCGACCGTCCCGAGTTCGTCGTGCGCGGGGATGCCGAGCGGCTTCGAAACCGCGGCCGTCAGAGACGAGTGCGGCCGGCAGCAAAGCTGCCAGCCTGTAGATCCCCACGTCAGCGAGTGACGACGGCGCGGGCGGCATATCGATCAGGCGGTGCTCCCCGCGGTGACCGGTTCGCCGAGCACCTCGTCGGAGTCGGCGGCGAAGTGTGCGCGGAGGAAGTCGCCGGCGTTGGTGAGAGCCACACCGGCCTCATCGAGCATCGAAGCGAATCCTTGGAACACGTGGGGGACCTGGGGTGTGACCTGTAGCGTCACGTCCACGTCCGCGCCTGCCGCTCGGGCTGCGAGGCGGGTCGCGTCGTCGAGGAGGATCTCGTGTGAGCCGCCCTGGATGATCAGCGGTGGGAGCCCGGTCAGGTCGGCGAAGATCGGGCTGAGAAGTCCGTCCGCTGGGTCGCCCGTCCCCACGTAATCGCGGACGCGACGCCTGAGCCCGTCTGGTGTGAGCGCGGGGTCAAGCGCGGCCTTCTCGCGCATGCTGTCCCCGGACAGGGTCAGGTCGACCCATGGGGACATCATCACCGCGGCCGACGGCAGTGGCACCCCCGCGCGCTTCAGCGCGACGAGGGTCGCCGCAACGAGTCCGGCCCCCGCGGACTCTCCGGCGAGGGCGATCGCCGACGGTGCCTGTCCACTGGCAAGCAGGCCGCGGTAGGCGGCCACGGCGTCCTCAAGGGCGGCGGGGTAGGGGTGCTCAGGCGCGAGCCGGTAGTCGACGGAAACCAGTTGCGCGCGCGCGCGACGGGCGAGGTCTGATGCGAGGCCAACCGACGAGGCGGCTGTCCCGACGGCGTACGCCCCGCCGTGGAAATAGAGGATCACCGGTCCTGGTTCGGTGCCTTCCACGTCGACGTTGATTACGGGGACCCCGCCGAGACTCCCAGGCGAGGCGGCCACGTCGTCGGGGACCGGGATCGCCCCCATCATCTCCTCAAAGATGACCCGTTGCTCCTTGACGTCGCCCCCCAGATCGAGTGGGCCGTTGCGCAGCAGCTCGTCGAGGGCGTCGCGTTGCTGTTGGCTCATGATTCTCTCTTCCCGTATGCGATGGCAGGTGGACGTGCGGATTGCTGGTTCGGAGTGCCGGCTCCCCGTGCGGCGCGGTGGCACTGAGCACGACCGTTGCGTTTCAAGTGGACGTAACCGCAGGTTCGTTCCGACGAACCTGCGTCGCGGCGCAGAAGTGCCGACGACGCTGCAGAGCCTCCGACGAGATATCCCTGCGACTCCGGCGAACCAGGCAAAGCGACCTCCGCTCGAACATTCGTGAACCGCGGAAGTCAGATCACGCTGCCGGCATGCTCGCCGACATCATGGTGGTGCCCTCAACCGCGAGGCTAGCAGAGAAACGAGCCGAGCCAGCGGCAGAGCAAGCGTACGGGAGCACTACGTTGCCGCCGCGAAACCCCCGCGCGAACGCCCGAATTCCCTGCAAATCGGCCGCATGCAGCGCGATCTGCCGATATCGGGTTTTACGGAGTTTGCGTGTGTTCGACGGGAGTTCGGGCCAGTGGAGACGGCCAGTGGCCCATTAAAACCTGCCGACCGCGCGCGCTCGCGCGCAGAGCAAAACGCCGAAGGCAGAGTCGCCCGAAAGGCGCGGCTTGCGCACCGACTGGCGCCGCGGAGACGGGCGTCTCGAGCGGCGCCAGCGGACCTGCTGCTGATCGTCGGTTTCATGCGTCTCGCAGCCGCGTCCGCTGCGCTCGGTCTGTCGGTGAGTGGGTGAGGTAGTCCGGGGCGTCGAAGTGGGTGGGGATTCGGATCCCGAGGTCGGCGAGTGCTTCTTCGAGGCGTTCGAGCTCTGTGGCGCCGATGCGTTCGGCCCATTGTGCGCGGAGTTCGTCGAAGACCTGTTCGCCGGTGCGAAGCAGGGCGTATCCCTTGTCGGTGACTGTGAAGCGGCGTCGTCGGCTGTCTCGTGCGTCGACCTCGCCGGAGACGTAGCCTCGCTCCTCGAGAAATCCAATCGTCTTGGCTGCCGCCTGTTTCGAGACGCCGAGTTGACGGCCGAGGCCTGACGCGGTGTCCGCTCCGGCGTCGATCGCGCGGATGGCGAAGTCGTGGACCGGGCGGATGTTTTCGTGCCCTCGTTCGGCCAGCTCTGCGCTTGCGGCGTCCGCGAGAGCCCGGAACCCGCCGAGCAGCAGCAATGCGAGATCAGCGCCGGAGCGAGCCATAACGGGAAGATAGACAATCAGGTTGACGTACCGACAACCAGGTTGCTAGTATATAGACAACCTAGTTGTCATCTTGAGAAGGAGCCTCATGCCCGAGACCCGCGCCGGTGCCACGATCCCTGAGGTCATTCACCACCGCACCACGCTCAACGACCGGACCCTGCACTACGTCACCGCCGGCACCGACGGCACCCCGATCCTGCTCGTGCACGGGTTCCCGGAGAGCTGGTGGGCGTTTCACAAGCTCATCCCACTGATCGCCGGCGAGCACCGCGTCATCGCCGTCGACCTCCCCGGCTTCGGCGACTCCGGTCACGAGCCGGGCGACTACACGAGCTCCTTCGCAGCGGAAAGCCTGCGGCAACTCGTCGAGCATCTCGAACTCGGACCCGTGCACCTCACGGGTCAGGACATCGGCGGAGTCAGCACCTTCCGGCTCGCCGCTAGCCACCCCGAACTCATCCGCAGTTACACCGCGATCGAGACCGGCCTGCCCGGCTTCGGACTCGAGACGCTGGCCGACGTCACCCACGGGGGCGCATGGCACATCGGCGTTCTCGCTGCTCCAGGCATCCCGAAAATGCTGCTCACCGGGCGCGAGCGCGACTTCCTAGCCCTATACGCCTACCCCACGATGAGCGCCACCGAAGGGGCGATCTCCGAACCGGACATCGACGAGTTCACCCGGGTTTACTCCCGCCCCAACGGCTTCGGCGGTGCCACGGGCCTCTACCGCTCCATGCTCGCGGAGGGCGAGGAGATCAAGCAGATCGTCGCCCAGCAGCGGCTCACGATGCCCGTCCTCGCCGTCGGCGCAGGCACTGGACGGTTCACGTACGCAACGATGGGCCAGGTCGCTCAGAACGTCACCGAGGCCAAGCTCGACGGCATCGGCCACCTCGCCGCGATCGAAGACCCCGAGACACTCGCGCAGGGCGTGCCTGGCCGGGCGGGGCCGCCGGCCCGGCGCCTCGTTCGACCGTAGGTCCGAGCAGCACCCCAAAAGGGACGCACTTTCGTGCTGCCCACGCACGCTTCCCCCAGGGTTGCGGACGCGCTCACGCCGGCGGCAGTTGGAGCAGTCCGTCCTCTACGTCCAAAGCCCGGAGATGGGTACGGCCCAGATGCGGTCGTCGATCGGGAGCGTGTGTTCGCCCGTGTAGACGATGATGCCGGCCTTGAAGCGTGGACCGAGCTTGTCGCGGAGCAGGCGCAGGCCGCGCGTGTCGGACAGGGTAACGACGGTTGCGGCCTTGGCTTCGATAGCGGCGATGTCGCCGGATGC
>JBEKOY010000239.1:0-5230 GCA_049521295.1 Polyangiaceae bacterium | reverse complement strand
CCGGCGGAATTTCTCAAAGGTGCCGCGGACGGGCATCAGCAAAGTTGCAGCCTGGTTTCGCGCGCTAAACGGCGTTGCGCCGCACGTGCAGGTCTCTGGCGAGGCCGACCCGACCGTCAGCATCAAGATCGAGCAGCTCGACATCGAACGCGTGCTCAACACCGCACGCACTCAGGTCGGTCACTCTCACCGGTTTGCGTTTATGCGCAAGCTCATGATCGATGAGCTCGGTCTCGACCTCGGGACGTCGAACGAGGGCACCTTCGATGTCCTGTGGAAAGGTACGAAGCGACGTGGGCATGTGAAGCTCGCCAATGTCCGGACCCTCTCCTATGCGGGCCAGACGAACGAGTTTGACCCGGGCAAGGACGAGTTCCTCATCGTCGTCGACTATCCCTTCGATGAGGAGGCAGGCCGCTCAAGGCAGGACGACTTCGACAACTGCCAACGCGCGAAGGCTCGCGGCTCGAACTGGACGCTTGCGTGGTTGCCCGATCATCTGGCGCCCAACGAGTTCGAGGCGCTCACCAACGCGGCAGCGGTCGACATCATCCGCCAGGATCCTCGTGGGGCATATCAAGACCTCAGCCCGCGCGAGGCCGACGCCGCTGCGCGCATGTTGGAAGGCTATCAGCAGGATCGGCGACGGCAGCTTGCCGAGGCGGTCCGGCGTCTCTTTTTCGAGCAGGGGCAGATCTTCGGGATGAAGGCTGCTCTGGACCGTATCGATTCGACCGGTCTCGAGGTGACCACGGCGCTCGAGCGGCTGGCGAAGACCATCCTCGACAAGCGATATCCAAACCATCCGCCGTTTACTCGACGTGTCACGCAGGCCGAGCTGGTGCTGGTGGCAGACTGGGTCGTTCGCGCGGCAAAGACCGGTGCCACGGTCGACCTGCGCGGCTCGGACATGCCGTACGTCGACGCGATCCTCCTGCCTCTCGAGGTCGCCCACAAAGCGCCGTCGGGAATCACGCGGAGAACCGATGGTCGCTACCTCGCGGCAATCGAGGCGTGGGTCGGTACGAAGCGGGAGATCGACGCTCAGGATCTCCGCGCGGCGATGACGGCAGACGCAGAGGGCCGCGAGAAGTGGGGCTTCGGACTCACAAAGGAAGTCGCCAACTTCTTCCTCTACTACCTCCTGCAGGTCGCAGGGTTCGAGGCGCAGAGCGGAGAACGTAGCGAGACGGTCCACGGCCTCGCTGACATCAAGGACAAGTTCCGGCTCGTCAAAGAGGACGTCGTCGACGCCCCCACGTGGGACAAGGCACTGCGGGTTGCAGATCGGCTCCTCGATCACCGTGGTCAAGCCGACCTTCCGACTCCTCCCGAGCAAGCGAAGCTCTGTCGTGAGCTCGCGAAGAAGGGGCGCGAGCTGCGTGAGGCTGTCCGTGACTTCGAGACGAGGTTGCGCGACGTATGCACATGGGCCGGCGTGGTGCCAGACGAGTCGGCTCGGGTGCAAACCGTGTCCGCACTCTCCGCTTGGCTGGACGAGCTTCTGGCGGACACGGGAAACGCTTCGCGCACCCGACGGCTTGCAACTCTGCATGGCGACCCGAGGTTCGAGGCGTTCCTGCGCCTCCGGACGACGCTCCCGGGGGAGGCTTCGGCGCTCACCGGCATCGCCGGCCAACGCAACGCGTTTGATCACCTCGCGTCGCATGGCAGTGAGGACGATCGCACCGCTGTTGTCGTGAGACTCAAGAATCTACTGAGCGATCCCGTCACGGGCACTCTTCTCGCGGACCGGGCGACGGCATGGACCGAAGATGCCAAGCGCCGTTTCTCCGCTGTCGCGACCGACGCAGCTCTTCGCGCGCGAGACCAGGGGGCCGCCGAGGCGAAGGCACGAGCTGAGGCTGAGCGCGCGAACGCCGAACGCCGGGCGCGCGAGGAAGCCGAGCGCAACACGGCGATCGCGCAGCAGGCACGAGCAGAGGCTGAGCGCCAACTTGAGGCCCAGCGACAGCGAGAACAGGCCGAGCAGGCGCACTCGCGGACTGTAAGTGGGTCGAGGGACAGCATCGGTGGGGCCGTGAAGACCCAGCTGGAAGAAATGGTGCAGGCCCACCCCAACGTGAAGGAATTCCGGGTGCGCATCGTCTTCGAGGGCCTCGAGCCGAGGAAGTCGTGACAGCACCGCTGGGCGAACGCGTACTCGATTGGATGCTGCGACGCCTTCATCAGGCGGTCCGGCTCGAGCACGACCTAGTGCTCGTCCACGACTGCCCTGCGCTGGTCGACGTCGGTCCCAGCATCGACGTGAGAGGTGAGCCCTGGCGCGTCGCACGGGTCACTGGAGAGCTCACGCTTCGGGACGCGCTTCCGGAGGCCGATCGCCTTCTCGCCATTGTACCAGCGAGCTTCCCGCCGCTCCCGATGGACATCGCCGGCCGCACCTACCTGCGGCGGATCCTCGACGTGCGCGCAGAGGATGTCGTTGCAGGTGCCTCCGGCCGATTCTGTGAGGCTCTCGTGGATGAAGGCCTCACCCAAGCTGTCTTCGACTCCCTCGAGCACCTCCGCGATACCGCCGGGGCTTGGAGCCTCGGTGACCTCGTCACCGCGCGCGAAGTGCGATCGGTGCTCGTGGGCGCCGAACTCGGCGCCGCGCGTTTGGACCGCGAGCGCGACTGGGAGCTCCTTGCCCGATGGGTCCGCGAGGGTGCGCCGACCTTCCGCGCCCCCACGCTTGTGCGTTCCGCCTTGGAGGAAGCCCAGCCTCGCAGCGGCGCATGGCTTGGATGGGCGCTCACAGACGGGAGCCTCGAGCTTCTCTGCACAGTCGGCGCGTTGCTCGCCTCAGCAGAGGGGGAGTCTCGAGCGCCCACAATACCTGGCCTCGCCGCGTCCGATCGAGGCCAGCTCGTGGAGCTCGTCGATGCTGCGCTCCGTGAGGTGTGGCGCACTGCGCCTGGACGCGCCCGCGAGGTACTGAGCGAGGCCGAACGCATCGCGCGGCAGGCAGAGCTCGATGCAAGCCGTCACCGCCTCCTCCGCGTTCCGTTGGAAGGCGCGCTCAGCCGTGCAGCGAACCTCGCTGCGCAGGGTCATCCCCCGGACGACGTCGAGATCGAAGGCCTCAAGCGCAACCTGCATGCGGGTGAACTTGCGGACACCATCCGGGTGGTGGGGGACCTGGCACGCCTCGCGCGCTTCCAAGGGTTGCCCATACCGGCGGATACGAAGCCCGCCGTTGAATGGTTTGGCCACGCCCTTCGCGATGTCGCTTGGGCCGACATGGCATTTCGTCGCGTGCGCCGCGCTGTCGAGACCATTCCGCCTTGGTTGGCGGATACCGCGCAGCGGGTCATCAGTACGTGGCTCACGCGGCGCGATCTTCTGAACCAGCGCTTCGCCGAGTCGCTCGCCGGCGCTTGGCCCGTGCTGGCGAGGAACAGTGACATGCGCCATCCACTGGCGCTCCATCAACTGACGCGCTGCGTAGTCCGGCGCCTCGTCGATGACGGTCAGCGAGTGTTTCTTGTCGTGCTTGACGGCTGCGATGTCGCGTCCTTTCTCGAGATCCTCGAGTCGCTGCCGCCGGAAGAACGCGTCGGTCTTGTCCTTCCTGATGTTCACGACGCCGTCCTGCGGGACGACCTGACCGCAACGGGAGCGCTTGCAGTCGCGATCTCGCCGCTCCCAACCGTGACGAGTCACTCAAGACGGGCGCTCTTCGCCGGAGAGATTCCGGGCAACACCGCGCTGGATGACACCGAGTCGGCGGCGGCCAACGCAACCGCGGACCATAGAGCCTGGAGTCGCAACACCGCACTCGGAGACCTTCCCCGTCGGCTGTTTCTGAAGGGCGACCTTGGACCCGCTGGTCAGCCTTTGCTCGACGCGCTTCGTACGAACGACTCTCGCGTCGTCGCGGCGGTGTTCAACGGTGTCGACGATGCCTTGTCCAGCAAGCAGACAACGGCCCTGCCGCGTTGGTCACTTGGCAACCTCGGAGCGGGCGCCGCGGAGGCCATTCGCGCGGCCGTCGACGCTGGATGGTGCATCATCGTAACCGCCGACCACGGACACACGCCGTTCGTGACGCAGGAGCGAAAAGCCGGGTCCGGGGGACTTGGGCATCGTTTCAGTGCCGAAGCCTGCTCCGGCTCCGTGGAGTTTCGAAGCGGCCCCCTGCCTCGACAGCCGCTCCACTTGCTTGTGGGGTTTGGAGCGTGGCTCGGCACCCAGCATCGTGGCTTCCACGGCGGTGCCGGTCTGGAGGAAGTCGCTGTGCCGCTGGCGTTTCTCGGAAGAGTCCGCGGTGAGCAAGAGGGGCGTCCACGGGCTCCCTCGTGGTGGTGGTCGGTGGACGGCGACGTACCTCCCGAGCAGCGTCCGCAAGCCGCACTCCGGCCGCAGCCGCAGCCTCATCCCGCTCACGCGCCTCAGGGAGTTGCGGCGCGCGAAGTCAAGCTGGATCCAAGGCTCGACACGCTCGCGCCCGAGGAAAGACTCGTCGTTGCTCTTCTTCAGAAGAACGAGTCAGTACGTCTCAGTCTGATCGCAAGGCATCTCAACAAGAGTCCAATGCGGGCGTCTGGATTCATGCAACAGCTCGTGCGCAAGCTATTCGAGATTCGATACCCATGCATTACCGCTGAGGTACTCCCGGACAATGACCGGCTTTATCGATACGAGCCTGTAGATCGAGGAACCGAATGAATCGCCGAGACGCTGAAGACATTGTGCAGGCCCTGCGGAGCGGCCAGGTTCCCCGCCGAGGCTTGCACCATTTGGCGACGGGGATCGACGGGCTGATGCGAGCTGTCGATCAGGAACTCGACTTCGTCGCGGCAGGGAAAGGGACTGCGAAGTGGATTCGCGGCGAATACGGCAGCGGCAAGACGTTCGCCACTCGCTTGCTGTGCGCCCGCGCGCGTGAGCGAGGGTTCGCGACATCCGAGGTGCAGATCTCGATCAACGACACGCCACTCCACCATCTCGAGACCGTGTACCGGCGTTTGATCGAGCGTCTCGAAACGGCTGCGGATGGTGGTGGCGCGTTTCAGGCAATCGTCGACGCGTGGCTCTATCAGGTTGGGGACGAGGTCCAACGCCTGCAAGGGATCGCGGAAGACGATCCACGGTTGGCCGACGCGACGGAGAAGCGGCTCGAAGACAAGCTCGCCGAGCTCTCGCGACAGAACCAGACGTTCCCGGCGGTCCTTCGCGCGTACCACCGCGCGATGCATCAAGGGGACTTTGCGACTGCGCAGGG
>JBEKOY010000238.1:0-5311 GCA_049521295.1 Polyangiaceae bacterium | reverse complement strand
ATCGTAACTACGAAGAGCGGTGTCGACTGTGTGATGCACAATCGTAGGTACAGGGAACTCGCCGACCCTGCGTATTTGCAAGAGCTGGCGGAAGCGCATCACGCGCAGATCAGGCAATCCAAAAATTCTTGAGGCGCCGGAATGTGTGAGCCGGCGGACCCGCAAGGGCCCCATGTCACCAGTGGATGCGTTCCACCTCCTGCCGCCGCCCCTGTCCTTGAGCGCGGACGTAGCGTTGCGTGGTGCGCGTCGACTCGTGGCCGGCGAGTTCCGCTCCGGCCTGGAGGCTGCCGCCGTTGAGGTGATGGAGCGTCAGGCCGGTGGCGCGGAAGGAGTGCGGGCAGATGGACTTGGACAGCCCTGCCGCCTTGCAGCGTCGCTTGACCATCGCGCCGACATCGGTGCGGTGCATCGGCATGCCGGACAGTGCCAACGCGTTTCCCGCCGCGCTCTGGAAGAGCGGGACGCGGCTGCCCGGCTCGATGCCTGCGGCCGCCATGTAGACGCGGAGTGCGTCGCGCACCTGGTGGTGCGCCTCCAAACGGCGCGTCTTGCCGCGCTTCTCATGGAGGACGAGCCAGCCGTCGCCGGTATCGTCGAAATCCCGCGCCTGCATCCGGACCACGGCGCTGACGCGCGGGATGTTGAAGAGCATCACGGAGAGCATGGCCTTGTCGCGCAGCGCAATGATTCTCCGGATGTCTCTCCGCTGCTGCTCGCGCTGCCGCCTCGCGGCCACGGCGGGCGAGGAGGGGGGTGTCTTCGCCCCCGCCTCTTCGTCCGCCGCGCGGATCTCCGCGAGCTCCGCCTCGAACGCGGCGAACAGCGCCTTGACCTCGGCGCGCTCCAGCACCGGGGTCTTACCCTCGTTCTGGGAGTGGCGCGGTCCCCGGACCGCCGCCGTCGGATTGAATTTCAACACGCCGCGCTGGGTGAGCCAGTCGAGCCAGTGGCGGAGCGCCGCGAGGTGCTGCTTCACCGAGGGCACGCTCATGCCCTCGCCGCCGTGCTCTTCGTCCTTGCCCAAGTGGTCGAGGTAACTGGCGACGTGGACGGAGGAGAGGCCGGAGAGAGTCAGGCCGCCATCAGCGGCCCAGCCGCAGAAGCGCGCGACGGCGCGCCCGTAAGCTTCGCGAGTGTTGGGGTTGGCGATCCTGGCGGTGAAGAATTCGAAGGAGGAGGAGATTGCTTGCTCCCCCGCGTCCGCAACGAAAGCCGGGAGCTCGATGGAAGTGCCGTGCGTGGAGACGGTGACGGCTCCGATCAAGGGCCTGGAGGCGGGAATCCCGGGCAGGGCATCACCGTTCATGGTTAGCGCTCCGGCTCGTGGTCCTTTACTGGCTCCGACGGTTTCGCCGCTGCGAGGCCGAGGCCACGCGCCAGGCGTTCGACGAGCGTCGGGGTTCTCGCTGCCTGCTGAGAAACCTTCCCCTGAGGCTTCGGCTCCATCTCGTCTCTGGACTTCCACCCGGCCTTGATCTCGGCCACGGTCTTGAGTCCCCGGGCGCGCTGAATCTCACTGGCGACGATTTCGCGCAACTCTCCCTCCGTGAAGGAGATTGCTCCCTTCGTCGTCGCCTCGGTGGAGCGTTCCGCCCCCGCCCTTTGATTGGCGAGCGTCTCTGCCACGGTCCGGGTGTGTTCCTCTGGCCTCGCCATGCCCTGGGAACGCTTGGGTGGCATCGGGGATTCCGGTTCGGTGTGGGAGGAGGCGGTCATGGGTGGCGTTCCGACCCCTGAGCATCCCCGAGGCGCGGGCGGACGTTATGCGTCTTTCATAATGTCCTTTATGATAGAGAATAATGCCTTACGTAAGAGCCCCGCTCAAGTGGCAGTCTTGCCACAGTAGTAACAACCGAATCGTTACACGCTACCCGGCGAGGGCCAAAGAGCGCTCGCGCGCTTTGCCAGAAGCTTTCCCCGCGTCTCGATCCTGTCCTCGGTCCAATCGCTATGAGCAGCGATCTCCTGGTTCATCTTGAGAAGGGAGGCCCGGAGCGCATCGCGCTTCGACAGTCCGACAGCCGCATCTAGCGTAGTGAATGGCAAATTACCGAGTCGTGGGTTTCCCGAAGACGTGAGGAGAGTGAGATTCCCGAGCGTATGTTTCGCTATTTCACGCTTCTGAATCGCGCTATGTCGCGGGTCGTCGGCGGACACGACGTGGTCACGCGGAGCTTCCGTGCCATCGGGCAGGCGCCAGTGCTCTGCCCACTTGCCCGGAAGCACATGCTCGATCGTGAGGTCGTCGCGAAGGGTGACCGTCTCGTCGTACTTGTCGCGAGAGGCTTTCTCCAGCTCGCAGAGGATGTACCGGAGTCGCGGCGTCGGCAGCACGTCGTACTGGGGACGGGTCAGTATCGCGGTGAGCAAATCGCCGTTCGTCGGAAAGCGGACGGTTTCGCCTGGCGTGTCTGCGAACGCGGCTGCGAACGCCTTTCGCGAGACTCCGTGTTCTCGGAGCTGTCCCGCGACGCGGACGAAGGTCGTATTGTACGCCTTCGCCGTGAGCTGACAGAGTGCCCGCCGCACGACGTAGCTGGAAATCAGGCGGTAGAGGGCGGCCTTTTCGTCATCTTCCGCGTCGCTCGCTGCGATGACGAAGACGAGCGGGTATGCAGTGCTCACGTCGAACACGTTGAGCTGGCACGCCAGGTCCACCAGTGGCCCGACGCCAGTCGGAGCGACGAGCGTGCGGTAGGTCGGCGCGTGCCGCACCAGCGTATCGAGCTCCGCGTCGACGCTGGCGAAGCTCCGCTCCTTCACGAAGGATTTATAGTGAGCATAAAGCTCTGTAAGAAGGATGTCCTTCCCTGTCTCGGCCGTTAGCGTATGCGCCAGGAAGAAGTCGATCCGGGGCTTTTTGATGCGTCCTTGCGTGGCCTCCTGCTTCCAAAAGCCGTCCTCGAAGACGCTCCAACGGCGCTCCATGAGCGCGTCGACGTCTTCGTTGCGCCTTATCGCGCGATGGAAGACGTCGTTCCGGACGAGGTCCATCGCGGCCAGTGGCTCGCCGCCGCTGTTGAGGGTCTCAAAGATGACCTGCGCATCATCGGTTTCGTCGAGCGTGATGACGATGACGCGGAAATCTTCCAGAAGAGCGGCCGAAAGCGCGGTCAGGCGGTTGGACCGGTCAGCGTCGCCGCCTTCGCGGACGAACGCCTCCGCCTCCTCGCGAAAGTACCACCACGCGCGCAGCGGTAGCGGCGCCTCGGAATCGCGGATGTTTCCGTTCTTGTAGAACGCGCCGGGGTGCTTCTTCCGTAGGCCGTCGCGGTCGAGATCGACGAGATCGTGGAAGAGAGGGCGGTCGTATTGGCTCGCCTGGAGCTTGAAACGCTCGACCTTTGGATCCTTCAGCAGGCGTGTGTCGGTGTTCAGGAGAAACGGGGTGAGCGTGTCCGCCAGCGCCGTGTCCTGGATGGCCTGCGCCAGGTCGCGCAGGGCGGCGATGAAGATCTGGTACGTCGTGAGGCGCTGCTGCCCGTCGACGACGTCGAACACCTGGATGGATCCGAACGCGAACTTGCCGCGCGGGCTCAGTAACAGCGCGCCCATGTAGTGCGGGTACGCGGGGCTTCCCCCCGCCAAGCGCTCGCGGGCCTTGCCCTCAATGGAGTCGAAAAGCTTGTCGAGCTGGCGTGCCCGCGTCCACGCATAGGTTCGCTGGTAGATCGGGACGATGAAGCGCCTCTGGTCCTTAAGGACGTCGCCTATCTGAAAGGGGTCGGCCTTCATCCTTCTTCTCCTGCTTGGAACGCTATCCGGAACGCCGCTTGCCCTGCCAGCGTTCGTAAGTTTATGGAAAGCTGAGCCTTTTTGGCCCACCTGAACCTACCCGCCTCGTTGCCACTGGTCAAGTGACCAGTGGTGGTATAGGCTGGCTCTTCCGGCGGATGGCACGGACGGGCAACAGGGGGCCACATGGGCTTGGGCGAATGGTTTAGCGAATTCTGCGGCGAGCTTCGGGTGAGGGACGTGGGCACTATCTCGCTTCGCTACAAGGCCATCACGCAGCGGCTAAACACCGACTTCTGGAATACGACGTCGGATACGGCGCACAGCCTATACGTTGGTTCCTACGGCCGGAACACGGCTATCGAGGGCTTCAGCGACCTGGACATGGTCATGGAACTGCCGAGCGCCCTGTATACACAATACAACGCTTACTCTGGCAACGGTCAATCCGCGCTCCTCCAGGCAGTCAAATACTCCATTGAGAAGACCTACAGCACGACCAGCCTGAAGGCCGACGGCCAGGTGATACTCGTGCCCTTCAGCAACGGCATCACGTTCGAGGTTGTGCCCGTGTTCACGAACACGGCCGGAAGCTACACGCACCCAGACGCAAACGCGGGGGGTAGCTGGCGGAGCACAAACCCCCGCCCAGAGATCGCCGCTATCCAGACCCGCAATGCCGCGTGCAACGGAAACCTCGTCCTGCTGTGCCGAATGGCCCGGGCGTGGAAGCGGACGTGGGACGTGCCCATCGGCGGCCTGCTGATAGACACGCTCGCCTACCAGTTCATTGAGAACTGGCAGTATCGCGACAAATCGTATTTCTATTTCGACTACATGAGCCGGGACTTCTTTCAGTGGATGGCCGCCCAGAGCGATACGCAAGAATACTGGCGCGCGCCGGGAAGCAGCGCGCTTGTCTATGGGAAGGGCCTCTTCCAGTATAAGGCGAAGCGTTGTTATAATATATCCCTGGAAGCCATCGAGCACGAAACGGCAACGCCGAAGCGCGAATGGTCTGCAAAGCAAAAGTGGAGAGAGATCTATGGCACCGCCTTCCCAAGCTGAGACGGACGCTCGTCGCGTTCTCGAGGGGCAACTTCGCGAGTGCTACGGCCGCGTAGTGTACTCGCACAAGACGCACGAAAAGTGCGCCGATATCCTGCTCGCGCGGCATTCGACCATCAAGGTCTCGCAGATCGTGCTGTCGGCGCTGACGACAGCGGGGTTCGTTTCGACGTTCTTCGACAAGACGAGCGCCGTGGGCAGCGTTGTCGGTTTTGCGATGTCTGCGATGCTCCTGGTCCTGAATTCGTACACGAAGGACTACGATCTCGGAGAGCTCGCGCAGAAGCATAAGCAGGCCGCGAGCGAGATCTGGCTGGTGCGCGAAAACTACCTGTCACTGCTGACGGACCTTGTCTCGAATGCGAAGCCGCTCGACGCTATCCGTGGCGAGCGGGACGAACTCACCAAGGCGCTTCACACGGTCTACGAGGGCAGCCCGAGCACAACGCACAAGGCGTACCGGAAGGCGCAGGATGCGCTGCAGCGTCATGAGGACATGACGTTC
>JBEKOY010000237.1:0-5531 GCA_049521295.1 Polyangiaceae bacterium | reverse complement strand
GGCTTCGGGGCGGGAAACGCGACGGGGCTCGGGGACCGGGGTCGGAGGAGGACGGACGCCGACGTCGGTTCCGCGCTAGGCGCCATCGCCGGCGGTGCAGGCTCCGATGTTTCCGTGGCGGTGGGCGGTGGCGCGGCGGACAGGGCGGTGGGCGCCGCCGGCGGGGCCGCCGGACTGGGGATCGCAACATTCCCGCTCACGGCCCAGGTGACGAGGACAATCAGCAGCGTGACACTCCCGGCCAGCGCGATCCACAGCGGCCGCCTCGAGCGCCGAGCAAACGTGGGCAAGTCCAATTCCGTCGAGTCCGCAGCCGCTGGCGGGACCCACGCAAGCGTCCCCCGCGGCGAGGCAGGGGCCCCCGTGGCCCTAGCCCCTTGGTTCGCGGCATTCGGTGCGGGCCAGGAGACGACGCGAGCAGTGCCGGCCTGCGCTTCGAGGGGATGGCTCGACTGCACCGGCTTCAGCGGCGCAAGAACCCCGTTCGTCGCGCCGTTTTCGCGCCGGACTTCCAACGCCCCGATGCCCCCTTGCAGGGGCTGAACGTTCGCGGACAATAGGCTCGCCGATCCATCGAACGTCGCGTCGTCGAGCTCCCAGGAGGGCCGGAATGCGGCGGCCAATTGCTCGAGATACTCCTGCGTCGCCTCACTGGGCGTTCCCTCGTCGCCAGCATCGGCACTCAAGGAAACGGCACGTTCTACCATAACGGTACAATAGTAACATCGGCATCCGCTTCAAACCAATTGGATGGCTTGCAACTTGGTTCTACGCGTTGACCGTTGGGCGTTGTCGGTCGATGTCCTTCATCATCGCGACCACCCGCCGTCCACGCGCGTCCGCCGACTTTCCACCTTCACGATGATCCGCCTGCGATGGAAGCGCTCCCGTATGCCGGATCTCGGCGCTCCGCCGGACCGCTCGCGCCGCCAACGCGCTGCCGCCCCGATAGCCCTTTCGCATTCGTGCTGGGGTCCATCTCGCGCAGCGCCCCGCCGAGATCTCGGGCTGGCCGCGCTCCCGGTAGTGCACGCTCGCGCTACCGCGGCGGCAATTCGTTACCTCGAGGCGTGACGCGCCCGACCGGCCGCAATTTCGCGTTCGCGCCGGAGCATCTCGGCTCTCTCGCTGCGCCCATCGGCCATTGCGCACTCGTCCGCTGATCCACCGTGGGGCCCGCACGGCTGGGCCGATCGTCATGGCAGTCATCCTGTACGGGCGTCGCTCGCCGCACTCTCGTACCTCCCCCCTCCTTGCCCAGCCGCCGTCTCTTGCCCAGCCGCCGTCTCTTGCCCAGCCGCCGTCTCTTGCCCAGCCGCCGTCTCTTGCCCAGCCGCCGTCTCCTGCCCAGCCGCCGTCTCCTGCCCAGCCGCCGTGTTCAGCCTTTGGGAAACTCGGCGACCAGTGCGTCGTCCCAATCGTCGGCGACTTGACCCACGGTCTCGAGCAGGTCCTCGAACTCCTCGTAGTCGAGTCCGGACAGCCGCCGGAGTGAGCGAACCACGATTTCCTGGCGTTGCGCGTCTATCGCGAAGGCGCTGTCGGAAGTCGCAAGAAACGACAATTCGAGCAGCCGGCGATACAGCGCTTCGCGCCCGTTCGATGGCACGTCCATCAGGGGCGCCACCAGCAGCAGCACGCCATGGTCCTCCAGCACGTTCACACCGACCGAGGCGGACCCCTTGCGCACGAGCGTGTATCCCGTCGAATCCAAGGGATCGAGTTGGCTGCCGGCACGCCGGGCGAAGCGCTCGAGATACGCGTTGATCATCGACCGCGCGTCCGGATAGGTCTCACCCGTGGCCCTGTCCGCGTAGATTGGTTGTATCGTGAGTCGAGGTCCGGACACGTGGCGCTCCTCCGGTGGCACAATAACCCGCGCCCGCGAAGCAACCCAAGCCCCGTGACGGGAGTGCTCCGCGCGGGACTGTTGGCAGCCGCAGCGGCCTGCGGGGGCCGCGGCGAGATCCACCCCGATCGGCCACCCCCCATTTCGGAGGCGGGCGACGTGGCTCGGGCCCGTAGCCTCGGCGGATCTCGACGCGATCTGCCGGCACGACCCGAGGCGCTCGCGCTCGCTCGATCGATGGAGGCTCGGGCCATTCGTGAAGGCGCCGGAGCGCGAGCCGCCGACCTGTACGCCCTGGCAGGAGCTCTCGCCGAACGCATCTGGCGCATCGCCGGAGATCCTCAGGACGGCTCTTGGGCGCTCGGGCTGTACCGCTCGGCTTCGCGCGATCCCCGAACGGTCGGCGCTTGTGACGCTGCCCTTCGCGCTGGTCGCTTGACGGGCGAGCTTGCCCACGACGCGTCGGCCGCCTACGTGGACTTGGCCGAAGCTCGCCGCCGCTTCGCCGGACTCCCAGACCCAACCGCCCTCGCCGCGACCGGTTGTGTTTCCGACTTGGATCGGGCTCTCTCTTCCTTGGTCGCATTTCGACCGCCCGCGCATGGGGGCGAGCCCCTGCAAAGCGACGCGGCATCCACGGCGCCGACGGCTCAGTCGGCCCCTGTCCCGCAGATCGTCCGTATCGATGCTTGGCCCGGTCGAGATTCGACGCGAGTCGTGATCGCGCTGGATCGCCCGGCGCCTTACCGAAGTGGCGATGAAGTGGTCAACGGCACGACCGCTCCGCGGACATTCGTCGATTTGGACGGCGTGGACCTCGGCAGTGCCGCGCCTGAGACGGTCGAAGCGGGCATCGTCACTCGCATTCGCGCCGATGCGACCAGCACCGGTTCTCGCGTCGTTCTGGATCTCGACGGGCAAGCGTGGCGTCGGACCTTCTACATGGTCGAGCCGTATCGAATCGTGGTCGACGTCGCACGCCACCCTCCGTTCGCGGATCGCGGTCTACGCGAGGTATCGCGCGTCGTACTCGACGCGGGGCACGGCGGCAAAGACTCGGGCGCGCTCGGGCAAGCGGGGACTGTCGAAAAGGAGGTCACGCTCGACATCGCGAGGAGGGCGGCGCAAATCCTGCAGTCTCAGGGCCTCTCTCTGCTGCTGACGAGGGACGACGACCGCTTCGTGTCGCTCGAGGAGCGGACCGCTCGAGCCAACGCGTTTTCCGCCGATCTGTTCGTCTCGATTCACTGCAACGCGAGCGAAGGAAAGTCACGGCACGGTGTCGAAACATTCGTGCTCGATACGACGCGCGACGAAGTGGCCGCGAGGATCGCCGCGCGCGAGAACGCCACGAGTCGGGCCGCGAGTGCGGAGCTCGCGTCGATGCTGAGCAGCATGCGTCTGGCGGATCAAGCGCAGCGATCCGTGCGTTTCGCTCGGCTCTTGGAGCGGTCCGCTCTGGCGGCGCTCCGAATGACCTACGCCGACATCGTTGACGGGGGCGTCCATCCGGCCGGATTCTACGTATTGACCGGTGCGCGCATGCCGAGTGCACTCTTCGAATCGGGCTACATTTCGAATGGCGTCGAAGAACAACGGCTGAACACGCCGGAATATCGGCAACTTCTGGCGGACGCGATCGTGAACGCGGTGAAGGCATACCGAGAGGGTCGGTGAGTCGAAAGCGATGCACGCGCTTCATGTCGGCATGTACGTCTTCGGCGTCATCTTCATGGCCGAGCTACCTGACAAGACTGCGATTGCTGCGGTCGTGCTCGCGACCAGGCACAAACCGCTCCCGGTGTTCTTGGGGGCTGCGCTTGCGCTCGCGCTGCAGAGTCTCATCGCCGTCGCTGCCGGGAGCCTCTTCTCATTTCTGCCGCCGAGGCGTGTCCACGTTGGGGCCGGGATCCTTTTCATCGTCTCCGGGCTGCTCATGTGGCTTCGCCACGAACCGGAGAACCAGCCCCTTTCGGACGACGTGAACCGTTCGCCGCCGAGTAGTGGGTCCTCGTTTGGGCGGGCACTCGTGGGTGCCTTCGGGGTCGTCTTCGTCGCCGAATGGGGGGATCTCACCCAGCTCGCGACCGCCGCTTTTGCCGCCCGGGAGCGCGCCCCAGTCGTCGTCTTCGCAGCCGCGACACTGGCGATGTGGGCGGTGACGGCTCTGGCTGTCGTTGTCGGCCATCGCGCCGCCCAGTTGCTTCATCCCGACATCCTGCAACGGCTGGCGGCCGCTCTCTTCGTGGGGGTGGGCGTCGCGCTCATCGCCGGCTGGCTCTAGAATTTAGAGCTGCTCTAGCCAAACCCCGAATCCGCCCCCGCGAATGCGCTCGTGCACCGCCCGCTTACGATTCTTGTCACACCATCCCCGGCGGAGGGCAAGAGGATCGAACCCAACCTATTGGGCTGTGCGCCGTCTCCTTTGGTCGTGCTCGTCGCGCCGGAAGCCCGGAGCTGCCGTACGACCTCGACCGGATGTTCTCGTCGCTCGAGCGTTTGTGCGACCGCGCCGCTCTCGCGTGGGAAAAACCGGAGGTCTATTGCGTGCCTGCAGCGGGACAGGATATCGGCCAGGCTCGCGAATGCCGTAACCATGCCCTCGACCCGTGTCTTCGTCGCTTGAGCGTTCGTGCGACCGCGTCGCTCTTGCGCGGCGAAAAACCGGAGTCTATTGCGTGCCCGCGACGGACGGGCTATCGGCACGCTCGCGAATGCCGTAACCATGGATGCGATGTTGCGAGTCCGGTGCACATGCGGGGCGGCGCAGGCTGAGCTCTTGCCCGCAGGCGTCCAGGAGGTGGACGACCAGGAATACCTTGAGCTTGGAACTTGTCAGCTCTGCGGTACGACCCTGTGTGTGCGCGAGTGGCATCTCTCGGCTTCGTCTCGTTGGCGTGCCTCGGTTCCGCCCGGCCGTGAGCCCCAGTCGTCCGGCACGATCCGGGTGCCGGGCCGGAACGACTGAAGTGCGCTGTAGGCGGCCGGCCCGTGCTGAGCGATTTCACGCGAGTCGATCCGAGCAAGATCGAGCGCGAGACGCGTGAAGGCCGATCGACGGTCTAAGCCGGCACGATCCGGGTTGCCGGCCGAAACGACTGAAGGTGCGCTGTAGCGGCCCGTGCGGAGCGATTTCAGGCGAGTGAAGGCCGATTGACAGGGTAGGAACGGACGTCGAACGACACGCGCAGTGGACCGTTCCGGGAATGCGCGCGCTGCCGTTCGACGCGCGCAACGCCGGAAGGCCGATCGACGGGGCACCCACGGACGTGGAACGACACGCGCGCCGGATCCGTCCGCGACAGCGCGCTACCTTGGACGCGCGGCCACGAAACCCGCGGCAGGGGTTCGACGTCGACGAGTCGCCGGGCCCCACGCAACGACTCGCGCCGACGCATTCACGCGGCATCCACTCTCGAACGGGGGCTGACCGTCTCGCCCTGCTCCCGCCACGACACAGGTTGTCCAGTCGATTCGACGACCGACATCCACAGGTCGCCCGTCACATCGACGCGCTTGCGGAAGCGGGTCGCGAGCGGCATGGGCACGTGAACGAAGCGTCCATGCCAACGTCCGATGAGAACCTCGGTGTTGCCCGCGAGCGCCGCGTGCACGGCATTTCGTGCCATGTTCCAGCAATAGACGCTGTCGTTGGGCGACGCGGGGACGCTGCGAATATGAT
>JBEKOY010000236.1:0-5561 GCA_049521295.1 Polyangiaceae bacterium | reverse complement strand
TGAATCACACGGCCGCACGGGATCGGTTTCTACGCGTCGCGGAAGGACATCTCGGGTCACGGTCCTGATCTGAATCTGCTTCGGCGCAACGCTGCCGTCCGACCCCGACCCCGACCCCGCCCCCGCCCCCGACCCCGACCCCGACCCCGACCCCGACCCCGACCCCGACCCCGACCCCGACCCCGACGAGGGCAGCGTCTTTTCGGCATATAGTGAGGATCCCTTCGCCGCGTCCGACTTCGCAGGCCATCCCGAGGTCCGCTGCGTCGTCGAGCGCATCGACGGCGAGACGCTCGAAGAGCTCGGACGCCTCCGGTACCGCGGCAAAGGCTGGCCGGACCCGGAGGAGAAGAGCCGCCAAGCCCCCGCGATTAAGGTCGAGAGCTGGAAGCCCGGCGAGCTGGTCGCGTGGGGCGAAGCTCTGGTGGGTGTGCGGCAGGACATCTTTCGGTGCGGCGAGCGCGTGTTCGAGGCGTTCGACCTTTACTGCGTCGCCCCGGACTGCTGCTGCGGCGAGGTGGTGGTCGACTTCGCGCCGATCCTCCCGCGTGGTGCACCGGCCCCCGGCGCGGTTCGCGTTGCCAAGTCCGGGGCAGCCACCCTCGAGCCAGAGCACGAGAGGCACCGCGAACGCCTCGAGCAGCTCTGGGCGGCGTTCCGCAAACGGCACCCGGGCTACGTCGCGCGCTTCGTGCGCCGTTCGGCCGTCATGGAGGGGCTTGCCGGGCGCATCGTCGGCTCGCCGCGCACGGGGGTCGAACGGCGAACGGCGAGGGTCGGGCGCAACGACTCCTATCCGTGCGGGTCCGGCAGGAAGTACAAGAAGTGCTGCGGGGCGACATAAGCCGATGGCGACGAAGGCGAAGCTCGACCCGAAGCTCCAAGCGTGAGTAGACGCGCGCAAGCGCGCATCATCTGTCGCACGCCCACGTGCAGATGGCTCGCGAGCTCGGTATGAACCCACCGTCGCCGGCGTCATGAGGCGGACTCGCGCCTACTTGCGCGCGGGTCGCTTCACGGCGCGCACGACGGGCGCCTTGATGCCGCCGCAGAACAAGAGGTCCCCGTGCGCCTCGAGGCCCGACACGCCATCGGGGATTTCGAGCGTCTCGAGCACGCGGCCCGTGACGGGGTCGACGCGCCGCAGCTCCGACCTGTCCTCTTCCCAGGTGCCGTGCCAGAGGTCGCGGTCGACGAACGACACGCCCGTCACGAAGCGATCGGAGCGCAGCGTCTTGAGCACCTTGCCGGTGGTCGCGTCGATCTGATGGATCGCGCGCCCCTTGTACTGCCCGACCCAGAGCGTGCCCCCCTCCCAAGCGAGGCCCGAGTTGTCTTTCGTCATGCCCGGCGTTGCGAGCGTGGCGACCACGCGGCCGGTCTTCGGGTCCACCTTGCGGATTTTGTCTTCACCAATTTGATACAGGTGCTGGCCGTCGAACGCGGTGCCAGCCTCGGCGCAGACCTCGATTTCCTTCTCGATCGCGCCCGTCTCGGGATTCATCGCCGCGAGCTTTTTTCCGTGGGCGAACCAGACGTGCGTGCCGTCGTGGGTGACGCCGTGGACCCGTTCGACCGGGAACGGTCCGTACTCGCGGACGACGGTGGCTTTCTGGCGGGTCGACGAGGACTGAGTAGACGACGCGGTGTTCATGGTGAGCTCCTTCGCGGGCGCGTTTTCGCGCTCCGACGAGTCTTGATCTACGGCGCGGAGCGCCTCGGCGGGAGTAACAAGTCTGTCGGGATTTCGAAGAGCCGCACCCATCGCCGCCCGCGCCCGTTGCCCGTCGGGCCGACTTTTCCGGTGCTCTGCAGCTCGCCGAGGCTCCGCTGGACAGTCCGCTCGCTGACGTCGAGGGCCAGCGCGAGCGACGACGCGCTCCAGGCCTCGCCGCCGTGCATGAGCGACAGGAGGCGCGAAGCGGGGCTGTCTTCGAGCGGCATGACGAGGACGACCTCACCCGTCGCGGACAGCGCGTAGCCCGGTCCCTCTGCGACGACTCCGAGCCGCGGCCGAACGATCTTGCGCAGGCGGCCGATCTCGACGCGCAGCCGGATGCGGTGGGATTCGTTCGGGCGGCGCGCACCGAACGCCCGCGCGATCAGGGCGTCCCGCGGGACGGCTGCGGGCCACGCTTCGGCGAGCACGCGCAGCACCTCGAAGAGGACCGGCCTTCGCGCGAACGGGACGCGCTCGCCGGAAAAGCGCACCTCGCGCCCGCCGCCGTCGATGACCACGTCGGCCGAGCGCCCCAGCGCGCAGACTTCGCAGAACGGCGCGGTCCGCGCTTTGCCGCGCGACGTAATCACCGCACTGGGGCCCTCGTAGTGATCGCGAATGCGCGCCACCTCCGAGACGAGGGCCGGGATCGCGGCTCTTTCGGCCGCCGCGCCGGCGCTCGCAAGGGCCGACGTCAGCAAGTCCGGGTCGCCGCGCTTGGCCGCCAGCTCGACGCGGACGAGCTCCGCGAACGTGCGCTCCAGCGGCGCGGCGGAGCTGAGCTTGGCGTGCCGGAGCAGCCGCTCTGCGTCCGCGGGTCGACCGAGGCGCAGCGCCGCGCGGGCCGCGACCAGCTGCAGATAGGCCGCATTGCGAGCGTCGCCTGCAGCCTGGAGCTCCGCGACGGCGCGTGCGACCGGCTCCGCGCTCCAGCGCAGATCGCCGAGTGCCAGCGCGATCTCCGCTTCCGCCGCCAGGCAGCGCGCGCGGAGCAGGCCGTCTTCGGACCCGAGCGTTCGCAGTGCGGCTCGAAGCTGCGCCTTGGCGCCGGCGAATTCGCCGAGCTGCGATAGAGCCGCGCCGCGCATGGCCCGCGCCGGCGCATCGGTCCGACGACCGAGCCACTTCAGGGCCGAGAGGGCGTCCCCGAGGGAGAGCGCGCGGGCCGCAGCGGTGAGAGGCGCCTCCACCGCCCCCTCATACCTCGAGTCCACGCCACGCAACGTCGATTACGCCGCGAAGGCTCGGGACCTCGCGAGTTCAGGTTTCCGGAAACCTCGTCGTGACCGATCGGAGGCGACCCGCAGGACGTGAAAGCTATTGGGGCTCGGCGATGCGTGACTTGATGAGCTTACGGACGAGGGCGGCGGGCAACGGCTCGTCGGGACGGAAATGAAGGGCGCTCTTTGTCTTGCCGTAGCCCTTGAGATCCCCGGCGAGAGCTTGCAAGGTCGTCCCACTGAATGGGTAGTAGGAGCATCCTTTCGCCGTCGCCCGGAATCCCGCAACGACCTTCCCGTCGAGGCGAAATGCCGGCATCCCGTAACTGATGCACTCCTCGGCTCGGGGAATGATGGATCGGATCGTCTTCCGAAGGTCATCGAGCGCGGTGCGCTTGTCGCCGGGGATGGCGGCCAGGTAGTCATTTATCTTCGACATGGCGCGACCTCTTATCCAACGGAGCCTGATAGGTTAGGCGACGTCCCCGCATCGCGCGAGGGCATGACGCGCTTGGAGGACGACATGGAGACCACCCACGCCTCGGATTTGGTGCGCCGCTACTTCGCCGCTTACGAGACGAAGGACCGAGAGGCTCTCGAGACCCTGTTGACCCCCGACTTCACCTTCACAAGTCCTTACGACGACCACATCGACCGGAGGGTCTACTTCGAGAAGTGCTGGCCGAATAGCGCGAACATGCGCTCGTTTCGCGTCGTGAAGCTCTTCGAGCACGGCGACGAGGCCTTCATCCTCTACGAGGGCCAGTTCAAAGGCACCGAGATTTTTCGCAACACGGAGTTCTTCCAGACTGAAGGCGGCAGAATCAAGGCCGTCGAGGTCTACTTCGGCTCTCCCACGCGAAGCCAGACGACGTGATTCGTGACTATGGCCTTCGCACTTCCGATCGAAGAAGCGAATCGACGGCCGGCAGGAGCATACTACCCGGGTATCGTTCACGAAAGCGACCGGCTCGAGCGCGGGCCCCCACCGTGTCGCCCATCATGACGAGTGCTCGGATGACCATGGCCTCGCGCTCCTGGACCAGAACACCGTTGGGGAATCTGCGTTCATGTTCTCTCGTGGCCCCGAGTGCCGCGGCTCCATCCTCTCGTTCCAAGGCGGCTCGGGCTGCGTCGAGCAGGGCCCGTTCTTCCGAGATTCCCGCGCCGGGCGCGGAAATTTCCGACCCCTCGATCGGAGTCGGCCCGCTGGACGCCGACGACGGACGGGGCGACGCCGTCGGCGCCGCGTCGCTCTCGCCCGCGCCCTGAAGCGGGTCCCGGCCACCCTGGGCCGATCCGATGGGTGGCGCCGATCGTTCGCGGCCCGGTCGAGCGACGTCGATTCTGGGGTCGCCACCGGCCGCATTCGAGCGCCCTGCCGTTGGGTGGCGGCGACCCGTGGGGATTGAGCACGGGGGGGTTGCATGTGACCGGCCCGAGCCCGACGTCGGTCTCGATTGGCGATCTAAACCGCGATGGGCATCCCGATCTGGCGGTTTCGAACTACGACTCGGAAAGCATGAGCATCCTCCTGAGCGCGTGTGATTGATGTTGCCCAATCGGGTAGCTGGGGGAGGCTACGCCCGCTGCAAGACCAAGCTCGCAACCCTCGGATTGCGGTTGCGTCGGATCGTGGGACCGACCTCCGTCGGCTCGCACGTTAGAGGCCAGTACTGGTTCCGGTAGCCGTCGCGCTTGACGAGCCGGTAACGCCTCCTTCGGGGGCGGTGGCGCCGCAAATGGATTGAATTCCGCACGGCAGCCCGCAGACGCCGAACACACAGGTATAGGTCGGGTAGATGCCCGCTTCTCCGCTTGTCTGACACCCTACGAGAAGCTCGGTTGCCGTAGAGGTCCACAGCGTGGCCGTGAATGTCGTCGTGCCGCTGCAAACGGCGGTAAGTCCGCCCGTGTCGCAGGAACAGACCTCGGAGGTCGGCGTGGATGTGCCGGTGACCACTGAGCTCGGACTGGCGCGGAAAGAGCAAGCGACCAGCGACGCCATACAACTCACATATACAAGTGTTGTTTTCATGATCGCTGCCTCTTGCCCGCGATTGTGCGGGAGATGCGGTCGTGACGGGCGAATAGGAGCTCAAAGCGCGTCGGCCACAACCCCGACCCCCGACCCGACGCCGCAGCCCACCTCGTGCTGGTCCGACGCGCCGACCTCGGTCCCCCAGTTCCTGCAGTGGCTGGCCGAATACAACATCGGCCTGAACGCCTACCAGCTGCAGCCGGGCTTCCTGATCAGCTCCTACAGCAACCTGGCCCAGCCAACGACGATGAGCGCGCAGACCTGGAGCTGCCAGTCGAGCCAGGAAGCGGTGCCGGGCCAGGGCGCCGGCTCGGAGGTCATGGCCTGGTTCCAGCAGCAGAACAACTGACAGGAACACAGGCGTGACCAGGCTTAACGTGTCCGGGTCACGGTAGAATCTCAAGTCGCCGCGCTGGACAAGATCAAAGCGTTATTATCACGGCGCAACCAGGCCATAGCCTGCTCCATCACCCGATAGCGGCACAGGAGCTCTCTTCCCGGCGGCCATGGGGGAACAGGAGGCAGCTGTCCGGTGGCCACATGGAAACGGTCCGTGATGCCGGCCAGGTCGGCCCGGGCC
>JBEKOY010000235.1:0-7663 GCA_049521295.1 Polyangiaceae bacterium | reverse complement strand
GTTAGACGCTCACGGCAACGCTGTTCTTCGGCGTCCCAACCTTCTCCGGCGCATTCGCAAGCGCCATGGTGGCCCGGTCGCGGCTGCCGAGTATGCTCGCGTCCGATGCGTGACGACGAGCTGTCACTCGACCGGTGGGCGAACTTCTATGTCGTAACGTCGACCGCTGCCGCGACCCTGATTGGTCTATTGTTCGTCGTCATCACTCTCGCCGCCGAGCGAAGGCCGAAAGAGGCCCCGAAGATTCGGCTGTACCTGACGCCCACGGTTGTCTACTTCGGCTCCACTCTTTGCCTCGCCACGCTCCTGACGTTCCCGAATCACTCGCCCCTTACGGCTGCACTATGCGGCGGCCTCGTTGGCGTAATCGGTATGCTCTATTCGGCTTCCCCGCTCGTCGAGCGAGGCCGCAGGAAGGCGCAGTACGAGCACCCGTCCGACATGATTCAATACGTTGTAATTCCTGTCGCGGCGTATGGGCTCCTCGTGCTGGGCGGGGTCTTGTTGCTCTACAAGGCCCAGCGCGGCCTCACCCTCGTTGCGATGGGCATGTTCGCGCTGCTCACGCTCGCCCTTCGCAACTCGTGGTCGATCGCCGTCAATCTCGTCTCCTCAGGCGACGGCTCTGGAAACGAATGAGCTCAGGATGCATGGATCGCGAGCAACCAAATCGGTTCGCGGCCCCCGTGACAACGAACGGCACAAGCTAACTTTAGGGGCGTCCGTTGTCACTGGAAGTGCAGCACAGCTAGCTGCCGCTCTTGGGAGCTGAGCTTGCCGCTAAACGGGCACGAAGCGGGTACAGCGGATGCAGCCAAGCGACGACTTAGCCACCCACCTGCGCCTCTCGCTGCCCGACCGGCGAACCCATTTTGGCGATGGTTGCGGCTGTGGTCTAAAACCGGAAGCGCTCGTAGTACCGTGCGATTTGCTTGGCCGCAGTCCCGCGGTCCGCTTGAACGCGCGCCGCCGCTTTCGCCGCGAGCGCCGACATTCCCCCTTCGTCGATGGGGACTGGAAGGTCGCTTGCGCCGCTCAAATGGTAGAATAGAAGTGGCTTAAGGTATTTCTCATTCCATTCCTTTTGATCGTCCCAGGTGCCAGGTGCGACGCCATGGTCCTCGCGAAACGCGCGGAGCGATCGCTCGACGAGGGCCGCCCAATCGGGACGAAGAGTCGCCTCGGGTTGCGGAGGTGGCGACGACGGACGGAGAGAGCCGCGTTCGAGAGCACGCCGACACGTGGCGGCATCGATTTCCCCGTTGCGGGCGGCCCTGGGCAGTCGCGCAGCGAACGTCGCGAGTTCGCGGAAGTTGCCCTCCCAAGGATGAGTCCGGAGAACTTCGAGCGCCTCAGCCGAAAGGGCCGCGCGTGCCGAGCAACTCGCGTCCGCGAGGCGAACGCTCTCCAGATACGCCATGACGTCATCCCAGCGAGCTCTCAGAGACGGAACTTCGACCTCGTGCACCGAAAGGCGAAACCATAAATCGGCACGAAAACTTCCGGAGCGCGTGGCCTCTCGAAGTTCGCGATTCGTTGCTGCGACGACCCGCACATCGGCGGACCGCGTTTTTCCTGGCTGGCCGAGGCGCTCGTACTCCCTTCGGTCGAGAAAGCGAAGGAGCATCGCCTGAACCTCGGGAGCCACCTCGCCGATCTCGTCCAGAAACAGCGTGCCTCCGCTTGCGCGCTCCACGGCGCCGACAATTCGACGAGTCGCCCCCGTAAATGCACCCACCTCCGCCCCGAAGAGCTCGGAGCGGAGTAAATCGCGTGTAAACAGAGCACAGTTGACGGGGACGAACGGACCGCTTCGCCCGGAGTGCCTGTGAAAGGCCTCCGCCAATACCTCCTTGCCCGAACCGGAGGGACCGGTGAGAAGCAGTGTCGTGGCCCCGGCTTTCGCGGCATCGACGACTTCGCGATGCGCTTCACGAATGACCTTGGAGGCCAAAATCATCCCTTCGCGGCGCGTCTCTTCCTCCGCGTCGTAAATGGCGTTCTGGCGTGCAGTCCAGCGCCACAGTAGCTCCAGCAAGCGGGGCCAGGAAGCATCCACTGCGGGGCCAGGAAGCATCCACTGTCCCAAGAGGGACAATTTCGAGGGCTTCGTCCGTGGCAAGCGGAAGGCATGTAGCGCGTGAGTTCTCGTCCAAGTCTTCGATCACGGTCACGCGAACCTCGATCCCGCGGTCGCGCAACCACTTTTCGATGCTCGCCGCGATGGCCGAGCCGTAGTCGCACCGATCGGTCGATCCGGGCTCGGCGGGCTCACCCTCCGCGGCAATGCCCCCGACGGACTGACCCAGCTGAAGGACGACCTCGCCGCCGCCGATCCGTACCGTTTCCCTGCGCGGTAGGAGGATCCACGTTCCGTTACGGCTGCCAAGATCGCGTACGCAAATGGTTTCCGCCTCGCACCATACTAGCGCATGATTGGCGGAGACACTCGGCCCCGCGACCGCACAGGACTCGAGCGGCCTGCCTTCGACGGGCGCGGCGCTCGCGTTGGGAGCGCGCCCGAGAACTACGGCGCGTGGAGAATCCAAATCGAGGGTGTGCTCGACGCGCCCGTCAGGACCTCGCGCAATAACTCGTGGCACGATGATTGCGTGCCTTACTCCGACAGCAGCCCGGCGGCAAGATGCGGCGATCGGCGGGGGGACCCCAGCAATCGCCTTCATGACGATACCGCACTTGCACTCCAGCGGACGGGCTTTGCGGTAACCTACCATCATGACAGTTCCGGCACCTCGCGACGTTGATGTGAGGCTCGGCCGGAGGCTTGGTCCCTATGTCATTGAGGCCTGGGTGGGCGACGGCGCAATGGGCGTGGTGTATCGGGCGAGGGACTCGTCGAGCGGGGTCGCCGCAGCGGTCAAGGTGGTGCGACTGCGATCCCCTCATCTCTTGGCCGCCTTCCGTCGCGAGGTGCATGCGCTCAAACAGTTGGATCACCCCGGAATAGTTAAGCTCCTCGCCGCCGACCCGTCCGACGAGACCCCTTGGTACGCCATGGAGCTCGTTGCCGGGCATCCGCTTTCGCACTTCATGCCGCGGACCGACGCCGGTGCCGCTTCGGAGACTGCGCCGCCGCAGTCCGGCGTCACCGAGCGTCCAGCCCCGCCACCCGCGCCACCCGCGCCCATGCCGTTTTCCGAACGGCTACGAGTAGTCCGTAAGATCTGCGATGCGCTGGCGTTCATGCACGGGCGCGGACTGGTTCATCGCGATCTCAAACCGAAGAACATCTTGATACGGCCTGACGGCGAGCCGGTTATTGCCGATTTCGGAATCGTCGAGATGTTCGCGGGTGTCGCCGGGCGCGAGGTCCTCGACTTGGCCATGCCGAGGGTCGGTACGCTGGCCTATATGGCGCCCGAGCAACAGCTCGGTCGGGCGGTCGATGCGCGAGCGGATCTTTTTTCGCTCGGATGCATCTTGCACGAGCTCCTGACGGGCGCACTTCCGTTCGGACCTTCCGGGATCGGGCGATACCCTCGGACCGAACTCGCACGTGCACCGATCCCGATACCGGAACTGGAATCGATTGTTGCGCGCTTGCTGGCCAGGGACCCTCGGGATCGCATTGGTTACGCCGAAGATGTCGCCAAAGTCCTCGGCCGGTTCCTCGGCGAGGAGCCGGCCAGCCCCGCCAAGCGGAACGTCTATCTCTACCGAGCGGAACTTGCCGCTCGCACGGGTCTCTTGCGTCGCATGGATGGCGTCTTCGATGCAGCTTTCGCGGGGCGGGGCGCGAACGTCCTGCTCTCGGGTGAGAGCGGTGTGGGCAAGACGCGCCTTCTGATGGAAATCGCCGCGCGTGCGGCCGATCGTGACATGGCCGTGATCACCGGCGATTGCTCGCCCGCAGGCTCGTCGAGCGGCGCCAGCGCGGCGCCCAGCGTTCCTCTCTTGCCGTTCGGGGGCCTGCTCCGATCGCTTATCGATGCCTGCAAAGCTGGAGCCGACTCGGCCGGACCGCTGGATTTGATCAAGCGATACGGGTCGGTCCTTACGCCTTACGAACCCGACCTGGCGAAGTTCTTGCTTGCATCCGACTTCGCACAGGCCGACGTCCTGCCGCCGGAAGCGGCTCGACGACGCGTCGTTTCGACGTTACGAAACCTGCTCCGCGACTACTCGCCGCAGCGTCCGCTCCTCCTTTGCCTGGACGATCTCCAGTGGGCTGATGACCTTTCGCTCGAGCTGTTCTCTTCGTTAGCGGCGGACCCCAGCGGTCCCATCGTGGTCGTGGCGACTTGCCGCGTGGAAGAGATGGCCGAGCCCCTGCGTCGATGGTCCAATGAGCCGCGCGTCGTGCACGAGCGGCTGCCATGCCTCGACCGCGAGGCCATCGAAGAGATGATCGGCGGAATGCTCGCCCTTCCCTCCGCCCCGTCGGATGTTCTCGATGCGGTCTACGAAGCGTCCGGAGGAAATCCATTCTTCATTGCGGAGTACCTGCGTGCAGCGGTCGGGGAAGGGCTACTCGATCGCGACGATTCCGGGCAGTGGAGGTTTCGCATGGGCGAGGCCGGATCCGCGCCCGGGGTCACGCTTCCTCGGACGATAGCCGCACTCGTCGAGCGACGCCTAGCGGGGCTCGACAGTACCTCGCTCGCCGTGTTGTTCGCCGGCGCGGTTCTCGGCCGTCAGTTCGACGTCGAACTTCTTGCCGACACGGCACATGTGGACGCAACGTCGGTGCTGGACGCCTATCGCGTCCTTCGCGAAGGGCAAATCTGGGAAGAAGGTCCTGGGGGCTCCATGCGCTTTGTGCACGAGTACCTGCGAGAGACCGCCTACACACGGATCGCAGGATCGGAGCGGACCGCTCTGCATCGGAGGGCGGCAGCCGCCGTCGAGCGGAGGTACCCGGGCGGCGATCGGGAATCTCATTTCGCAGCGCTTGGTCATCACCATGCCGAAGCTGGAGACGCCCAGCCCGCAGCGCAGTATTTCGAGCAGGCCGGCGATCACGCCCGGGCGAGCTATGCGAATCAAGACGCGTTGCGGCTCTACAGACTGGCGCTGGTTCAGCTCGGGTCCGGCGAGGAGGGTGCGGACGCAACTTGCAGACTCGAAGAGGCTATTGGCGATGTGCTGCTGATCCAGGGCGACGCCGGCGGTGCACGCGAAGCATTCGGCCGGTCACTGGACCGAGGAACAGGCCTGTCCCGTGTCTCACGCGCACGACGGAGACGAAAACTGGCGCGCACATGGGAGCGGGATCACCGTCACGCCGACGCGTTGAGCTCCTATGTTTTGGCCGAAGCAGAACTCGGCGCTCCGCCGCCGGACGGTGAAGCCGGCACGGCCTGGTGGCGCGAGCTCGTCGAGATCCGGGTCGAAAAGGCGTGGGATCTGTATTTTCTGAATGAAGTCGAACAGCTGACACAACTGGTCGACCAGGTGCGGCCGATCGTCGAGCGATATTCGGGGACCGGTCAACGCGGACGCTTCTTCCTCGCTGCCGCTCATGCGGAGATCCGCCGTCGTCGGTACCGCGTTGGAGAGGACTCGCTCCAGTATACCCGCGGGCTTCTAGCTGCCGCCCACGCCTCCGGAGAGCTCCAACTCCTCGCCGTCGCCCAGTTTTCGCACGCATTTTTGCTTCTCATGGGGGGTGACGAGGCTGCCGCCGAACCCTTGTTCGTCGAGGCGCTGCAAGGCGCCGAGCGGCTCGGTGACCACGGGCTTCAAGCGCGGTTTCTCTCGTACCACGCGCTGCTCCATCGACGGCTCGGTCGGTTGGATAGGGCGCGCGCGACGGCCGAGCGGGCCGTCTTCCACGCGTCCAGCGCCCGCATGCTCGACTATCTCGGAATGGCCGAGGCGACGTTCGCTTGGGTGGCATTGCGCGAAGGTCGTGGATCGGATGTGGAGGGCCATGCGGCCCGCGCTCTCTCGGCCTGGAACGAGTTGCGAGCCACGTACGTTTTTCCCTTTGAGTGGCTCGCGCGGATGCCGCTGGCCGCTCGCAGCCTCGAGCTCGGCGCGAGGGGCGCCGCCGTCGAGCAATGGCGGTTGCTCCTCGACGAGCGTCAGCAGCAGCTGCCGGATGCGTTAGAGCGAACCATCCGGTCCGCGCTCGAGGCCGCCGACAAGATGTCCTTCCAAGAGCGGGCCCGCGAAGTTGTCGCGTTGGCGACCGCTCTTAAGTTTCTGTGAACGCGAGTCCAATCGCTCGATTGCGATCGCGTTCGCGGACTCCGGCTCTCTGATGCAGCCACTTTTCCGCTCTCCGTCGCGGCACGGCCCTTGCTGAGTGGGGGCCTCGAAGTCCGGAGCCAGGCCACGGAGCTCACCATGACAGCCATCGCATCGAAGCACACGAACGAAACCGCGGCCCCTCCGATCCCCAAAGCGGAGATCTTCCTTCGCGACAAGTTCGCGGTCCGATCGCGGCAGTGGAGGCCCTTCTTGTCGGGGAAGGAAGACCTGTTGCGTGCGGTCCGGGGGAGGTGGACGCTCATTGCCGGGTGCAGCGCCGCCCCGAGGCTCATTGACGACACCCTGTCGGAACCGTCGGTCCCCATGATGCACATCTGGACCCTCGAGGAATGGGACACGGTCTACGAGGACATGTACCGCTTCACCGACACATCGTGGTACGCCGCGCTGGAACGCACCCTACGCCGCGAAAATCAGGATCTCCTCGTCGGGCTCAAGGTCGGCACAGGCACTCGTCCGCGCTTCGGATGGAGCAGCCTGAATGTCGATGCGCACCCGACTCACGTCTATCTCTACGAAGAGGTGCGGCTCAAAGCCGAGGTTTCGGCGCACGCCTATCTGCGCGATCTCAACTGGTTCGCAGATTGCGTCGAAGCGCGAGGGTGGCGTTGGGTCTGGAGTGCCGTTCAGGTCACGAACGCGCCCGGCGTGATTTGCTTGCTCTGGGAGGCCGCGGACTTCGTAACGATCGAAAGTGATTTAAAGCGCATTCGTGAGGATGCGGATACGTTGGACCGCTACGTCCACATGATGAACATGGTCGATCGACTCGACCGATACCCCTATTACCCGCTTGCCACGGAACAGCTGGACAATATGCTGAACAATGCCATCGCCACCGGTAATCAAAAACTTATCGATGGTGGCATCGTCTGTCCCACCAGCGATTTGGTGCCTCTAGCGCGACCAAGGTGATCCCATGCCATTCAATGCAGAAGTCGACAGTTTGGCCGTGTTTTTTTTCGAGTCTGCATCGGGTTCGAATTCACAAGCCAATTTGGTGGCGAAATGGGTCTCTTATGAGACCTATACGACGCCTGAATTCGCGATTCCCATTATCGAGAAGTACTGGAATCAATCGGTGGTTCATCGGGGTGACGGCGCTCCGCCGTACCATGTCGTGAATCTGAGCCTCCTCCTACCGGCGGGCTTTCAACCCACAGACTCCACTCCGCACGCCGGAAAGGCAGCAAAGCCGCCGGAGCCGCCCGTCGCCCGACATCCGGCTCCCGGAGATTTGACCGTCATTCCACAGCCTCGGCCCGGCGGCACGCTCAGGGGTCCGGCATTTTCCGTTCCGTACGACAAACTGCTCGCCTGCCCCGACATCACTGGGCCGAGTGCCTCCGATCTGAAGTATATGGTGCTCGACGAAGGCGTGGTGCTCGCGAACATTCCCAAGCTCGAGCTCGTGGGCATGTCTTGC
>JBEKOY010000234.1:0-5611 GCA_049521295.1 Polyangiaceae bacterium | reverse complement strand
AGTACATGCGCGCCGCGCGAACACATCCGCCTGGAGGGCAGCGCTGGTCCACGTTTCTGCGAAACCATGCCTGCAACGTCTGGGCTTGCGATTTCTTGCAAGCCTACGACTTGTTCTTCAGCGGCGCCCTCGTCGTGATCCACCGCACGGCGGGATCGTGATCCACGGCACGGCCTGAAGGGGCGGCCGCGGGCGGCGGGATCGTGATCCAGGGGGGCGCCGTGGAATGCGCGATCGAGGGCGTCTCGCCGGACGCTGGCGTCGATGTCCAGGCGTCGATGCAGCGAGTGCCGGAAGTGGTTCACGCCTGCCGTGAGCGCGCTCGATCACCAAGTCGTGTGCGGAGAGGGGTGCCGCGGCCAGCGCCGCAACCGTCAGGCGCGCCGGAGGCGGCGCAACGACCTGGACGAGCAGCGGGCCGACGAGCGCGCACGCCAGCAAAGGTGCCGGGACGGCGCCAAGGCAGCCGGATGTCACGAGCTACCCTCGGACGGCAACAGCGTGGATTTATTGCGTAAAGTACAGCAGATCGTGGACAAGGCCGCGAGCCTGTCACGAGCTACCCTCCGCCGCGATCTGGGGCGAATTCTGCGGAAAATCGGCCCTTTTGGGCCCGCCAAAGTGGACAGAGCGGGCCTATGTCACGAGCTACCCTGCGCGCTGGAAGCTGGGGAAAACGGCTGCCGATCGGGCCTGGACCTGGACAGCGTCACGGGCCGGTCTCGTGCCGGGTGACGAGTCGTGGTGGATTCGCGGCCGTGACCGCCGCTGCTCAAGCCGAGCGCCTCGTCGCCGTCGCCGATCTCGGCGAGGGCCTGTCGCGGCTGCGCCTCGCCGACGCCTGCGCGCTGGCCGCCATGCGCGCGTCGCTCAAGCAGCACGGCCAGCTCTCCGCCGTGCGCGCGTTCGAGCGGGATGGCGCCGTCGAGATCTTCGACGGCTTCAAGCGGCTACGCGCCGCGCGAGGGCTGGGCCTTCGCGATCTGCGCGCCGTCGTCACCGACCTTGGCGCCGTCGATGCCACCGTGCAGATGCGCGAGCTGCACGCTGGCCGCGGGCTCACCGCGCTCGAGGAGGCGTGGATCGTGCGCGCCCTGCATCGAGAGCATCACGTGACGCAAGGGGCGATCGCTGCGCTGCTTCGTTGCCACAAGAGCTGGGTCTGTCGCCGCCTGATGCTGGTCGAAGCGCTCGATTCGTCGGTCCAAGCCGACGTTCGACTCGGGCTGCTCGCGCCGCGGGCAGCGATCCTCGTCGGCGCGTTGCCACGTGGCAACCAGCCGGCGGTCTCCGCGGTCGTCATCCGTCGCGGGCTCACCGTGCGGCAGACGGCCCTCTTGGTGCGCGAGCTCGCGGACGACTCGGGGCCGGGGCATGAGGCGGTGCTGGCGCGCTGGCGCGACGGGGGTCGGCCTGCGCGCCGCGGCCGCCCACGCACGGCAAGGAGCATCGCCGAGACGATCGCGCTCGACGTGACGACCATTCGACGGAGCGCGGGGCGACTTCAGGCCTGTTTGGCCGGGATGCCGCTCGACGCGTTGGGACCCGCCGCCGACGTCGTGGGCCCCGATCTCAGCAACCTCCATGGCGTGTTGGGCGGCCTGATGAAAACGATCACCGCCGTGACCGAGAGAGCGAGCAGCGCATGACGGTGCACTGGCGCTCTCGCGAGGAATTGATCCACCAGGTCGTCGTGTTGACGGCCCAGGGGATGAGCCGGCGCGCCATCACGCGGGCGCTGGGGGTCAGTCGGAACACGATCAAGAAGATCCTTCGGACCCACGGTCGCGAGCGCGACGACGGGCACGCCGCGCTGGCCGCTGCGCCCGTGCGCGCGCCGCGTTCCCGCAAGATCGACGCCTACCAGGGTCGCGTGAGCGAGTTGCTCGCGCGCTACCCGGACATCACCGCGCAGCGCGTGCTGGAGATCCTCAAGGACGAGGGATTCCAAGGCGGCTACACCGCCGTCAAGAAGCAGATGCGGCGCGTGCGGCCAGCGGCCAAGCCGACGCCGAGCCTCGAAGCTCCGGTGTTCGGACCGGGTGAGATGGCCGAAAACGATTGGTCGCCCTACACGCTCACGTACACGACCGGCCTCTCCGAGACTGTGCAGCTGTTCTCGTATGTCCTGGTCTATTCGAAGCGCAAGTCCTTCGACGTCTTCGGCTCGCCGGACTTGTTCGCGCTCATGGACGGCCACGAGCGCGCCTTCGCGCGCTTCGGCGGCTGCGCCGCGGGCTGCAAGTACGACAGCCAAAAGCCCGTCGTGCTCCGGTGGGAAGGCCACCAGCCCATCTACAATCCTCGGTATCTCGCCTTTGCCGCGCACTACGGCATTCAGCCCGCCGCCGTGCGAGGAAAACCCAACGCCAAGCCGCGCGTCGAACGCAGCTTCTGGGAGCACGAGCGATCGTTTCTCAACGGCCGCTCATTTCGCGATCGCGACGACTTCGCCGCGCAGCTCGCCGACTGGCTCGTTCGCGTCGTCGACCCGCGCAAGCGTCACGGGCTGTCCGCCCTCGATCGGTTTCGCGACGAGGCGCCTCATCTGCGGCCGCTGCCCAAGCATCCGTACGACACCGCCCGGGTCACGTATCGACTCTGCAGCATCGACGGGTACGTCGAATGGCTCGGTAACCGCTACGCCGTGCCGTACGACCATGTGACCGACTTCCTGCCGCTGCGCATCACGCAGACGGAGCTGTTCGTCTACGGGCCGAATCTCGCTTGCCTGGCGCGCTATGAGCTGCGACCGCGCGGACGCGGCGACAAGATCGACCCGCTCGGGCTGCATCCTCGCCCAGAGAGCCGGTCGCCCATCGACGTCGACAAGCTGCGCGCCACCTTCGAGCAGATGGGCGACGGGGCCGCCGCGTTCCTGCTCCAGCTCTCGGGCGCCCACGTGACCCGTGTCTGGACCCACCACGCCCGGCAGATCCTGCTCTTGCGTGCCCGCTACGACAGCGCCGACGTCGACGCCGCCCTCGCGCACGCCGTTCGGTTCGGCGCGCTCGACGCGGCCTCGGTCGAGCGCATCCTCGCCCGACGCGCTCCGCCCCGGACCCTCGACGAGTACGTCGCCGAAGACACCGCCAAGCGCATCGATGACGCGCTCGGTCCCGTCGTCACACGCCCCCGCGATCTGGCCGAGTACGACGCTCTGCCGCTCGCCACCCGCCGCCCCGTGGAGACCGCCGATGGCCAAGACCAAAACGGATAAACCAGACTCCAATGACCGGGTGACCGGCCCGGCCTCTGACGAGGCCGTCGTGGTGATCGAGCGCCTGCGCCGGCACCTCGGCTACTTGGGCCTCTCCCATACGCTCTCCACGCTCGACGACTGGCTCGCGTGGGCCACCCGCGAGCGACCCGGACACACCGCCCTGCTCGAGCACGTCCTGGCCGCTGAGGTCGATCACAAGTCGGCCGCGCGCCTCGACCGGCGTATCCGGGTCAGCGGCCTGGTCGAGCGAAAGACACTCGAGGCCTTCGACTGGGACTTCCAACCCTCGATCGACAAGAGCCTCGTGCTGGAGCTCGCCCGCCTCGACTTCGTCAGGCGCCACGACGACCTGGTCATCACGGGAAAGAGCGGCACCGGCAAGAGTCACATCCTCAAGGCTCTCTCCCTGCGCGCCTGCGTGCAGGGCATCTCCCTGCGCTACGCGCGGTGCGTCGACCTGCTCGCCGACCTGCACGCCGGCCTCGCCGACGGCACCTACCCCCGACGCCTGAAGGCCTGGGCACGACCCGACCTGCTCGTCATCGACGACGTCGGCCTGGGGCAGGTGCGCCAGCGCGACGACGAGCCCACCGCCGCCCATACTCTCTTCAACCTCGTCGATCGCAGGCACGGCAAGCTCTCGACCGCGGTCACCTCCAATATCGATTTGCGCCAGTGGGGACGCTACCTGGGAGACGCGACCGTCGCCGCCGCCATTCTCGATCGGCTCGCCATGCATGCCATTCGTATCGACATCGACGGACCGAGCTACCGCCAGCACGTCGCTGCCGAGCGTGCCGGCAAGCCGGTCGCACCCACTCGGGCGACGGCGCCGTGAGGCGCCCGCGCCGCGTTCCACCCGCTCCGCCTCCGCCCCGCGTCCCGGACCTCGTCGTCGCGCCGGAGCTCGCCTCCATCATTCTGCTCGAACACGCGCTCGACCTCGCTGCCGACGCGCTCTTGGCCGAGCACCAGACGCTCATCGACGACTTCCATAGGCCACGCGACCAAGGCCCTGTCGTCTTCCTCGCCCACACGATCTGCCGCAGGGCCGCCACCTTGCGCGAAACGCTCTGGCGCTACCGCCACGCCGTCCGCGAAGCGGCGATGCCACCCGCGCACGATCCCACCGACGACAACACCTTCTGATAGCCGGACTCCCGCACTGAGCCGCCGGCCCGAGCGCTCGCGAGTCCTACCGGCGTCTTGGAGGGGTCCCCCTTCGCCCGGCCGAGCATCTCGGGTGCGAGCCACCGGCCCTGACGCGCGCCCTTTCCGATAGCAAGGGGTGGGTCACGATCCCGCCGCCGCTGACACCCCGATCCCCGCGACGGGTGGATCACTTCGGTGACCCGAAGTGGATCACTCCAAAGGCGCCGCTGAAGCGGGGGAGTCGGAGGGCCGCATACGAGCGTGGACGTCGGGGAACGGATTGGCACCCCGGACCCGGCCGAGCAAAGGCGGCCCGTGCTGAGTTGAACTTCAGGACGGAACCATGCCCGACGCATCGACGTTGGAAGACATGTCACCGAAACTATTGAAGGTAGTGGAGCGAGCGAAAAGGGAGCCCGAAGGACGGTTCCACTCGCTGGCACATCTTATCGATGTGCCCGCCTTGATGCGAGCCGACAAGCGCATGCGCAACGATGCGGCGGTCGGCGTGGATGGGGTCACGAAGGAGCAGTACGGGCAGGCCCTGGAAGAAAATCTCCGAAGCCTGCACGAGCGGTTGGTGGCGAAGCAGTATCGCCATCAGCCAATCCGGCGTGTTCACATCCCAAAGGAAAGGGGCAAGACACGGCCGATTGGGATTTCTGCGTACGAGGACAAGTTGGTCCAGGACGCCCTACGCGAAGTGCTGGAGGCGATATACGAGCAGGACTTTTTGGAATGCTCGTACGGCTTCCGGCCCGGTCGCGGTGCCCATGACGCCATTCGAGCCCTCGACCGTATTGCGCATCAGGGTAAGGTGAGCTGGATTTTGGAGGCCGACGTCGTGTCCTTCTTCGACAGCTTGGATCGCACCCAGCTGAAGGAGATGCTCCAAATTCGGGTGGCCGATGGGTCGCTGATGCGGCTGATTGGCAAGTGCTTGCACGTTGGGGTGCTCGACGGCTCGGAATACGCCGAGCCGGACACGGGCGCAGCGCAAGGGTCCGTGCTCTCGCCGATACTCGGCAACGTCTATCTCCACTACGTATTGGACCTGTGGTTCGAGCGCGATGTCAAGCTGCGTCTGCGCGGGGAAGCTCACCTCGTGCGTTATGCGGACGACTGTGCGCCACGACGGCGCGGAAGGGAGACCGAAATGGTCAACTAAAACGCAGCCTTGCTGCACAAGGGATGAGGGTAGGCCCCTCGGGTCGGTCGGCAGGCACCGGCTCCAAA
>JBEKOY010000233.1:0-5671 GCA_049521295.1 Polyangiaceae bacterium | reverse complement strand
CACAGAACCGGGTCGGCCGCCGCCGAAGCCTGCGGCGACCGATCGCGTCTGACCCGACCGACTGCCCAAGCCCGAGGCGCCCGATGGCCTCCGCCCGGATCGCTGCCGCTCGGCGGCCGGGACCGCCGAAGCCTGCGGCGACCGATCGCGTCTGACCCGACCGACTGCCCAAGCCCGACGCGCCCGATGGCCTCCGCCCGGATCCGCTGCCGCTCGCGGGACCACCGAAGTTCATGGCGACCGAGCGCGCCTAAGCTACGTTACGCGGCGTGCAGTCTGGCCCTGTCCCGCCGCTCGCGCGAACGCCCGAGGAGTGGGTCGTTGCTCTTCGCGACGGCGGGGGACGGGCATTTCACGCGCGGCAGATCTTTCGATGGTTGCACGCGCGCGGCGTTCTCGATCCGGATCGGATGACGGACGTGCCGCGCCCGCTGCGCGCGTGGCTGACGGACCTCCATTTGCCGGAGACGTTTGCGACGGCCGCCGTCCTTCGCTCGACCGACCGCACGCGCAAGCTTCTGTTGCGCCTCAAGGACGGCGCCACCATCGAGACCGTGCTCATCCCGGGAGTGACGGGGACCGGCGGTAGCCTGCCGTCGCCCCTTCGTCCGTCGGGTCCCGAACCCGTGGATGCCGATGCCGCCGCGGGCGACGACGACGTCGACGGCAGCGAGGAAGATGGCGACCGCGCGATCCGCGTCACGCAGTGCGTGTCCACCCAAGTCGGCTGTGCCATGGGCTGTGTCTTCTGCGCGAGTGGAGTGGCCGGGCTCAAGCGCCATCTCGGGGCGGACGAGATTGTCGCTCAGGTCGTGGCCGGTCGCTCTCACCTGGAAGACGGCGAGCGTCTCAGCAATGTCGTGTTCATGGGAATGGGCGAGCCCCTTCACAACTACGACGCCACCGCGCGCGCTCTGCGCCTGATGACCCATCCAGACGGCGTCGCGCTTTCCCCGCGGCGCATCACGGTCTCCACGAGCGGCCTGGTCCCGGAAATCGCCCGGCTGGGTGCCGACTTCGCCGGAAATGTCGGCCTCGCCGTGTCGCTTCACGCGGCCGACGACGAAACGCGATCGCGGCTGATGCCGATCAATCGGAAGTACCCGCTGCCGGTTCTCATGGAGGCGTTGCGATCGTACCCCCTGCCGCGCCGCCGTCGCATCACCATCGAGTACACGCTCGTGGCCGGCCGAAACGACGATCCGGCCGAGGCGAAGAAGCTCGGCAGGCTGCTGCGTGGAATCCCCGTCAAGGTGAACCTCATTCCGATGAACCCCATCGGAGGCAGCTCGCTTGGTCCGCCCGATCTGTCGCGCGTGCTCCTGTTTCAGCGCGTTCTCTGCGATGCCGGGTATTCCTGCTTCATTCGTCGCCGCCGCGGCGACGACGTGAGCGCCGCGTGCGGTCAACTCGCACTGCTCGGTGCGAAGCCGAAGGTTCGTCCGGACCGCGCGAGAGCCGGCACGAAAGCGTCCCCTACGGTGCGCAGTCCATCGGAATGAGATAGACGTCCAAGCGCCCATTCATGGTCCCTTACATCCACGTTCCCGATCTGCACATCGGTCCCATACCCATCCATCCGTTTGGGCTGCTCGTCGCGACGGGGGTGCTCACGGGAACGTCCATCGCTACGCGCCGTGCGCAAAAGCTCGGTTACGACGTCGTTCAGTTCAATTCGTTCGTCACGTGGATGTTGATCGCCGCGTTCCTGCTGTCGCACTTCCTCGACTCGATTTTTTACCACTGGGACGAGGTCGTCGCGCGTCCCTGGTTTCTTTTCATGCCGTGGATGGGACTGAGCTCCTTCGGGGGTTTCTTCGGGGCCGTCGTCGGAATCCTGCTCTGGCGGTACTACGCGATCGACGACGGGCGTCTGCACGTTCGGCCGCGACCGATGCCGCTCTTGCCGTTCGCCGACCTCGTTCTCTCCGTGCTTCCCATCGGGTGGATGTTCGGCCGCGCCGGTTGTGCGACGGTCCACGATCATCTCGGCGGACGAGCGTCGCCCGACACCCTCTTGGCTGTGGAGCATCCCCTTCGGTCCGGCGACGGATCCGTGACGCGAATCGGCTTCATCGAGTTCATCCACGGCCACGACCCCCGGTTCGATCTCGGCTTTCTCGAGCTTCTCTTCACGATCGTCCTGGCCGCGTGCTTTGCGCTCACCTGGCGACGTCGCGTCCCGATGGGCTCGTACGTCATCGTGACGGCCATCGCCTATGCGCCCGTGCGGTTTGCCATGGACTTTCTCCGCTTGCCCGAAAGCGAAGGCGGAGACACGCGCTACGCCGGACTCACACCCGCACAATATGGATGCATCGCCCTCTTCGTGTTCGGCATCGCCATGATCCCGTATGTCCATAAGCTGCGCGCAAGCGGCGTCGATCCCGCGGGTGCCGTACGAGTACCCTCCGCAAAACCCGACGCCCAAGCCATCGCCTAGGTCGCTGGGGTCGCGGGTCGGGGTCGGGGTAGTCGGGGTCGAGGTCGAGTTCGCGGTCGCGGTCGGGGTCGGGGGTCGAGTTCGCGGTCGGGGGTCGAGGTCGCGGTCGGGGTCGAGGTCGGGGTCGCGGGTCGGGGTCGCGGGTCGGGGTCGGGGTCGGGGTCGGGTTTGCGGTCGCGGTCGGGTTTGCGGTCGAGGTCTGTGCGACCGGGGGTCGCCTAGGTTCGCAGATCCTCCGCCAACTCGAGCACGGTCTCGGGCGGCAACACCGTTATGGCCACGTACATCGGGTGGTCGACCCGAAGCTCGACTTGCGGTCGCACCGACGACGTCCGCTGCACCGTCCGCAGCTCCTCGGCGATCGTTTCCGACAATTTGAACTTCAAGTAGTGAACCGCGGTCGTCCGGTCGGCCACGCCAGCGTCTCGGGCCACCTCGCGGGCCGGAAGCCGATTGCCTCGCACGACGAGCGACACGGTGTTTTCGAAGCCCAGCGCGCCGCGGAGGAAGGCGTCCCGCTCGGCCGTATGCCGCATCGATCGCATACCGCGTGATGATGCGGAGCGGTGTTGGGGTCGAAGCGTGCCGCCCCGCCCCGTTTGCCGGACAGCCGCAGGATGCCGGTGAGTCCGGCGCGCGCGAGTGTATCGATCGTGTTGTAGACGGTAGCGAAACTCATCGAAGCAAAGTCCCGGCGAAGCCGTTCGAACAGATCCTGTGCGGTCGGACGAGACCGGTCGTTTGCGAACAGGCGCACGATCGCGATCCGCTGTGGGGTCATTTTCAGGCCGGATCGACGAAGGTCGCGCAGCATCGCGTTCGCCCGCTCTGTCGCGACCATCGAGCGGCGACCCTAGTGAGAACGATTCTGATCGGCAATCGATTCTAGATTCCGCAAAGGCGCGGACGGGGTCCGCGAGCACCCTGGCGCCGCGGCCGACGCCGGCCCGAGAGAAAGGCTCAGTCCTTGCGCTTGCGGCTGCCGAGAACGGCAAGCTTCAGGTAGTTGAGCTGGCTGATCGCGGCGTGCTTCGCCGTGTCGAGCTTGCTGGGATCGCGCGAGCTCGGACGCCCCATGAGCACGCCCGTCTCGTAGAGCTCTCGTGACTTGGCACGCTGCAGTTTCCCGCTCGACGTTTTCGGAAGGGCGCCAGGGGGTAGGGCGACGACGTCGTCGAGCGTGAGGCCCATGCCCTCCTGCACGACGCGCCGCACTTCGGCGATGAGGCTCGCCGATTGCCCCAGCCGCTCGGCCTCCTGCACCTCGAACGCGACGACCACCCGTTCGCGGTCGCGCTCGACGCCGCTCGGATCGCGCGCACCGAAGGCCACCACGTTGCCTTTGCGGACACCGACGACTTTACCGGCCTCCCATTCCATGTCCTGGGGGTAGTAGTTGCGCCCGTTGACAATTACGATTTCCTTGCTGCGTCCGCAGATGTACAGGTGTCCGTCGCACAAAAAGCCCAGGTCGCCGGTTCGCAGCGCGCTTCCGGCAAAGGCCTCGCGCGTGGCTTCCACGTCCTCCCAATAGCCGCGCATGACGCTCGGGCCCGTGATGCGCACCTCGCCGACCGTGCCATCCGGCAGGGGCCGCTCGTTCGAAGCGTCGTCTTCCGAGAAGATCGCGATCGTGTGGCGAGCGAACGGGCGCCCGCACGAGACCAAGCGCACGACAGCCTCGTCCGACTCCGAAACCGGTGTCGCTTGCCCGTGATCCCAGAGCCGCGGGCCGTCCAAGCTCATCGTTTTCAAGCCTTCGTCGAGCTCGGAGAACGCCACGGCGAGCGACGACTCCGCCAGTCCGTACGATGCACAGATGGCTTCTTTTCGGAAGCCGACGGGCGCAAACGCGCTGGCGAAGCTTTCGAGCGTCTCCGGACGGATCGGTTCCGCCCCGCACCCGGCGACCCGCCATCTCGAAAGGTCGATTCCTTCGAGATCGGCACGGCGAATCCGCTTGATGCACAACGCGTAGGCGAAGTTCGGACCGAACGCGATGGACCCGCCGTGCCGGCTGAACGCCTGAAACCAAGTGACCGGGCGCTTCAGAAAAAGAAGCGACGGCAGATAGACGATGGGCGTGCGGTGATAAAGCGGCGCCAGCACGAAGCCGATCAACCCCATGTCGTGGTAGAGCGGCAGCCACGAGATTCCGACGTCGTCCTCGCGAATGCGCAGCCCCTCTTCCATGATGCACGCGATGTTCGCGGCAAGATTGGCATGGCTGAGCGCGACGCCCTTGGGGCGGGAAGTGGATCCGCTCGTGAACTGAAGGAAGGCGACGTCGTCGATTCCGATCTTCTGGGACTTCAGCGGCTCGCTCGACTCGCGGATTCCCTCGATTGCGACGACTTGCTCGAGCGCCGGACACGCGGCCTGCACGGTACCGAGAAGACGCTTGATCCGCGTCGTCGTGATGAGCACCCGCGCGCCGCTCTTCGCGACGATGTGGCGAGTGTTGTCCAGGTAGGCCTGAAGCTGACCGACGGACATCGGCGGATAAATGGGCACCGGAATGATCCCGGCCCGGATCGCGCCGAGAAAGCACAATACGAAGTCTCCGTTGTCCGGCAAAATCAGGGCTACCCGATCGCCCTTGCGGGTGCCGAGAGCTTGGAGCGCCCCGCCGAACCGAGCGCTGATGCGCTCGACGGCGGTGTACGAAAACGAGGCCTCGCTGATCTCGCTGCCGGCGACAAACGGCCCGTCCGCCAGGCCGCCGCCTGGTGGCTGGGGACGGCTGGGGCCCGGGAACCCCGGCACTCCGGATTCCGGCACGAAACGCAAGCCGCGCGTCGGCTCAGCCTTCGCGGCGTCTTCGATGGCCTGGAGGATCGTGCGAAGCGTCATGCACAGCTCTAAGCCGCTCTTACCAGAGCTCAGTGGCCGAACCAAGGTGAAGGCTTTGACTCCCGTGCGCTCGAGCGGCATCATCGACCTTATGCCCCTCATCGAGACCGAGGAAGCGGCGCGCCGGCTCGCACGCGCCATTGCGAGCGATCTGTCCCTTTACAACGAGGACAAGATCGTCAGCGGCATTCAGAACGACAACCTTTTCGACTCGCTGGCCGAGGAAATCGAAGAAGGTCGTGCCCTCTACAAAAGACGGGTGTCGCCCGATCTGTATCCTCGCAACTTCTACGATCGGGCGCTCGTCGACATCTTGATCAAGGCAAAGGGGCACATCAAGTCGAAGCTCTGGTGAAAGACACCATCGCCCTGCTC
>JBEKOY010000232.1:0-6004 GCA_049521295.1 Polyangiaceae bacterium | reverse complement strand
AGGATGGCGAGCATCGCGGCGAGGTTCGCGCCTGCCGCGGTCCCTGTCACCCGCGAATCGCTGTGGCCGACGCGGTATGCTGGGCGTTGGCCCCGCACGCGCTGCGTCCGAAGGAATCCGGAGAAAAATGCATCACCACAGCTCGGCGCTGCGCCAGCAAGCTGCGTAGGCGTCGTACTTCGGTCGTCGGGATATAAAACGGCGTGAGGCATCAACCCCGTCTGAAGACTCTTGGCGATCCAGTACGCGTCGCGCCTGTCGGTCTTCTTGCGCGACGCCGCGTCATCCGAAGATGCTGCGCGTTGAACGACAGGATCTTCGCTCCCGCTGCGCGTTGAACGACAGGATCTTCGCTCCCGCGCTCGTCACGACGTCATGGACAAAGTAGGTCATCGTCCCCACCTCCTGACCGCAGAGCAGCGTGTCGATCGACGAAAGCCTCTGGAGCGACCAGTCGCCACCGCTTCGGCGTTTTGGCCTTTCCTCGCAGCGTGCCGACGACGAGCCGCCGCGCCGGAACTCAAGGGCAAGCGGTGTGTCTGGATGGTCATGTCCCCGCCGCCCCACGCCTCACCCGAGGCCATAGCCATACCTGTCGAGGATGTCGGCTAGGAGGCCGAGATGGGCCGGGACGAGCAGCGTTCCGGTTTGCCGTGCCGTAAGAGCGAGAGCCGCGCGATCGAAGAGAGCGGCGCACGTTCGAGCGGGGTCGTGACGCGCCCGGTACAGTATGCCGTCGGGTTGCCTCGGATGGCGATAAAGGGCCATCGCCCAACGTCGTGAAAGGGCATAATCGGACCCGCTGGTGAGCGCTGCGTCCGCGCCCATGCGGGATAGCCCTTCGCCCCGGAGATCGACGAGCCGTAGCGCCCGCGTACTGCTGACGATGGAGATCTCGCGGGCTTGCAGCTCGGCCTGTGTGACCAGCGGTGTTCGTCCGGTCTCATGGCCGAACGTTTCGATGAAGGCTCCGTACGCGTCCTTGGCGACGTAGAGCACGCCGAATTCACCGGCCGGCGAATCAAACCGGTTGCTCGGTCTCGTGCCAAACTGTAGGGGGGGGTTGCCGGTGTGGTGGATGCGGTACCAACCGTAGGAGATGCGTCGGATGAGCAGCCGCAACGCGTCGGTCGACCCCGGCGGATCGGGGTGCTGCACGCTCACGCGGCGCCATGCTCATCGAACGCGCCGACGGCTTCCAACACGGCATCGACATCTCCTTCGCCGATGACGTCGATCGGGCGCCGTCCGCCGAGCCGGTCGTTGAGGCTCAAAAAGAACCGCAGCTGTGCCCAACCGTCGACTTGGTGCTTCCTCAGCGCCGCCAGAATCTCGGTCATGCCGGAAAGGGTGCTGCCTGCAGGGGTGAACTGCCACGCAGGATAGAAAAGTCCCCGGCGAGGCAGCTCGACGGCGAGTAGCCTCCCGGCTCTGCGGCGTTTGTCCACGGCTTGCCGCGAGATGCCAAGCATCGTCCGGACGTCGTCTGCGGAAAGCGCCCCTCCGTTTGCGTTGAGGAGCTCCCGCATGGCAAGCAGGCCACGCAGCCGCGCATGAACCAGCGGGTCGTCCGTCGGAAGCAGGTTATCCGCGAGCCGATTGAGCAGCACTCGGAGGACCCTGGGGCCACCCAGCTCGGCCTCGGGCACGTCGGCCGTTGCGTGGGCGACTCGCAGTAGGAAGTCGCCGCGTGCCTTCGTCTTCACGACGATTCGCCGCCCGTGAACGGACACGTCACCAATCATGATCCTTAGGGTGGCATTCGAGAGCAACTTCGTCAACCCACTAATGCAACTTGGTCAACCACGCGCTCAGCGACATCGCGAAGCCCAACCTCGCGTTCGGCGAGCTCTAACCGAGGCAGCTCGCTCGCGCGTCTGCCTCGCGATCATGTCTGGACCTGAGCTCAGGATCGTTGCTCCTATGTTGCTCCGACTCTGCAGCGAGAGAGGGAACGAGAGGGAACTGAAGGGATCGAGACGGCACGAGCATTCCGGAGTGGTTTCATCCTGTTAGTGGCCAAGTTCGCGAAGTCGCTCGGTTTTCCCGGAAAGCGCTGTGTTGGCTACTTCCCTCCTCCCCCGCCAGATCGGCGACCCTGGCCGCAAGCCGGGAGACGGGGACGCGGAGCACGGCGCGATCCGAGCCGATCCGAGGGCGATCATCAAGGCTTGTTCGCCAGCGACTCCTGAGCGATCGTGCAGCCCGGGCGATGAGGGCGCTCCGCCAAGCGTGCCGTCCTTCGGGCGTCGCGAGCGGATTCATCGCCGACCTGACCCGCTCCCGCGCCGAGCTCATCGCCGAGAACGCGCTCCTTCGGCAGCAGCTCATCGTCGCCTCGCGCGCCGTCAAACGCCCGGCCTTTCGCGTCCACGAGCGAGGCCTGCTCGTGCTGCTCGCGAGCCTCTATCGCGGCTGGCGCCAGGCCCTGCTCCTGGTCAAGCCGGAGACGGTCCTGCGATGGCACAGGGAAGGATTCCGAGTGTTCTGGCGGCGGGCATCCCGCCAGCACGGTCCACGCGAACCGCGCGTCGCGCCGGAGGTTGTCGCCCTCATCCACCGCATGGCGACCGACAACCGGCTCTGGGGAGCCGAGCGGATTCGAGGCGAGCTCTTGAAGCTCGGCGTCCGCATCGCGAAGCGCACAGTTCAACGGTATATGCGAGGCGGCGCGGGGCCCGTCGCGCCTCGCCCCGGACAACGCTGGCGGACCTTCCTGCGAAACCACACCGTCTGGGCGTGCGACTTCCTGCAGACCTACGACATCTGGTTCCGTCCCATCTACGCCTTCTTCATCGTGGACGTGAACGCCAAGCGCGTCGTGCAGGTGTCGGTGACGCGCGCTCCCACGCAAGCGTGGACTGCGCAGCAGATTCGCAACGCGACGCCCTTCGGGCACGCGCCGCAGTTCATCATCCGCGATCGCGACGACAAGTTCGGAGCCGTCTTCGACCGCGTCGCCGCGGGCGTCGGGACGCGCGTCCTGCACACCGCGGTCCGGGCGCCCCTGATGAATGCGGTGTGCGAACGCTTCTTGGGTAGCGTCCGCCGCGAGTGCCTCGACCACGTGATCATCCTGTCGGAGCGGCACCTGCGGTATGTCCTCGCCGAGTATGCCCTGAGCTACTTCAACCCGGCTCGGCCTCACCAGGGCATCGGCCAGCAGGCTCCGGTCCGCACGGAACGCTCCCGAGCCAAGTTTGCTGGCCCGGTCGAGGCCATCCCCGTGCTCGGCGGCCTTCATCATGACTACCGCGCCGCTGCCTGAAGCCGGCGGACAGCCCAAGGAGCCAGGACAGCCATGACGCCGATCGAGCAGCCCGCAGTCAGCGAGCAGAGCGCGACAAAACAAGCGCCAGCGTTCGAAGAACGGAACGCGTTGCGCATCATGCTGCTCCGCGGCGATAAGGCTGGACCAACGCATCCTGATCGCACACGTCGCCTACGCGCCACAGCGCATCGCGCGCGAGACTTGCGGGACGGTGACTAGGGGAAGGGCGTTGAATTGCGAGCTGATGGCATGCGCGAACTTGAATAGGTCCGGCCCGAGACGTTGCCTCGGATCGCGGGCGGCCTACCGGCCGCAGCATCTCTTCCACTTTTGACCGCTGCCGCACGGGCAGGGATCATTTCGTCCCACGGACGACGCCCGCACCGAGGGTTTCCGCCCCGCGCGCTCCGTCCGGATGAGGGGATCGAGCAGCGTCCAGACGAGTTCGGGCTTCCACTGAACGCGAAGCGGGCGGGCGATCTCGCTGGGCAAATAGAATTGCTCGGGCCCTCCGCGGGCCGACGCGGCGATGAGCGTCAGAGACCGGAGGAACTTCTGGCCGTCTGTAATGCCATCGGTCCACGAGAGAAGAGGGAGCGTGCGCACGAGCTCTTCGCGAACGCCGTCGGGCGTCCCCGCTCCCAGCTCGAAGAACGACTCGCCCAGCCTGAGGCGTGTCGCATCGATCTCGTCGGCACTCGTATCGAGCATGTTGGCCGTCGCGAGGCAGCAGAGCTCGACCTCGCGCCCCATGACGTCGCGCAGGCGCTGTGCCTCCGTCGTGCGAGCCAGGTGGGGCGCGGCGCGTAGCGCCTTCCCAATCTCGGCGTGCGTCCCCTGCGAGCGGGTCCCGATGGCGAGCAGCGCGAAGAGCGTGTCGAGTAGCTCGTAGAACGCGATGTCCTGGGCGAGGGCGCGCTTGTAGTCGGGCAGCATGAGCTTGCCCATGCGGCCCGCCGCCCAAGCGCCCTTCACGATGAACGCGACCACGCCCGTTCCGGTGAGCGCGTAGCTGAAGGCGGCGCGCGCGCCCGTGTGCACCTCGGTCATGGACGCGTAGTACTCCCGATCGGCGGCCATCGCCGCGAGTAGCGCCATGTGTCCAGCCGCATGCAAGAGATTCCAATACGTGTGCAGGACCTCCTCCGCGTTGGTCCCGCGAATTCGCACCCGGCGAAGCACGGGGGACTGCTCTAGGAGCTCTGTCGCCATCGCCAAATAGAGGTCGACGAAGGTCGGACCGAGGAGCGGCTCCCAGGCTGCTACGGCGAGGAAGTCCTCCCGGCTTACTGTATCCGCCGCGACGAGGAGGCGCCGCAGCAAATGCGCGCTCGCGCGCTCTTGGACCTTGGCCTCGACGGCCACCTTCTGGCGCAGCCGGGCCATCCTTCTCGAGAGGGCGTCGAGCTCGGCCCGCGTCACGACGGGCAGGTCGCCCGATCGCATCCCGCGGCCGAGGCACGTGACGAAACGGCCTTCGCGCGTGACGATCAGGAACGGGCCGAGCACCGGGTCGTCGATCGAGACAGCGACTCGCTGCGCTCCTTCCGGCAGAGAGACCCCGGCGAGAACGGCCCGGAGCAAGTCGGGGTCACGATAGAGATCGAGCGCGAGGTCGACTTCGCTGCGAGGGAGACGATCGAGACGCGAGAGAAAGTGTTCCGCGTGCCGCACCGTAGACGAGCTACCGCGCGCAAGCGGCAAAAGACAAGTCCTCGGGCCCAGCCTTGAGAGGCGATGAAGCGATTCCTACCGTACCGCGGCGTCCGCGCCGTTACACCGAGGCGGTGCGCAAAGTGGTGTGCGGGATTGTGCGAGGGGGCATGGTTCGGCGATCGCCCAGCTGCGGCCCGAAGACCGGGGGGCTGCACCGCCGCGGTCTCAGGCTCTGGAGCGATCTTGGGGGACCTCGTGACCCGGGTTTCCGCGTCCCGCGGATGGAGCTAGGCTTCATTTCATGGCACCCAGGTCGAGGCTCCCACCGCTCGTGCGCCTTCCTGCTGACGAGGAGGCCCACGTGCACGCTGGCATCGAAGCGGGCGAACGTGGCGAGACCCGTGCGCTGACGCGCGAGGAGCTCGATCGCTGGGCCGAGACGGGCGAGCTTCCGGAGCAGATTGACGAGTGCCGACACGCGTCCCGTACATCGGCGACCTGACCAAGCGCTTCGTGGCGTTGGGGTGTAGTCCCGGCGCACGGCGGGCAGTCGGGCGCGTCGTGCGCGACTTGTGCGACGCCCGCGAACTGCCGGGGCACGCCGACGTGCTCATGGCGCTCGAGCGCGAAGGGCGTCTCCCGGTCCTCGCCCACGGGCGCCGCGTGCCCGAGCACCGCCTCTGGGTTTGGTACCTAGCGACCGACGAGCGACTCGAAGTTGTCGGGCTCACGGCGAGCGAGCCTCGTTCCGCGTGATCATCGACAGACTTGAGAATCTGCGCTGGCGGTCCTCGTTGTAGTAGGCAGATTTATGATGATCACAAGGCTGTCCTGGCTCCCTGGACTGTCCGCCGGCTTCAGGCAGCGGCGCGGTAGTCATGATGAAGGCCGCCGAGCACGGGGATGGCCTCGACCGGGGCAGCAGACTTGGCTCGGGAGCGTTCCGTGCGGACCGGAACCCGTGATGTCCGAAAAGCCGTCGCCGCTCTTCACGCAGCCTCGCGACGGTAGAAATTGAGGAGTCCGCCGAGACGCGACCGACGCCCGATCGCGCCAAGCGACGCGTTGTCGTTGCTC
>JBEKOY010000231.1:0-5709 GCA_049521295.1 Polyangiaceae bacterium | reverse complement strand
GGCTGCGAGCGCAAACAGTCGAGCCGACTCGTCGAGACCTCCTGCCGTGTTGAGAAACCCGTGCAGCGATCCTCGAGAGCAGACGGTCTCGACCTCGACGCCGGCCGCACGCATCCGCTCGGAATAGAGGGACCCCTCGTCACGCAACGGGTCGAAGCCTGCGACCATCGTCAGAGCCGGCGCCAAACCGGATAGGTCCCCAGCCAGAAGGGGCGAGACTCGAGCGTCGGTGACCAGCCGCGCGTCCGGCAAGTATTGATCGAGAAACCAGCGAATGTTTTGACCGGTCAGAAGGAAGCCATCGCGAAAATGCCTGTGGGAGGGCTCCGTCCGGGTTGCGTCCGTGGCGGGATAGACGAGTAGCTGAAACGCGGGACGGCGCGCAGCTCCTCGAAGGGCCAAGGCGACGCCAGCGGCGAGATTGCCGCCCGCGCTGTCGCCGCCCACCGCAACGAATCGCGCATCGACGCCGATTTGGTGGCCGCTCTCGAGCGTCCACCGTGTCGCGGCGATCGCGTCTTCGAGGCCAGCCGGAAAGCGATGCTCCGGCGCGAGCCGATAGTCGACGGCGATCACGACGACCCCGGCTTGGCTTGCCAGCGCGCGGCACACGCCGTCATGCGATCCAATCGACCCTAGGACGAAGCCGCCACCGTGAAACCATACGATGGCGGGACGGGAGCCCACAGGGCCGATGGCCGAGACGTACACACGCGCGGGCCGCGGGCCTGCGCCTCCGGGCACCTCTCGGTCGAACACACGCAATGGCCCGACGGCCTTCGGCTCGAGGACCTGGGACGCCCGATCGAAGTGCCACCGCGAGCGGGTGAGGTCGCCACGGTGCATCTCGGCCCCGCTCACTCGAATCAACCAAAGCAATGCCTGCGATTGCAGATCGAGGGTGAACCCATCGGGCGACCGGATCGGGTGGCCGACGACACCGCGGAGCAGTCTCGGCGGCAGTCGCACGAAGGAGCTTGCCGCGACCCGCTCGACACGGACACGGATCGGCAGGCGGGCGGCGGGGCCGCAAGCCTCGCGTCTCTTCGCTGCACTTCGCGGAAACATCAGGCGGCTTCGCGTGCGCCGTGCAGGATGGCCAGCGATCCCTCCAACGAATCGCACGCGTTGAGCTGCTGCCGCAGAGCGGCGGCACCCGCGAGCCCTTTCAAGTAGCCGGAGAGATGGCGGCGCGTACAACGGACCCCGAATGGCAGCCCGCGTTGCCGTGCATTCGCGATCAGGTGTTCGGCGCACAGCGAGAGGCGCTCGTGCGGCGTCGGGCCCGCGACGAGCTCTCCCCGGTCCAAGAGTCCCCTTGCCTCTCGAAAAATCCATGGGTGCTCGATGGCGCGACGACCCACCATCACGCCTTCGCATCCTGTCTCATCCATTGCACGTCGAGCATCCTGCGCCGTCCGCACGTCGCCGTTCACGAGCACCGGGATCGTCACGGCGGCGCGAGCCCGCGCGGCCCATGACCAGTCGGCCACCCCGGAGTGCCCCATCCGCGCGGTGCGGCAGTGAACGGTGATGGCTGCGACGCCCGCGTCCTCGAGCCGTCGCGCTAAATCCACGATAGGCATGTCCGATTCCGGTCCGAGACCGACGCGCGTCTTCACGGTGACGGGGAGGGAGACACGCGACACGACGAGACGCGCCATCGCCACCATCGCAGCCGGGTCACGCAGCCAGCCGGCGCCAGCGCCACGCCCCGCGATTTTCGGCACCCAGCAGCCGCAGTTGATGTCGATGGACAGCGGCTGCGCCTCCTCCGCAACGGCCGCCGCCTCACTCAGCCGTTCGGGGTTCGCCCCGTAGATCTGAATCGAGGTGAGATCATCTCCGGGTCCAAGCTCCACTTTCCGTTTCGCATTCCGGCAGCCGCGCAGAAGCCCTTCGACGTTCACGAATTCGGTCAACGCGATCGTCGCGCCGCAACCCCTGGCGAGGCGCCGAAACACGACGTCCGTTACGTCTTCCATCGGAGCGAGGACGACGGGTTTCTGGGCGTACAGGGCGCGAAGGCGGTCGTGGGGCGAAAGCACGGCCGGGCGCCTTAGCACGAAGTGGTGCGGCTGGCCCTGGGCGGTGACGTACGGAGCGACCAAGACACCGCCCGGGGACCCGGGACGCATGGAAGTGTATGCCAAGCAGCGTCGGCAACCCGGCCACGTGCGCGTGGCGAAGGACTGCCTTCACCGCAGCAGACCCATCGCCGCCTTGCGCCGCGCGTGCTCGATTCGATCCGCTAGCGCGGATCCGCTAATGCGCGCAAACGCCCGCCCAATGACGATTGGGCCCCCGAAGGCTCGATCGAGCACCAGCTCACCGCGCAGGTCGTCCCAGCGCGCGCGAGCCAGCGCGTCCCAGCCGACGAGAGTCTGCTGCGATGCGTACTGCAGGATCACGCCGTCCGTTCGGATCGCGAGATATGCGTCATCGCGTAAGATGCCGTGCATCGATGCAACGGTGAAGATCGCAGCGCCCGCCACGAGGACGAGACCGCTGCTCGCCGCATAGGCTCGCAGCTGCTCCGACGACGACGTCAAGAACGACACCGCGACCACCAAGGCACCGAGCGTCAGTCCGGCCGGCCCCGTCACCAGCGTACGGCGCATCCGAGGCCACGGGTCGGCGCGGTACCAGTCGACGATGCGAATGCCGTCCTTCTGCATCGATCAGTCCTCCGGATCCTCGTCCGAGGACGCCGGCCAGTCGGATCCCCGCCCCCGCCGGGCAGGTTCCTTTGCCGGAGCGGCTTCGAGAGTGGCGCCGCCGCACGAAGACAGCGCCTGGCGCCGGATCGTATCGTCGTCGGCCGCGAGGTCCACATCGCAACGCCCCAGGATGGACGTGAGCGCGCGCTTGGCCCACTCGCGAACCAGCGGATATTCGTCGAGCAGCTCTCGCGCCACCCGCGAAGCTGCATCGCGGGCTCGCGCCTCGCCGAGGGCGGCGATCGCGACAACCTTTTCGTGGGGCTTTCCGCGATCGAGCGTGGTTCGGATCACGTTCGCGTCCAACGATCCATAAAGCTCCTCAAGTCGCGGTCGGGGGTATCGGACCGGCCACCACGCCTCCATCGCGTCCACCAAGGTCCGCACGCTGCGATCACCGTGGCACAGAGCGCACTCGAGCGGACGATCTCCGAGGACTCGGGCTGGGTCAGTGGGTGAGCCGATCCGATGGTACCGTGTCAGCGACCCGTCGAGCCCCATGTTCTTGCGCGGCATGTGGCAAGCGACACACGCCCCCCCTGCCCCCGCCGGGTCGTGATGAGAGTGGTTGCGCAACCGACCGCGGTCGGCGAGATCGGCGTGGCAACGCGTGCAGGTCGCATTGCCGGCGGGGGTCGCCAAAGCGTCGAGCGCGACGGCATCACCTGACCCATGTGGGTCGTGGCAAGCGGTGCACGCCATCGCGCTCGCGCACCCGCCGAGCAAGAAATCGCGGCCTTCGCCCGAGTTGATGTGGCTGCCACCGGCGCCCGCATCGCGCCGGCCACCCTCCCAGGTAAACGGATAGCGGGAGAAAAGTACCTGATGACAACCCGCACAGACGCGATTGATCGCTGCTGCCGGGCTCGGATTCGGCACATCGACGCGTAGCCACGGCGCCGCAGGCGAGAGCGATGGGCGCACACCGGGGTCGAGCGCGTGCTCGCGGGCACCCCCATGGCACGCCTCGCAACCGATCCCCACCTCCAGAAGCGACGACCGGTCGAAATCCGACCGGACAATTCCAATCGCTTGGCACGCGAGCGCGCCAGCGGGTTCTGACTCCCTCCGCAAGGTGTGCCCGAGATGCATGGATTCAGCGGCCACTGACTGCGCGAAAGCGCCATTTTCGACAACGCTGGTTGTCTGGCGCCGCTCGATAGGAAGCCAGCGGTCGACCTGTTCACCCTGGTACGGGCTTGGTTTCGGTCCGCAGACTGCACCCAGCACGCGATCGATTTGGGGGACTGTGTTGTGGCAAAACACGCAAGCATTTTTCCAGCGCGGCCCGGCGCGCAAGCCCGTGCGCTCGTGCACCATGACCGAGTACCCTTTGTAGCGAAGCGCGCCCGTCTTGAAGACGTACGAGACGGGAAGCACGAGTTCGTCGCCCCCCGTCACCACGTCGACGCCGACGAAATCCTCGCGCGTGCGCCCTCCGAGAACCAGTGTGACACGGTAGTCGTTTCGAGCGCCACGCGAGGTCTCGATGTGGAAGAACCGGTCGCCGCCGCGGCGATCCAGAACGACCGAATCCTCTTTGAAGCGCCATTGCGTGCCGTCGAACGGTGCACGGACCTCGGCGCCATTGGCTTCGCGCGTCATCCGATGCATCGGCGATCCTGCCCACGCAGCCGCGATCGCGGCATGGCATCCCGCACACGCAACCGAACCGGCGTAGTCCCGACGCTCGATGTTGCTTGACACGCGCTCGCGGGCCCGACGTTCGACTTGGTTAGGTGGGCTACGCGCCTGCACGCGGGCGCACGCCAGGGGAAGTGCAAGGGCGCACGCAACGAGCAAAGCCGCCGGCGCAACGAGGCGACGGGCTCGCGCGAAACGCACACGGGCATCCTAGCGCCGTCACGACGCCTTCGTCTCCGCCACGCCAAAGATCGAGCTCGATCCCCGCGGACGGGAGGACACGCCGGCATCAGCGAGGCGAATCGTTCAGAACATGCCGACGAGACCGAAACCCGACCCGCCGTGAGCGAACACGATGGGCGCCGGCATGACGCGGGGCCCATCGATCTGATTTCGTACGAGCACGGGGCTCGGCGAAGTCAGACCCCAAATGAGCAGCGCGAGGCCGGCCGATTGAGCCAGACCGTCGAGAACGAGAAACGTGGACGCGGTAGCGCTCCCCGAATTGGTCAACTCGATGAGCGGGCCAATCGCGGGCAGGTAGAGCCAGCCAAAGGTGGCATTGCCGGCGTCCCGCAATGCCGCCGCGACGAGCACTGTCGTTGTGTACGTGACCCCAAAGAGAATCGACCCTCCGATGATCGGTCCCCTGCGCATCCGCATGGACCGGTGATAACCCGGGGGAGCTGGCTCGTCCTCTGGCCAATCGGAAATGACGAGGGGAGCTCGGGGGGGCCCCGCGTAGTACCCCGGTGGATAGGCGTATTCGGGCGGCGGAGGCGGCGCAGCGGGTACCGGCGGGGCCGGCAACGAAGGCGGCGGCGGTGGGGACGGTTGTGCAGACGCACCGTCCGCTTTCGCGATTCCAGAGCCAAAGATGCCCGCTAGCGCCGCGGCCGCCGTAACGCACACGAACAAAGCGCGTAGTGACCTGGGCCGAGTGCCAAGAAGCTTCATGCAAGTCCCTCCTGCCTTCACGATAGCCCAGTGGCGGAGCCGTTCTAACGGCCTGGTCCGCGATTCGATGCGCCGGCTGGCATTGGCTCCACTCACCTCGCGCGCGCGTGCCGCCCGCTGTTCGGGCCTTTCGAAGCGTTCGAATCGAACGCGACGGCTCTTGAACACGTTCCGGGAACCAGGGTGCCCGCTAGCACGATAAAGGCGTCAGGCCTTTTTCACCGAATGGCCGCCGAATTGATTGCGCAGCGCGGCGAGGATCTTCGCGCCGTACGACTCGTCCTGGCGCGACCGGAAGCGCGTCTGCAGGCTCAGCGTGATGATTGGGGCCGGAACGTTCTGGTCGATTGAGGCCTGCACCGTCCAACGACCTTCACCCGAGTCTTCG
>JBEKOY010000230.1:0-5827 GCA_049521295.1 Polyangiaceae bacterium | reverse complement strand
GCATGGCCAAAGCGGAGCGGGCGGCCGTGTCCGCTTCGGACTCCAACCTCCCCGCCGAACCGCAAACCTTCGAGGGCCCGGACCGCCATTCCAATACCTTCGAGGTCGTAGCCGACCGCCTGGGCCAGCCCGGCGGTCGGGTTTTGCTCGTGGACGACGAAGACATCGTGCGTGCGGGCCATGGGCAGGCGCGTGGTGGAGTTGATCGAAGCGGGCGATCATCGCCGTCACCGCGTCAGGCGTCGGAACGCCATCGATGCTCGCAGTCTCCGGGAGCGCTCGGCGCTCGGCACTCGGGGCCGCAGCGCACCTGCCCGCGATGGCAACGGCGGCAGGCGAAGAAGATCGCGTTACACCACGCACACGCGCGTCTGATTGTAGCGCCTGCACTCGCGTCCGCTCCCGAGCGGGCGCTGGGAAGAATTTGTCCTATCCACGTGGCAGACAGAACGTGCGGCTATCGAGGCGGCGGAAGGCCGTAGGGTACGAGGAAGTTGGCGTCCGGCTCGGGCACCCCGGCCTCCAGCGGGAAAACGCCTCCGTACAGGGCGCTCGTCGTGACGTCGGTCGCCGGAAGTGCGTCCAAAGGGACCCCGAGGGCGGAATCGAGAATCGCGCCGTCGTCGTCGGCGTCAGCCACGTTGGCGTCGGCTGCGGCCGCGGCATGGGAAGGCGCAACCGTGGACGTAGACTCGCCGCCACACGCCGCCGCAGTTGCGGAGATCGCTCCGACTCGCAGGGCATAAAGAGCCGCGCGACTGAGCCGCTCGGCCGGCAATGGCGGTGCTTGGACGCGTCGGAACGACGAGGGCAAGTCATGCCGGCAAAACGGACAAGCCGGCTCATCGAGCCGAATGTGCCGGGCACATCTGGGACAAGTCGCCAAAGGAGTCCGGATCATGCGCAACCGCACCCTGCAAGCTCGACGAAGATCTCGAAGACGCCGGGATCAAGCGGCTCGGCCGGGGACGGGGGGGTATGGCCACTCGTATGGGCCATCCGTGCTCGGCGGCTGGCTCGGTCGATCGCGGTCGCGCCGGCATCATGGGCTACAGGACGGTGGAGCGGCTTGTCGAACGTGATAAAGCCCGGCGCAGCTGGTCATGCGCGCCTCGGTAAGGAATGGAAGAGGCATCGGGTACATAACCATCTTCCACGTGGCGCGGCCATCCGTCAAAGGCGCGGTCGCGGGCCGGTCTCTTCCTTGCCGCCACGCTTCATCGACCTGAGCGCACAACTCCTGTTTGAATCGAACTCTACGGTCAAAAAGGATCGGATCCCGGTGGGCAAAATGAGTCGGATCTGGGTGACCGTTAACACACGGTCCGCAAGTTCCGGGGTCGCCGAATGCGGCCGGCGCTCGGGGGATGCCGATTCGCCGTGAGCGTGAGCTCTCAGTCGGGGCTCGGAGACTCGATGGACTGGCGCGGAAGCCGGGCTACTTCGCACGTGAACTCAACCCACGGATGGCGTGTCGTCGCGACAACGAACGCACCTCAGATGCGATATGTTTCCGCGCCGGATCCGCGGCTGTTCATCGAGCGACACGCTTTGAACGGACCCTTGACATGCCTTCGGCGCTCCGACAGTCTCGGTGTGACCCAGGCCGCGCGCGGTCGAAACTGGCTTTGCAAGCCAGTGCAAAAGGCGGGGGTTCCCGGATGATGCGCGCGAATCATGGGCAATTGGCCAACCGCTTCCCGCGGCGAGAGGTGCGTCGGAGCGTCGAGCCCGTTCGGTGTTGGATTGAGCCGGATCGCCCTACGGCTCCGCAGTGGCTCAATCGGGTCCGGGTTCTACTCGAGGTTGGCCCGACCGTCCTTCGCTTGAGGACATCGAGTCCGGGCCGTTTCGCCCAGAAAATGGCCGGTTGAAGGGGCCGGCGGGTACGTCGGCGTTACCGATTTGGGATTTGCGACAGGACGGAGCGCAGGGGCGAGGGAGCCGACGACTACGCCGCGAGCGCCTCGAGATTGGCTTCCACGGGGCGTACATCGGGCTCCGCCACCTTGCGGGCTACCAGGTCGACTTCGGCAAGAAGGTCTCGAAGCTCCTCCTCGAGATCGGCTGGAGCGCCAACGAGGTATGCCTCGGCGAGCCGAGAGGCGCGGACCCAGTCGTCCGCGTCAAGTGCCGCGGTCACGGCGCCCACGCGAGCTACGCCGCCCTCGACGGTTTCCGGTGTCGTGATCTCGCTGATCTGCTCCTCGAGCTCGGAGACCTGCCGGTAGAGGAACGCTGCCTCGTCCGAATCGGGCGCGGCACGCTCCGCGCGCAAGATGGCGTCCGTGACGCGAGCGTTCAGATCGTCGCTTGTTGCGGGCACCGGCTCAGGCCTCCAGCATCGCCTTGGGTTCCAGGAACCGTACCACGGAAACGACCGGCCTACCTCTGCGCGTCGCCAGCCTGATCTGCCCTCTCTTCTCGCGAACGCGCGCTTCGAACGGCCCCTCGTCGGTGCCGCTGATTTCGAGCACGATCTTCTTGCCGGCCTCTGGATCGTAGAGCAGCCAGTCCGCCTCCCGCTTGCCCCGGCGTGAAGTGAGCCGACGCTCGATCCTCCACTTGCGATGGTGGCCGACGATCGTCAGAGCCACGCCCTCGGCGCCCGCGTCGGTCGCGCGATCGTCATCGACCATGTGCACACCGGATCGCGGGGACCATGTGAGCGTCTCGGCGATGGGCTTGCCGCCGAGTGTCAGCGCAAGCGTCTTGCCAGGGCGGTGTCGACGTTGCAGCGCGATCGCCGCGTATCCGGTGAGCTCCCCCACACGCCACCCCGGCAAGCCCGGATGGAGCCGTTGCAGGGCATCGATGTCCATCATGCCGTGGCCGACCCAAGCTGCAGGTAGAGCACGGCCACGAAGCCCTCGACCACGCGCTCGAACACGTCTCGGGAGAAGTTCGCCCTCGTCGGATAGTCCGGCAACCCGCGTGGACGTAGGTCGACCTCCAGGAGCTCACCGGCCTGCGGCTGGCCGAACCGTGTCCGGACAACCTGCCGCGCACCCGCCAGCTCGCCGATGGGCTCGACAAAGAAGTGTTGAAAGGGCCCGCGCCGAGGGTCCGGCGGCAGTGCTGCCGCGCGGTGCGTGCGGTATGCCGCCACGTGCGCGACCAAGCGGTGGCCTGCGGGTACTCCGAGCACGTCGTGCAAGGGCCGCGCATCGACCAGGCTGCCATAGCCACCGAGCTCCAGGTTGAGCCAACGCACGCGCATGTCGTCGGCGATGTCCTCGAACATCCGCCGCGCCTCCTGGGCGGCCTGGACGGGATCGATGCCGCCGAGGGTGGCTGCGGCATTGAGGCGCGCGCGCAGCGCCGAAGCGCGCGAGGCCACGTTGCGATGCAACTCCGGGGTGGACACGATGCCTCAGCTATCACGGGGGCGGTTGCACCGTCGACCCCGGGCCCAACCCACTCAAATCGGTCCGCCGGTCGGGGAGGCGAGAGGCGAATGCTGCGGCCGCGGCGGATCCGGGTGGGGGTAAGGACGACTGGCTCAGGGGCGCCGACAGGTCCGGGTCACGAACAAGCAGGCAGAGTCGGCCTGTTCGGTGCCTACCGCAGGGTGCAGGGCGGCCGCCTTCGCGCCGCTCGGACCCATGCGCGCGACGTGAGCCTTCACGACCACGCGTCGCGCCGTGGCGTCCGGTCGTCGGACCGCCACCGGTGAGCGCGCGGCTCTGCGGCGCCGGCGCTGCGCGCGATCCGCGACAGAAGCGGGCTGTGAAACGGCCCTGCGCCGCTCCGCGACGTCGATTTTCGCCCTCCGCCCATCCGAGGCCGAAAATTAGGGAGATCGTCGAGGTCTTTCACGGATACATCCACCTTTTCCCGTTTGGGTTCAACGCGTTATCGAAGTCGTGGAGCTACGGCATAGGCCCGTAGCTCTATACTTTCCTAAGTCATTCTCAACTCTTGAAACCCGCGTAGCTCTACTCCTTTATCTTGCCGTGCGCCTTGCCGTGCGCCTTGCCGTGCGCCTTGATGCTTCGGTCAGGAGGAAAACAATGTAATTCGCCAACACATAATTGGAAACCTGACATAGCGACCTAGCGGGTCAGAATGGGTGCGGCTCGATCTGAGCCGGCGTGATCAAGCGGCTGCGGCGTAGGGGTGGTTGCGCCGGTGTTCCTTGTCGCGGTGGAAGCGCCAGTACTCGTGCCAGTCGCCGCTGGTGCGGATGGCGCGGAGCTTGAGCACGGCTTCGGCGACAGCCAAGCCCCAGCGCGCGCCGGTTATGCCCATGCGATCCTGTACGAGATGGCGGCAAGCTCCCTCGATGACGCCTGTGGCAATGGGCAGGCCGTCGACAAGGAACTGAGCGTAGTGGATGTAGAGGGAGTTCTTGCGCAGGTACTCGGTGGCCTCGTCGACCGCCTGGCGGTCGGCGAGCGTGAGCCGTCGATTGGTCGCGGTCTGCCGGATGGTGGCCACGACGTCGAGCGGGTGGCGTGTGAGCAATTGCATCAAGACGTGGCTCACCCATGCGTCCGCCTCCTTGCGCTCGCTGGCGCAAAGCATCAGCGCGATCGTCCATAGGTAGTGGATCACGTGGATCAGGTCGAGCACCAAGGTGATGCTCATCGTGCGCTTCTGCGCCTCGGCCTGGACGTACTCGATCTGCTTCTCGTCGCCGTCGAGCAGCACGACGTTGCGCCGCTCGCCGTCGGGGTTTCTTCGCTGGGCTTCGTCAAACATCTCGGCGATGCCCTCGGCGTAGGTCTTGGTCAGGCTTGCAGCGAGTCGCTTGTTCTGCGGCCTCGGCGCTTTGTCCGAGCGGGGTCTTCGCTTTCGACCTGCGGGATCGCGTCCAAGCCGTTCGAGCACGTCGTGAGCGGTGCGGACATGAGGCTCTTGTTCCCAGACTGCCGTGACCACCGCCATGCGCTTGTCCGATCGCCGCGCCTTGCGTTCGGCCATCGGGTCGCCGCGTAGGGCTTCCACGTCGGCCGCCTCTGCCGCCTTGCGCATCGCGTCCCGCAGGGCTTCGGGCCGCATCGTCACGCCCTTGCCGTCCGACGACATGACCTGCAACGCCCGGCGGCTGAGCGCGTCGTTGGCGGGCGGCGTGCGCGTCTCGTAGAAGGCCTCAAAGTCGGTTGCCGCTCGGATGACCTGCTGCTCGGCCTGCCGCTTGGGCACATGACCCGCCGTGGCCTGATCGACCCGCGCGACGCTCCGGTCGAACGACGCATCCACGGCGGCGTCCGCGACCTCTTCTCGCAACGACAGCGCGTAGATCTCGGGCGGCAGGTTCAGGTGGCTGTCCATCGGGAACTTCGCCTGCGTCTCGCCGGCCAAGGTGATCCCGTGCCGCCTCACCAGCACCCGGCCAAAGTCCATCTCCAACCGTCGCTCTCGCTCACGCACTCGGCTTCCCTCGGGCAGCGCCCACCTCGGCCTCTCGGCCCGCTCCTGCTTCAGCAACCGATCGAGCCAGCCCTGTAACAGGCGACGCTGCACCTCCGCTCCGCCCTCGCGCAACTCGCCGATCACCTCCGTGTGCGGCCGAGCGTCTCCTTCGCGCAGCTGGCCGATCATCCTCTCCAGTTCCTCGCGAGCTGCATCGAAAACGTCGACCTGGGCTACGGCTTGTGCTGTCATGGGCATGGGCGTGGCTCCGGTAGTGGGTCTGTGTTCGCAACCTGCCCATATCCGTTTCCACGCCCGTCTTGTCCTTCTCCATGCCGCTCACGTTCCAACGTGTCCTTGCGGCACGGCTGCGGGGCGGGGAGTACGAGGGGGGGGTCTGGCGGGGGGCGTGCGAGAGGGGCAGGTCGCGGCGGGCGGCGGTGGCATTCGGCAACAGTGCGTGAAGTCG
>JBEKOY010000229.1:0-5859 GCA_049521295.1 Polyangiaceae bacterium | reverse complement strand
TGGTGTACGTGTAGATATTGGGAAAACCCCAATGGGCGGCTCGATCGAGCCCCGCTTCGGTGATTCGATCCCGAACGAACGATCGTTTCACTCGCGCCAGTTCCAGATCGTAGGGCCGACCCCGGGTGGGCTCTCCGCGGGCCAACAAATGGGCTCGCGCGCGCTCGTCGAATTCGTGCTGGCGAAATGCGTCCTCGGACCGGTGCTTCGCCTGGGCGACCAAATCGAGGCACTCGGCAATCTCCCGATCGGGGTCCCAGAGCTCGGCGCCAATCGCATCGGCGCGCGGGAACGGCACCGCGCGCGGGTCCTCTTCCAGAATGGGCCCTTTGCGCGACCCGGCCACGTAGGCCGTGCTGGTATGCAAGATCGGTACGTTGCCAAGGGCTCGGGCGAGTTCGACGAGATGGACCGCGCCGAAGGCATTCGCCGACAGGGCCTCGTCGAGGGCGGGATTGAAGTCCACGACCCCGGCGACGTTGACGACGGCATCTATCGTGCCGCGCAGCTGCCTGACAAGCGCTTCGCCGAGGCCGCAGAGCGGCTCACTCATCTCGCCGCCGACGGGAACCACCTTGTCCTGAAGAAAATCGTCGTAGCGCGCGCCGTGCGTGCGGCGCAGAGGCTCGAGGGCTTCGCTCGTGGCCACTTCGCTCGCGAAGCGGGCCTCGGGCGTGCTCCGGTCGCCCTCCTTCGACCGCACGACCAGGTAAATGCGCTCCACGCCGGAATAGCGATCCAGCAGCATCGACCAAAATATTTTTCCCAAAAACCCGGTCCCGCCGACGATCAGGATTCGTGCGCCGCGGAGAACGCTGGCGACGTCGAGCATGCCGCCACGCATCATCGCCTCACACCGTCACGTCCGGCATGACGATCGGCGGTACGTGAAGCATCGCCACGTCCGGGTGGCGCCTTCCCTCCCCCGCCATCAGGATCGCCTCCGTCAAGTTTCGCGCACGCTCCCAGCCGAGCAACTTGGGAATGTACTCGTTGTCGGATCCAACGACGATGACGCGGCCCAAATGCTGGCGACCCGCTTCACCCCAATACCACATGAAGAAGGGGTGGGCGGGGTGATAGGCATGGCCGCGGCGGTACATGGCAAGGTAAGCGGGGTTGGTTGCGAACTTTTCCTCGAACTTTTCGTGCATCACGGCGGCGTCGCGCGTAACCGGCAGAACGTCGTGCACGAATTCGACGTAGGAGGAGTGCTGATCGGCATCGAACAGATCGGTGCACGGGTGAAAAACGATCATCGCGCCGCCCTTTCGGACGATCGGCGCCCCCCGGTACATGTTGAAGAGGTAGCCCTGCGCCATCACTTGAACGAGCAGAGGGTTGAGGAATGCATTGACGTTGTAGGGACTGATGTACGGAATGCCGCATACGAGTATATCGGCCTGACCGCGCAGCGGTACGAGGTACTGCGCATACGTCTTCTCGAGCGTTTTCGCATGCACGGCCTCGCACTCACCGGCGAATACGCCTGTCATGGAGAAGGGCGACGGAACGCGTTCGAAGATCGCCTGTCGCGCGGCGCGGGGAAGCCTCGCAAGCGTGTACGCGAGACCGCTGAACGCGGCTCGCTCGGAGCCCGTCCAGTCGTCTTCGTTCTTGGACAAGAAGGCGAGCGGACGGTCGAACATCCGGTTGTCGACCGTGGTCTCGATGTGAAATACGTCGAGGGTCTTCTCGGCCAGTCGGCCCATCCGGTCGACGCTCGTGGCGAGCGCGCTGGAGGCCGGGTCCATGTACGACCAGCATTTGCGCATGACGTGCGGGTTGTGGTGAGCGCGCAAGCTGCGATACCCGCAGAGACCCACGGCCACCGATTTGTGGCCTCCCGACATCGGGACGAAGTTCAAACTCACGTAGATGAGGAGATCGGCCTCCACCGCTTTGCGGTTGAGTTCGACGAGCTCGCCGTGATCCGTCGTCCCGACGACTTTCAGGCCTTTGGGATCCTCGGCGTCGTGGCAATAAAGTCGATCCGGCCAATACGCGTTGAAGATGCGATCGCCTGTCATGTGACGCACTTCGGCGGCCGTCATTCGTCGGTGAACCGACGTCGCGATGATCATTTCGATGTCTTCGACGCCGTGGTCGGCCAGCATGCCGAGAACAATCGTGAGCACGCGCTGGCGCGTATCGGGCATTCGCATCGGCGGCAGAGGCACCGACACGTCGTCGATCGCGATGACGACGCTCATTCCGGGCCGGAGTTTCGCGTGCAGCGGATCGCTTCCGAGCGGATGGTTGAGGGCGTAGCGGATGGCGGCGTCGGGATCTTTGAGCGACTCGAGCGGCGGTCGCGGATAGATCACCCGCGTGCCCTCGGGCAGATCCACGCTGACGAGCTGATCCCCGCTGAAGACGGCCCGCGGCGCGCTTTTGCGGTCGATGGTCACGACGAGCGGATGCGTATTGCGCATGCTCGGACGGGGCGCGACGTCGGAGGACCTTGCGATCGGAGCCGCGACGCCGGAGTCGTTCGGTTCGGCGCCGTCGGCATCGGGCAGCTGCAACGGCAGCGTCGTCATGGAATGCGCTCCAGGATCTGGGCGACCGCGGAAGGACGCGCGCCGAGGTGCAAGACTGGCCAAGAGTACGTGCGGGCGAGCTTCATGAGACGCAGATCCGGATTGACGGCGCACGGGTGACCCACGATCGAGAGCATCGGCACATCGGAATAACTATCCGAATACGCGAAGCAGTCGTCCAGATCTTGCTTGGCGTGGCGCGCCCATTCGCGGACCAATCGCGCCTTCTCGGGGCCCGCCACGATCGGGCGCAGCAGTCGTCCGGTCGCATAGCCGTCCTGAAACTCGAGCCGGTTGCTGATGACGGCCGTCGCACCGAGGTGCGCCGCCAAGCGATCCATCAAAAAATCCAGGGCACCGGAAATCAAGACGACCTCGTGGCCCTCGGCCCGGCACCGATCGACGAGTTGACGCGCGCCTGGAAAAACGGCGCCCCGCAGTACGCGGTCGAAGGCTTCATCGGCCAGCAGAAGGAGCCGATCCTGCGATATTCCCTCGTAGGCGGCGAAGAGCAGCTCGTTGAATCGGCGGCGATCGACCCATTCCGCCAACGCCATGCGCGGCCCGCGGGCTGCAGCGCGGGCCAACGCACCCAAGCTCCGGAGCGGGTTGGGGGTATTGGTCAGGTAAAATAAGGTCGGGTGAAGGAGATTGGTTCGGACCAGCGTGCCGTCGACGTCGAAGAAGCTGGCGGGCACGCAGGGTGGCTAGCGCCAGACGGAAGCGAATGTCAACGGTTCTGCGCAGAACCAGCCCCCCCGGGCGCCCGCGCAACCCGGATCGATCGATGGAGTCGCGCCGGTCGTGGCCACAGACGGGTCCCGGCGCGTTGGACGAGAGCAGCCGGAGCGACCCTGTGACCTCTTGACGCACTCGCGTGCGCCTGGTCTTTGATCGGCGGCCGTGGAACGCTTCACTACCCCGCTCGCCGAGATCCAGAGCCCCCCACCGCAGGATCGCCGCCCGGGCGACGATGCCCCGCTCGAATCGAGTGAAGGCGGGCTCAGTCGCCTCGAGCGAATGCAAATTCGCTTGGTCCGAGCCACCTTGGAGCCCGGTCCGCTCGATTCGGCGATCCGTCTTTGCCAGCGCACGGTCGGCCAAGGGTGGATCCGCGCCGTGTCGATGCGTCTTCGGCGCGTCGCCGGCTTGCATCGCCTTCCGCCGTGGAATTCGTCGCAAAGCGTCATCCTCGTCGCCAACCATCGATCCTTTTTCGATCTGTACGTGACGACCGCCGAGCTCGTGGCGCACGGACTCCCGCAGCGCATTTTGTTCCCGGTACGGTCGAATTTTTTCTACGACCACCCTCTTGGACCGCTGGTCAACGGGACCATGAGCTTCTTCGCGATGTACCCGCCGATCTTTCGAGACCGCAAGCGAGCCGCGCTCAATCTGGCGAGCCTCGACGAGCTCTCGCTGCTGCTGCGTCGGGGCGGCTTTTTCGTCGGCTTTCACCCCGAGGGAACGCGCAACAAGGGCGCCGATCCGTACGCGCTTCTGCCGGCGCAAAGCGGTGTCGGCCGCGTCATTTACAAGGCCCGCGTGCCCGTCGTTCCCGTATTCGTGAATGGGCTGGGCAACGACCTCGTGCGGCAGCTTCGTGCAGGGGTCACCGGACGAGGCGATCCGATCTGGCTTGTGTTCGGGGCGCCCATCGACTTCGGCAACCTGCTGGACGCGCCAGCCGGGCCAGGAGCCTACCGGCGGATCGCCGAGCACTGCGTCAAGGCCATCGGAATGCTCGGCCAAGAAGAGAAGGATCTTCGAGCATCCTCGTAACCCGTTGACGCCGGCGTCGGTTCGCGCCACGAGATGGGCCAGCAGTGAAGGCGTACCTCGACCTCGTCCGCACCGTGCTCGTCCGAGGCACGCGAAAGACCAACCGCACCGGCGTCGACACGCTGTCGACGTTCAACGTCAATTACGAGATCGACTTGCGGCTCGGCTTTCCGCTGCTAACGACCAAAGAAATTTCGTGGAAGAACATCGTCGTCGAGAACCTTTGGTTTCTCAGCGGCCAGACGGACATCGGAATCCTCAAGAAACACGGGTGCAAGTTTTGGGACCCTTGGGCCGACGAGAACGGACGCGTGCCGAGCGCCTACGGCAACCTGTGGCGGCACTTTCCCGTTCACGACGCCGAGGGTCGAGCCGGCACCAATGACCAGTTGCGCTGGGTCGTGGGAGAAATCGCTCACAATCCGATGAGCCGCCGGCTGGTCGTCACCGCGTGGGCCCCAGGCAACGCGCAGACCAGTCGCCTGCCGCCGTGTCACCTGCTCTTCGCATTCAACGTGCAGATCGACGACCACGGCGAACCAAGGCTGTGCTTGCACCTGACGCAGCGGAGCGCCGACGTCGCCCTCGGCATTCCGTACAACATCGCCGGCTATGCCCTTTTGCTCGAGCTTTTTTCGAGATTCACGGGCATTCGTCCGGGCGTATTTGCCCACACTCTGGTGGACGCTCACATTTACACCGCCAAAGCCAATGGATCGATGGCGGAATACGACCACGTTCCGGGGCTGAGGCGGCAGCTCGATCGGCAACCGCGGCCGTTGCCGACGCTCGCCATCGATCCGAGCATTCGCACGCTCGATGACATCCAGCCGCTCCTCAAAGCCGACACCGAGACGGTCATGAAGCACTTCGTGCTCACAGGCTACGAGCCGCACCCGCCGATCGCATTCAAGGTCGCGGTGTGACGGCCAAGCCGCCGAAACGACGCGCATGCGGGGTCTCATCTATGCGGTGTCGCCGGAGGGGGTGATCGGCAGGGGCGGTTCGATTCCCTGGCACTACGCAGGCGACATGAAGCGTTTCAAGCGCGTCACGATGGGCTCGACCGTCGTCATGGGTCGCCACACGTTCGAGTCGCTCGGAAGACCGCTTGCCGGACGCCGCAACATCGTCGTCACGAGTCGACCGATCGACCGGCCGGGAATCGAATGCGTGAAAAGCATCGAGGAAGCCGTGACGCGCGCGGCGGATTCCGACATCTGGTTCATCGGCGGCGAGCGCATCTATGCCCAGGCGATGGACCACGCAGACCTCATCGACGTGGTGTACGTGCCCGACCGCGTCGATGCGGTCGATGCGGTGCGCGCCCCGACCATCGACGAGAGCGTCTTCGAGGCCGGCCCCATCGTCGTGCACGAAGACGACCCGCGCTTGACGCGCCGTGTCTACGTGCGAAGGCGTGCGCGCGAGAAGGCGTGAGAAGAGCGACTCGTCGCGGTCGGGGGGTCGCGGTTGTCGGGGTCGAGGTCGGGTTCGCGGTCGGGGTCGGGGTCGGGTTCGCGGTCGCGGTCGG
>JBEKOY010000228.1:0-5920 GCA_049521295.1 Polyangiaceae bacterium | reverse complement strand
TCCCAGGCTTCGGCGTGCCAGCGGCGCGATGCGTAGCGCAACGTGTCCGCTGGCAGCGGCGCAATCTCTTTGGGATACGGCCGCGCCGGCATAGTCACGATCTCCGGCAGTGGATGATGCACTGGCTTGGCCGGGACCGGCGAGGGGGGCGCAACAGCGGGCGCGGCAGCCGGTGCGGCCGGCCCGTAGTACACGACCGGCGGCGCGCTCTGGGTTTTCGCGACCAGCGAGATGGCGATCGATTTTTCGGCCTGACCGTCGTCAAAACTGATCGGTTGGTGGTAGTCTTCGTATCCCGGTCGACTGGCCTCGAGCGACCACGCCTTGGTCGTGTCGATATCGACCGAAATCGGTAGCATCGGCAGCTCGCGACGATCGCTTCCGCTCACGATGGATACGCGTGCCCCGGGAGTTGCAAGCGTAATCGTGGCTTTGCCGTGCAGGACTTTGAGCGTCAGGTTACCGAGATCGACGATCTGGTCGCGGTCGATCGTGACGTGCTTTTCGATCGACTCGTAGCGCTCGGAGCCGGCCACTTTGACGATGTGGTCTCCGGGCGACAGTTCGTACACCTCTTGGGGCAACGGCCCGACTTCTTTTCCGTCCACGTACAGCTTCACGCCGGGCTGAGTCCCGGACGCTTTGAGCCCCGATCCCTTTGGAGCGCTTAACGTGAAGCTGGCTGCGGCCTGCTTACGCCCTTCGACCGACACGTTCTGGATGGCCGGTGGGTTGAAGCCTTCGGCGACCACTTTGACTTCGTGCGATCCGCTGGCCACTTGGTCGACCAGACACGGCGCGGAGTCGCACTGCTTTCGCCCGTCGACGAAAATGTCGACGTGGCTCATTGCGGCGCCTCGTGCGTCGTTCACGTTGACCACGATCTGGCCGGTATGCGGGGTGCCGAGGAATACCACGGAGACGGCCAGCAGAGCCGCGGCAGCGAGCCCGACCACGATCCAGAGCCCCGTTCGGCTGGCCGGTGGGCGCAGGAGGGCCGTGGATTCCATCGCGCCGGCGTGGGACTCGAGGTGTTCGTGTGCCGCTCGGGAACCGGGCAGTCCGGCTTGGGGAGGCATGTAGACGGGCGGGGGACCGAAGGACCCGCGCGGCGGGATCGTCGACACCGGCGAACGCGGAAGGCCGAGTCCCGGCTGAGTCACCGGGGGTGGCGGAAGAGAACTCGCCGGGGACGGAAAACCGGAGGGAGGTGGAAGCGCCGAATAGGACGGGGCCGTAATTCCCAAGAGGGTGACTTTGCCGGCCGAAGTGCCCGGAGCGGGCTTCGCCGCAGCCACGGCGGCCGCGATCGCCGCGGATCGCCCACTGTGCGAGTCACGCCCTTCGTCGAAGATTTGAGTCGCTTCGTCGTCGTCGTCCCATTCGACGTCGACGCCGGCGGTCGTGGCTGGGACCGACGACGGCTGGGGCTGAGCCGCCGACGCTCTCGACGACGAGACGACCGGGGGCAGCGTGGACCGACCCGGAGGGGGAGGGGGAGCCCGCACCGAGGGGCTTTGCGAAGGGCCGCCGAGGATGGGCGCAGGAATGCCGAGCAAAGTCCGCTTGCCTATCGCATCGGAAGAGGGGCGCGCCGATGGAGGGGGCGGCGGGGCGCTGGGCGCACCCCCGGGCGGGTGCGCGCTCCCGCCCTTTTTACCGAGGCCCTCGAAGACGTCGAGGTCCGATCCGCCCTTGTCGTTCTGTGCCATGGCACGAATCTCCTGCCGCCCACTTACAATACCATCGCATCCCTCGCGAGCCCCAGGAAGGTGGGAAGCACGGCCTTGCATCGCCATGCGGACTCCCCGCCGACCCCTCGTTGTCTCGGCCTCGTTGGCGTGGCCAGAGCGCTACCTGAAACGGTGGACCTTCGAGCACGGCACGTTAGCGCCGCCCACCGGGATGCGCGAGCCGCTACGTGGCGCCGACCGCGGCCCAAAGGCTTGGGGCACCGCTTGGGTTGCTCGCGGGCGGGTCCCGGCGGTCTCGCGTCGCTCAAGGGGCCGTCGTCGCCGGCTTATAAAAGTAGCGGATCCGCTTGGCTTGGAGCGGCTGCCAGACGCGAATGGGCACGATGGGCGTGTCCAAAAAAATGGGATGGGCGTCCGGAGCTCGCGCGCGGACGAGCCGGGCGACCGCAGGCGGCGGCTGTGCGACCGCATCGCCGGCGACGTCGAGATCCCCCCCCAGAAAAGCATGCGAGTCGCCCGTTACGGCCATGCGCGCCGAGCAGCCCAGTCGTTCGAGCAGCGCATCCAGCGCCGACGCGGCCGCCTCGGGAGCATGGCCGGGGCCGATTTCCGCCCAGACGAGTGTTCCGTCGGCATCCGCGACCCCGACGGCCGCCCGCGCGGATCGGGCGCGCGGGTCGTCGAACGGTTGGCCTGCGATGACGGCGAACGAGTCCTTCGGCGGAGCGGCCGCACCGATGGCGAACACACCGGGCGACCACCAGAGGGTGAGCGCTCCGCGTAGCGGAGCCGAGAGTGCGAGAACCGTCGGCTGCTCGCCCGAAGCGCGGTCGAACGGTGCCACGGCGTGTGGATCGGCGCGAAGGACGCGCGCCTTGAGGTCGGGACGCGTCGCATCGATTCGCACCCACGTTGTGGCCACCGCAGACGGAAACCCGTGTTGCGGGAGCCCTCGGGTCCGCCACACGCCCTCCTGCGGATCGGGTGACGGGCTGGCGCTGGAAGCGATAGGAGCCCCCGGCAACGTCGGACGCAGGGTCAGATAGAAGAAATCGCGCGCCTCTCGTTGGATGTAGCGCGGGAAAAGCATGTGGCCCATGCCGCGAATCATGCGGCGTGATCGGAACGCGTAACCGCCCATATCGGGAACGCGCCCCTCGGCCTCCCAATCGCTCTGCAGCCGTCGCGCGAGCGCAAGCAGATGTCCCGCGGGCGCCACGTCGTAGAACTCGAAGCCGGCGTGCCCCGGGTTCATGTCGAGGTGAATTCCAAACGAGCAATGCGCCGCGAGCATGCCCTGGCCAAGATCGTCGGCCGAGATGCTCGCACTGTAAAAGTAGCCCACGAAGCCATCGGACGTCCGACAGAGGGCACTTCGGGTCGCGTGAATTTGGTCGGGCCAACCAGGCGGCGTGCCACCCCACCAGGTGCGTCCCCACGGGTTGAACCTCCCGTCCTGCACGAGCGGGGTGAGATTTTGGCGGAACGCGACGACATCGTCGGGCACGACGGCAGAGTCGGGCCATGCTCCGAACGCGGTCGACCCATCGCGAAGCTCGGCGACCGTGGCGGCGTACGGCTTCGGCGGCAGATATTGGATGCCGTTCGCTTGCATTCCGTATTCGCCGTGCTGAGCCTGAAATCCACCGTTGAATGCGGCCACGACGCGGCCGAGGACCTCGGGGGTTCGCGGAATCATGCCCGCCCCGCGCTCGCCGTTGGCGCTGACCGGTTCGACCGTGCCTGCCTCCATGTGCAGACTCACGAGGCGCGGATCCCAGAGTGTCACGTACACGCGGACATCTTGCCGCTGGGCGTCCGGCCGGATGAACGACGTGACGAAGGGCGGAGCGGTGCCGTCCGCAGACGGTGTGATGAACGGATCGTCGTCGAGGGAAATCCACTGTCCTTCCCCCGGCAGCGGCGGCGACACGATCGGAGCCATGGGTGCCGGGGGCCAGCCCGTATCGGGATCCGTGAAGGGGGTGCGTGACGCCCCCGTCGCGATCCGGCCAAGCTCGCTCGAAACCTCGTCGGCCGTGGTGCGGGTGAACACGCGCGAGTGCAACGTGTCGGCGGCCGTGAACGCGACGGCCTTGATCCATTGCATCCTGTCGTCTCCGAACCAGGAGAGGGCCCGAATCCGATCGACCGCCCAGGTGACGAGGCTGCCGGGACGCGCATGCTCGTCAGGAACGACGCGCACGAATCCCGCGCCGGCGACGATTTTTTTCTGAATCGGATCGATGAGCACGACATGGCCGTCGGCGTGAGCCTCGACGACGCCGTCGGGCCGCCACACGACGGAACCGTCGCGGGCAATTGGATCGAAAGCGAAGGCGGTGTGCGTGACTCCGGCCGCCTGTCCGGTCTGCTCCAAGTTGGTCAGGGCGACTTGCGCTCGTTGCAAGGCGGAAAAGTCGGCGTCCGGCTCGAACCCGGCGAGATCGAGGACGTGCACTCCCGTCATCAGGCCGTCGGAGCTCGTCGTGTACACAGCCGTGCGGTCCCGCAGCGTCGGGCGCGACTCGTCGACCCCGCTCGTTTCGGTCACGTTCCACCCGGTTCCGACCTCGATGACGGCTCCTTCCGGAGAGCGGCGCGCTTCGACCAGGTAAAGGTCGCTCGGCTCGCCGGTCAGGCTGGCGCGCACCAGAGCACGCGCGCCGCCCCAAAGCGCCCTTCCGAGGGTGCGCTGCGAGGGCAACCACGTCACGTCGTTCGAGTCGCACGCCAGGCCGCGCGCCGACAAGGCGGCTGCCAAGGTTGCCTCGGAGCTCGCCGCCGATCCCGTGGGAGTGATGACCCGCGGCCGGCCTGCGACCAGGAGCGCCAACGCGACCGCGAAGGGCAAGGGCCGCGCGCGCGAGCGCCACCCTCGGAAGACCCGGCCGGCCAGCACGGCCCGAACCTGGGCGCGACCGCCCGTCCACGGACGTTCTGCGAAGTGGAGGACCATGGCGATTGTCGATGCTTCGTCAGTCGATGCTTCGTGAGGCGACCGGCTCGGGCGCCGAGCGTTTGCGTTCTTGCTCGAGTAGCCCCTGCGGGCTCTCGGGTCCAAGATCCCCGTAGGGCTGTCTACCGGATGCACGGGGTGGCAACCGTGTTGACGTCACGGCAAAGCCCCGGGCCCGGCGTTTGGGCTGAAAAGCGTCGCGGCCCAAAACATGCTAGCGAGATTGGCCCGACTCGCCACGGAGTTACCACCGATGCTCCGGCGCCTCATTCCTATCGGCTTCTTCGTCGCGGCTGCGGCGTTCGTGTGGGCTTGCGCTAGCCCCACGCTTCCGCTGCCACCGCCGGCGGCTCCGACCGTCACGGCCGGATCCGACGCCGATCACGTCGACCTGATCTCCGATACGTACGGCGGGGCCGAACCAGACGCGCTCATCGTGATCGAGAACCAGAACCCGACGCTGACCGCCGACCAGATCGGCGTGGTCACCCGAGCCGATGACACCGGTCGTTGGCAGGCGCAAGTCTACGCTCACAACGGCGATGTTCTCGCCATCTGGCAGGAGTACGGCGACCTCAGCAGCCCGCCGGAGCTGCTTCAGGTCACCCTGCCGTAACGTTTACGGAGCGCCCGAAACGACCCTCAGCGTGACGCGCTTGGCGGCAGGCGCCGTCGCTTCGTCGAGCAGCTCGCCGACGAGATCCCAATCGCTCGCCTGGACAATGCGTACGCGCCGCATCTGCCCGGCGTGAGCCTCCCCGTCGCTCAGGTACACGCTGCCGTCGATCTCGGGCGCTTGGCCCGCATGACGACCTTTCATCACGAGATCGTGCTCGTCGCTCGGGCCTTCCACGAGCACCTCGAGCTCGCGGCCGATGAGGTCCCGGTTCTTTTGCCGCGCGATGCCGCGCTGCAGCGCCATGAGCTTGCGAGCACGGTTGGCGGTCACGAGCGGAGACACCTTTTTGTCCATGCCGTGGGCGGCACAGGTCTCCTCGTCCGAGTAGCGGAACACGACGGCATGCTCGAACCGCGCCCAGTCGACGAACGCGCAAAGTTCGTCGAAATCCTCTTGGGTTTCACCGGGATGACCGACGATGAACGCCGTACGGAAGGTCAGCCCGGGCACCCGCTCCCGCAGCCGCTCGACGACCTGACGCTGGCGGTCTTTGCCATGGCCGCGGCGCATTCGTTTGAGCATGGCGTCCGAGGCGTGCTGCAGCGGCATGTCGACGTATCGAACCACCTTCGGATGGTGGGCCAATAG
>JBEKOY010000227.1:0-5982 GCA_049521295.1 Polyangiaceae bacterium | reverse complement strand
GGGGCGGCACGATCGACGGCATCACCCAAGCGGTCGACGGGGCGGTCGCACCGCGAGTCGACGACGACGTCGACGTCACGTTGGCCGCGATGCCGTCCGGTCCCGAGCCGCAAGAGGCCTTCGTGATCGCCACGCGAACGCCGTCCAGGCGTCCGTGATCCCCACCCTCCCGTTGGATGGGCCGTAGCTCCTGGAGCGGAGGCTTACCCGCCGCGTCGATGACGCCGAACATGGTGACGGACTCGGGGTCGCGCGCGCAATGGGCCTAAGGCGTCGTCCATGAATTACGGACCTGTAATCTTGCTCTCCCATATCGAGGAACGGTCTATCGGCGCGCGCCCAACCCGTTCGATTATTTACCGACGGCGCCTGAGCCTAATGGCGCTCGAGGGTGTGTGACGGATGAATCGCTGCCGCGTGCAGTCGTTTCCCCGGCAACTTCGTCCATCGGACTCAAGGGTTTCCGAGGCGGCCCGTTCCCCGTCTTGGGGACAACCGTGGCAAGCCATTATCTCATCGTGCGTGCGCTCGCCCTTCGCTTGCTCGACGGCGAAGTCATTGAGCACGTGGACAAGCAGGGGCGCCGTTGGAGGGCGACGGCGACGGCTCTCACCCTCGTTGCGCCCAAGACCGGGGAGGACATCCTCATGGTCGAGGGTGACGCCTACGAAATTGCCGAGAGGCTGAGAAAGCTCGGATAGCGTTCGAAGCCGACACAAGAGCCCGGGGGGCCTGACCTTACGTCGTGCTAGCACGATGGTGCGTCCGGGTGTTCAGAACGAGGTCACAGGCCCGGAGAGTCACAAAGTGACTACTCGGTGCCGCTGCGAGGTACAGTGCCCGAACGCCTGTGAGCCGCGCCGCCGATCTCGCCGTTGCCCCCTTTCGGGACTCGATGCCCGAGCGGTACCGAGGTCACTTTGACGGCGCTTCCATCCAAGAACACGCCAAAATCGTGGGCCGCCGCGCGCAGCTGCTGGTTCACCTCGAGATATGGCAGCGATTGTCGAATGGCCAGGTGGTTCTGTGCGTGGTCGCCGACGATCGGGCTGGATTGCTGTCGTTCATCAGCGCGTCGCTTGTCGCTCACGAGATCGACGTCGCCGCGGTCAAAACCTACACCCGCGCCCACCCGGAGACGGGACGCGCCGAAGCGGTTAACTTCCTGTGGGTGAAGCGACAAAGCGCGCGGGGGTCAGCCTTCTTCGCGCAGGCAGAGCTCGCGCGAATCGGCAACGTCTTGGCGACGCTCGTGAGCGGGGCAGCCACCGTCGAGTCGATCCTTCAACGGGGTTTGCCGCGTTTGAGCCCACCCAGTACGCCGCCGCGGGTGAGGGTCGAAGGTGCCTCCGGTCATGGGCCCGCTCTGCTGACGGTGGAGACGGGCGACCGCCCCGGGCTGCTCTTGGCGATCACGATGTCGCTTTTTCGGAATGGGGTTCAGATTCTCGCCTCGGATGCGACGACGCAAGATGGCCACGTGGTCGACCGCTTCACGATCGCCGAAGCCGACGGCAAGCCTCTCGGGCAGGCCCGCCGGAATACTGTGCAGAACGAAGTTCTGTCCGCCATCGAGACTCATGGGCGCGGGACACCGAGCCGGAGGAGTTCCAGGCCTCCGAAGCCTCGATGACCGCTATCCTGAGATGAGAAGCGGTGAGTGGCTCCGGGCATCGCATTCCTGGAGAAGCCGATTGCGCCCCACGCGCTTCTCCGCAAGGTCCGTGACCTGCTCGACGGCCACCCAAAGGGTCCCAGTCGCCCGCCGCCAGCGTGAACGGGTGCTCTACCACTCCGGGGCGACGAATCCGCGGCTTGGACGGGCGAACAGGTAGCCCTGCAGCAAATCGCCGCCGAGCGCCACGAGGGTGTCGCGCTCCGCGGCCGTCTCGACCCCTTCGCAAATGGCCTTCAAGTTCAATTCGCCCCCTGCGAGCTGCAACATAGCTCGGACGATGCTGCGCTTTTGCGGTGACGCATCCACCGAACGGATTAAGGAGGCGTCGAGCTTCACGTAGTCCGGCTGCAAGAGAGTGAAACTCGAAAGCCCGGCGTAGCCTGCGCCGAGGTCGTCGAGCGCGATGCGAAAGCCGAGCTCGCGAAGCTTGCCCATGCGTGTCTGCAGCCCCGCAACCCGATCCAACGAGGCCCGCTCGGTGAGCTCGAGGACCACTCGGTTCGCGATCTCGCTTAGGGCCGACGAGGGGGAAAAGAGATCGAGTCATTGAGGTCTGCCGGGTGAACATTGACGAAGAGCAGCACGGCATCCGGAAGCCCACTGGCGTCCACGGCGACGCGCGACCGTATCCTTCGAGCCACTTCGTGCAAGCGTCCCAAGCGCTCGGCTGCGTCGAAAAGATCCAGGGGGCTCCGGAGTGTCGGCTCCTCGTTGCGGACGAGTGCTTCGTACGCGAGGACCTGTCGTCGTTCGAACGCGACGATGGGTTGATAGGCGACCCACAGCGAGTCGAGCGCGCTCGACAGCCGCACCTCGAGGCCCGCCCGGTCTCCGAGCGATCGATTCGGCAGCTCGAGGAGCGACAGCGCTTCGCGCTTGAACCTCGCCATCAAATGCAAATCGCGGGCGCGCCCTACGACATCGACGAGCGTTGCGGGCAGGACGGGCTTGTCGATGTACCGAAACGCGCCGTATTGCATGGCCTCCATCGCGGACTGCGCGTCCGGACGCCCGGTGAGGATCACTACAGGGACGTCGAGATCGTACTCGCGCGCCGTACGCAGAAGCTCCAGTCCGCTCATGCCGGGCATCACCAGATCGGTCACGATCACGTCGAATCGCTCGACCGCCAGGCGCTTCGCCGCGAGCCTCGCATCGCCTTCCGCAACGACCGTCCAGCCCGCGCGCGTGAGAATCTGCCCATGGACCTCACGCACGGTCTCTTCGTCGTCCACGAGCAAAACCCTGCCGCCGGGCTGGCCCACACGGTCGGCTGCGGCCTCGAATGTATTGGAATGGAGGTCCGGGCCCGTCGCGAAGCGGCACGCGGCTGCCTATGCGTCCGCGGTCGTTTCACGCCACCGTCGTCGAGAAGCGGCACGCGGCTGCCTATGCGTCCGCGGTCGTTTCACGCCACTGTCGTCGCGAAGCGGCACGCGGCTGCCTATGCGAAAGGCCGGGCGCCAAGGTCATGGGGGGGATTGCGCGTCCGATTCCCCGGCCACGTCGAAGGGAAGCCGGATGGAGAAACGGGTGCCACGGCCCGATTGCGTCTCGAAGGTCAATGACCCACCATGTCTTTCGACGATCGTGCGGGCGATAGACAGCCCGAGCCCAACGCCTCGACCGACGGTCTTCGTCGTGAAAAACGGATCGAAGACCCTGGACTGAGCTTCCACAGGAATCCCGGCACCGGTGTCCTCGATCGAGACGATCGCGCAGTTGCGTTCGGACTGGGTCCGAACCACGATCTTGCCACGCTCCTTCGAGCCCAAGACGACGGCGGCAACCGCGTGGCCGGCGTTGAGGATGAGACTCAGGAACACCTGATTGATCTCGCCTGGGCGACAGGAAACGAGCGGGACATCACCAAACTCCGTCTCGACATCCGCCAGGTGGTTGAGCTCTCCGGAGACTACGAGCAGTGTGCTCCGAAGGCATTCGTTCAGGTCGACTGCCACCTTTTCGGCTGGGTCGGGGCGGCCGAATTCTTGGACTGCCTGGACGATCTTCGCGATGCGCGTGGCTCCTTCGGCCGTACGTTCGAGGGCTCGCGGCACCGCTTCCTTCAAATACGAGAGGTCGGTGTCGTCGGCGAGCTCGCGCGCCTCGCGCAGAAGCGATTGACCGCTCTCCGGCAGCTCGTCCGCCCGCATGGGCTCAACGATCTCCTGAAGCCGCGCGGTCAACCTTGCGAGATCGCGAAAGGCCTCGCTCAGGAAATGGAGGCTGTCGCGCATGAACTGGATGGGCGTATTGATCTCGTGGGCGATGCCCGCAGCGAGCTGCCCGACGGCGGCCAACTTCTCGGAGGTGACGTTCTGACGGGCAAGACGCGCATTCTCCAGCGCGAGGAGGACCTGGGACGCCAGAACGGCCGCCTTCTCCGAGTCGGCCGGCCCGAACGGGAAGTCACCCGTGGAGCGGCTGAAGCTGAGAAGGGCGAGCACTTCGTCGCCGAGCACGAGGGGGTAAACGAGGATCGAGGGGGTGTGCGCGCGCGCGGGCGCCCCATCGATAGCCGTCGGGTCGGACGGATCTCCCTGCAAGACCAGCAGCGTCCGCGAGCGAGCGGCCCGCTGGGCGACATCTTCGCCCACGGGGGCTTGGATGGTTCGAGCGACCGCAGCTTCGGACCCGAACGCGTATCCGACGTAGAACGTACCGTCGAGCCCAGGGAGCAGAAGAGCCGCTCCATCGGCTCGCATCACGTCCATCGACACGCGGACGATCGCCTCGGGCAGCCGTTCGAAGTCGCGCGTTCGAAAGATGACCTGCACGGTTTGGTAAAGGGCGGTGGTCTGGCGAAGCCGCCGGTGCTCGAGCGCGCGCTCGGCTGTAAGGGTCAGTCTTTCGGTCGAGAACGGCTTCTCGATGAAATCGAATGCGCCAGCGTGCACGCTCCGGATCGCGATCTCGATCGAGTTGGCGCCCGATAGCATGAGCGCCTCGCACTCCGGAGCCCGGGCCTTGATCTGTCTCAAGAGCTCGATTCCATCGCCGGACTCCAAGTGGATATCCAGAATCGCCAGGTCGAAGTCGTGCTCGGCCAGTTGCCGTAGGGCCTGCTCGCTGGTCGCCAGGGCAACGACGGAATGACCGCGGCGCCCGAGGGTGCGCGAGACTGCGGCGCGGGCCGCTGCGTCGTCGTCGACCACCAAGATTCGCGCCGGCGCAACCGGCCCTTGCCATGGGTTCGACTTTTCGCTCATCACGTGGCTCTCGAGCCGCGAAGCAAGACCCGAACCGGTTCGCGCACGGAGCCGGAAGCCAAGTTTCGGAACCGTTCGACCAAGCTTCTCGTCGCCTCGTGACCGCGCGCGACGAGCAATAGCCCCGTGGGCGTACGCACGTCTTCGACGAAGGTCATCCCGACGCGGACCAAACGAACGGGGATTTCCGCCACTTCGACGCCTCGGCCGTCGCTGTCGAGCGTTGAGGCGAAAAGCTCGAGCAGCTCGGCATCGTAGCGGCCCAGCCGCCCGCGCATGGTCGCGAGGGCGAGCTCTTGCGACAGACCGCTGGTGTCCAATCGGTCAAAGTCGGACACGATGGCGAGGATGCGCGCCCCGAGAGGGATGTCCTTGCCGCGCGGCGCTTTGGCGGGCGCTCCCACCCCGTCGAAGGGCGTGGCCTGGTGCGCAAGCGCCGCCCGAACGGCATCGAGCCGGGGAATCGCGGCGATGAGCTGCTCGGCGAGCGCGGGCACTCGCTCGAGCGCCTGCTGCTCTTCGGGTGCGAGAGGTCGACCTTCTTGCAGTTTGTCGAGAGTCGCCGGGGCGAGCGTGACGAAGCCGACCTGGGCCAGCATCGCGGCCACTTCGACGGGCCACACCTCGGCGCCCGCGACTTTCGAGGCCAATTTGCGTGCGTAGCGTTGGATTCGGACGCCCTGCCCGAATGCGGCAGGCGCGGCGAGCGCAAGAACGTCCGTGAGCATCCGAATGCTCCCGCGAAGCGTCTGCTCCAAGAGGACGCGCTCGGAGGTCACCAGCCGGTGTTGCTCCACGGAGGCTTCGACGGCGGCGACGAGGACCGACGGGGGGCAGGGCTTGGTGAGAAAGCGAAAAATGCGGCCCTCGTTGATGGCTGCGATGGCCGCGGAGAGATCGGCTTGCCCGGTGAGGAGCAACCGCGTGGCATCGGGTTGCACCTGTCGGGCCCTGGCCAAGAACGTGGCACCGTCCATGCCGGGCATCCGCATGTCCGAGATGACGGTGACGATGGAGGAGTCGCGCGCGAGCACATCGATCCCGGCTAGTCCGCTGGCGGCGGGCACGACGTCAAACGCGCGGCGCAGAGTC
>JBEKOY010000226.1:0-5993 GCA_049521295.1 Polyangiaceae bacterium | reverse complement strand
CAATCGCCAGGCCGTGCGCGGTCCCAGTAATGGCGATCAGCTCTCGGCGTTGTCGGTGCCGGATTTGCGGTCCATTGCGTCTTGGAGCCCGCAGCGCAGCCGCTGCGCACGTTTGATGCGTTTCGCCTTGAGAGGCGTCGCAAGCCACTCATGACGCTTTCTTACGTTCCAGATTGCGCGGTTCGACATGGGCAGAATTGTCGCGCAAAACTCGTGCCACGTCAAGCCGTCCAACGATACCACCAGATGATCTGAGGCTCGACGCGGTTCAAGGCCAAATCGAATAACTCATTCCGCCTCTGGCGTGGTGCCTTTTCCCGCTCGAATTCGCCGCCTCAGTCGGGTACAGGCGTTAATATCACGTTCAACCGAATCAGCGGGGAGCCCAGTTTTGCCTCGACCGTTCGGTCCCACGGAAAATAGCCCGGCGCTTGAACGGTCAAATGGTGCACACCTGGCGGCAGCGCCACACCGTGCGTGGCCACGAAAGCGAGCGTTCCGAGCGCCTCTTCATCGATCATTACAGCCGCCTCCGGCGTGAAGCCTTGGATCCTCAAGCTGACCGTTCTCTGCACCGGCGATTGTGCGGGAAAGCAGCCGAGCATGAAAGCGGATAGGGCCCACGACCCGAGCGGTCGCAAGCGAGGGGCCTTCGCTTGCGCCGAATAATGACGACGAGTCACCGGGGGGCTCACTCCCACTCGATGGTTCCGGGGGGCTTGCTCGTAATGTCGAAAACCACTCGGTTAATTCCTCGTATTTCATTGATAATCCGGCACGAGATGCGCTCCAATACATCATACGGAAGCTTAGCCCAGTCTGCCGTCATTCCATCGATTGAGTGAACCGCGCGGATTGCACAAGTCTCTTCATACGTCCGTTCGTCGCCCATGACGCCGACGCTCCTTACCGGCAGCAACACCGCGAATGCTTGCCAGATTGAGTCGTAAAGCCCCGCCGAACGAATTTCATCCACGACGACCGCGTCGGCCGCACGCAGGACCTCGAGCCGTGCCGGGTTGACTTCGCCGACGCAACGAACCGCGAGCCCCGGGCCAGGAAAAGGATGACGCCAAAGCAGATGTCTTGCCATGCCCAGCTCTTCGCCTGCAGCCCGAACTTCGTCCTTGAACAGCTCGCGCAGCGGCTCGATGAGCTTGAGATTCATCGTGTCCGGCAAGCCTCCCACATTGTGGTGGCTTTTGATGACGGCGCTCGGCCCCTTGAAGCTGACACTCTCAATAACGTCGGGATAAAGTGTTCCTTGGACGAGCCACTTTGCACCCCGAACTCCGCGCGCCTTTTCTTCGAATATGTCGATGAAAACTCGACCGATTGCCTTGCGCTTTTGCTCCGGATCGGTCACTCCGTGAAGCGCTGACAAGAACTTATCGCGGGCGTCAACGGCCACGATGTTCAACTGCAAGTTTTTGCGGAACGTCGAGACCACCTGTTCCGCCTCCCCCAGTCGCAACAAACCATTGTCTACGAAAATGCACGTGAGGCGGTCGCCGAGTGCACGGTGGCACAAGACGGCGGCCACTGAAGAGTCTACTCCACCCGACAGGCCGCACAATACGGAGTCAGTCGGCCCGACCTTCGAACGCACTTCGGCAACGGCGAGATCGGTAAAGGCTCCTGGCGTCCACGCGGGACGGAGCCCCGCTACGTCGAACAAGAAGGCGGCGAGCAGATCAGCGCCCCGTGGCGTGTGGACCACCTCAGGATGAAATTGAACGCCGTAGAATCGGCGCGCCGCATCGCCGACCGCGCAGAACGGAGTATTGGCCGAGACTCCGAGCGTCTGAAAGCCAGGCGGAAGCGCAGTGATGCGATCGCCATGAGACATCCACACATCCAGCGTCTCGCCCCTTGCAAAGCGATGAAAGATCTCCTCGTGCCGCTCCACGAGTACGCGCGCATGCCCGTACTCACGCGACCCCGCCTGCTCGACGCGACCACCGAGCATCTGGGCCATGAGCTGAAGTCCGTAGCAGATGCCCAGCACGGGTACGCCGAGCTCGAAAATGCGCTCATCGACTGCCGGTGCCCCATCGGCATAGACGCTGGCCGGGCCGCCCGACAAGACGATTGCCTGGGGCGCCCAAGCGCGAATCTGTTCGAACGGCACTGTACACGGATGGATCTCGCAATAAACACGTTGCTCCCGCACGCGCCGCGCGATCAGCTGAGCGTACTGTGCGCCGAAGTCCAGGATGAGTACTAGCTCGCGGCCGGCGTGCATTTCCATAAGTCGAGTACCAGGCACCCCGCCGACGTCAAGACGTGGAAGTGTATGGAGGCCACCGAGTAGACTCGTGGCGTGGTCCCCGACCTTCGCATCCGCGTGGCCCGCACGGGCCCCGTTCACGTGCCACTTCCGCGCTACCAAACCGAAGGGGCGGCAGGCATGGATCTGCATGCCGCGATCGACGAGCCTTGGACGCTCGGCTCCCTCGGTCGCGTTCGAGTGCCGACTGGGCTCGTCTTCGCGATTCCAGCGCGGTTTGAGGGGCAGGTGCGCCCACGATCAGGCCTCGCGGCACGTACGGGCGTGACCGTACTGAACGCTCCAGGGACGATTGACAGCGATTTCCGCGGTGAAGTGCATGTCGTTCTCATCAACCTTAGCGAACAGCCTGCGACGATCGCTCCGCTTGAGCGCATCGCGCAACTCGTAATCGCGCCGGTTGCGCATGCAGAGCTGATTGTTGTCGGCGAGCTCGACGTGACTGTGCGCGCGACTAGCGGATATGGCTCCACCGGGCGGCTGTAGCTGCCGGCACCGTCAGCGCTCTCCACGCTTTATGTCATAGGCGCGAATTTTCTTGTGCAAATTTGTTCGCTCAACTCCGAGCAAAATGGCGGTACGGGTGATGTTCCACCCTGTCATCTTGAGCGTGTCGACGATATATCGCCGTTCGGACTTCTCTCGGAACTCCCGCAAAGTCAGATGCTTGAGCCCCGGCGGGGGAACGGAAGGCGACCGCGCGGATTCCGACGGACTGTCGTCGTCAATCGGCTCCGAAGCGGCCGCTTCGGCAGCCGCCGCTGACTCAGGTTCCTCTTCGAACGGACTGGCGTGCGGATCTTCGGGCAGATCTGCGATAGTGACACGGTCTCCGCTCAGGATTACGCTCCGTTCTACTACGTTCTTCAGCTCGCGCACGTTTCCGGGCCATTTGCGCGCGGCGAGAGCCTGCATCACAGCGTCGTCGATGGGCTTGGGACGAGTGCCGTTTTCGTGTGCGAACTGGCCCATAAAGGCGTTGGCCAGAAGCGGGATATCCTCGACCCGCTCACGTAGCGCAGGACTGCGAATAGGAAACACGGCCAATCGAAAGAAGAGGTCATCTCTGAACGCACCGTTTTCGACGGCGCGTCCGAGGTCCTTGTTCGTTGCTGCGAGCACTCGAACATCGACGTGGATTACGTGCTCGCTACCGACGCGCGACACTTCACCGGATTGAACTGCGCGCAAGACCTTAGCTTGCGCCACGATGTCCATGTCGCCAATTTCGTCTAAGAACAACGTTCCACCGTGCGCCTGTTCGAACAGTCCGCGACGGCGTAAGAGCGCGCCCGTAAAAGCGCCCTTCTCGTGGCCGAAAAGCTCACTTTCGATGAGCTCGCGCGGAATTGCCGCACAATTGACCTTCACAAACGGACCATCTGCGCGAGGGCTCAGACGGTGAAGGGCGCGGGCGATCAGCTCCTTGCCCGTGCCGCTCTCGCCAGTGACGAGGACGGAAGCTTTCGTTGGCGCCACCTTTTCCAGGTCTCGGAACAAGCGTTGCATCGGAAGACTTCTACCAATCATTTCATAACGTTGCAGTTGCTGCTCGGTGACGCGCTCAAGCTCGCGTCGCGTCTTGGCCGCGTCGAGAACGTTCCGCACACTGACGAGCACGCGTTCGCGAGCAAGTGGCTTCTCGAAAAAATCACTTGCGCCCAACTTGATCGCCTGAACGGCGTCGTCGACCGTTGCGTGCCCGCTAATGACGATGATAGGCAGATCCCGCGTGGCTTCATCGCCGCGCAGCTTCGCAAGAGCCTCGAGCCCGCTCTTGTCCGGAAGCTGCACGTCAAGCACAACGAGATCCACGGGCGTCTCCGGGCTGACGAGCACGGCCAATGCTTGCCCAGCCGTCTCCGCACCCAGCACGCGATAGCCTTCTCCTTCGAGCACCAGCTGTAGCGCACGCCGGATATTTTTCTCGTCATCGACGACGAGAACTGTACGCGGCGCCGGGGTGCCGGGAGGCGCCGTCGATGGACTGGTACGGGAAGGAGCGTCCGCCATATCGTGGTGTACAGCGAAGCCGATCAGCCTCCGCGATCGCGCATCGACGCCAGATAGTTTCTCGCCTGGACAGCGGCCGGGGTGCGGCCATGGGTGCTTACGATGACTTCAAACGAATGGCGGGCGTCGTCCAATCTGCGCATCTTCAAGAACGTCTCGCCCAACAGAAGAAGCCCCTCGGCTTGGAGCTCATGGTCCTCCACGGGCGCATTAGCATCTGGGCTTGGTGCCGGAGCTGGATACTTTGTAAGAGCGTAGCGAATGCGAGCGACCGCCGCTCCGTAATTGTCTTTTCCCAAGTAAAACCTCGCGACGTATAGTTCGTGGCGAATCAGGCGCGACGTGACCTTTCCCAGTAGCTCACGGACGTGCGCGACCTCCTTGGCGCGTGGGTAGTCTACCAGAAATGCCAATAACTCCTTGTAAGCGTCCACGACGCTCGCTTGGTCACGCTCTTCCGATGCAGGCATCAGAAACGACTCCGGGATCTCGGCAAACGTCGCATCCGCGATGCGCGACCGCGCGTACGTAATGTCCTCCTCGTCGGAGCGATGGGCGTGGATGAATTCCTTGTATTCACGGATAGCGTCCGAAAATTTCTCCTGTTCGAAGTCGGCGTCCGCTATCCGAAGCTCCGCAAGGCGAGCGTATTTCGAATAACTATACTTGCGCTTAACCTCATGCATCAGTGTCTGCGCTTCCATCCACTGATGAGCCTTGAACTGTATCATCGCCTGGTCATACGCGTGCTTGGCGCCCTCGGTGTACCCCAGCGCCGTTTTGGGCGGCTCGTTCTCGCAGCCACATAGAGCTATGCCGATAGGCGACGCCGTGAGCGCAATCACAACTGCGACAAGAGGAGTCGAGCGTCTCCGGCTCATTGGAGCAGACTAGTCAACCGTTTCAAGCGACGCCAGCGCTCGTTTCGCCGTCAGGGTTGGGCTCGCCACCGAACAAGTCGCCGTGGAGGCGGCGCCCCGTCGGCGCGCGCGTGTTTCAAAAGCACACGCCCGAGCAAGTAAAGCTTCTCTGCAACTCCCGCAGGCGCGTCCGGCGCAAGATCGACGTGGACTACGCCATCAGCCGAGAGCGAGATGGTGAGCTCGAACCGGGCGACTGGAGTGACCGCCGCGCCGTGGTACTTCCAAGGAGGTCCGAGATCTGGAACGCGCTCAAGGTGCACGCGAATGCCCCTCTCTGGGCGGTCTCCGACGATCGGCATCCGAAATAATCTTAGCATCAGACCCCGCTCCCCTTTTTGTGGCCTCCGCCTTGGGTCGGCAGTGCAGATGCGCCAGGAAGTAAAGGTCCTCTGCAACTCCCGCGGGCGCGTCCGGCGCAAGATCGACGCGGAGTAACCGCTGCATAGAGAGGCGTTCTTCCGCTGGGTTCGATTCGTGGGCAAGCTGGGGCGCATGACGAAGGAGACGGAAGCGAAGTGGGTGGAGCGCATACGGGAATGGCGGGCGAGTGGGCTTTCAGCCGAGAGTTTCGCGAGGACCAAGGGGTACAAGGCGTCGACGCTGTGTTGGGCAGCGTCGCAAGTGCGGCGCGCAGCCGAGTTAGCTGCCCCGACGTCGCCGCGTTCAGGGGAAGCACAAGGCGGGGGACGGGCAGAGCGGCAGACACCGTCATCCAGCAAGGCGCCGCGGTTTTTGCCTGTGCGTCCGCGTGCTGCCGAGATGACGGT
>JBEKOY010000225.1:0-6122 GCA_049521295.1 Polyangiaceae bacterium | reverse complement strand
CAAGTGGCGCTGGTTCGTTTCTCGGGACGTGGACGCTCATGGAAATGGAGACGTTCGACTGTCCCGACGCGGCCGGACTCTCTGATGATGCTTCGGCGAATCCCTCGTCGGAAACGGTCACGTTTAGCGCGGGGCCCGGGCCGACGGACGCGGGCGAAGTGGACCTCTTCTTTGACGCCGGCGAGGGGTGCGCGCTCGCCTTGGTCGTCGATGCGGGTGTCGCGAGTCTCGTGTTCGAGCCCCAGACTTGTGCTCTGGGTGGCAACACGGGCATCGACTGGACGTTCACGTCGGTGCGCGTTTCGCCTTCGATGGGATTGCTCGGAATCGTAGAGACGTTTACCGATCGCTTGGGTTGCATGTACGAGATTCAGGGGGGCTTGACGCGAGCGGAGGGCGGCTGAAGTCCGACGCTTGGGTGCGCGGCAGACTCGGTCGCACTGCGTTCAGATCGCCGCTCGAACAAGTGCACCCTTCCGAGGGTCGCCGCGCGTGCGCGAAGCCCGTCGGCATCGACCTATCGCAGCCTATTCGTAATCGCTGAGAAATACCGAGAACAATCGCTGCCGGTCCTTGGATGCGAGCTGACTGAACGCGTCTTTGCACCCATCCGTGTTTGCAGTCAGATACGCCGCCTGGAGACATCGTTGGACGTCCTCCGGCTGTTGTGCGCACGCCGTGACGAACGTGGCCCGGGGAGGAGGCGGCTCCAAGAACGTGACATTGGGGTAGAGAGACCGAAACGGTCGGATGAAGGGGCCAAGCTGCTGATACGCGAGCTCGCACACGGGCGACGTCGGTGCCGGCTTGCGCAGGTCGCTGAGCTCCTTCTGTGGCTGAGTCGGCAGTGCGCGGGAATCGGAAGCCGCATTGGCGGTCCCCGGCGGAATCAACTCGATCACGTCCGCACTGATCGTGAGCACGAAGGTGCAGTAGAAGCCCAGATACGAAGTAATCGTGTGGTCTTCGCGCAGGTTTTCAAGTACCTCGTTCGTATTGAGTGACGCGTTCTTATGAAGTACGTCCATGGCCTCTTTGTACGGTGCCTGGCCGCCGCTCACGGGAATCACGCAAAGGAGCGCGCCCGTCGACGCGGACCCAGCCGCGGTTCGCATGAAGCGGACGGCACCGACCTCTTGCCGGTATTGGTGCTGATTCACCGTGGTGGCGTCGCGTAGGAAGCCGGCGCTTGTTCCGCATCCGGCGACTGCGAGGCAACCGAGCACTCGCGTTAGCGTGGCGTTCTTGATCATGCTTCCGGTCGTCTTGGGCTCAGGGTCCAACCGACGGCCCGAGTCGGAGTTGCGCCCATGAACGTGTCGGACAGAGCGGACGCCGTCGCTGCGAATCGGCTTACGGTTGCTGTCGGAAGGCAGTTCGCGGACGACTCGACATCGTGACACCGCTTTCCCAGAGCGGCCGAATGGAACGGACGCTTGAAGCGCGTTCGGTTGGATCCCGAGCGTTTCGCCCATGGCGAGCCCTACGATGGATCTTCGTAATCGATCGCCCTCTCGTCGCATTCCCCCGGCCCCCTCACCCGTGCCGGCGATGGTAGTGCCTGCGACGGGTGCAGGCTACCGCGCGTTGGGTTTGACCCCTACGTTGTCAAGCACCGCGTTGAAACTCAGGGTCGTCGGCACGCGCTTCGAGCTCGGAGATTCGCCCGCCGAGCTGCATCTCCCGGGCGCGAGCTTGCTTTCTGTGACCTTACAGCAAATGGCGCGAGAGGTCGGCTTGCCGGGTTACGACGGACGGGCACCGGCTTCGACGCTTGCCCAAGTGACGGAGCGCGTGGCTCTGGACAATGACTTAAAGCGCGCGCGCCGACGGGTCGCGATGATCGCGACGATAGGCGCGGCGCTCGCGTGCCGCCGCCGCCATGCCGAAGGCGAAGACCACCAATCCCATGATGATGAGACCCACGAGGTAGGTGTACTCGCCCACGTTCATCGCCTTCGCAGCTCAATGATGCCTCCAAGGACTGCGAGAAACAAGCCCGCACCGAGTACGGCGGCCGTCCAGCCCTGCGAGGGCCAGCCGCCCAAAACGATCTTCTCGAGCATGCCGAGAACCGCGACAAGCACGCCAGCCTCCCGCAGAAACTCGCCAGACATTTCGGCTGCGGTCCGTCGCTCACCCATCGTTCGGACCTGTACCACAGCCCTCGATGAGGGTACGCCGTGGCGTCGAGCAGAACGCATGTGCCCGGATGGGGGCTATGCCGACCGCCGCGAGATCGGAGGGGCCGTTTGTAGCTTCTAGCAGGTGCTGAAAAACCGGTCTGGCTCGGTTTCTCCTTCGGTCATGAGGCCGGAGGCAAGCCAACGCCAGCTCGCATGACGCAGGAGCCGGCTCGTTCCATAATACGAAAGACATGAACGAGCTCGGAAACGTGAAAGTTGTGTTCGTCGCGGGGTTCGGTCCGATCGTTCGTGATGCGGTGGCGAGTCGCCGGCTCTACGGCGAGGCTCTCGGTATCCGCTTCAAGGAGGAGACCGGCGGCTACCTTCACACGGACGGGCTGGAGGGCGCGAAAAACGTTCGCCTTGTGGCCGCTATCGCAAGCGGCGCAGTCCTGCTTCGGCAAGGACTCGTGGCTCGCCGAGATTCCCGCGCCGCAAGGGTGGCTGGAGCTCGACGTCGACAGCGTGTGGAGAGGGCGACGACGGCGCTCGCGGCGCGCGGCTATCGATGCTCGCGAAGAACAAGAAGGAGCCGTGGGGACAGATCGTCAGCCGGTTCTTGTCGCCGGAAGGACTGCGCCTCGGGATCACGTTCACGCCGTCGATGCGAGACGAGAACATCTAGCGGGCTGACGAAGGCGCGCTGGAGAGGATCGACATATGCCCTATGAAACCGACCTTGTTGCGCACGATGCGAGGCGGAGACAAGAAGCGATCGTCGATGTTGGTGCTGATGTCGCCGGAGACGCGGGTGCCACAGACCCACCCGCTGTTCGGCATCGCGTCGATCAGGTGCTCGTACCCCGTCACCTCGGCCTCCGGGAACTCGCGCTCAATGATTGCGCGGAGCCGGTTTGCGCGCTCCTGGGGCATTGTCCCGGTGCTCACCAGGTTCCGCGTCATCTCGTCGAGGATCCGCGACGTCCACCGCATCTGGTAGAAGCCGGCCGCCGCGGCACGGAGGAGCGTGTCTCGCAGCGTGAACGGGAAGAGGACGTTCGCGTCGAGGACGACGACGAAGGGCGCAGGGACCATCGAGCCGAGATGAAGTCTCTACTTCACCTCGGCGTCGTAGCCACCAAACTCTTGCGTGAGCTGCGAGAGCTCTCGCATCCCGGCGCGCCGGTTCCGATCGCGGTTCTCCTTGAACGAAAGAACGTCCTCGATCCGGAGGCGCCGATGCTTGCCCGTCTTCGTGAACGGGATCCGCTTCTCCTCGAGGAGCCGCACGAAGTACTGCCGCGACACGTTCAGGAGATCGGCGGCCTGCTGCGTGGTCAGCTGCTGCCCGACCGGCACGACCGTGATCGAGTCGCCGCGGGCCATGACCTCAGCTACGCGCTCGAGCACGTAGAAGACGGATTCGGGGATCGCGAGCGTCTCGCCCTTCGGCCCGACGAGCTTGCACTTGGGCGCGCGCTTCTTCGGCGGGTGCGCCATCGTGTCGAGCCCGCGGAACAGCGCCTCGACCTCGGCGCGCTGATCGGGCGGCGCGGCGACGGGAGTCATCCGACGGATCAGGTCTTCGAGCGGCGCGGCGGTGGTGTCCATGGCAACTTCAGGGTAGCCATAGAACGCTACAATCGCAACATTAGTCGACCTATACGCAACTCATCGGCGGATCGCGCGCCGGGAGCGACGCGTCAAGCCAAGCCGACCCGGCGGTGCCAGAGAACTCGCACCCGTTCAAGCACGGCGACCGCCGAGGGGATACCGATCACCGAGCCCTCGGCCACATCATCCCCTTCCGTTCGCGCCCACGCCAAACGCTCGCGGCGGCATCCTCTGGCTAGAAGGCGATTCGGCCTCGGGCCCTTTTTCTTTCGACCCCGACTGACGTGACTTACAACCGATAAGTAGTAATGTGAGGTCGTGAGGTCGGCCGAGGTGATCCGTCGCATCGAGGCCGACGGGTGGACGCTCGCGCGCGCGAAGGGGTCACACCGGCATTTCAAGCACGAGAGCAAGCCTGGGATCGTGACGGTGAAGCACCCCGCAAAAGACTCCCCATCGGAACGCTCAAGAGCATCGAGCGGCAGTCGGGCGTAAAACTAACCTGAGGAACCCATGCATTACGTCGCCTACATCTCGAAGGACGGCCGGCACAGGCTGGCCGAGTTTCCGGATTGTCCCGGGTGTCAGACGTTCTCGGACGGCGAAGATCTCGCCGCGGTGGCGCGTGAGGCGCTCGAAGGCTGGCTTGAAGCTCATCTCGTCGACGGGAAGGTTCCGCCGCGGCCGGTCGAGCGCACGAGCGCGCCTCGGGGCATGTCCGTCGCGAACGTAACCATCCGGCCCGGGCTCGCCGCCGCGCTCCAGATCCGTTGGGCGCGACGTGATGCGGGGCTGTCACAGACTGAGCTCGGAAAGCTCGCTGGCGTCAGCCAGCAACAGATCGCGAAACTCGAGAGCCCTGACGAGAATCCGAGTCTCGAGACGCTTTCGAAGGTGGCGCGTGCGCTTGGACTCGAGGTCAGCGTTGGACTCGAACGACCGGACACGATGCCGAGCGCGAGCGCCCCAAAGCGGCGCCAGCGACGGCTTGTCGAGGCGTAGCTGGAGGGTCGGAGCAGGGTGGGACCGATTGGTTCGACCACGCGGATTCCTGCCGAAGGTCAACGCTCGGGGCGAACTCGTGCTCGGCGTCATCCTCCCGCCCCGCACGCCGCACGAATGGGGCGATTCGAAAGAGCGACCGTGACGACGTTGGACGTGCGGACGTAGGCTCCGTCCGGACGTAGGTTCTGTAGGACGCCATATTTCACCTCGCCCGGGAACTCGATCTCGCCTCGTTTCGGGTCGAATGCGCAATCGGACTCGGGGACGAGCGGCGGTCGTTTTCCGCCTCCTACCGCCCAAGTAGGATCGCGGTGGCACCCCGAAGATCGATTTTCGTCATTTGTGTCACTGATTTTTGCGAAATGGATTTTCAGAATTCCGTCGGGCTCGGTCGGGGCCGACCGTCAGGAGCCATCCCAACCGCGCGCACGCGAGCTCGGCGACGGCAGCGCAGAGGGTCGGCTGCTCGGACGCGCTTTCTTTCGCCGTCACTTTAGGAGCCGGCGCGCACCTCGACGTCGCCTCTGGCGAGCGCCCTCGCCTCTTCGATGCTTGCTGCGCGTAGGCCAAGGGAAAAGTGACGCCGAGTGCCGCTGACAACGGAATATTCAATCTCATCCGCATCGGATTTAGCTCGATTTTCCACACCGGTTCCACGCGAAGGCAAATATTAAGCGATTTTGACGTGTAACTCGTGAATTTATGGTGGACTGAAAATCCCCGTGTCGGCGGTTCGATTCCGTCCCTGCGCACGAAATCAAGTGGTTTTCGATTCCACCCGGTCCACGGCGTCTGCGAAGTCGGGTGGGTTAATGCACAAACCAGTCACACTCGATCCTCGAAGATCGAGGCCCGCCGGATCGTGTCGCCGAGCTCCTTGGCGTCGAGTTTTCCGTACACGAGGTCGAGCATATTCGTGGACCCGTGCCCCATGAAGGCCGCCGCGGCGTCGCGAGGCACGCCGCGCTGCAGCAGCCAATGCGCGACGCTGCGACGCAAATCGTTCGGCGACAACGGCGCCAGCTTGAGGCGCTTGCAGGCACGCTCCAGAGCATGGCGAAGGCTTCCGAGACCCTGAGCAACGAATTGATCCGGCGCGACGTCCTGGAAGGCATACCGGGCAAAGCTTTCTGTCACAGGCGTCAGCGGGACGGTGCGCGTAGCGCGGATGGTCTTCCGATCGTGGATACGGATGCCCTCGGGCGTGAGGTCCCGTCGCGGTATCCGCCAACGTACTCGCGGAGATGCACCGCGTCCTGCGGAAATGCCCCGGCCCTTGTTGAATTTCGCGTAGTCGCGGCGGAGTGATGAATTCCTTACGCGACCTTCTTCTCGGTGGCCATCGCAACGTTGGTCTTGCGCAGGGCTGCGATGAGG
>JBEKOY010000224.1:0-6157 GCA_049521295.1 Polyangiaceae bacterium | reverse complement strand
GGCCGGCGGGTCGGTCGAGCCGTTCGCACGCCAAGCGTCACCGCTTCTTCAGCAGGTGCGCGACTACGAGACCTCGTTGGTCGCGATCATCCAAGACCTCGAAGGGCAGGTGGCGGTTCGTTCCGCGGATCTCGGGCGCCGCATCGTGGCCGAACAGGCGAGCTTGGCCGGCTACCGCCAACAGCTCGATGCGCTGGACAACGACGCGCGCGATCTGGTGGGCCACGTCGCTCAGCGCAACTTCGGCATCGTGCGCGACCGGCTGCGCGGAATCGTTCTGCGCGCCGACGTCGGCGTCACCGAGGAGGCCTGGGAGGTCCGTGAAGAAGAGCTCGACCGTGTCCGTACGTTGCAGACCGAGCGCGCGCGGCAAGAACAGGTGCTCGACGAGGAGCTGAAGGAAGTCCGGGACGATGGCCTCGATCCCGCGCAGCCGGCGGGAAATTGAGGGCCGCTCGGGTCCGAGGAAGACGATGACCATGGCGAGGCGAGGTTCGAAGTGGGCGAGTGGGCTTCACGCATTCGGCGGCGTGGCGGGGGCTTTGGCGATTGCGCTCGGCGGGTCCGTTGCGTCGGATTCGTCGGCGGCAGAGCCTGGACCCGCCGCGGCGCAGACGGCGGCCGACGGCGGTGGCCTCGCGACGTCCGGTGACGTCGGCCACGCTGACGGCGGCGGGTCTGTGGCGACTTCGCCCGCGCCGGGCGCCGGATTCCCGAGTCCCGCGGCCACGGCGACGGCGGAGGACCTGCTATCGGTTCCCACCTACCGCGCGCACGCGGTCAAGCTCGCGCCGCCCAGTTCCGCACAGGTGTCCGCGTACCGGGAGATTCGGCAAGAGGCCGATACCTATGCGCGAGGCGCGCAGGATTACAAGGACGCGATCACGACGATCGTGACGCTTCACTACGAGGCCCGAAAAAAGTCGATCCTCGGTGGGCTCGATCGCGAGGTCGGTATCGAGAAAGACGAGCTCAGGAAAGCCCGAGAGATCGCGATTCGACGCCTCGAAGATTTCGTCGGGAAATACAGCGGTGCAAACGCCCAGCCGGACGCGACCCCGGACGCCATGTATCGGCTGGCGGCCTTGTACGAAGAGCGCGCGAGGGGCGACGAGGATGCGAACGCGGACATGGCGACGGGTCTGCGACCCGCGGTCGAACTCTACAAGCGCGTCCTGCGTGAATTCCCGAACTACAAAGAAGTGGCGGGCGTTTATTACTTTCTCGGGCATGCGTTGAACGACTCGCGGCGGGTCCCCGAGGCCCAGCAGGTGTGGCGATCGCTCGTATGCCACAATCGCTACGCCTACCCGGTCGCGAGCGACCCGAAGAGCCCGGACGTCGACTCCATCGCGCCGCTCACCCAAGATCAGGACGAGGCCTTCTGGAAGCGATGGCGGACCAAGTACACGACACCGGCCTCGCTGGCGAAGGGACCCAAAGCCGAAACGACGTACGACGACCCGTATCCGCAAAACTGCGAGATGGTCGCCCAGCCGGACGTTCCGACGGGGGCCGAGCCCAAGTACGTGGCCGAGGTCTGGTGGCGCATCGGCGACTGGGAATTCGATCAAGACGATCTCGGCGGCGGCGTGGTCGACTTCGAGGCGTCTGCGGTGTGGGACTACAACCGGGCCGCCAGCGCGTACACGCACGCGATGGCATTCAAGAAGCCACCGCTCTTCGGGGTGGCTCTCTACAAGTACGCATGGACGCTCTTCAAGCAGCAGCGCTACGAGGCCGCCGTCCAAGAGTTCGTCCACTTGTTGAACTACACCGACGAGCAGCAAAAGCTGACCGGGGATCCCGGGGCGGATTTTCGGCAAGAGGCCTACACGTACATCGCCGGATCGCTCGACAATTTCGATCTCGTCGGACCGGGGCCCGACGAGCCGTACATCGCGCGACCGGATATTCTCGATACCGCGCGAAGTCCGGCCGAGGGCGAGGCCAAACTGCACGTCGCCATCGAGCGAGTCCAGGATCCGCGCCTGATTCCCCAAGACAAGCCCTGGACGATCGAGATCTACCGGGCACTCGCGCTCGAATTTCGCGCGATCAATCAATATAAAAATGCCCTCGCCACCTACCAGATGATGCTCGACAAGTGGCCGAACGATCCATCGGCCCCCGATGCGCAAAACGGAATCGCCGAGGTGTACGATTTGCTCGTGCGCCAGACCAAGATGGGCGACGAACGGCGGGAATACGAGCGCAAAGTTCTGGAGTCGCGCACGTTGCTGTCGAAGTACACGGGCGATTCGCCCTGGGTGGATGCCAACAAAGACAATCCCGAGGCACTCCGGCGCGCCGAAGAGCTCGTGAAGACCGGTTTGAAGGGCGCCGCCATTACGCACACCCGCAATGGGCAAGCCGCCATCGAGCAGGCCGACCAAACGGGCGACCCCAAGGAAAAGCTGCGTCTGACCAACTACGCGATTCAGGAATACCGGCTCGCCGCGATCGGCTGGCTCGGCTACTTCAAGCAGGACGAGAACGCGGCCGACTCCTACAAGAGCCGCTACTTCTACGCGGACGCGTTGCACAACCAAGTGCGTCTCGAAGTCGCCCTGCATCAATTCGATCCCAAAGAGTACGGGGAGCCGACTTCTCCGGAGATTGCGACGGCGGAACGGGCGGCGGTCGACGTGCGCGATTCCGACGAAGACGATCAGTTCATCGACAACGCCGGGCTGTTCGTCGTGGACCTCGCCGACGTCGACCGGGACCTCGCGCTCCAGAGGTGGCAGGACTCCGGCGGGACGGTCGGCATCGAACCGCGCAAAGACGTCAAGCTTCAAGGTACCGAGGGCGACAAGACGGTCGTCGTCGAAGTCATTCCGGCTGTGATCAAGAAATCGATGCAGTCGCGCGACGAATACATCGAGCGGGTGCCGCCCGAGCGCGACAAGCAAAATCGGGCGGCAGAATATGCCTCGTATTCCGCCGATCAGTATTACCTCTACGGTCACTTCAAAGAGGCGACGGTCCGATTCGAGGCGATCTACAAGGAGCGCTGTGGCAAGGACGCGCTCGGCTACGAGGCGTGGAAGCGCCTCATCGTCATGAGCAACATCCAGAAGGATGCGGCGCGGTCGCGCGAGCTGGCGGAGGCCGAGAAGCGAAGTTCGTGCGCCAAGACCGAGCTGCAGGTCGCCGAGGAGAAGCGCGGCGTGCTGACGGATCTGGTCTTGCAGAACGCGGCGTTCGAAGACGCGAACAAGGTCTTCAAGCAAGCCAAGGACGCGGCGCCGGGGCCCGATCGCGATGCGCTTTGGCGAAAAGCCGGCAAAATGTACGAGGACGCTCTCCGTGCCGCGCCGTCGCACAAGGACGCCCCTGCGGCGGCCATCAACTCCGCCTACTGTTACAAGCAGGTGGGCGAGTTCAACAAAGCGATCGATCTGTACCAGCTGTTCATCAGCAATTACGGCAGCGAAGAGATCCTCGATCGGCTGCAAAACGGCGGAATCGACCCCGCCAAGAAGGGCGAGAAGATCCCCCCGAATCCGGACGAGTACAAAGAGCGCATCAAGTATCTCGGAATGGCCCACGACGCCCTGTCGAGTACGTATTACGGCTTCTTTGCGTATCAGCGCGCGGCCGAATCGTTCGCCAAGATCGCCACCAATCCGCGCTTCGACCAAGATCGCCGCTCGAACGCGGCGCGCATCGCGATGGTCCTGTACTCGAATCTGAGCGACCGATCGGACATGAACGCGATGTACGCCATCTTGGTCGACCCCAAGATGCATTTGTCGGCTTCGAAGCGCGTCGAAGCGGACTACTTGAAGGCGAGCTTCGACTACGCGCAATGGGATCCGGGTGGCGGCGAGACGGGCGCCAACGCGGCGGCTCGCAAGCTCGCCGTCGCCGAATTGACGCAGTTTCACGCCGCGAACAAGGGCCGTCCCGAGGCAGCGCGGTACTCGCTGGAAGCGGGGTTCCACGTCGCAAAAATGCTTCAGTCGCAGGCAGACCCCACGTTCCGAAGCTGGTTCAAGACGACTGTGGCGGACTGGGAGTTTTTCAAGTCCTATCCGGCCGCGGCCGCCGCCGCCGACAACAAGACGGTCCAGATCGTCGCGACCGACGTGCCCTACTCCGACTATGGGGGCGAGGCGGACTTCACGCTCGTCGACGAAGAGGTGCGCGTGGGGTTCGATTACGCCTCCGGCAATCATCACTACGCCGGCAACGCCGTGGACGTGACCAAAGCCGTGGACAAGGATCTCGGAGAGGCCGAAAAGAAGTGGCGGCCGCCGCTCGAGCACATTGCCCAAGAGTACGGGTCGTTCCAGTGGGCGGCGGCGGCGACGGCGCGACTCGGATCGCTGTACGACTCGATCCGCACTGGACTCGACCTGGTCGTACCGAAGTACTTCACCGCGCAGCAGGACGCGCTTCTCAAGCGGCTCGAGGGCGTGGCCGCCAAGCTCGACGCGGCGGGACAGGGCGACAAGGCCGACCAGATCCGGCAGCAGATGGACGACATGCGCGACCAGGTCCGGAGCAAATGGCGGGCGACCAAAGATCAGTACATGGAACTCTGCAATCAAAAGATGGTCAGCAAATATGCGACGGCGGCGCTCACGGCGCGCAAATACAACGTGAAGGACGCGGCGGTTCAGAGCGCCGTCGGGCGTCTCGCGTACCTCACCGACTATCTGGGCGACGACAAGATGAAGGCGTACGTCGAAAATACGCCGGACCCGCTCAGTCCGAACTCCAAGTTGGTCTACGTTCCCGGCGAGTTCTTGCAGTGGCGATCCGGCGTCGTCTTCGCGCCCCCGGCCAACGGAGAACCGGCGCCGTTGCCGGCGGCTCCGTAGAATGTCCCGTGCCCATGCCGCCCGCCAACATCGTCAAGACAGGGAGTGTGCGATCGTGCGACGCGTAAGATGTCCCGGGCTCGGGGTGACCTCGGCGTGGGCGGCCGCGCTCGCGCTAGCGGGCTGCGGGGGGGCCGAGCCGCCGCCGGCCAAGGCCGCGCCGAGCCCCGAGGTCGCCGCCGCCCCTGCGGTGCCGACACCGGTTCAGGTGGGCCACATTTCCGCCGGCCCGTCGGCGAGTGCCGACTTATCGGGCGAGGCGAAGGTCGCATACGATCGGGGGTTTCAAGCGTGGACGTCGGGCGATCTCAAGGGCGCACGGGCGGCATTCGGCGACGCGGTGAGCCGCGCGCCCAACTCCGGTGCCGCGCGCTATTCGCTCGGTTGTGTCCTCGAGCGCTTGGGCGACACGTCCGGTGCGCTCGACGCCTATCGCGCGGGCTACTTGGCCAAGCCCAAGAGCGAGCCGGCCGTCGGCGGCTACGCCGTGCTTCTCGCCCGATCGGGCCGGGGACCCGAGGCCGAGCAGTTTGTCGTGGGCGAACGCGCCCAAGACCCCCAGTCCGTGGCCCTCATCGCGGATCTCGCGGAGGTCAAGTCGATCGAAGGCGACAGCGCCGGCTGCCAGCAGCTCGCCCAGCAGGCGCTTGCCAAACAGCCCGACTTCAAAGACGCGATGGTCGTCATCGCGCGCGACTACTACCGGAGTCACCGGTGGGACCTCGCCCGATATGCGCTTCAGGCCATTCTGGACGGGGCGGGCGACGGGTCGATTCCGCCCCGCGACGCCGGAAATCCGCAGGCGCTCTTGCTGCGAGCGCTCATCGAGCGCGAAAGCGGGCAGCGAAAACAGGCCATCGCCGACTTCGAGCGGGCGATTGCCCAACGGCCGGATCTTTTCGAGGCTTACGCGAACCTGGGCGAAATGAAGCTCGAAGCGGGCAACGCGACGGAAGCCGAATCGCCGCTCGAGAAAGCCGTGCGGTACGCCCCCAACGTCGCGGTCGCGCACTTGGATCTCGGTGACTGCTACCGACTGCTCGGCCAGTCGGCCGAGGCCAAGAGGGAGTTCGACACCGCGCTCGGCATGGACTCGACGCTGGCCGGCGCGCACTACGACTTGGGGCTTCTGTATTTGTTTTCTCCCTCCGTGCCGGGCGTCGGCAGCCCGGACGACCAGATCACGCGAGCCATCGCGGAGCTTCAGAACTACAAATCGATGCGCGGTGCCAAAGCCCTGAAGGGTCAGGGCGACGATGTGGACGAGCTCCTGAGTACCGCCAAACGAAAGCAGAGCGAGCTTCAGCTCAAGAAACAGGCAGCCG
>JBEKOY010000223.1:0-6675 GCA_049521295.1 Polyangiaceae bacterium | reverse complement strand
GAGTTGTGCCGGAGATAGTTGCTCCGCACGGCGTGGCCGGGTCGTGACGACCTGCGTCCGACGGAAGCCCGGCCGCGTGTTGTCACGGCGTGCCTCCATCCTCGTCTTCTCAAACTCGAACCGCTCTTTCTTCGTCTCGAACGTTTTCCTGTCCATAAACTCGCCTCGCGTTGATGACGGCGGAGCGCAGGCAACACCTCTCCCCGGCCCCCGTGATTGGGAGCCCTTCGTCGGCGCACGCTTCGCTTCGCCCGACGCTCAGTGTGGACGAAGCGCGCGAGATGTTTGAAAGCCGCGCAGCAATTCCTGTCGAATTCCTGGAACCGCAGCGCCGACGCGCTCTTGGCCCACAAAATGAGTTCGAGCCGCGGGGAGCTGCCGCGGCTCGAATTGGGAATTTGGGGGCTCCGCGAGTCTTGCGGTCAGAAGGGCAGCTCGTCCTCATCACCCATGCTGGGCACGTAGGCGGCCGCGCGCTCCAGTCGCCGTGCCTCGTCGAGGTACTGCTGCCGAATGTCGTCGCCGACCTCGTCCCACAGCAGTTTCATCGCGGTGGGGGTGAACGAGTAGGTTCTCTTGTCGTGGTTCGTTGGCATGTCGGTTCTCCGTGGTCAGACGCGCGCTCTTGCGCGTCACGGGGAAACGCTACGAATCGCGATCGCGGATGTTCAAAGGCAGGAAGCCCGTGAAACACAGCGAGCCCGTGGCTGACGATCTATCCATGAAGACGAATGACGTGCTGCGCGTGGCGACCGTGGTGATGTGCACGGGCCTAGCCCTGTGGCGGTGCAATGAGCTTCGGAGAAAGCGGGAGCGCGGGCCCAACGACGCACCCCATGTGCCGCCCGCGACAGGGCGACGACGCGTCATCGATTGGGAGCAGGTCCCTTGGCAGCGCTGGGCGAAGCGCCGCTGAGGGCGCTTCGCACGCGCTGTAGAAGGTCTCAGCTCCGGTTGTTGTCCAGCTCGGTCTCCCGCTGGATTTCGGCCACCAGCGCGTCGAGCGTGGCGTTCGCCTCCTCGTCCCGCTGGAGCTCCTCCTCGGTCCTATACGTGTGCCACCGGCCGGCGTAGAGGCGCTCGCCCTCGCAGTCGACCTCGTACCACTCGAAGTTGGGCTCCGAATCGTACGGGTCGTCGAAGTTGGCCCTGTCCATCGACCGGTTGAAGGGATGGACCCCATCCCAGGGCAGGTGGCGGATGACGGTGGCCTGCTTGCCGTTGACGTTGTGACCCCAGCACGGGACGCCAGACGCCACCCGCAGCTTCTCGTCCTGGTAGCCGGTTGAGTCCGGCGGGTAGTAGCTCCTGAAGCTGTCGTAGTCGTCGAAGCTTTGACGAAACGTCAGCGTCTCTCCCGGTTCGAGCGGCACGTACATCGCACGCACAGCCTCGGCTTTGTGCTGGCGCGTCGCCTCCCAATCCTGCGGGCTCATCTCGCACCTCGCAGGTCAAGGATGGCCTTCGCCCACCGACCGATGCATGGTCGCACCTGCGTTAGCGGGACGTTCTTGAGCATCTCCAGCAGGTCGCAGGTGACACCGTCCTTGTGCCACATGGCGTAGCCGGTGCAATCACCGTGGTCGTCACGGTTGAAGCGCTTGCCTATCGCTCTCTGGACCTCGTTGTCGCGCCCATCGGCTAGCTGCTCCAGCTCCTTGTGGTCCGCCGCCAGGCGCCCGACCTGCGCCATGAACTCCGTCACGGCCGTGTTCCCTCGTCTCTTCGTTGCCATGTTCGTCCGTCTCCTGCCATCCAGTCGTTGCCCTTCATCTGCCGACGGTAACTACCGGTCGAGAAGGTGTTTCGGCCCGCATCCCGTCTGCAGGGCAGATCTCGGTCTTTGATGCTTTTCTTCCTCCGGAGGAACAGCAGGTTTGTCAGACCTGTTGTGCAGACGCGTTGCTGCTCGATCCACCGGTGGTAGCGGTCGTCCTAGCAGCTCCGCCCATCACCCTACCAGCCAGGCGACGATCGTCGAACGATCGCCCCTGCATCTGCTGGCCTTCCTCCGTCGTTGGGGCAGTGCTGTTTACGTGACCGGTTCGCGCCAGGGCTATGTCTTCGCCCCTGTTCGGCCCGTGCTCCTTGAGCAGCGGTAGCGCATCCGCCGTCGTCCGACTTCTGTGACGGGACCTCCGCCCCATCGCCACGCAGAGCATTCCCCGGTTCAGCGCCGGGGGTGTCCAGGCGGGGTCGTCCGCGCCTGCTCGGGTGCCACGTGGCCTCGCCATGGGCTCCGTGGACCCGTGGCTCGCTTCGATCGGTGCTCCTGGCGTGCTGGTGGGTCTCCGACCCATGGCCCCCAGCTGGGCCCCTTCCTCTGTCCTATGTCCGGCATCCGCGATCAGCGAATCGAAATGATCAAACCCGCACTCTCGGCTGCTCCTCACCCAAGGTCGTCTCCGACCGAGAGTGTGCGCTCCCCCGTGAGGAGCATGCGAGAACGCGGGTTCGCTTCGGAAGCGCACGAGGGTAACTATACGATCCGCGGCTAACGTGTATACCGAGGCCGGTGGGCCGTCGCCCGAGCTTGCCTGCAGCGAGAGGGATGTCGCCCATGCCCACTCTCCGGGAAGCTCGACGCCAATCGCGCCCTGTCTTGTGCCCTCACCAAGGAGATCGTCTCCAATCCCTGGTGTGTGCAGCCCGTCGAGGACACGAGACAATGCGCGATTCGTCGGCTGCACACCAGGTAACTGTGCGGCGTGATACGAGCATGTTCATTCTGCCGGGGATCCCGTCGGTTCGTGAGCACTACGGCTTGGGTTCATGCGTGGGGGCCACCTGTTCGGTCACGCCCCCTTTGATCGCGGTCGTCCGGTCTCCGGGTCGATCTGCTTCACGATGTCGTCCGTGATCTTGAAGATGCTCTCTACCTCACCGGCGAACTGCTTTTGGAAGTACTCGGCAGGGGTGGCGCAGCCGGCGTCCTTCGCCGCCTGCTCGTAGTTGCCGTGCAGCAGCGTGTTACGCACGGCCGAGACCTTCTTGATGCCCTCCTCCTGGTCGGGCCACGGAAGCCGGATGAGGCCCTTGCTCACGCCCTTCTGGAGGAGGTTGTAGAGGGTGTCCTTCTCGCCGGCGTCGGCCCCCAGGATGGCGCGGACGAAGCGCTCGAGGGCCAAGCAGACGAGCGCCGCCTCGGCGAAGAACAGGAGGCCGTCCTGCGGGTCACCCTCCTTGAACTGCAGGTTGTGTTGGCGAAGCAGCATGAGTTCACGCACGAGGTGCTGGAACTCGGGGTGGTCCTCTTTGAATCCCATGTTCCTCTTAATTTCAGTCAGGCGTCCCAGTGGGGTCGCCGGCTCCGGCCGATGCTGCTCTGAACCGCTCGTAGAGACCGATCAATACCTCGGCATCGAGCGCTGCGTAGCGCAGCTGGTCGGCGTCGAGGGGGCGGCGGCTCCAGTTCGAGGTCTGCTCGCCTTTGTCGAGCGAGACGCCGAGTTCGCGCTCGCAGACCATCGCGAGCCCATGGCCGCCCATCGCGTCCTTCCCTCGGACTCGACGTGAGGCCTCGAGCGTGTCGAAGACGCCGTCGAGCGCGATGCCGACCGCGGCGAGCACGCGGCGTTCAAACCGTGCGTTGTGGATTACCTTCTGCGGTCGTGGCGTGTTCATCACCTGGTGTAGTGGCGCGAGATCACCCACCGCAAACGGGTCGATGAGGTAAGTGCGCGTCCGAGTCGCGATCTGCACGAGACAGAGCGTGCCGAAGTCGAGGGCGGTCTCGACGTCCAGCCCGACGACCTCTTCGGCAGTGAGCTCGGTCAACACGCTTCGGAGGGCCGCCGGAGTGTCGATCCACTGGATCTCGTTCTTCGGCGACGCGGTGCCGGTCGGGCGCTGAACAGCCGGAAGATCGAGCGCCAAAGGACTGTTCGTCTCCGTGTCTCGGAGTCGCGTTCCTGGCGGTCGCGCCGTCGCGCGAATGCCGCCGATGGTCGCCGCTCCGAGAAAGCGCAGTGTGCCCGCGAGATCGAGCAGACGCTCAGCGAGAAGCCGGTCTTCGGCTTCCTCTGGGAGGCAGGGCTGGAACTTGCTGACCATGCCCCGGGCCATCGATCGTGCGGCGCTGGCAGCGACTCGCTCCCAGTCGAGTGCTGGAAGCTCGCGAACCGCGTCCCGCGCCGCCGTCATAGGGAGATCCTTGCAGCGCAGCGAAAGGTTGCCGGCGACCCAACGCTTGCCGCAATTCGCCTCCAGACCGGCGGCGAGGAGTCTGTTCACTGCTCCACCCGCGAAGGTGTGCCACGTCACGCCGTCGGTCTGATCTTCCAGCGGTGCAGTGCCGTCCTCGAGGACTTCAGAGTAGGAGCCTCGGAGCTCTTTGAGCTCGAGGGCCGCGCCGTGCGCGAGCCAGCCGTCCTCGGAGCCCTCTCGAATCAGCACATCGCGCATCGACTGGCAGAGCTGTGTGGAGAGCGTGCCCGGCAGGCCGAGCCAACTTGGAACGCGCCCATGCTCTGCGGGCTTCACGTGCAAGACGCCCTTCGACCAATCCACCTGGCCGACCTCCCATGCGCGCCCCGCGAGGCGAAAACATAGGGGGCCCGCGTTCTTGTCGTGCATCGAGACGAAGAGCGCCTGAATGTGGCCTACGTCCTCCTTCCCGTGCTGCACGCGCATGATGGGAGGCGCCGTGAACACGGCGTAGAGCTCGAAGAAGTTCTTCCGTCCATAGAGCTTCTCGCCGCGCTGCCCGAGGGAGAGGAGACCATCTGCCTCGTAGAGGATCCCTCGCTCGATCATGGTGTCGACGAGTTCGTGGAAGCGCTCCGGCCGAACACTCGAGAACGGGTACGCAGCTTCGACCCAGGGAAGCAGGCGGTGACGTGAGATCCCGTCCTCCTGGAGGATCAGGGCCATCACCTGATGCGCCAGCACGTGCATCGCCTGCGATGCGGGGCGCACGTCCTCAACCCATCCGGCTTCAGCGAGTCGAAGAAGCGCCACCGACTGCAGCAGCGACTCCGGCGTGAGGCAAAAGAACGTGCAGTTCGCTCGCGTCGTCGAGCGGCGTCCGGTGCGCCCCATCCTTTGGAGGAAGGACGCGACGGTGCTCGGAGCGTCCACCTGGATCACTTGATCGAGATCGCCGACGTCGATCCCGAGCTCCATCGTCGACGTGCAGACGATGGCGGTGTTTTGTCCGCGCGCAAACTGCTCCTCGGCGAGCGTGCGGTCTGCTCGGCTGACAGAGCTGTGGTGGATGAAGACCTCTACGCCCGAGCCACCCAATGCCTGGGCAACGCTCTCCGCTTTCGCGCGGCTCTCCACGAACACGAGGCTCTTCTTGCCGCGCGCCATCTGCGTAATGCCGGACGCGGCCTCCGCCACATCGCTCGCGTACTCCACCCGCAGGTCGCGTTGCGCCGGCGGTCGCGGCGGGTCAACGAGCCGGAATGGTCGCTCACTCGACCCCTGGAGCCACTGGCCAATGACCTGCGGGTTGCCGACAGTCGCCGACAGCCCGATGCGCTGAATGTCTCGACCGCACAGCGTCACGAGGCGCTCAAGGAGCGAGGCAAGGTGGGCCCCGCGGTCGTCGCCAGCAAAGGCGTGCACCTCGTCGATAACGACGGCTGACAGTTCGGGGAACAACGCTCGCGCGTCCGTGCGTGCGCTGATGAACATCACCTCGAGAGACTCCGGAGTCGTCATCAAGATGTGTGCGGGGGACTGACGAAAGCGCTGTTTGCGCGAGTCGCTCACGTCTCCATGCCACTTGAAGACGTCGAGCCCAACCATGCGCGCGTAGCTCTCGAGGCGCTCTTCTTGGTTGTTGAGAAGCGCGCGAATCGGACACACGTACAGTATCGATACGGGCTTGAGATTCTCCGAGAGGACCCGCGAGAGCAGGGGAAAGATCGCCGCCTCAGTCTTGCCACCGGCGGTGGGCGCGAGGACCACAGAGTTGCAGCCGTCGAGGACGGCGTCGATCGTCAGCTCTTGGACCGGTCGAAGAGAACGCCACCCAAGGTCGTTGACGATGGCGTGCTGCACGTGGGGGTGGAGACGAAACAGCGACACTGGTTATCCGTCGAGCCGACGTCCGCGCTTCGGTTCGTCCTCGTCATCTTCCGAAGTAGAGGTGACCTCGCGTCCCTCCTTCGCGGCGAGCTCCTCGACCGTGAGAGTCTCGCTGTTGAGCGCTAGCTTGTATTGAGCCGACGGGTCGTACGTGTCGTGCTGCTCGACGCGGTCCATGATGTCGACGAGCTCCCGGAGGAACACGCGCGGTGCCACGGTCACCTTCCCGCCGAAGCCAGCCGTGACCTGACCGACGAGGCCCTCTAGAAATGCATCGGAGACCCGTTCCATCACCCGATCCGGCTGCCGTGCCGGGTAGAGGTCGCGGACGCGGCGCCCAACGTCGAGCAAGCGGCTCGAGTCGAACGGTGGCAGTCGAACCTGCGGCGCCCGAAGATTGTCGAAGTGCGGGTCATCCCCGAACGACACGCTGACACGCTGGTAAAGCGGCGTGAGGCTCTTCAGGCCCTTGTAGCCCTCGAAGAAGTCGCGTGTGCCGGTCACGACGAGATAGAGGCCAGGTAGCTGCTCCTCGGCGAGCTGGTCCATCAGCTGGCGCAGCGCATTGAGTGACTTCTCTCGCGTCTGCGAGTTCATCCGCTGGACGGTTTCGACCTCGTCGAGCACCACGACCAGGCC
>JBEKOY010000222.1:0-6216 GCA_049521295.1 Polyangiaceae bacterium | reverse complement strand
ATGGGAAGCGTGAACAAGACGCATCCGCCAAGCTCCGTCGAGGTGCAAAACGCGATCGCCGCGACCAGCCCGGTGCCGACGACGACGGTGGAACCCACCAGGGGTCTCCGATTCATTCGCCCCGCTACTGCAACTTCCGACCCGAACCAGCGAAGCCGGAGCCCAGCTCGCGACGATCACCGCCAGGACGCCCATCGTTACCGGCGACCGCGATCCCTTCTACCCCGTCGAGCTAGCGGTCGAGCTATCGCGCGATCCCTCGCTCCTCGCTCTGGGTCGTCCCCGAGGCGATGCACAGCCCCATCTCCTTGTCCCAGAGGGAGGCGTTCGCGGCGGAGGCGATGCGGTTTCTCGCCGCGTGACCACTCTTCTTGCGCGTCCCGCTCGAGATCGTGCGCGGGGTAGCCCGTGCATCCCGCGTCGATCTCCAGGCCGCTCATGCCCCACGCGGTAACGCCAAGTTCCCGAGCCGCCCTGTGGAAGGGATGCAGATCGACTGGCGAACGGGCCCGTTTCGATGCACGACGAAGCCGAGATCGCCGTCGAACCGCCGAGCCGTGGCAAGCCGTGGCAGGGTCGTCGGGCTTCCGCGCGTCGGTGGGCTCCGCCAGCATTACTCGTGGGCTGCGTGACTGCCGAACGGGTTTTTGGCCACGACAGGCCGCGATGATGTTCGGGGCCGGACGCCAGGCTCGCTCAGCAAGGCGAGCCCGCGTCCGGCGTTGCGGCCCTCAGCGTCCGGACGAACCGAGGCGCGCCCAGAGGTTCGCCCCGTCGGTCTTCCTCGCCGCGTTGCCGCTCGCGGCGCCCACGATCTCGCAGGTGCTCGCGCGCTCGACGCGCGTACCCGGAAAGGTCTTCTTCTCGTCGTTGGCTCGGACGAACGCCTCCAACCCGCGCGCCTGCTCCTCGCGCTCGAAGACGACGAGAACGGTGGACACGTTGGTCGCGTGGTCCCAGGTCCAGAAGCCGACGACGTAGCCCGGCATCTCGCGGACCCCGGCGATGAGGTTGGGCAGGCCCTCGATGAGCTGGGTCTTGTGGGCCGGGTCCATCGTGAACAATCCTGTCATTGCGTGCATGGTGAGCACCTCCGCCCCTTTAGGCGTTCCAAGGGACGGAACAATCGTTCCGCGATCGCGATGGCTACGGCCAACCGGGCAAATACACACAGAACACGCCCGTCCGGAGACTGAGATCCAGGTGCTCTCCGAGCGACGGGTCCTCGGCGCGGACGCGGCCCAGCACGTCACGGATCCGCCGCTGGACGTTGATCCGGGCGCGCTCGGCCGGTGAAGCCGACCGGCGATCGCGTCCCCCCGCGCCGACGGCCCGCGACAGCTCGTTCGCCAGTGCGTCGAGTTCGGCCCGCGCGCGCTCGGCGCGACCGAGGTCGTGATGGGCCGTCGCCTCCGCGAGCGATTCGCGCAGGGACTCGGCTCGTTCGCGGTACGCGTGCTTGGCCCGGGCGTCGAGGACGACCCCCGCGTCCCCGTCATCGCGTAGCCCGACGAGATCGAGCACGTGGAACTCGCGGCACGGCTCGCGCACGAGGACGTCGAGATACGCGAGGCCCTTCGTGTCCCTCAAGAGAAGGACCCTGGCGCCGCTGTCGATCCGCCACATCTCGCCTTCGCGTTCGAGGGTGAGGCGCGGCGCGCTCCGCACTGCGGTCAACGACCCGGCGCGAGGCGAGGGGGCTGGAGAAGCGGCCCTGGGAGCGAGGGCCTCGAGAAGAGCCTGCGCTCGAGCCTCGACGCCGCGCATCCCGACCTCGCTCGCGAGGGTACGCGCCGACTCGGCGACCGCGCGCGCTCGCTCCGGCTCGCGTCTCGCGAGGATCTCGGCCGTCGCGAGGTCGGTCTGCGCGATGTACGGACGCGACCGGAGGCGCGCGACCAGGGCCCGCGCTCGCGCAAAGTGGGCGAGCGCGTCGTCGTGGCGACCGAGCAGAACGGCGAGGCGGCCGAGCGTCAGCGCCCGCGGGCCCACGGACGTGACTCGCCCCGGCCCGAACTGCCAGGGGCCCTTGGCTTCCTCGCGTGCGACGACATCGTAGAAGACTTGCGCATACTCGTGGATCTTCGCCGCCGCGCAGGCCACGCCGAGCGCCCCGACGTCGGGCAACGCGTCCAGGGGCACGCCCTTGGTCATCGCGAGCGACGCGCGCACCTTGTCCGGGCGGTCGCACATCGCATCGAACATGCACCGGTAGATTGCGAGCATCGGGTCTTTCTCGTACATCGGAAGGACCATGGGCTCGACTTCGGCCCAGCTATCGGCGTCGCCGCGCGTATAGAGGAACCCGATTCGCAGCGACCCGAAGAGCACCAGGCCGGGATCGAGCCCGTTGTCCTCCGAGATGCGGAGGGCCTCGTGCGAGAGGGCATCGGCTTCGGCGAAGCGCCCCTCGAGGTCGGCGAGCATCGCGTGCACAAGGGGCGTCCGGTAGCGGTAGATCGGCTGTCTGTAGGCCGAGAGCTGCGACTCCATCTCGTCGGCCTGGCGGAGGGCGGCGTCGATGTCGCCAAGCTCGATGCAGGCGGCGACCTGCCAGGCGAAGAGGGGCGCGACGAGCGGGACCTGTCCCATCTTCGTTGCGAGCGCGATGGTCTCGGCGTTCAGCGAGTAGCGCGTAGCCGAGTCGTCGGTCTCCGACGGCGTTGTGCGGGTGAACCGGAGAGTCGTGAAGAGCGTCCCATCGTCGCCCAGCCGGCGGGCCATGGCCAGTGCTTCCCTCGAAAGCGACAAGGCCTCCTCGTGCTCCTTTGGCGGCGACGGGAGCATCGCGACCGCGAGGCGGGCCATGACCTTCGACCGCGTGGCGGAATCGGTCGCCACGAGCATCGCGAGCGCGGCGCGTAGCCAGGTCACCGACGTCGCGTCGCGCGTGCCCACGATGAACTCGGTCGCGTGAGCGAGCGCCGCGCGAGAGAGGAGTTCGCCGTCCTTGAGCTCGCGCGCCGCCTCGGCGGCCAGCGCCGCCATCTGCCGTGCTTCGGAGAACTTCCCGGCCAGGACCCAGGCCTCGGCGACCGCGATCCGGAGCTCGCAAGCCTGCCGGGGCGGGAAAACGAACGCATCGAGCGCCCGGTGTCCGAGCGATGCGGCGTCCTCGCCCGCGAAGCGGGCGTTCTCTCGCTGGAGGGCCTCGACCACCACGGTGAAGACTTGGTTGGAGTCTTCCGGCCGACCTCCGGCGAGCCAATGCGGCGCTGCGAGGACGCTCGTTCGCGGCGGCCGATCGGTGGTACTGCGAGCGTCGCTCGAGCGTCAGCGCGGCGCAAAGCTCGTCGCAAATGAGGATGTGCGTGAACCGCAGGACGCCATCGAACGACTCGAGGATCCCCGCGCCGACGGCCTCCGCCACGGCCGTACGCACGTCTTCCACCAGCACGGTGAGGGACGCCAGGCGGAACTCGCGGCCGAGCACGGACGCCGCCTCGAGCACCCGCTGCGTCGGTTCCGTCAGGCTCCCCACGTGCGCACGGATGGCCTCGCGAACGCCGAGCGGGAGCTGACCTGCGGAGAGCCAGGCCCGGGACGGTCGCTTGTTGACCGACGCGAGGAGCTCCGCGACGAAGAGAGGATTGCCCTCCGAGACCGACAGCAGCCGATCGGCGCTCGATACGAGGTCGGGTGCCACGGCTTCGAGCCAGGCGACCAGGGCTTCGCGCCGCAGGCGACCGATCGGGAGCGCGACCGCTTCGCGCCCGATCCGGGCGATCAGCCGCCTCACCTCTTGCTGCGCGTGCAGGCTGTTGTCCCGGATCGTGCCGGCGACGTGCAGGCGCGCCCCCTCGCGCGCATGGCGCGCGATGAAGTGCAGCATCTGGAGGGTGGAGACGTCGGCGGCGTGGAGATCGTCGAGCACGATCGCGATCGGTCTCTCCTCGGCGGCCCGGCGAACCAGCTCGGAGACCGCATCGAAGAGCCGGAAGCGCGCCTCCGCGGGATCGCGATGTGCCGCACCGCGCACCTCTTCGAGCAGGACCGCGAGTTCGGGCGACTCGGCGCAGGCCAAGTCGAAGAGCGGGCCGAACGACCCCCGCAATCGACGAAGGACCTGAAGCCAGGGGTAGTAGGCGGGTGTCCCTTCCCCTTCCCAGGATCGACCCCACGCCACGACGAACCCGCGCGCCTCTGCTCGGCGCGTCAGCTCCTCGACGAGGCGCGTCTTGCCGACGCCGGGCTCGCCTGACACGAGGGCCACGTTGCCCTCCCCGACCACCGCCGCGTCGAGAAGCGCGTCGAGCGCGCGAAGCTCGGGGTCCCTGCCGACAAAGATACCCATCTCGGTCGCGGGTATTCTACGCCGCGCTCAGGTCGACCCGCGGTGTTCTCAATTCATCCACGTAGGAACGCCCTTGCGGCTCGGCAATTCGGCTGCGGCGCTGGGTCGTCCGGAGGTCGTCCTGGCCAGTCGCACGCTGGATCTTGAGGGCATTGCTGTCACCTCACTTGCTCCGGGTCTCTCCGGGTCTCACGTCCGTCACGATCCTCGCTTCGGTTCCGGAATGGATCTTGCGGCATTCCCATCGGAGGGCAGTTGCGCTCCGTCCGGCCGACGAGCGAGCTGCCGAAACGTGAGTCTCATGGTCCAGACGATTCGAGCACGATCTTGCCTTCGACCCCCCCCGCTGCCAGCAACTCCAGCGCCTTGCGCGCTTCCAAAAGCGGAAACGTCCGCGCGACCATCGGGTTGATCTCCTTCTTCGCCAGCAACGCGAAGACCTTCGGCAGATCCTCCCGCAGTGGCCTGGGGTCCTTTTGGTAGAGCGCGGAGATGCCGTAGAAGCTCCCACGGCGACCACGGAGACGTGAGCCCAAGAGGATGTTGGCGAACATCAAGAGGGTGGAGAGGGTGCCCGTCGAGGCCATAAAGCCATAGGCGACCAGGTGACCGTGCCGGCACAGCGCCCCTATGCAAGGGCCAATCATGGGTCCGCCAATCCCGTCGAACACGAGATCGACACCGCGCGGCTCCAGCGCGCGAGCGCGGTCTGCCCGGCTTTCGCTTTCGCGACCCGATGGATCGCCTGGTACGCCGTCCCGTAGTTCAAAACCACGGCTGCGGCGTCGCGGTCGGAGACGCCATCGGGGATAGGAAGAAAGTGCTCTGCGCCTCTCACGAGCATCTCGCCGAAGCCGCCGTACACGGTCAGCGCTGCGACCCGCTGGCCGACGCGGAGCCCATGGACCTCCGTTCCCAGGGCATCCACCACGCCCGCGATTTCGTAGCCGGGAACAAAGGGGAGTTTCGGGCCGTAGCGGTACGAGCCGCCGAGGACCATGAAGTCGGTTGAGCCGATCCCCGTCGCGCGCACACGCACCCGCACCTGACCGGGGCCCGGCTCAGGGACAGGAAGGTCTACGACCTCCAGCGCGTCGAGCGCCTTCGGGCCGCCTTTGCGGGTTAGCATCACGGCGCGAAAGGTCGTGGTCGCGGGCTTTTCTGCGGGTGCGACGGCGTCATGAGCAGCGGCAGAACTGTAGGCGCCCTCGGGCGCTCGGACCACGCGACTATCGATCGTCATGTGCGAGCCTTTACGAGAATCGCCTTCGGTCGCAGTATGAAGACCGCCCACACGACATCGAGAACTTGCACCGCGACGAAGAGCACCCAAAGCGGAATAGACGGTCGGGCGCGCTGCTGAACGAGCGCGGGCGCGTAGTGTCCGATGAGCATGGAGCCCTCACCGTGCTGTCGCATAATTGCCGGAGAGCGGGGACGGCACGGGTGCCACGTCGAGCGCATGCAGAAGGGCCTCGCGGAAACGGGCCGGCTCTTCGTAGTGCGGCATGTGGGCGCTGGCTTCGAACCACACGAGCGACTTGCCACGGGGGGCGTCCAGCGCATCGACGTAGCTCGCCACCAGATCGGGGGGCGTCGCGAAGTCGTGTCGACCTTGGAAGAACACGACGGGAACATCGATCCGAGAGACGACGCAGGTCGAAGTGCTTGAGGTCAGCAAGCATCCGTCCCTGCGTCACCTCGATGGCACGCAGAGCCTGCACCGCTTGGACGGTCGAGTAGTGCGGCGACGCCAGCAGTCCCCACACGTTTGCCCACAGCATTCCGATGAAGCCCTGACCGCGACGGATGCCGCCGTACTCCGTGACCCATCGCACCCGCGTGAGAAACTTCTCCGATGTGTCGTGCGGCGGCGCACCGATCGCCTGAAGCTGCCGTTGGGCGCGGCGGTTGCCACGCCG
>JBEKOY010000221.1:0-6302 GCA_049521295.1 Polyangiaceae bacterium | reverse complement strand
CGAGCCACACGGCCCCGCCCGACACGCGCGAGCAGCGCACCGCGAAACGAGCCCGAGCCGTCGCGCGAAGGCGCTCGACGACCCCGACCCATGCGAGGCCTGAAAATAGGCAATTCTTCAGGGTCGGGCACAGTGGGCTCTACCTTTTCAGGTATCAAAACCGATACTTACCAATCGCGTGGATCTACGGCCAGTCGCTATGATGTCGAAAAGTAATCATCATTCCGGTGACATGCAACATTAAGGCGTCAGCCCTTTATCTTGCCCTCCGCTTTGCTCCGGGTTTCGCCTCACCCCTGTTCGGCATTTTCACGACTCTCGTCATCGCTGCGTTGGTCGTGCGCGCTCATCCCCATCACCACGCATGCGCCGTGGATGCACCGCGCACATCACCCATGCGTCCATGCAAACAGCTCGAACACAGTCGGTAGGAAGAGGCAGCATTCGAGTGATGCCCCCCGCGATCGATGGGTGTGGGGCGCATCGCAAATGATGTGGACGCCATTGACGACATGACCTGCGCATATTACCAGTGGGGACAGAGCGGCGCGCTCCTCGCGCGCATCGCACTCTCCGTCGACGCACACGCCTGAGCGATCGTGTCCCTGCCCGCGCGACTGCGCGCGGCGGGTGACTCGTGAACGCCCGCGCCACGAGAAAGGAGACGGCCACCGCATGGATGCCAAGACCATCGACGTATCCGATGTCGCCGAGCTGCAAGAGCGTTTTCGCAAAGCCCTACCCCGTGCGGAGACGAAAGTCCGATACGGGAAAGCGATTGAGATGATGGCGTCCGAACTCCACGCGATGCGATCGAAGGGCTACGGGTGGAGTGACATCGTGGCGATGCTCGCGGAGAAGGGACTGCACGTGACCCCGTCGACGCTGCGTAACCATCTCAGTCACATCAAGGGCGACAGCGCCAGGGCCTCACGGGGCAGACGCCGGCGTGTCGAGCCCGTCCACGCGAACGTGCAAAGCCCCGTGAACGTCGCGTCGGACAGCACGTCCGCACCGGCGGGTCGCGAAGCACCGGTTCGCGATGCACCCATCCCGTCCGCAAGCGTATCGCAGTCCCCACGCACGCCCGCGGTGTCGACCGTGAGCGCCATCCGCGCGCCGACGTCGTCCACCTCCTAGCCACGCCCCGCGGAGCGCGTTTCCGCGGGGCTCGTTCGCCGTCCGTCCGGACACGCCGGAGCACTCAAGCGCAGACGTTCGGACGCATCGACGATGCCGCTGTGAACAGTGCACGTGGCGTGTCGCCGTGACGTCACGAGCTGCGTGCATGTGACGCGGTTGGGAAGGCGCCGACCTTCAGCTCGCCACGGCCCGAACGATCTTCGCCCAGGTCGCGTCCGATACGGCGCTCCGCGGAAGAGCGTGGTGGTCATGGCGGCCCCTTGATGCGGCTGTCGCTGTAGCTCGGTCCCGCTCGATTCAGGCGCGCGCGCGAGGCGCGTGCTTAATCGGTTCCGCTCTCGGTTCAGGCGCGCGAGAGGCGCGTGCCTAATGAACGCTCCCAAGTCGAGATCGTTGAAGGCGACGCGCAGCTTCCTGCGCCGGTCTCGTGTGAGTCACGTGGCACCTACGCCGTCATTCCTGGCGAGCGGCGGCGGAGCCGATATGCTGGCGCGAGAGGCGGATCGTGGCGATTACGTTTCAGGTGTCTCGGGTGGAGCGCGCAACAACTCCGCTGCCGGCTCGCTCGAAGAACGTCAGGATGACTCTCCAGGGCGATCCGGTCGAGGCGATGGGTGCAAGCGCGGCTGCCTTTCGACCCACGGAGACGCACGCCCTGGTTGCGGCTGCCCATCGCGCCTACGCGACCCACTACCCGCTCGCTCTCTCGCCCGATGCAGTTTGGCTGGCCATCGCGCAAGGGTTCGCCATGCATGTGAACGCCAACGCGGAGCGGCTTCGCGGCAGGTTCGTCCGGCACGCGGGGCAACTGGCAATCGCGATTAATCGGAACGACTTCGTCAAAGGGTCGCCCACGAATCCATGGCCCGAGGTCTTCGGTGCCTTTTCGAATGCCATCGCCGAACACATTGGGCGGCAACGCGATCTCGTGGTGTGCGACTTCTCTACGACGGGCCCCTGCGAGCGTGCTGCATCGGAGCTGGTGCTGATGGAGTCCGTGCAGAAGTACTTTCGCTACGAGGTACGCACGCTCTGCGGCATTCCAGAAATCCAGCTCGAAGGGGCGCCGGAAGACTGGCGGACCATCCGCCGCCGAGCGCAGGCGCTGGGGGAGTACGACCTCGGTTGGTGGGTGGACGCACTCGCTCCCGCATTGGATCAACTCGTGGCGACCTCGGAGGGCCACATTGACGTCCCGTTCTGGGAGCGATTCTTCAAACACGTCGACCGTTGCGGTGGAGACTGCGCGGGTGGCTGGATCAACGCGTTCATCCCCTACTTACGCAAAAATAATGGCGAGTTCGTGCGAAACCAGGAGATAGCGGAGGGCAGGATGTTTGCGATGTCCGGGGCGCGACTGTCCGGGGCTCGATTGGAAGATCTCCCCGCAGGACTCTCGCAAGTCCCCTTCCTTTGGAAGTATCTTGGCACCAACCTGCCCATGCAATTCGTCGGCGGCTTCGTCGGCGTTGCCCAGGACGACATCACGCTTGCCGTACGACCGGCCATCGGTTGGGCCGTGCGCGACGCCGTCGACGGTACGCGGTCCTGACGATGGGCTTTGACGGCATGGCGACAGACTCGTCTTGGTCGGCTCGAACGCTCGTTCCGTTTAATCCTGGTGTTTGGACCTCGACCGACCCTGTTCGGATTCTTGGAATGCGGCTGGGCGCGACGATGGCCGTCGTTGAGCTGCCCCAGGGCGCGCCCGCTGCTCTTCTCGCCTGGCACGTCAGCGCGCGGAGCCTGAAGGCCACCGGCCGCGGCCGTTTTCGGGAATGGGGCCTGCGCGAACGCACGACATCGATTGACGTCGATCGACGGCGGCGCCAGTGGTGTATTGTTGCATTGGGGATGAGCTGAAAACATCGGTTTCCGAGCCGCATTGGCGCGCGCTGGCATGCGGATTTTGATGAGGCCAAGCCATGGCGACGACGAAGAAAATCGGGCGACCGGCGGGCGGGCAGGTGAAGTGGACGCGCAACGTCCGGACGGGGCAGACGCAGTGGCACGCCCGTTTCACGGTGAAGGGCAAGCGCACGAAATTTTGCGCCTCTCGACCCCAGCATCCCCGAGCAGGAGGAAGGGCGCGCTCGAGAATGCGCGCGCGCCGCACACGAATACCTCGTCAACGGAGGAGCCGTATCGGCGATGACAGGCGAGACGGTCGAGCAGTACGCTCAACGCTGGCTGAAGGAGCGCGAGGGGCGCGTCAACTCGATCCGCGACGATCGGGGCCGTCTGCGGTTGCACGTGCTTCCCGTACTGGGGCGGCTCGAGGTGGCCAAGTTCGATCGGGACGACGTCGAGCGCCTTCGCGACGCGCTCGATCGGAAGATCGTCAAGGGAGCGCTCTCGTGGAAGACCGCCGCGAACTGCTGGTCGCTGGCGACGAGCATGGCCGACGACATGGTCAATTCGAAACGCCGAGACTTGCGCGTTCGCACGGACAATCCAACCGAGAAGGTCCGGGCCCCCGAACGGGGCAACGAGAAGGCGAAGCAGTACCTTTATCCGAGCGAATTCCTGCAGTTCGTCTCGTACGAGAAGATTCCCCTTCGGTGGCGCCGGGCGGTCGCTCTCGCCGTCTACACGTACACGCGCGACGGTGAGCTACGCGTGCTGCGATGGAACGGGGGCGACCTCGACCTCGATCACGGGGTGTTGAGCATCACCCGTGCCTACAATCGACGCACCAAGACCGTCAAGGCGACCAAGACGGGGCACACGCGCCGGTTCGCCGTCGAGCCCCACCTTTTGCCACTCCTCCGCGTGATGCACGAGGAGAAGCTCGGTGAAGGCGGCCTCGTCATCGCGCTGCCCAGCGAACGGGCGATGGCACGAAACCTGCGGCGTTGGCTCTGGAAGGCGGGCGTGCGCCGACCTGAACTGCACGAAGGCTCCCCGACGCGCAAGCAGCTCACGTGGCACGATCTGCGCGCCACGGGCGCGACGTGGATGGCCGTTCGGGGCGACGAGCCGCTCAAGATCAAGCAGCGGTGCGGCCACAAAACCTTCAGCACCACCGAGATTTACATCCGCGAGGCGGAGGCCGTCCGGGAGGGGTTCGGCGAGCCGTTCCCTGCCCTGCCGGAGACCCTGCTGAGTTTAGGACGAGTTTCGGAAATATCCTTAAGTAAAATCGCAAATAACAATGAAAACGAGTACTTAGAGCGGGGTGGACGGGACTCGAACCCGCGGCCTCCGGCGTGACAGGCCGGCGTTATAACCAACTTAACTACCACCCCAGAAGCATTTTCCGTCTAACTATTTATGTACTTACCTCGTCTGGAAACCCCACCGACTCGGTGGGCGGGACAGGGCTTGAACCTGCGACGGCCGGCTTGTAAGGCCAGTGCTCTACCGCTGAGCTACCCGCCCGGGTCTGGACCAGCCGGCCGGCGGAGGCCCGTCTGAGCCCTTGGACCGAGCGCGCCACTCTACGCATGCACCGGGCGTGGTCAAGTACGAAGCGCCGTAGTTTCCGCTGCACTCGCTCTTCCTTCCAGGCGAGCGGCGGCGCGGTCGGCTGGGACGGAAAGGCTTGATTGAGCACCCCGGAGCGCCGCGTGAGCTCGCACGTCCTTCAGGCAAGCGGACCAGCGGCACGTTCGGATGGAAGGGGTTGAGCATCGCAGGACCGTCGTCGCCGCGCGAACTCGCTCTTTGTTTCAGGCGAGCGGCGGCGCCGCCGGCTCGGACGGAGGGGGTTGAGCCCCCGAACCCTCGCCGCGCGAGGCAGTCTCGCTCGGAATGATGACAAGTTCGCCGTCGCGATACTCCCAACGCTCGCGACGAGGGCCAAAGCGCACCTCGGACACCGGAAGACGCAGTGCCTCGGGAAGCACATCGTCCATGTGATCCACAAGGACGATGCGCGTGGCCCGTAGGACCCGACGCGGCACCTCGCGCAGGTCCTTTCGGTTCTCCTTGGGAATAATAACCGTCGTGATGCCGCTGCGGTGGGCGGCGAGTAATTTCTCCTTCAGGCCACCGATGGGCATGACACGTCCGCGCAACGTAATCTCGCCGGTCATGGCGAGATCTCGCTTTACGGGCACCTTGATGAGCGCACTGGCCAAGCTCGTCGCCATCGTGACGCCGGCACTCGGGCCGTCCTTTCGCACGAACTCCGGGAAATGTACGTGCACGTCGACCTTTTGGTAGAAATCGCTGTCGAGGCCGAGCGCTTCCGCGCGCGATCGCACATAGCTCATTGCCGCCTGCGCGCTCTCCTCCATCCCCTTCTCGAGCAAGCCCGTGATGACGAGCTTGCCCTTGCCAGGAACGACGGCAACCTCGCAGGCAAGAAGCTCCCCGCCCCCATTGGACGTTACCGACAGCCCATTCGTGAGGCCGATCTCGTCGTGCTCCTCCTTGCGACCCACACGAAACTTCGGCACTCCCAAGTATCTGGGCACGTCCTTGCCGTTGACGTCGATCGGCTTGTCCTTGCCCTCGGCGACCACCTGTCGGGCCACTTTGCGCGCAATGCTCGCAATTTCTCGCTCGAGTGAGCGAACGCCCGCCTCCTTCGTGTAGTGATGAATGATGGTCCGGATGGCGCTTTCACTGATGGATAGCGGTACTTCGTCCAGGCCGCATTCCTTTCGCTGCCGTGGCACCAGATACTTGACGGCGATGTTGAGTTTTTCGAATTCCGTGTATCCGGACAACTGGATGATTTCCATCCTATCCTGGAGCGGGATCGGGATACCGCCGAGCGTGTTTGCGGTTGTGATGAACATCACATCGGACAAATCATAGTCCAGATCCAAATAATGATCGTTGAAGCTGTGATTTTGCTCCGGATCGAGGACCTCGAGGAGCGCCGCGGCCGGGTCACCGCGAAAATCCGTCGACATCTTATCAACTTCGTCGAGCAAGAATACCGGATTGTTCGTCGAGACTTTGCGCAAGCTTTGAATCAGCTTGCCCGGCATGGCTCCGATGTACGTGCGCCGATGTCCGCGGATCTCCGCTTCGTCGCGCACGCCGCCGAGAGACAGTCGCACGAATTTGCGCCCTGTCGCTCGCGCGATGCTCTTGGCGAGGCTCGTCTTGCCGACACCCGGCGGCCCAACGAAGCAGAGCACCGGACCTTTCAATTTCTTGGTCAGCGCCTGAACGGCGAGATACTCCAAGATTCGCTCTTTGAT
>JBEKOY010000220.1:0-8799 GCA_049521295.1 Polyangiaceae bacterium | reverse complement strand
GGTCGAGGTCGAGGTCGAGGTCGAGGTCGAGGTCGAGGTCGAGGTCGAGGTCGAGGTCGAGGTCGAGGTCGAGGTCGAGGTCGAGGTCGAGGTCGAGGTCGAGGTCGAGGTCGAGGTCGGGGTCACCCGACGAGCGGGGCCTGGGCGCGAACGAGCCCGTGGCCGAGATTCGCCAGAAGGTCTCCCTTGCCGAGCAGGCGCTCCGCCCCTCCTTCGTCGAGGATAATCCGTGAGTTCGTCGCCGTCGCCACGCGGAGGGCGATCTTCCCTGCGAGGTTGGTCCTCAGCAGGGCAGGGACGACATCCTTGTCCGGCCGCTGGGTTGCGAGAATGAGGTGCACCCCCGCCGCCCGGGCTTTTGCGCCGAGGCGCTTCACGCCGGCGAAGAACGGTGTCGCCGTGGCTTTCTCCGCGGTCAGGTCCTGGAACTCGTCCATCACGACGATCTTTCGCTCGAGGCATTCTCCCGGCATCCGCCCCTCGTTGAACTCCCGGATGTCGCTCACGTGCGCCTTTTCGAAGAGGCGGTAGCGCTCTTCCATCACATCGACGAGCCGCTCGATAATCGGGATCGCGTCGTCCGCGTCGTAGCCAATCGGCCCATCCAGGTGTGCACCGACCGCCGATTGGAACGACGGAAGGTTGAATGTGACCCGTTTCGGGTCGATGAGGATGAAGCGGATCGCGGACGGCCCATGACAATGGACGAGACTCGCGATGAGACTGCGAAGAAGAACGGACTTGCCGCTGCCCGTGGTCCCGCCGACGAGCAGATGCGGCGTGCTCGCGTCCGACAGGTCGCCGCACAACACCTCGCCCGTTGGGCGCTGCCCGACGACGAAGCGGCCCGGTTGCTGGGCGAGGTAGTCGTGAGCTTCGGCGAGCAGCGGGGAGAGCAGCACCTTGCGCGGCACCGGTCGCCGGACGACGAAGAGCCGCCTTCCTGCTCGTTGCTCGTAGGAGGCCTCCGTGCCGTCTTCGCTCGCGAGCCGGTGCTTCACGTCCTCGGCCATCTGATCGAGGGCCTTGACCGATCCGCGTGCTCGCGTGACCTCGACTTCGAACAGCGTCGGACCCACGACGGGCGGACGAGGGCACATCGCATTGATGCCATGTTTGCGAAGCTCGGCGAGGATGCTGTCGCGCAGACGCTCGGCCTGTTTTCGGCCGTCCTCGTCAAAGGACGATGCGCTGAGGATGGGAGACGTCACGGCCGGTCCGATGGCCCCGGCGGCATCCACGCGAGGCCGCGCTGCGGCCGCTGGCGGATCGTCGCGCGGCCCGACGCGCTCCGGATACGCCTCCGCGCATGCCTCGGCGAGCGGGCACACTGGACAAAGATCCCGCCGCTCGGCGGCCGGTGCCGTGCCCGGCTCGTCCGCCCACCGAACCATGTTCCGCACGACCGGCAGGACCGTCCGGCGGACGATGTCGTCCGCTTCGACCTTCGAGATGGCCGTTTCGCGCAGCATCGGCATGAACCGAAGGACCACTGGCTTCGGTACCATTCCCGTCGATAGCTCGATCAAGCGGCCATAGAGCGCCGCCTGCGCGCGATCGAGCACGTCATTGGCGTCGTCGGTCAGTTTGTACTCGATGACTTCGAGGGAGTCGTCGGGTTCGCCGTAGAGCGCGTCAAGCGTTCCGCGGAGCAGGATACCCTCCTCGAGGGCAGCCTCGATCGGGCGTTCGCTGTCTCGCAGGACCTTGCGTAGCGCGTCGGAAGGCCGCCCGGGAAAGCGCCGCAACCGCGCAGCCAAGTGGCGCGCAAGTTCACGAAGCGCCTGAGCGAGATCGTCGACTTCGCCGGGCATCGTCGTCAGGGTCGCATCCGCGTCGAGCTCGTCGACAAGCAGTCCGAGGACCCACGCCCGAAGCTCCGCTTCGATCGTGTCGAGCGGGGCTCCCTCTTCGAGCCCGGCTACGCGCAGAGGAGGGGTCTCGACGGTTTGCGCGAAGCGGTTGACGATCCGATGAAACGAGGCGCCGAGACACGACGACCCAATGGGAAATGCGACCGCTCGGTTCTTCATCCTCCCGAGCGCGAAGATCCGGGGGCATCGCAATGCGTTGCGAACTTCCGTGACTGAAAAGGTGCTCATCGTGGCTCCGGCTCGCGGATGGCCACGATCGCCCGTCCGAACCAGCGGACCTGTCCGGGGATCGCTTCGAGCGCGCTCACGACCTCAGTCCGCGAAGCCGCCGGCTTCACCCGCGCGACCTCACGCACGAGCCGCTCGAGCGATGCGACCCGCAGCTGCGTCAGGCATGCCCGGATGGTGGTTGCGGTGTCCGCGGCGGGGATCTCTCCGCTGCGCCCTGTCGAAGGGGCGGCGCCCGTTTGGACGGGCTCGGAGCCGCGAGGCTGCGCCGCGCCGTCGTCTCCGTCCCACTCCCGTTCGACCCGCGCTCCCGCGAGGGCTTGAGCCACCGGCCAACTCGCCACCCCGAGCGTGCGGTCCATCCAGGCGTGCACCTCGGCCTCCTCGAAGATCCGTCCGGCGCAATCCTCGAGGTCCTTCGACTTGGCCGAGGCGAGGAAACTCTCGAGCGCAAGCAGCCGCGCTGCATCGTCCCTCTCCAGAGAAATCCACTGCAGTCCCCTCTCGCGAAGCGCGGCCACACTGGCTTGCACCTTTTTCCACGTCGGCGCGAATTCGAGGGCGCGCTCGCGGACGGCGATGACAGTGCCTTGGGACAGGCCGTCGGAGGCCAGGCCGAGTGCGATCATCACCGACCGCGGATGAGTTTGATGGACAAACGCCACGAAGCAGGTTCTCGCCCCTACGCGCGCGACGATCTGCACGGGCTGTCTCGCGTCGACGCGGCTCGTCTGCGCGTCCTTGACGAAGTGCAGACAGGACGCCATGCCGCCCACCAGGCGTGCCGGGTCCGCACTCCGGCGATCGGCCGCCGCTTCGTCGAGCGCCCCCCGGGCCGCGACGAGATGGCTCTCCCAAGCCGCCATCAGCGCCGTGTCGTCGTTGTCCGGATCGACGCTCCGGAGCGGCGCGTCGGCGCGGGGCTGCGCCTCGGCGACCGGCACGTCGAACGGCGCGTCCGGTCCGAGGGCGAGCGCTTGCCGGCACTCGATCATGAGCATACGCGGCGTCATGCCCGCGGTGCGCGACCAATGCTCGACGCGCGGTTCGCCGAACGGCCAGGGAAAAGGCTGCGGCCGGTCCGGCAGATCCTCGACCCAGCGGCGCACGAGTTCGCGTGCCTGACCCGGTGTCGGCAGCGCGATGGGGATCGTGTGCCCCCCGAGGCGCGACTTCTGCGCTTCGCTGAGCTGCGGGCGAATCGCGTGCTCCCATTCGCTGTCGAGCGCCATCTGGACGAGCACGAAGCCGCGTGTCGCATCGAACAGTTCGGCGACGAGATTCGCGTAGGCGCGCACGCGCGAGCCGGTTGCTTCGGCGTCCATCAGATTCTCGAGCTGGTCGAAGACCAGCACGATCGGAGACCCCGGGGCTGCGAAGAGCCCGAGTGTCTGCAGCGCCTGGAGGATGCGCTCCTCCGGCAGGCCTCCGGCGACTCCGAGGCGCTGCATCTGCTGCTCCTCGAGATCCCGCCCCGCGAGCCATGCGAGCGCAGCGCGTTGCTGCGCCGGTTTCAGAAACGGTGCGTGGAGAAGCCGAGCCAGATAGGTCTCGTCCGCTTCCCGGTGTCGATCGAGCAGCCTCTCGACTGCCCACTCGAGCTTTTGGGCGCGCGCTGCCTCGTCGAGGCCCATCACCTCGTCGAGGAAGGCTCGTGGCCAATCCGGCGACACCCCATCGAGCTGGGCGAGCGAGGACCCGACGAGCGCCTCGAGCTGCTTGAGACTGCGGTCGCCGCCGCGGGTCTCGACTTCGTATCCAAGCTGCTGCACGATCTGACCCAGGACGTACCGTGGCGTCATTTCCGTGCCGACGAGTGGTCGCAGATGCACGAAAACCGCTTTGGGTCCGAGCTTGCGCCGCAGGCGCGCGAACAAGTGCGTCTTGCCCGCTCCCGCGGGCCCGAGGACCAGCAAGCTCGTCGTTCGAACTTCGGAATCCGGGCGCCCAGAGGTGCTGCGAACCTGGGTGATCGCGCCCGCGATCGCGTTGGTGACGGCCGCGTTCAGTTCGGGAAGGTCAACGAACGCTCTTGCCCAGGGGTCCGCGTGATTGTTCTCGAATGGCGAGGTCGACGGCCCGGTCGCGGCTGGCCCCAGCGTGGTCATGACTCCTCCTCGATCCGGCGCACCCACGAAAGCCGTGACCCCTGGGGCCCTGGGATGCAAAATGACGCGTCTTCGACCGACAGGCGCCCCATCCCGCTCTCCGGGCGAAGCTCGAATCGGCCCGCGCGAGCGCCTCTCAATAGCTCGGCGTGAAGCGCGTCCCGCGCCGACAGGCCGCCCAGCAGCCGAACGAGCTTGGGAACCGACGTTAACCCCGACCCCTCGCGATGCCCGTCCACCAGCGACGCCACATCGTGAATCGCCGCGGAGGCGAGCGGAGCAGGCGATCCGACAAAGGGCTTGAGCGCATCGTCGACATCCGATTGGAGCAGGCATGCGCGTTTCTTGTCGGCCAGCGCCAGCGACGCGCCGAGGGCTCGCACGGCCGCCTTCAGCCGCTGTCGCGCGTGTGCGTCGAGTACCGGCGCGTCCGGCCGCGCGATGAGCAGGTCCTTTCCACGGACGACAAACCGAGCCCTGTTCCGGTCCACCAGGCTCGTCGCCGTCTGCGCAGTCTCGCGCCCGGTGGCGCCACGCACAACCTTGTCCAGTCCGCGAAGCGGCACCGGCCCCCCGTCCAGGCGTTCCAGGATCTGCGCCTCGAGCGGGCGGCGAACGAAGCGCCCGCTCACCTCGAGGCCGGCGCGGACGAGGGCATCGAAGACATCGAGCACCTGCGTTCGCGAGCTCCGCTGGGTGACCTGCGTCCTCAGGATGGCGCCGTCGCGTTCGACGGCGGACACCAGCCCCGCCGCGATCTCGGCGGTGGCGATGGGCGTGAGCTTCGATTTCGCCTGCTGGTGCCTCGCTGCTCGTGGGCCGCCCATGGGTCGTCAAACTAGGCGACATGCCATCCGCACGAAAGCCTGAACGAGGCCGGTCCCCAGATCGAACATGGGCACCCGGCGGTGACCGAGATACGTTGTACCGCGCGTGCTCGCGCCACTGTTCGCCTCGCGAAGAGCCAGACGCTTGCGTCGATTCCTGCGTCTCCTCGCCGTCGTGGGCGTGCTGCTCGCCGTCGCCTATCATCGTTACCTCTACGCACCGCGGACGCCCGCTCCGGTTCTGACGGCCTCTTTGGCCCGCGACACGTTGCGTGTCGGCGACCGCGATCGAACGTATGCCTATTACGCTCCGGCCTCGTTGGCTCCACATCCGCCGCTTCTCATTGCTTTCCACGCCTCGGGCGGCACCGGTGAGGAACTGCGCCGGCAGAGGGTTACGCCTTCGATCGCGTCGCGGACGCCAACGGGTTTGTCGTGGCCTACCCCGATGGCTACGAGCACCACTGGAACGACTGCCGCAAGGCGGCGTCGTTCTCGGCGTGTACCCTGAACATCGACGATGTCGGCTTTGTGCGGGCGATCATCTCGAAGCTCCGCGCTCGCCTCGGCGTCGATCCCGGACGCGTCTTCGCGACCGGTCACTCCAACGGCGGGTCCATGTGCTATCGGATCGCCCTGGAGATGGCCGGGGAGGTCGCCGGCGTGGCCCCCATCAGCGCAAGCCTGCCGGTCCCAGAAAACAACAATTGCCGCGAGAGCGGAAAGGCGATCCCGGTGCTGGTCATGAACGGCACCGACGATCCAATCGACCCGTACGGTGGCGGGCACGAGACCATCTTCGGCTTCGGCGACCGCGGTTATGTGCTGTCGTCCGTCGACACCGCGATCCATTTCGCCAAGCTGGCAGGGTTCGCGACGGACCCCGTCGTCGAGCGACTGCCCGGCGGAGACGCCTCGCTCTGGGTAGAACGTTCGACGTGGGGCGCGCCGGCCGCGAAGCAGGTCGTGCTCGACACCATTCACGGGGGCGGCCACGTCGTGCCACAGAGCTTCGTCCGCTACCCGCGCATTCTGGGTCGAACCGACCGCGACTTCGACGGGCCGGCGGAGATCTGGCGGTTCTTCGTGCAACAACCGCGCTGAGGTGGAACGGGGCAGCCCCGGGTCGGGGTCGAGGTCGAGGTGAGGTCGAGGTCGAGGTCGAGGTCGAGGTCGAGGTCGAGGTCGAGGTCGAGGTCGAGGTCGAGGTCGAGGTCGAGGTCGAGGTCGAGGTCGAGGTCGAGGTCGAGGTCGAGGTCGAGGTGGCGACGGCTCGGCCTACATCTCGCTCATCTACCTGCCTCGCACTCAGTTCATGAGTCCACCGTGAAACCGGCCGAACCCATGGGCAAGCATGACGGACATGATGAGGATGCCCGCCCCGAGAACGAGCACGTGTTCGGTCTTGCGCAGATCGAAGCTGCCGACGCGGCAGACGAGTGCGTAGCCCACCGCGAGGTTGAAGAGTCCCCAGAGGACGTTCACCGTCGATGAGGACAGCCCCTCCCCCGGCGGAGATGCGAACGGGCTCTGGAAAGGGTGTCCCGAGATTCCGTTGCCAAGATGAGGGAGCGTGTTCGCAAGGAACGCGCCCCCGAAGAAGTAGGCTACGTAATGGTACCAGCGCATGGGTCTCTCCTTTGGTTTAATCGGCCGTAAATAGCTTGCCCAGCAATGCGAGGGCGGCGGCTAGCGTGCGTTGCTCGTCGGCGTCGAACTGCTCCGCCACCAAGCCAGCGAGCCAGCGATGTCGCGCCGCCCGGTTCGTGGCGAGCACCTTGCGACCGGCGGCCGTCAACGTAACGAGGCGCCGGCGAGCGTCCGTGGCATCGTCGCGACGGGCTACGTAACCTGCTTCCTCGAGCGTGCCGACGAGCCCGCCCATCGCTTGCGGCGTGATGAACTCCGTCCGCGCGAGGTCTGCGGTGGTCGCCGAGCCGCCCTTCTCGAGTCGCTTGAGCACGGCGTGCTGCGGGTACGGAAGCGTCTGCCCAGCGTAGTCGGCGCGTGCTCGGCGCTTCAAGCCCACCACGACCTCCATGAGCTGCTCGACGATTTCGTCGGCCTTCGGGCGGCTGCGGGGCATGCGTTGACTTTGCCTTGTAGAATGTAAATTGGCAATGTAACATTCCAAGTTGATTTGATGACGCAAGAATCTTCGACTGCTCGTCCACCGACGGGATTCTGCTCCGTCGGCCGCGCTCTTCGTCATCGCAACTACCGCCTTTTCTTCATGGGGCAGGGCATCTCGCTCATCGGCACCTGGCTGACGAAGGTCGCTACGGCCTGGCTCGTCTATCGGCTGACGGGCTCGGCTTGGCTCCTCGGAGTGGTCGGGTTTGCAGGGCAGATCCCTACGTTCCTTCTCGCCCCGCTCGCCGGCGTCCTTGTCGACCGCTGGAACCGGCGCCGCGTCCTTCTGGCTACGCAGACGCTCGCGATGATCCAGTCGGCCCTGCTCGCAGCGCTCGCGCTCGGCGGCGTCGTCCGGGTCTGGGAGGTCGTCGCGCTCAGCGTGCTGCAGGGTCTCATCGACGCGTTCGACATGCCCGTGCGTCAGTCGATGATCGTGCGCATGGTGGAAGACCGTGCCGATCTGCCGAACGCGATCGCCCTCAACTCGTCGATCGTGAACGCCGCGCGCCTGCTCGGGCCGGCTTTCGCCGGGGTGCTGATCGCCGCGGTCGGAGAAGGCTTCTGCTTTCTCATCGACGCGGTCAGCTACGCTGCCGTCCTTCTCTCCGTCCTCCTCATGCACCTCCCCGCGCAGCCGCGCGCACCGAACGACATTCGCGTCTTCCACGAGATGGCCGCGGGGTTCCGTTACGCGAGCGGCTCCCCTCCGATCCGATCTCTTCTGCTTCTGCTCGCGATCTCGGGTCTCGCGGGAAGGCCGTTCGCGGTGCTCCTGCCGGTCGTGGCGCGCGAGGTCATGCATGGCGGCGCAGGAACCTTGGGCACCCTCCAGGCGACGGCGGGCGTGGGCGCGCTCGCGGGCGCGCTCTACCTCGCCTCACGCACAAGCGTCGTCGGCCTGGCCCGCGTCGTCGTGGCGTCCGCGATCCTCTTCGGCCTCGGGCTCATGGCCTTCTCGCGTGCGCACGTGCTCTGGCTCGCGATGCCGCTGCTGCTTCTCGCGGGGACCGGGATGATGCTGCAGACGGCGGCGAGCAACACGATTATCCAGACCATCGTCGACGAGGACAAGCGCGGGCGTGTCATGAGCCTCCTCGCGATGTCGCTCTTCGGGACCGTTCCGCTCGGGAGCCTGATCGCGGGCGCGCTTGCAACCCGCATCGGCGCCGAGAACACGATCCTCATTGGGGGTGCGATCTGTGTCGTTGCCGCGGGCTTCTTCCTCCGCGCGCTCCCCGAGGTGCGCCGGGCAGTGCGGCCGATTTACCAGCGCATGGGGATCTTGCCGAAGACCGTGGAGGCGGCTCAAATGGGGTCGCCCTTGAAGTGACAATCCCGCGACCTCAAACTGAACACTGAAAAGGATTTGGAACCTCGCGCTTGACGAGAGGCCTCGCGCCAACCGAGGGCTTGAAACAAGATGACGATGTCGAGTCGCCGCTGAACTCAGATTCCACCCGAGTTGGGCGCCGGGATCGCCCGCTGGTTGTAAAGAAGCTTCGTTCGGCGCTCGATCTCTTCGGGCGGCAGCTTCGAGAAGTCCTCCGCGAAATCGGCGCCGACCGCCAGGCCGCGCTGCACCCCGGGCCGCGCGCTCAGCTCCTCGAACCATCGCTTGACGTACTT
>JBEKOY010000219.1:0-6374 GCA_049521295.1 Polyangiaceae bacterium | reverse complement strand
GGGAGACAACCTCCCCGGCCTACCCGACTGACAACGAGCGCCCCAAAGGCCTTTTATGTGACCGCGGCGGTTTCCGCGTCTCTTCGTCGGCCGACAAGCTTTGCGCCGCCTACTCGCCGCACCGCACGCACGTCGACCAGGTGTCGGTTCTTTGGTGTCCTTAGCTGGTACACTCGAAAATGGCCGGCGACCGGTTCCCTTACACGTGTTGCGATGTGAAACTTCTCGGCCAAGGTGCCGCGAATTCTCTCGGCGAGACCCGACGCATCGGTGGAAAGGATATCGACGTCCGCCGTCATCCGTTCGGGCTCGCAGTACGCGTTCACAGCGTGGGCGCCGAAGACAACGGCGTCCGGCCTCATCGCGAGTTGGGCGAGAACCTCGCGAAAGAGCGCCGCGAGAGGCACCGTCTCGTGGGTCATGAACTCGCGCAACGTGAGGGGACCATCCGTGAGCAACACCCCGGGAACAGTAGCATCGAGGCCACACGGACGCGCGCATCGTCAGCGCGCAGGAAGAAGCCGGCGGGCGAGGCCATGCGATGCCTCCGCCCCCGGAGGTGGTAGCGGAGCTCGGAGTCCTCGCGCCTCAACCTGTCGATGCGGCGCGCCTCCTGCGATCGACGACTCGACTCCGAGCCGAACAGACCCAAGGCGCACCGGGTCTTGAACCGCGGCGCGCCGGGGCGGGCCCCGACATTCAACCGTGCTTCTCGTAGTTCGTCACGCGCCACGGCGGTTGGGCGCCGTCCTCCTCCATCTCGAGCACCAAGGTCCCTTCTGCGTCCGCGCGGATCGGGTAGATACGAATGCCGCAGCTGCCCTGAAGGGCCATCCCTGACGCGAGATCGAAGGTCCACTCATGAAGAGGACAGACCAGCGTGGTCCCGCCGAGCAGCCCGTCTGCCAGCGGCCCCCCGCGATGCGGACATTCGGCTTGGGTCGCAAAAACGCGCCCGTCGCGCCCGTGAAAGATCGCGACCTTGAGCGGGCCCACCTCGAAGGTCCGACCTTCGCCCTTGGGTATGCCAGAAAGCGCCCCGAGACGGACCCGTTGGGTCATCGCCCTCACCCCACGATCGGCAACGAGTGCCGGAACTGGTTCGGCGTTACCGGTCGGTCTCGTTCGAGCCACGGGTCATAGTGGGCTCGAACTTTCTCTGGTCGCGCGGGACCAGACGCAGCGAACCGCCGCCTTCATCATGATGGCCACCGCGGGCATCTCCCTCGCGACGAACAACGTCGCGGCCGGATGTGCGGTTGGCCTTGGCGTTGCCTTCGCTCTTCGACTCCCACTCTTTGGCACGGAAGGCGGCAAGTAGCGGCCCGTATCGGCCGAAGAGCAGGATGGGCGCGTCGCTCGGGGGATTCAGGGCCGCGCCGCGGTTTTCGCACCCAGGAAAGCCCAGACCTTGCCCGGGACGCTCCACCCACTATGCGAGCCTCGACCTCGCGGACGTGCAGTTCGGGGCCCTAGCAGCTAAGCTAGCCGGGCCGTTCGCTGGTGCCGCGGGCGTCTGCATGCTTTTGGCTTGCCCGCTCTCCGACTGCACGGCCCGCTCAATTACCCGGGATCCACCGCCCCCAAGACGCGTTGTCGATTTGCTCCTGGCAGGACTGAGACGCGGCTTTCGGCGACGGCGACGGAATGGTGATGGATGCGTTGTTCGCGTCAATCTTCGTTCCCGGTGCCTCCGCGGCAACGAGAGCATCGAGAAATACCCCCGCAACCTCGCTGGCGACGCCGACGACGTGGTAGGCTCCCGCCTTCCCCTGCGCGAGCGTGAGGCGCCCGTCGTTGACTCGTGAGGCGAGGTAGTTGCAAGAAAACGCCGCGATCTTGGCGGACATCGACGAGACGAGGGTGCTGCGATTCGTCAGGGCTCCCGAGGCGTCGAATGTTGCGCCATACATCGTCAGAAATGTCTTGGCCCGCGAATCCCACGTGGGACCAGGGGTCACATACGACCGAAGCGCGTCGGACAAGCGACCACCGATCGATGGCACGCTGAGCGTGGTCCCCCCGGAGCCCACCACCGCGGCGCCGATGTCTCCTTCGAGGTTGATGAATCCGCCGTAGTCCGAATTGTGGGGCGGATCCTTCGCAAAGACTGCTGACAGGATATCTCCTCGTGCCGGCGCGCCGTCCCCGCGGATGCGAGAAAGGCTCCCGCCGCCGCCTCCGAGATCCCCCAACCACGTGACGACCTCGAACCCCGAGCCGCCCATGTCGATGGTCTTCACGGTCACGCCCATCACCTGGGCAGCGTAGGTCACGTTCGGGGAAATGGCAGCGGAGTCGTATCGCGCGTCGAGCCCGATGACTACGTGGCCAAAATCGAGCGCGCGGCCCGTGGCGTCGTCGTACCAATCCTGGTTGTTATAAAGCGCCTCGAAGAGGCCGCAGCAGAGAATCGGCCTCACGTCCGGCGGAACGGTTGAAGCGACGTCCGAGACTGACGGGCGTGTGAAATGATTGAAACCTTCATTGCGCGTGAGACTCTTCTCCCCGGGCGACGATGGAGTACCAGCATAATCGAGACTCCACAAAGTGCCGTAATAGACCCCGCGTAGAGCGTGGACCTGGTCTTTGACGGACGTGATTCCGCTCTTCGTGAGCGCGTCCTCGGCGGCAACGACGAGGGCGACGAGATCGGTGAACGACGTTCGTCGCTCGGACGTATACGTCGCGGGGCACGCCGGTCGTGCGGTATTCGGCGAATTCGGAGCGTTTTGGATCGTCCGAGGGGGCGCGGGCGGCCCCGGATTCGGAGTTGGCGGCGGTGGGGGCGGCGGCGAGTAGGGAGGTGCCGGAGCCGGATAGAAGGAGGAAGGTTTGCTTCCCATGGTCGAGCCCTCGTGCCCTGCCGCTTTGCTGAATGCTAGCATGCCAGCACTCGCGGAGGCGCGGAGACTTGCCTGTTGGCGCCGAGCCGTTACCCTTCCGGCGGTGCGGGGCGCGGACGTCTCGGATCGAAGCACGGCCTCCAATCGGCTGGGACTCGCGCTTCGAATCGGGGCCCTCGTCGGGATGTGCGTTCTGCCGATCATCGCCTTTTCGGGTCGGCACGAAACGTCCTCTGTGCCCGTCGCCTCCGGCGCGCTTCCGTCGCCGAAGGACGGGGGCTTGATGTCCCGCGACTGCGCTCCGCGAGTCGTCGCCGAGCTGCCCGACGAAGGCGCAGTGTCGCTCGTGGGAACCACGGAAGGGATCTTCGGTATCACCCCGCGTGAACGCTTCTTTCGCGTCGGGGCCGAGACCGACGGTGCACAGGCCACGGTTTCGGTCCTCGGGCCGAGCGGACCACACCCGACCGGATCGTTCTTCGTTCGCCGTGGCCGTCTTGCGTGGGTCGCCTCGCACGAGCTCCTGGGATCGGACAGCGACGGTCGCGGCAGGTCTCTGCTCGCGTCCGACGCGTTTGCCGCCGCCCTTGGACCGGCGGACCTCTACGTACTGCGCGCGAGCGGAGAGCTCGTGGCGATGCATTGGCCGGAATCGAACGCGACGAGGCACGTGGCGTCGGTCCGCAAACAAGCCGAGCGAATGGTGGTCTCGTATCCCTGGATCTTCGGCGCATCGGCGAGCGACGTGTGGGCGTTGAACCTGGAGACGCATGCGCTGCGCGACGTGCCGCAGTGTCCGGGGGATATCTGCCAGCGAATCCCGCGCGACCTGGGCGCGGTGGCCAACCTGCCGCTCGTGACGTGGCACGAGGGACCGCCCATGCCGTTCATGGGGCGCGACTCGCGCGCGTTTTTGTTCGACGTCGCAGCATGGAAACTCACGCAGCTCCCCCCGGCCGACAACGACCCCGGCTTCGGAGCGGATTTCGTCGCCGACGGGCGCTGCGTCTATACGGGCAACGCGGCGCGCGGCTTGGCGCAACCTCGGTGGTCGTACGTAGACGGGAACCGAATGGTCGGAGAGGACGGCCCGGTCGCCGACGATGGTGCCGAGTGGCTCTGGATCGAACGAGAGCGTGACGGTGGCCGGTCGCGCCTATGGGCGGCACAAAAGGTGCCGTGCTGCGATCGGGCCCTAGCATCGGTGCAACCCTGACGCGGCAACGAGCGACGAGTTCAGCACCCGTGCGCGTTGACCAACAGCGTGCGGGTGTCGGCATCGAGCGTTCCGTCGTCCGAGAGCCCGCCCGTTTCGAGCACCGAAGGCGCTTCGCTGTCTGCCGCCGAGTTGTCACCGCCGTTGGCTGGCGGCAAGCTGGAGGCGCCTGAGGTCAAGCCGGAAGCGGCCTGAAGGCGCCGTAAGCCCTGACGCAGGAGCTCGATGTTGTTCGACTGGTTGTCGAGGTCGTAACTCTCGTCGACGGCGATGTAGTGCAGGTTCTGCAGCCGTTTGAACATTCCGGACGTCGAGTCGACGGGATCGATGCCCCCTACGACGATGACCCACGACTCGCCGCTGTCGGTGAACACGAGCGTCACCTGGTCCAGCGAGACGGGCACCGTAAAGGTGGCCGTGCCATCGTCGCCCGTAGACAGTCCAGTTTGCTCCGGCAGCTCCGTGATGGTGTAAGCCTTGCGTGTGTACGTGTCCGCGTCGCCGTCTTCGAATGTTTGATTCACCGTGACGGTGGGCGGGTCCGGAGAGACGAACGTGTTGCTCGTGCCGATGTTCAGCGTGTGCACCGGCGGCGGGTTGTCGCCCGGATCCGGGATGTGCAACAAGTCCCCGGCGAGGAGCTGATTGGGGTCAGGCCGAAGCTTCCTGAGGTCGTCGTTGCTTGCGTCGTTCCACACCGAGTCGGGGTCGAACCCCAACTTGTAGGCGATTTTCGCCAGGTAGTCGTTTTTGCGGACGACATAGGGCACGAATCCACCCATGGTACGGCCTCCTCGGATTCTCGACGCCGCATTCAATCGCAGGTTCGTTGGGAAGGCACGGGCTTTCGCACGAGGAAATCGGGAGGCGACATCATCTCGGCTCGGGCACATGCGAAGCGTAGCGCAGGAGCGCAAACACCGCGGGCTTCGTTACTGGCTCCGCCTTGGCGCCGTCCCGGCGCCTTTGCTACGGACTCGTCCCGTCTCTCATCGTTGACCGGGGCTCCGAATCGAAGCCGATTTCGCGGCGATCATTGCGCCCGGACTTCAGCTTGCGTTCCGGGATTCGGTCAAGATCTCGCTCGCAGGAATTCCCGCCGCTCCCTGCGGCCGCCAACGATCGAGACAGAGGTGTCGAGGTCCTAGGCGGGTCTGCGGTGTTGGGCGTACAGTCGGAGCACCCGCCGACCGACGGGCATGGCCGAGAGCTCGGCACGAAGCGCTGCGAGCGCGGGCGGAGGCGCCGCCCGGAGTCGACCCATGAGCGGGTGCTCCGGCGGCGCAAGCAAGGGGGCCGATAGCGCCGCGAGCGTCAGGTCGGCCAGCGTGAAGCGTCCTCCAACCAGGTACGGCTCCTGGTCGACCGCATGGGCGAGACGTTCAAAGAGCGAACGAACGCGCGCCTCGGCGCGCCGTGCCGCCAGCTCGTCAATCCTGTACTTGCGGAAGATGAGCCGTCGGAAGAGCGATGCGGCGACGCGCTGGGCGAGTCGTGAACGTAGGCGCATCATCGCGCCGACCAGGGCGCACGCCCGTTCGGGGTCACGAAGCTGATGCCAGTATGAGATCAGGCGCGCGTCCACGCCGAGGGTCTCATCGAAGTCGTCCTCGAGAGCAAGAACACGCGCGCGCTCTGCCGGTGCGGCGGGGATGAGCCCTTGCTCGGGCGGTGCGAGGGCGTCTGCATGGCGAGCGATTTCGCTCGAATCGAGCAGGACGACGTCGCCGTGCACGAGCACGGCCGGACCCGGCGTTCACCATGGAGGAAAGAATCGTGATGCGGGCTCTGGTCGCGGGAAAAACTGACAAGGAAATCCGTGGGGATCTTCGCCTGACTGCCAATTCATTCCACCGCCTTATGGGCGACCTGCGGCAAAAGACTGGAACGAACACGAACTTGTCTCTGACCATTTGGGCGCAACGACAAATGAAAAACTGCGACCAACGAATGAACACCCGGGACAGATACGAAAGACCTATGTCAATTCACAAAGTAGCTTAACGTCAGCGCGACGGCGCGATGGCTCGCTGTTTAATCTCGCTGGATTCCATCGAGCGCACACTTCGGCAGTTATCTTAAACACAGACCCGAAGGCCATTTATTGACGGTTTGGATACCCATCTAAAGGTAAAGTTTCGGCTTGAAAGTAATGTACGTTACCGTACATACTATTACAGTACGGTTGACGGTCCCGGGGGGATGTCATGAGTACAGTCCGCGGCCCGACCATAAGAAAGTCCCAACGAAAAGTTAGGTTTAACGCGCAAGCGTTCCTCGAGTCCGCAGGTGTGGACAAAAAGATCGTGGAG
>JBEKOY010000218.1:0-6382 GCA_049521295.1 Polyangiaceae bacterium | reverse complement strand
CGAGTGGTAACGAAGAAAAGACTACCGATATTTTATTATCAGTATGATACAGAAGAACGAGACGCAGGCTCCACCTTAGCCGCCACCATCCGTGGTCCGAACCATGGGGTCCACCTCAGTCCGACACGCCATAGTCAGGGTCGGGGTCAAGGTAACCGAGGTTCTGCAGGCGATGCACGACGCCCGAGAACGTGCCCCCGCCGGAATGCAAAGTTCGTATCGTCGTCGGCGAAGACGACACTGAACTTCGTCTGCGAAACCGGGATGGACACCGTTACGCTTCCCTCGGAGTCCGTGCAGAGGCCAGTCAAGTGGAGGAGCTCGGGAACGGTGAAGTCCCTCGACGCCAGTGAGTTCTCAGTGAATCTAATGGACACATCCACGAGGGGGGATCGCTCGTGAACATGTTTGTCGCCCCGGTGGTCAGCGTTGCTTCTGGCGGCTCGTCGGAGGGGAACTTGCAGGACATCGGTCGGCCAAAGCTGGTTGGGGTCGGACCGTTTCTACTGAAGCTCGGCGTTCGCCGGATCATTCCAGACACTGTCGAGGTCGAAGTCGAACTTGTAGGCGAGGAGGGCAAGGTAGTCGCCTTGCGTGTCCTTGCACGAGCGCCCCGGGCCGGAACCCGTAGTTCTGGTCGACGAACTTCGCCTCCCAGATATGCGCGGGCGCGGGACCGGAGGCCTCTTGAGCTCCTGAGCTGGCTACTCCTCGCGTCCGCCGCACCGCGCGGTCTTTGAAGACACGAGCCGACACCACGTCCGAAGCTCGAACGTCGTCACTTCTGTCCGAGTCGGAAGAACCGACTATGGAGTCGGTTCGCACGTCGCCGCCGGGGCCATACGTAAAAGCGCCTGGGCCGATGAAGAGACCCGGAAACCGCAAGATCCCGTTGGGGCGTCCGGTAGCTTACTGTAGCTCGTCGGTCGAATCAGCGAGCCCAGCGCAAGGTTGCCGGAGCGTTTCGCAAGGCGACGTCGCACCGCGCCCTCACTGCTTCCCAATCGAGAGCCCCTCCGGCCGGCACGGTTGTCTCCTGCACGATAGGAAGCGGCATCGGATGGGTCTCGGTGCCCAGCGCCACGCCCTCGGGCAACTCGCCATCGATGTTCTTCAGTTCGGCCATGAGAAGGTGCACGTCCCACCCGGCAAAGACCGCGACGTGTTCCCGCGCTTTGTCCTCCGTGAGACCCAGAGGGATCATTGCACGCGCGTCTCGCGTCACATCGGGATCCGCGAAGAGCTCGAGCAGTCGCTCGCGCATTGCCCTCACTTCGTCTCCCTTCGCGTTGCCTTCGATCTCGCGGAACGATAGCTTCGCGGCGAGATCACACAGCTCGACAACTTCATCGATGCCCGAGCCGATCGTCGCCTCGATCGGTCCCGATTCACGCCATTGCGCGAGCTCCAATGCGCTGCGGCTCCACCCTTTTTCCACGACCGTCCGCAGGAATCGAAACGCATCCCCCGTGAGGGAATAATAGGTCGGCAATGGTTCGAGCGTGAGCCCCGGCGTCAGGTAGCGGGGATGCACTGCGCGAGCGCCCGGCCGCGCAAGGACGACCTGCTTGACGTTCGGTTCGCGCGATCGAAAGAAAAAGGACGCGGCAAACCGATCGAGCTCTTTCGCGTAAGCGTCGCCGACGCTTCGTCGCTTAGCTTCGGGCGTTCGATCCGGCCTGAGGAGAGCCGTGAGTGCGTGCAGTGGGTAAGCGTAAAAAACATCGCCTGCCGACGGCCTGAGATCGCAAGTGCCAAACTTGATTGCATCGAAAAATGCGGCCATCGAAGAAAGCAGCACTCCCTGTTCGACCGGAGGGGATGAACTGAACGATGGGGCGCGCCACGAGCGGCGACTCGGCCCAAACTGGTTCGTGAGTCGTGCGATACGCCTCAATCGACGCTCGTAGGCGCGCCGGAGGGGCTCGTCGCCGACCGGGCCCGAAGCGAGCGCTTCCACGTCGCTCAGTTCGAGCTTCTCTTGCCAGAATCGGTCGCGTCGAAGCTCGTCGCCTTGGTCAGGCAGATCTTCGAGCGCAGTTAGGATTCCGTCGCACACGCTCTTCGCCTTCTGCGCCAAGAACGCTGCGGGCACGTAGTCCTTCACACCCGTCGCCTCGGCGAGCTGTCCCAACGTGGCGAGCCGCGGTGGACGGCTAGCGGGCGACACATCGCAGTGAATGTCCTGCCCCGAGCGATCGATGCCTTCGAGGGCAGCGAGCCTTTGTGGCGGCGCCGTTTTGCGTCGCCCCCAGGGGTACCGGATGATGCTCAGCAGGCCCATCCCGTCCTCACGGAATCACGAATACCCTTCCGGGCATCAGTTTCGCGGGGTCGTCGATTCCGTTGACGGCAGCGATTCCGCGCCAGCGATTCGGGTCGCCGTATGCAGCCGTCGCGATGTCCGCCATTGTGTCGCCGGATTTGACCTGGTAAAAGCGAGCCTCGTGACATGTGGGGCCCCGCTGATCGGGCGGAGTGTCCGAATTGAAGATGCGACTCGTGCAGATTGTCTGCGTGCGGATGTTCGGCTTGATTCGAGTCACGCGCAGGGGGACATTCGTGACTCGACGCGGCTCCACGCGGAACGGAATCGAGCGTATTTCCAGGCCGACACCCTGATGCACCCAGCTCGCGTCGGTCCACAGTGTACCGTCGGGACTCCGAAACGGCGTCGTCGCGGACTGCGCCAGCACCGCCAGCGATTGCCCCGTCTGAAGAGCGGGCACGACCGAAGTGCCACGCATGATGAGAACCGCGCTCTTTCCTGAATAAAAGACCTGCGAGCTCAGGTCGCCGTAGAACTGGGCATTGCGGATGCCCGGATAGACTCCGTCCAGCTCGGCCACGGACCCGACGATGTTCCCCGTACGGTCCATGATTTGCAGAACACCGGTAATCGGGTTTTGGTAAGCGACCATGGTGTGACCCAACCACCGCCTTGCCTGCGTGCCGGAAAACTCGTTCGCCGCGGTTCCCACTCCTTCGGAAACCCAGGTCACGCTGAACTGAGCGACGGAGTCGGGGTTCGCTTCGAGGAGGCCGGTCAGCGTCTGCTCGACGGGCTGGCCCTCTAGAGCTTGGCTCACTTCCTCCACATCGGCGCCCATGTTGCGAAGGACGTTCACCATGAGGCCCGGCCACGTGGGACTGAATTGACGAGCGGCGCCCGGCCACTGCAAGGCATCCTCGATCGATTGGACCGTCGCAAAGTGCTTCGTGCCGGTCAGCACGAGCGCCTTAGCCGATGCCACCCAGGTGCAGACAGGCGCACGGCGCGGCCCAGGACGGGAGCAGCAAGACAAGCAGGTTGCGCAGCACGAGGCCGCATGCGGTGACGGCCGAAAGCACCGGAACGAGGCCGCACGCGACGAACCCCATCGTGAGCCACCGGCCCCCCTGTCTCGGCCATCTTTCCCTCTCCCGGTTCCGTGTCCCGGCGCGGGGGGCGTTGGTTATCACTGAGCGACGAACCGATTTGGCAGTCGCGGGGGGCGCACCGCGGGCTCCGGCAAAGGACCCCCGTGCCCGCGGAGCGCCCGCCCGAGGGCAACATCGTCGCGCTCCCAGTACTCGGCGGGCTTCATCATGACTACCGGCGAGTCGCGTGAAACGCAGTATTTCGGCCCGATCGGCGAAGTAGCCAGGACGGGTCGTTCCGATGAACTCGCGTCTCGTCACCGTGCGTCTGGTGCTCCGCGAGAACCCGTCGGTCGTCTTGTCGCCCTGGTTGGACGCTTCGGAGCCCGAGCCGCTCGGCGCGCCCTTCTGCGGGTAGCGCGGTGGGGCCGACCCCGGCACGGCAAAGGGGAGCCACCCGCACCCTGGAGCGTAGAGTTCGACCGGCCCATGTTCGGCACGCCCCGGCACTGGAAGCGGTTCGCTCGGGGTCGTGTTCCGACGGGCGCATGTTCGGCACGCCCCCGGCACTGGAAGGGTTAGCTCGGGTCGCTCCCGCCGGTACTTCGAACGTTTCCAGCGGCGGCACCGGGCCCGTTCAGGGAGTCCGGGCGCACCGCAGTCCAATGCCGGTGCCGCGGCCCGTCGGGACCCGTTCGGTGCGGTGCGGGGGTAGCAAGTACTCCGCCGTGTCGCCGAAATCGCCCCCGCGGAACACCCGTGAGGTGCCCGGGGTCACCGCGGCGCAATCGGTGCACGGGGCATAGGTGGCGTACCAGTCCAAATTCCACTCCCAGACCTCCCCCGCCAGGTCAAGCTGACCCCAATAGCCGGCTCCGAGCGTCGCGGTTCCGACCGGTGCGATCTGCGTCGCGTTGGCCGTGTAGTTCACGTCATAAATCGCGTACTGGTTGCTCGTTCCCGGAGCCGCCGTTCCCCACGGGTACTCCCGCTGCTTACTTCCGGCCGCCGCCGCGTACTCCCATTCTGCTTCGCTGGGTAGAAACCCTCCGTCCCAGATGCAGAACGCATAGGCCTCATACCAGTTGACGCAATTGATCGGCAGGGTCTCCTGGGCGCCCGCGGAAGACGTCCAAGTGGGGTCCGTGAGGGGCGCGCCGCACGTCAGGTTGGTATCGGTCGGCGCGATGTTGCCGTTGTCCGTCACGACCCAGCCGGGCTCGTAACCTCCCCCCGTTGCGGCAAGCCCCATCCCGCCGTTCAAATGCGCGTGCTTGCCAGACCCCGCCGGGGGCGTGTAGCCGTTTCCCCCGTTCCATGCCGCCACGAACTGACGGAAGCGCCCCACGGTCACCAGGTATTTGTCCATCCGGAAGCTGCTAATCGTCGCGGGATCCGCAAGCCCTGTCGCTCCCGTTCCGCTGTTCGTGTAGGTCCGGTCGTACGTCCCGCCGGCAACCGCCAGGCTCGTGCAGCAGCTCTCGCTGCTCGCGCCGCAGTCGGCGACGCCCGCACCTCCTACGGCACAGCTCGGCGGGGCGGCGCTGCAGCTTCCCGATGAGCACGTCCCCGCGTCGCAGGTCGATCCGTCCGCCCCGTCGCTCCATGTGCCCGTGCTCACGCCCGGCTGACAACTCTGGCATGCATCGTTGGGGTTGGTCACGCTCGGGGCGTAATACGCGCCGCCGATCTCGCAGCCGCTTACGCATGCGCCCGCGTAGCAGATGTCGCCGCTCCCGCACGGGGTTCCGTCGGCCGTGTCGCTCCAGGCGGAGGCGCTCAGGCTCGGCTGACAACTCTCGCAAGCGTTCGCCTGGTTGGTTGTGCCGGCCGCGTAGGCCGTCGCGCCGATGATGCACCCTCCGGAGCCGCCGCTGCTCGAGCCCGAACCGCTGCTCGACGAGCTGCCAGAGCCGGAGCTGAGGCCGCTCGTTCCGGAACTGTCCGCACCGGAGCCGCCGGTCGATCCGGAACTGCCCGCACCGGAGCCGCTGGTCGATCCGGAGCTGCCGTCACCGGAGCCGCTGCTCGAAGCCGAAGTGCTGGATCCCAAACCACTCGACGTCGACTCCGCGCTGCTTCCGCCACCGGATCCGAGGCCGCTTCCTCCCCCGTTGCCCACGCCGCTGTCCGCGACGTCCGGCACGTCGGGAAAACCGATGAGGCTCGCGCACGCGGTGGCGACGAGGGGCGAAGCGAGCACGAGCAGAACAGGACGGCGCCGCATCCAGAGCGGCGCCCGGGGCAGCATCCCTCCGCCCACCACTTGCCGGCCCCCTTGCGTCACGACGCGCCCTCCGAGCGTCGCAATGTACCACCCGACGACTGCGACACGGCTCATTTCGCACCGTTTATCCATGGCTCTTGGCGTCTCCCTCTGCCCGCCGCAGTTCCCCCGAGAGCGAAAGTACCGGCTCTCGACGAGCGCTCGGGCGAGGCCCATCGTAGCGGGCGTCGGGCTTCATTCGAGCCCTGGTGGCGAACCTCGCCGCAATGCTCGCGATCCTGCAAGCCATTATCGGCACGCTGCGCTCCGCGCTGCGGCCTCGTGCGAGCCTCGTTGCGGAGAACCTCGTGCTCCGCCGGCAGCTCGCGATTCTTCGTCGGGCAACTCCTCGGCCGCGGCTCCGGCCGATCGACCGCGCGTTTTGGGTCATCGTCGCCCGTGCGTGGTCGCGGTGGGCGGAGTGCCTCGCGATCGTCGAACCGGCGACCGTGGTCGCATGGCATCGGCGGGGCTTCGCTCGGTGGTGGGCGTGGCGGTCTCGCCCCCTGGGTCGGCCGCCCCTGGCGCCGAAGCTGGTGAGCCTCATCGAGCAGATATCGCGCAAGAATCCGCTTTGGAGCCGGCGGAGAATAACCAGCGAGCTGGCGAAGCTCGGTCGTGCCGTCGACAAGGACACGGGGGATGTCCCAGATCGTGTTGAAATCGTGAAGTAGCGGCGGCTCCTGGCCGGCCTGAGAATCAGGTCTGCGAGGACACAGAGCCCCAAGGGGCAAGGAGCCGCCATGAAGAAGAGAG
>JBEKOY010000217.1:0-6478 GCA_049521295.1 Polyangiaceae bacterium | reverse complement strand
CTCCTGCAAGAGCTCGCGCACGGCTTCGTTGCTGATCGCGAGCGCCTCGGCCTCGCGCTCGCCGAACGTCGCACCGGGCAACGCCTTTCGCAAGGCGTCACGGATCTGGCTCACGGCTTCCTTCACTTCGGGCTTGGCGAGAACGTCGCTTCGATTCAACATGGCTCGGGGCTCCTTCGTCGTCGGTCGTTGACAAACCTTCGACATTGGACGCCCCTCCTAAATTCCCTATCTACACAGAATCACTCAGCTCCGAGCCCGATCCACGCCCGATCGGGCTTTGCTGCGAGGGTCATGACCGTCCTTTATTTCCCGAATAAAAGATACGGTGCCAGGGACCGACGCGTAATCGTCCATGGAAATCGTAGTGTATACGATTGGTTGAGTAGCCGCCTGGTCGCGGGTGCGCAGCGTTCAGCCCGGCTGTCGTTAGGTCCGTCCTCGAGCGTGCAGGGATCGCGACGTTGTAACCGCGCCAGAGGGATTCGCTCATCGCGGCGAACTGACCCGACATGCCCGTTGGTCGACCAAGACGCACGCAAGCCCGGAAGTTCACATAGACAACAGGCGACTGTGCGATTGCGCCTGCCTCTTTCCCCATAGCGCCTCCCCGAGACTGCCTTTGGAGGCGCCCGGTCCCTGCCGCGCACCGGCTCCGTCCAAGCGGACGATTGAGCACCTGCGCCGTCTCGCGTCCACGCTCCTCCCACGCGTCACCTATCTACGATCCCGAGTAGGCCGCACTCGACTGCACCTGGAAGCCGGGCGACTTCGAAGAGGTGAAGTGACGGGGTCGCTCGACCGCTCCGCTCAGTTCATCTTCGCGAGATACGCCTCCAGCGCCGCCTGCGTGGTCGACGGGACGTACGCGAACAGGCTGGAGCCCGACGATGCCTGGGCCGTGAGCTGCTCGAAGCTCGTATCCACGCCGATCTGGCCCGAAGGAAAGACGTAGAGCAGGGGCGTGGCGAAAAGCTCGTTTTTGGCAAGGAAGGCGAAGTCGTCGCCTTGCTGGAAGAACTGGAGGAGCACCGCCGCAAAGTCGACGTACGCTTCTTCGCTCCCGCCCTTGAACGTCGGATGCGGGAATTGGTCGCAATCGGGCCAGTTGAAATCGATCGCCGTGACCGCGGCGTCCGCAGCGGTGTTCCAGCGATTCAAGAGCCCCTGTTCCGTTGCGGCGGGTAAAGTGCAAGCGTTGCGGCGGGGCATTCATCGCGTCGCGAACGATCCGAGGGTCGCCGGCGCCCAAGCCGCATCAACCCGCACTCACGACCCTCTCTTCACCACGGGGATAGCCATGCCGCGCCACGCAACCGGCCAAGTTTTGGAGTATGCGAACGGCTACAGTGCACGGATCCGGATCGGGGCCGGCGCCAAGGGCCGGCGCTCGTTTCCGATCGCGGCGCGCGACAAGGCGGCGGCCGAGGAGCGCCGGGCCCTGCTGGCGAATCTCGCCGAGCGCTTGCGGGGCGCAGCCGGCCCGGAGGAGATCGCCCAACTGTTGGAGATCGCGGGCCAGGCGCGATCGGACAAGGCTCTGCGGGCGGCTCGCGACGCCGCCGAAGCCATCGCCGCGGGGACGACGACACGCGCGGCGGCCGCCATGGCGCCGACGTTCGAGGTCTTCGCCAAAGAGTGGACGGACGGAGCCCTGCACAAGAAGCACCCCGATCACGTCAAGGAGAAGCGGACCGCGTACCGCGACAGCCAGCTTTTGCGGCTCTACGTCTTGCCCATCGCGAAAGACATTCGTCTGCCCGACTTCGCGCTCGAGCATGCGGAAGCGGTCATGGCCAGCTTGCCGGGGAGTCTTGCGGCGGCGACCCGACGCCACGTCGCGCAGGTCATCTCGCGGGTCATGCGGTTGGCCGTCTACCCGGGAAAGTGGATCGCCACTAGCCCGATCCCCCGCGGCTGGTTGCCTCGCGTGGGCGACCCCAAGGCCAAGGAGTGCCTCTTCCCGGACGAGGACGCGTGCTTTCTCGCCGGCCGATCGGTCGAGCCCGACAAGGACGACATTCCGATCTTGCGGCGTTTTGCGTATGGCTTCCTGATGCGCGAGGGCATGCGCACCGACGAGATGGCGGGGTTGCGGTGGCGCGAAGTGGATCTCGAACGGGGCCGCGTCAACCTGGACGAAAACAAGACCGATGATCCGCGCGACTGGGACCTGCGGCCCGATACGGTCGAGGCGTTGCGCCGTTGGAAGCACATGAGCCAGCCGCACACGCAAGCGCGCGACCACGTGTTTGCCGAAGAGGGCGTGCCCGTGAACGTCGAGCACCTGGCCGAGCAGCTGCGCCGTGACCTCTGGCGGGTCGGGGTGCGCCGTCCGCAGCTGCACGAGAGCACCGAGGGCCGGCAGCGCCTGCGGGCGCACGACCTGCGCGCCACGTTCGTCACGATCGCGCTCGCGACGGGCAAGACCGAGACGTGGATCAGCGACCGGACGGGGCACCGCTCCCATGCGATGATTGAGACGTACCGGCGACGGTCGCGCACGTGGAGCCTGGGCGAGCTCGGCCCTATGTGCGAGCTCATCCCTGAGCTACAAAAGGGGGCTGATTGGGCAGCGAATGGGCAGCAAACTCACGGCACGGGTGGCGAAATAGGCAGACGCAGCGGATTTAGGTTCCACCGCCGCGAGGCGTAGGGGTTCGACTCCCCTCCCGTGCACGTCGTTGAAAGCGTTCAGGAAGGCGCTTCTTCTCGGAGAGCCCGCTGGGCGGGCGTCGTCGTGTCGGACGATTCTTCGGACGATTGAATCGTCCGAGCCTTCCCAGGACTACGGATCGCGACCCGACGGCCCGACCTCGGGCCGGAAGTGCGGGCGGAGGGACTTGAACCCTCACATCTTGCGATGCCAGAACCTAAATCTGGTGCGTCTGCCAATTCCGCCACGCCCGCGCACCGGGGATTCTCCCTCAATTCGGCCACGGATGCGAGATGGTGGTCGCTCCAGCGTCCGTGAATCGTGCGGATCGTCAGCGGTTACGGGACCCGGATGTCCCGCAGCTCGGGGATGATCTCGTGCAGCGGCTTGAGCCAGCCGAGCTTTAGCTCCGCGGCCGTCTTCGCTTGCCGCCTATAGAGGGCGATCATCTGCGAGCTGCCGTGGCCGGTCCGCGTTGCAACCCAGTCCTCGGTCTTACCGATCGAGAGCGCCAGCGTCACGAACGTCGCCCGCAGGTCGTGCGCCCGTAGCGGGATGCGGTTCGGGCCACGCTCGAAGAGCTTGGCTCGCGTCACCCCGGCTCGCAGGAGTCCGTCGCGAAGCTGATCAGCAAGATGGTCCACGTACATCGGCCAGTCGTCGGTGGATCGGTGCTGCGGCAGAGCGCACGCCGGGAAGACGTACTTCTTCGACGGGCAGATCGTCCGCCAGCGACGTAGTGCTTCCGCGTTATCCGCGTCGAGGACCCACGACCCCCCGCGACCGTTCTTGGTCTTGTCGAGGCTGATCATCACCTCGCCGTTGCTCTCGAAGGCGAAGTCGGTCCACTGCACGGTGACGGCGTTCTCTTTGCGGGGACCTTCGCGGGCGCAGAAGCCGACGAAGAAGCGCCGGACGAGCGGGATGTGTTGGTGCCCTTGAAAGGCAGCCTCCTCGTCCGGGAACAGGTAGCTCTTCTCTTTCGCGGCGTTCTTTGGTGGCAGCCACCCTTGGGGGAGCGGGCTGGCGTCGATTGCACGTAGGGGGTACGCCGCGAGTTTCGCGATCCGGCTCACGAGCTGGGCAACGTGGCGCACTGAGCCGTCCGGCAAGTCGGCCTGGGCGAGAACCTCCTCCGCGTGGTCGAGTGTGAAGTCCTTCATAGGGGTGTCGGCCAGGGTCCGGCCGCCGATCTCAACGGGATACACGTACCTCACCAGCCTGCCGATGTTCTCGGTGTGGTCGATGTCCTTGATGCGGCGCCGGTACTTCTTGGCAAGGTCGCCCGAGGTCCAGGCGTCGCCGACCTGCTTGAACGTGACGCCTCCGTTCGAGACCCTGATCGACTCGGACGTTGAGGTGCCGACGGGGCGCTCCCGCCCGACGATGAGCCCGTCCACGATCTTGAGCACGCCTTCTAGCGTCTTCTGGTCGGCGGTCGCGGCTTGCCGACAGAGCGCCTCAGCGTGCGCCGAGCAGCGTGCCTCGGCGAGCCTCCCGACCATACCCGCGAGGATCTCTTTGCGTCGTTCGGCCTCCTGCGGGTTCGAGCTGGCGAGCCGGAACGCCCTTCGGCTGCCCTCGATGGTCAGGCGGACGTACGGGGGGTCGCTGCTCCAATCGAGCGTGCCAGTGAGTGCGCGCGACATCACCGGCCTCCCTTGACCTGGAGGCCTGCGCGCTGGCGGATCGCGTTGAGCAGGTCCGCCTCAGCGTCGTCGGTCTGCGTGACGACCGTGATGTCCGTCCGACCCGCCTTGGCGAAGCCGGCCTTCACGTCGCCCCATCGAGCAACCCGCGCGTTTCCTTCCTTCGTGACGGCGAAGTACCCTTTGCGCGCGAGCCGGAGGTACACCTCGCGGGGGAACAGTCCCTCGTCCTGATCGACGAAGGCATCGTCGGGCGGGACCTGAGTCGGCCGTAGGATCTTCCGAAGCTGGGGCGCGAGAGCGCGCGCGATCTGGCTGGCTACGGCTTCGGCATTGAGGCCCTCTCCCGTGGGGGCGGGCGCCGTCGCGCCTGCCGTGGCGCCGCCTTCCGCTTCGTGACGAACGAACGATGGGACAGAGGCGTGAAGCTCTCGATCGTACTCGTAGGTGATCGAGCCATCCGGTTCGATGATCGCGCTGAACTCGATGTCCTTGGTCGAACCCATGCTCGTCTACAGCCGGGCGGCCGGACGATCAAAGCTCCTGGAACCCGAACGCACCGTGCCGCGTACGACCCGGTGAGAAATCCGCACGACCTCGTTTGATCAGGAGGCCCCTCGGCTGTACGGACACCATGAAGGCCAAAACCCCCAAGTCCGGCCCCGTCGTGACCCCCGAGGACCAAGACAGCGCGACGCTCAGCATCAAACCGCTCACGGTGAACGTACCCGTCGAGGTGTTGAACTTGGCGAAGACGCGTGCGTCGCTGGAAGGAACAACGCTCTCGGCAATCGTCACCGCCGCGCTCACGCCCTATGCCGCCGGGCTCAAGGACGTCATCGCCCGCCTCGGCCTCGGAGCCTCGAAGTAGCGCGGCGGCATCTGACACCCTGATACCCGAGCCCGCCGGCACCAGGGTGCACGCAGCTTTGATCCTCCTGGTGCCCGGCTGTATGAGGGCCATGCGTACCAATAAAACGGGACGCGCGGCCCCGAAGAAGTCGCGCACACATCAGCAGCCCGGCCTGACCAAGGCGGGCACGTCTCCGGCGCGTACGCGCCAATCACGACCCCTCACCTCCGCCCCGCGCCCGCATCTCATCAAGCGGCCCTCGCAAGCGGCCAAGATCGTGAACGTCGCGAACACGTTGGAGGAGATCCGCCATCTGCTGGACGGTGGCTACGTCCAAATCCTCAACACCGCAGAAGCAATCCTCTACGTAGACGAGGAGGGTAGGCTCAAGAACCTGCCCTACAACCTGACCGTCGTACTTGAGGGGGGCTTCTGGGTCGATCTCTTCGGGCCCGTCGTCTTCCTCCCCAGCACCGGCAAGTCCGCAGCCACGCTCGCGCGCAAGCTCGGCCTCACCGTGGAGGCCAGGTGATGAGCCTCAAGAAGAAGGGAAGCGCGGACCCCAAACCGCGCGCAAAGGCCCTCACGCCCAAATTGGATCATGCACCTGATCCTACTGCGACCCCCAGGGGCTTTGACGCGATCTGCGCCCGGATCCGCCAGGAGAACCACAACCTCGAACGCATGCTCGTTCGACAAGTCGTGGTCATCGCCGATCTCATCGCCGAGGCGAAAACGGCCTACGACAAGGAGACCGGGACGGGGAAGCCTGGGCGCCCCCCCAAAACCCAGGAAGGCATTCCGAGGTTTCAGGAGCCCTTCAAACAGCGCCTCGCCCGCGAGACTGGCCTAAGCGTCTCAATGGTCGAGAAGTTCTTGAGGATCCACAAGATGGGCGACTTCCAGCGGAAGCTTCTCGATGAGAATCCCGAGCTGTGGTCCAACTTCACCGCCTGTCTTGAGCTTGCCCGGACGTCAGACCCCGAGCGGGCCGTGGAGAAGGTTGCTCAGCTCGCGCGCAAGGACAAGCACGCGTTGGCCGAAGAGGTCACGGCATGCCCCCTCATCGACCGGGCAAGGAAGGACAAGGAGCTGCGCGGCCTCCTCAAGCAGATGGCCGATCCGACGGAAGCGCTCGGTGGCCTCGGGCCGGATGTCCCGGTGCCCGCGGCCCTCATGGAGAAATTCCCCGAGCTAAAGCCCTCATAAGTTGGTACTTAGGGATTCGGGATGGCGCGCTACCACACAAGTGCGAGTGGCTCGAGGCCCATAGCGAGACGACCGCGCTTTCGATCGCGAGCAGGATGAGCGCGGCGCGCG
>JBEKOY010000216.1:0-6519 GCA_049521295.1 Polyangiaceae bacterium | reverse complement strand
CACGATCGTCGCCGACATCGCTCTTTCGGCTGCGCCACCCGCCTCGGCGCCGATCGCTGGCGTCGAGTCGAAGCCGCCTCGGCACGAGGGGCCGATGCCGTCGGGTCACGTGGCGGCCACGGGTGCAGCTCCCCTGCACGGCCACCTCGCGGCTTCCAGTCCGTCGGGGGTGTCACCCGCCGGCCCTACGCCCCAACGAAACCCCGCGGTCGACTGCACCCCACCGTACGTGATCAATGCGGCGGGCCACCGGCAATACAAGCCGGAATGTCTGTGACCGGGAAAAGCCCATGAAGACCACTCTACTCCTCGGCGTGTGCGCGCTGACGACCCTCGCGAGCGTCGAGGCCCTGGCCGACGACAAGGCCGCATGCCTGGACGCCGCCTCGGAGGGCCAGACGTTGCGAGACGCGCACAAGCTCGTCGAGGCCCGCAATCAGTTCCTCGTTTGCGCAAGGCAAGAGTGCCCGAGTGTGGTGCGCAAGGACTGCACGACGTGGGTCGAACAGGCGCAAAGTAGCCTGCCCACGGTCGTTCCCACGGCCACTGACGAGGTGGGCAACAGCCTTCCGAGTGTGAAGGTGTCGATGGACGGCAAGGTGCTGCTCGAGAGGGCGGATGGCCGCGCCGTCGAAGTCAACCCCGGCACGCACACGTTCACGTTCGAAGCGGCGGACGGCACGAAGACCGACCTTCAAGTTGCGGTGGCAGAAGGCCAAAAGAACGAGCGGATCGCGGCGACGATCGGCAAGCAGAAAGCCGCGGCGGTGCTCGCTCCACCCCCGGCGTTCACCTCTGCGGCGCCGCGCAGCAATCGCCCCGACGACGCGGCCGAAGCGAAACGGCGCCAAGGCGCGCTCGAACCGAGCCTCACGCGGATCGTCGTGCACGCGCCGCGCGACATCGTGGGTCTGGTCGTCAAGCTTGACGGCCGCGATCTGCCCCCGGCCGCGTGGGATACACCGATCCCGGTCGACCCAGGACCGCATACCATTCGCGCCGAAGCGTCGGGGCGAATCGGGTGGACCCACTCAGTGACGGCATCCGGCGCCGGCCAGACGACGACCGTCGATGTGCCCGCGCTGAACGTCGCGCCAATGGCCGTCGCAGCGACCGTAGGCACTATGCCCACCGCCGAGTCGGCTTCGCGACCCACGTCCGTCCCCTCGGGACCCGAGGAACATTCTGCGTCGTCCTCCGGCTCCACAGCGGCCGGGTGGGCTCTGATCGGCCTTGGGGCAAGCGTGGGCGTGGGTGGCTGCGTGTTAATGCTCGTCGAAGCCGGACGCACGAGCAGCGCGCGCGCCGACGACAACCAGTCTTCGTATAACTCGGCGAAGGCGCCGTGGACTGTGGGCCTGACCGGCGCGATCTCGGGCGGAGCTGCAGCCATCGTCGGCGTCGTTCTGCTCGCGACGTCGCACGACGCGGTCCGTACGTCCAAGTGGAGCGTGTCGCCATGGGTGGGCTCTGGCGTCGGGGGCATTCAATGCGGCGGTACCTGGCAATGAGTCGGCGCACGAGATGGTTCGGTACGGCGTTGGCGGTCCTATCGATGGCGCCGACAGCTGGACTCGTGAGTTGTTTGGGAAGCGCTCCTGCCCCACCCGGAGAGACAGCGACGCTGCCGCCAACGATGGTTCGTTCGGCGGCGATACCTCGATACTCAAGGTTACGGATTCCGCCACGGACGGGGGCGGCGGCAACACGGAAACCTCCGCGTTGCCTGACTCGACCATCGACAGCCCAAGCGGGGAGGACGCCGACGCGCCGACAGCGGACGATCACGTTGAAGGTGGCTGCACGGGCACCCTCGCGGAATGTACCGGCGATCTCGAAAGTGGCAGTTCGGACGCCGCGGACACCGGTGCCGACGTGTTGGCAGCGGACGCTCGTGTCGAAGGCGGCTGCACGGGAACCCTGGTGCAGTGTACGGACGCGGCTGGTTGCATCTCGTTGACGAACGATTTGCACAATTGCGGTTCGTGTGGCAACGATTGCGCCGAACGCGCGCATACCGCCGACGGCGGGGCCAGCTGCAGTGAGGGGCAGTGCGGCTACACGTGTGCCGCCGGATACGCGGACTGCACGGATTCAGGAGACGGCTGTGGAACCGCTCTGCTCGGAGACGACTCGGCAAACTGCGGGCGCTGCGGACACTCGTGTCAGGGCGGGCAATGCGACGACGGCATATGTCAACCGTTGACGCTTGCATCGCAGGGCATCGCCTACCCGAGTTCGCTTGCCGTCGATGCTACGAGCGTTTATTGGACGGAGAGCGCGGACATTTCCGACATCAACACGAATGGCTCTGTGAAGTCGGCGTCGATTACGGGTTCGTCGCCGGCCTCGTGGAGCTTGATTGCAAACAATCAGCTGGATCCTGTCGGTATCGCTGTCACGACACAAGGAATATTCTGGATCAACGCGGGCATTGGGGGCGCGAATCCAGACGGGAGCCTGGTTTGGCAACCGAATCGCAATACACCGGCCGTCCCCATCGGTTCGCCCTATGCATGTCCGTTGGCCATGACGGTCACGGATACGAACATTTACTGGGTCAATTGCGATCAAAGCACGGGGGATCACAACGAACCGTTGCTTACGGTACCGCTAGGAAATCCGACGGCGACGCCGACCGTTCTGGTTCCAAGCGGAATTGCATGCATCCAAGCCATGGCAAGCGGGTCGAACAGTCTTTACTGGATTCAGAGCGGCTGCTTTGCGTATTCCGGGCAGGCGAGTGCCCTTGCGCTCTCGCCGCTTGGGACCCCCGCGAACCTCCTTCCGTCTACGGTGCTTAGCGGCATCTACCCCGTTCGAATTGCTGTGAGCTCCGCAGGAGTGTACTTCGCTTACAATCCGACCGGTGAGACCGGGGCGGGAACGATCGCTCTGGCTCCTCTTGACGGCGGGCGGCCGACCACGATCGTGGCCATTGCCAACGCCAACGGCGTCGCAGTTGATTCCGTCAACATTTACTGGACGGACTTCAACGAAAACGCCGTCCTTGCAGCCCCCATTGCCGGGGGCAATCCCGTCACTCTTGCCTCGGATCAGACCAATCCGTACGACATCGTCCTCGACGATACGAGCGTGTACTGGACGAATTATTCGAGCACTGGACTCATTATGAAGGTGGCGAAGCCGTAGATCTTTCGGGCGACAACGAGCAGACGGCGGCAATCGCCTCGCGCGACGCCTTCCCAGGCGAGCTAGTTCCCGCCGAGGTCGACGCGCGAGAAACCGCCGAGGCCTGGCCCGCGAGGGTTGGCGGCTTGACCCAGCAAAAGCCGCCCGATATGCGTCTCGAGTGCTAGAGGTGCGTGCACGAGCGGTCGGGATGCAACCGCGGGCGGGCACGCGCGTGCTCTTCGTGGTCGTGCTGCTGGTCGCCGCGGCGGCCCACTGGCCGGCGCTCCGCGCGCCGCTCGTGTTGGATGACTTTGCCCAACGCGCCATGATCGAAGGGCGGCTAACGCCCAGCCGCAACCTCTTCGATCTTTTCGACTTCGTCGCCGACGACAATCGGGCGAGTCTGCTCGACCGCGGTGTGTTGCCGTGGTGGAGCGATCCGCTTCTAAAGACGCGATTTTTGCGGCCGTTGCCCAGTCTTCTCGTCTGGCTCGACTACGAGTTATCTGGATATCATTCATTTGCGCCGCATTTGCGGTCGCTCTTTTGGTGGGCCGTCGCCGTGGCGGCTGCAGGCACGCTGTTTCGCAGCGTGCTGAGCGAGCGCGCGGCGGCTGTCGGCACGCTTGTCTTTGCGCTCTCGCCGGCGCACACGGTTCCGATTTGGTGGCTCGCGAATCGGGATGTCCTTGTCTCTGTCGCGGTCGGAAGCTTTGCGCTCGCACGATATGTCCGATGGCGGCACGGGAGGAGCAAGCGGGACGGTGCGATCAGCACGTGCCTATGGGCGGCTGCCATGCTGACCGGCGAATACGCCCTCTGCTTCACCGGCTACGTCGCTGCGATCGAGTTCGCGCGCCGAGGCGACACGGTCGCACGACGCATGTCCGGACTGGCGGTATTCGCGCTGCCCTTGTTCGCCTACCTAGGCATTCGCGCCGCACTCGGGTACGGCGTCCACGGCTCGGGTTTCTATCACGACCCGCTGGCCGACCTGGGCTCGTACATCTCCGGCACGCCGCGGGCGCTCGCGATCCTTCTTGGGGCGGCCTGGTTTGGGATCGACGACCGCTGGTCCGCGTCGGCATCGCTCGAGTGGCTCGTGCTCGTGGGGGCTGCGATCGTGCTCGCGATGGGCATCGCGCGAGCCAGCGCCTCGCGTCGTCAGGACGCGAGATCGCGCTCCGGAACGCTGTGGCTGCTGGTAGGCTCCGTTCTTGCCCTGTTGCCCGTCGCGGCCGTGCAACCGTCCACGCGCTTGCTCGCTGTCGGTGCACTTGGGGTCTGTGCGCTGGTTGGCGTCGTGATCGACGCCGCGTGGACCGACCTGACCGAAGGGATGTGGCGGTCACGGGAGGGAGCGCCCACCACCGCCGTCACGGCAGTCGCTGCGCTCGGGTTGGTCTACGCCCATTTCATTCATGTTCCCGTGCAGGCGTACTGGTTCTCGAGGCGGGCCACGGAAGAGGAACCGGTGTACAGTCGGCGCCTCGCGTGGGTCCGAGAGAATTTGTCCCCGTCCAAGACCACGGTGGTGGTTCTTCGCGGGACGACGCCAACCACCGCCTTGGCTGCGCCGTTCATGCTGCGTTCCACGGATCCAGAGCGGTGGCGGGTGCTCACACAAGCCTTCGGGCGCCTTGTTGCCGTTCGTTCCGGCTCGCGCTCGCTCGATGTGGTTCAAGACGGCGCCGAGCCACTCGTCTATCTGGGTCCAACCGATCCGGTGCGGGCCACGGGCATGGCGGAGGGTGAAACGTTCGAGGTGCCCGGAATGCGGACTACGGTCGTTTCTGTGGACGGCAACGGCCAACCCGGGCGCCTTCGATTTGAATTCGATCGCGATCTGGACGCCCCGTCGTTTTGGTGGATCGTCGAGGGCGAGAACGGCTTTCGCGAAGTGCGCCTGCCGTCCGTCAACCAGGGAGTGCGCTTGCTGCGATAACCCGAGGCCAACGCTTGGCCTTTGCCAGACGATCGAGAGACCCCGACAGCACGGATTTCAAGGCAGCCATCCGATCCGAACATGAGCGTCTCCGATCCATTCGGCCCTGCGCGCACGCCGATCGTGCGGGATGTCGGCCGCTGGCACGTGGGAGTCTTCGGCGCCGTCCTGGCGATCGCGGCGCTCGTTCATGTGCCAGGTCTTGGGGCGCCGTTGATCCTGGACGACTACGCGCAGCGGGCCATGGCGCACGGGGTAATCTCGCCGAGACGGAGCGCGTTCGATCTCTACGACTACATCGACGACGGCGACCGCGCGTTTCTCTTCGATTGCGGGGCGATTCCGTGGTGGACGAATCCTCGACTAACCCTTCGCTTCCTCCGTCCGCTTTCAAGCGCTCTGGTCTGGCTGGACATTCGCGCGTTCGGTTACGGATCCTTCGGGGCGCATCTGCATTCGCTGCTCTGGTGGGCCGCCGCCGTTGTCGCCACCTACGCGTTGCTTCGCTACCTGGTGACCCCCCGTGGGGCCCTTTTCGGTGCGGCGGGGTTCGCCGTGGCGCCGTCGCAAGCACCACCCCTCTTGTGGGTCGCCAACCGCGACGTGCTCGTGGCTACGGCATTCGGCACCGCCGGCTTGCTCCTGTACGCGCGGTGGCGGGATCGACGGCGAACAACGGATGCGGTTCTCAGCGGCTTGATGTTCGGCGCGGCCGTCCTTGCTGGCGAGTACGCGCTCTGCTTTGCGGGATACGTGTTCGCGATGGAGCTCGTGCGTCGCAAGGAACGCGTGTTCCGACGCCTGACAGGCGGTTTGCCGTTCGCGGTTCCGGCGGCCGCGTATGTCTTCGTGTTCATCGGGCTTCATTACGGGACTCGGGGATCCGGGTTCTATCGAAGTCCGTTCGATGACATGGCATCGTACGCGCTCGGCGCACCCCGGCGCGCCGCCGTGTTGGTGTCGGCCGCCTGGTTCGGCTTCGACGACGTCTATTGGGCGGCCCAGCCCCAGCCGGCCGTTATCCTGCTGGGGCTCGGAACGATTGCCGTGCTCGCCGTTCCGCTTTGTCGCGTGCTGCGAGGTCTCGACGAACGCACCCGATCGCAGGCCACGTGGATGCTTACCGGCTCGGTATTTGCTCTTCTTCCGGTGCTGGCAGCCGAGCCATCGATCCGCGTCTTGGACGTTTCGATGGTGGGCGTAAGCGGGCTGGTCGGTCTCCTCCTCGATCGCGCAGCCCAACGGGGCACCGACAAGCGATCCGCGGGGCGCGATCTCACCGTCGTCGTCGCGATCGCGCTTGGCCTAGCCCATTACGTTCGGGGTCCGGTCGATACCGTCCGAGCGAGCCGTCAGTATATCGAAGCCGTTACTGGATTCGACAAGCGGATGGCCTGGTTACGCGCGCACCTCGATCGGAGCAAATCGACCGTGCTTGT
>JBEKOY010000215.1:0-6527 GCA_049521295.1 Polyangiaceae bacterium | reverse complement strand
GTCCACGCGGTACGGGTAGAAGACGAGCCCGGGTTTGAACTGGACGCTGAAGTCGCGAAGACCGCCGAAGAAGTTGTGGTCTTGCCACCCGGCGATGCCATGCAGGTCGGTCTTGATCTCGTCGAGCTCGAGCCCTCCACCCAGCTTGAGCTCGCGCAGACGCGTGGGCTCGACCTTGACGGTCAACGGAACGACCGCGTCGGCCGGCGGCGGATTCGAGAGCGTCGGAGTGATGCGGACCGCCGAAAATACCTGCAGATCCAGCAGCGCTTGGGTCGCCGAGTCCACCTGGGCCGTCGAATAGACGGTTCCAGGCTGGATATCCATGGCGCGCCGCAGAGGGGCTTCGGGAATCTCCGCCTTTCGGGGCCCGTTGCCGTCCGGATCGAGCCCCTCGATCGCAATCGCCCCGAAGACCGCACGCGGCCCGGGGGTGACTTTGAATCCGTAGTCGGCGACGTGCTCGCCAATATCGACCTCGGCCTGGGCATCGACCGTCGCGTAGGCGTAGCCTCGGTCCGTGAGCGCTCTTGTGACGGCGGCTTTGGAGTCCTTGAACTTGGCCTCGTCGAATCGGTCGCGGTAAGCGAGCGCAGCCCGTCCCGCTTGGCGAGCGGCGTCCGCAATCGGCGGCGGCAGTCCGTCGAGGCCCACGATCGTAACATTTCGGTTGAGCGTCGCTGGACCTTCGTCGACCACGATCTGCACCCGAACGTGCTTGGAACTGACTTGGAGGACTCGCGCGACCCGCGCGTGCGCGTCGAAAAAACCCTTCGATCGATAGAACCGCTCGACGCGCGCCATATCGCGTTGCAGCGTGGCCTCGTCGTACGTGGAGTAGTCGTACGCTACGCCCTGAAACAGGAATAAAAACTTCGCCGACGCTGCTGTCGCGATTTGGTCTTCGGTCTGGCTCGCTTCAATCTCTTTCGCGTCGAGAATGGACACGGAATCTACGGCCGAACGACCGGGCGGAATCTTGCTGCAGGCCACCATGACGAGAAGACTCGCAACGGCCGTACCCCGAGCCACCGGAGTGATGGGGGTTCGAATGATTTTTCGAAATTGTCGTCCCATCATCCACCACGGCAAGCGCGTGCACGCGTCCATCGGATCGCGAAGCTCAGCAATCGATGGGGCTGATACGAAGTGAGCCAGAGAGCGGCGAGGCGCCGATCGGGCCGATGCGAAACGCCCGACGCGGAGCGAGCCCTCGTCGGTTTCGGCACCCCAAGTGCCGCGCCCTCGAGCAAAGCACTCGACATGCCAGGCGCCGTGACGACCGGCCGCGACGCCGTGGATACGACGGTTGTCCGCGGCAGAGGCCCACGGAGAGCACCCGACACCCCGTAGCCGAGCGGGATAGAACTGCAGTTTCGGTCGGACGGCATGTCCCGTGCGAGCCCGTGGCTTCGTCTCGCGCCGCCAGAGGCCGAACCGACATCGGCGCTTCACAGAAAATGCAAATGACCCGAGATTGGATCGTCCTCATCGGACTCGTCGTCACTTTCGCCACGCTCGTGACAAGTCACGTCACGCTGACGATCCACCTCGCTCGCAGCAGGCCGCGATGGCGTGCCCCGGTCGCATTCTTCGTCGCGCCCCTCACCCCATGGTGGGGCTGGCACGAACGCGCACGCATCCGAGTCGTCGTGTGGGTCTTGGCCGCGGTCGGCTACGCGATCACCTGGGTCTTCGTTCGTCGTTAAACGGGTCGACGGGAGCGAGATTGGGGGGGCGCGCTGTCACTCCGGTTCGGGTCTTGCTCTACGCTCGGCGAGATCCTTTCTCGTCTACGCCATGCCTTTTCACGTTTCGGGGCAAGGCCGTCTTTCGCCCTCTTGGCTCAAGACGTGTCGACCGCCCCCAGCATCCCTTTGCTCTCGAGGTCACCCATGAACCGCACCGTTGTCTTTGCGATCGTTTTGTTTGCGCCGTCCTTCGGCGTCATTGGCGCCACAGGTGCGGCGGCACTCGACAGGCCCTACGCGTCGCAGCCCGGCCAGCCGACGCCGAACCCAATGCCCCCGCCGAATCCGGTTCCTACGCCCCCGGCGCCGACGCCCACCCCGCCGGCGCCCGGCCCGACGCCTCCACAGCCGGCGCCCGCTCCCACCCCGACGCCTCCGCTCCCGGGGCCAACCCCCCCTCCCACGCCGCACGGGACTCCTTCCGACGCTCTGTCGCCGCATCGATGAAAGGCGGGCGGCCACCCGCCCACGGGGGGGGCGGGGCGGGCGGCCGCCCACGGGGGGGGCGGGGCGGGCGGCCGCCCGGCCCGCACGATGCCCCCCCGCCGCGCGGCGAAGGGCCGCCGCCCACGGGTCCGCGTTGCGTCAGCGTTGCGACGCGACGCCGGACGGGGGGGCGAGCGTGATCCTCGGACCCTGGGCCTCGCGGGCGAACAGCTTGAGCGACCGCGCCTCCAACCGCGTCGCGGCATGGGGACCGACCGTCCCGGTCGCGTTGTCGTCGTTGGTGTCGAGAAGCAGTGACCATTCGGGCGCTGTCAAGTCGGTGGCCGGCGTCGTGAAGTCGAGCGCTTCGTGTCCTGCATTGATGATCAGCAACAGGTCGTCGTCGACGACCGGGTCACCCCATTCGTCGACCTCGTCGATGCCGAGCCCGGCAACCTGCATCTGCAGAGCGCGTGTGTAGGCCGTATTCCAATCCTGGTCGGTCATCTCCTCGCCGTCGTAGCGGAACCACATGATGTCTCGGATGTCGGCGCCATGGAGGGCGCGGCCCTTGAAGAACTTCGCGCGATGCAGGGCGGGATGACTCAGGCGCAATTGGACGACCTTTTGCGCGAAGGCGAGGAAAGCCTTCCGTTCGTCATCGAGTTGCCAGTCGTACCAACTCGTCTCGTTGTCTTGACAATAGGCGTTGTTGTTCCCGTTCTGCGTTCTACCGATCTCGTCTCCACCGCAGATCATCGGTGTTCCTTGGGACAAGAGCAGGGTGGCCAGCATGTTGCGCTGCTGTCGCGCCCGAAGCTTCAAGACGGGGTCGAGTCGAGTCGGTCCCTCGGCCCCGCAGTTCCACGACGCGTTGTCGTTCGAGCCGTCCTTGCCTTCTTCGCCGTTGGCCTCGTTGTGCTTCTGGTCGTACGAGACGAGATCGCGCAGGGTAAAGCCGTCGTGGGCGACGAAGAAGTTGATGCTCGAATAGGGACGTCGCCCATCGTTCTCGTACAGGTCGCTGCTCCCGCTCAGGCGGTAGGCGAGCTCGCCCGAGAGACCGCCGTCACCCTTCCAGAAGGCGCGCATGGCGTCTCTGTACTTGCCGTTCCATTCCGTCCACCGAATCGGAAAATTGCCGACCTGATAGCCGCCCTCGCCGACGTCCCAGGGCTCGGCAATCAGCTTGAGCTGGCTCAATACAGGGTCTTGGTGGATGATCGTAAAAAAGCTCGAGAGCTGATCCACGTCCTGCAGGGATCGGGCGAGCGTCGAAGCCAGGTCGAAGCGGAAGCCATCCACGTGCATTTCGATAGCCCAGTAACGCAGTGAATCCATAATGAGCTGCAGCGTCTGCGGATGACGAACGTTCAGGCTGTTTCCCGTCCCCGTGTAATCGAAATAATAGCGTCGCTGGTCGTCCAACCGATAATACGTGGGGTTGTCGATGCCCTTGAACGAGACGGTCGGCCCGCGGTGATTGCCTTCGGCCGTATGGTTGTAAACGACGTCGAGAATCACTTCGATGCCGTTCCGATGGAGTTCCTTGACCATCTGCTTGAACTCGCGGACGCCCTCGCCCGGAATGTCGACCGTTCGGTATCGGCTCTCGGGCGCGAAGAATGCGATGCTGTTATAGCCCCAGTAGTTGCGCAGTCCTCGGTCGAGTAGCGTTTTGTCGTCGACGAACGCGTGCACGGGCAAAAGCTCGACGGCGTTGATTCCGAGCTCCTTGAAATGTCGGACGACGGGTTGGCTCGCCACGCCCGCGAACTTGCCGCGAATCCGCTCCGGGACCTGCGGGTGGCGCATCGTCAGTCCCCGGACATGGGTTTCGTAAATGATGGTGCGGTGAAACGGGATGTTTGGCCGCGCGTCGTTCTCCCAATCGAACGACGAATCGATGACGACTGCGCGGGGCGCTCCGAGGGCGTCTCGCTCGCGCTTGGTCAAGTCTGCGTCGTCGCCGCCCGGCTCGTGGGCGAACAACCCATCGTCCCAGCGCTCGTGCCCGTCGACCGCCTTGGCGTACGGGTCCAGCAGCAATACCCGATCGTTGAAGCGCAGACCGTTGGTCGGGTCGTAGGGGCCCTTGACCCGGTAGCCGTAGCGCGTTCCTGGACGCACGCCTGACACATGCGCATGCCAAACGAACGCGGTGCGCTCGCGAAGCGGCAAGCGCGTTTGGTCGCCCGAGTCGTCGAACAGGCAAAGCTCGACGCCCGTCGCGTGCTCGGAGAAGAGCGCGAAGTTCGTGCCTTTTGCGTCCGGCGTCGCGCCCAGGGGGTAGGGAAGACCGGGAACCGTCTTGGGCATGCAGGTGGATAAAGCATCGGACGTGCCGGGTCGGCTCGGGACGATGACGCTACGAGCGTTCCGCCGTGTGCAGCCATGCCACGGGAAAGTCGCGGAGCACCCGACCCATGGGCCAGGATTGGCCATCGAACCGTTCGCCGGTCCACACATGGGTGAAATGTCCGGGGCGAGTCAGGTTCAGTCGCTGATCGTGCCAGACCGGTCCGAGAGGCCAGCGCGCATCGGATCCGATGCGCCGTACGAGTTGGCATGGAAGCCGCGGTGCCACGCATATCAACCGGCGGCCGGCGAGCGATCGCTCGAATGCAACGGCGTGCCCTCCCAGGTCGATGGGATCGTAGGCGCCTTCGAGAAACAGTGCAGGGTCGCCACGCCTCAGTGTCAGTCCCGTGTGTGTGACCTGCATCTTGATGCGCCCGTCCGTAAACGACTTCACGAGCTCGCGCGCCCACTCCGGAGTCGGTGCACCTCGGCTCGCCAGTGCATCGAGAGCGGCACGGCGTCGTGCGTAGTCGACGCTCCGGCGATTGTCCGGATCGACCAGCGAGAAGTCCCACAGCTCGCAGCCTTGGTACACGTCGGGGACCCCAGGGGACGCGAGTCGGAGGGCAAGCTGCGCGAGACTGTTGGTCGCGCCGTAAGTGGCGATCGACCGTACGAAATCGTCGACCGCGTCGCGGTACCGAGGCGAGTCCAGGGCTCGTTCGACGAAACCGCGGACGGCCTGGTCGTAGGCCGTGTTGGGATGCGTCCACGACGATCGCACTTTCGCTTCGTGCACCGCTTTGGCCAGGTAAGCGGACAAGCGCTCTTTGAACGCCGCGCGTTCGGCGTCGGAGCACACCCCCTCGTAGGGCCAGACACCAACGACCGATTGATGGAAGAGGTACGCGTCGGCTGGCGATGGCGCCGGCAATCCATCGACCGAAACGACGAACGGTCGGGCGACCTCCTCGAGGCTCGAAACGAGCGCCTGCCACCGTTCGGGTACCTCGCTCAGAACAGCCAGCCGGGCACGAACGTCCTCGCTGCGCTTGGTGTCATGGGTCGTGGTCGTGGTCATCGACAGCGGAAAGGCCTCGAGCACCGCGGCGTTGTGCGCGTGGAAATCGGCCGCAGTGGACCCGAAGCGCGAGGGATCACAGCCGACTTCATTCAAGCAAACGAGCCGGTTGTAGCGATACATGGCCGTGTCCTCGACGCCCTTGGCCATGATCGGCCCACTGAGCTCTTGAAAGCGCATCGCGAATCGGACGGCCGCCTCGCTCGGGTGCTCCAGAAGGAGCACTTCGCGCACGAATTGGAAGATCGACGGATCCATGATCGGGTTGCGACGACGCGCCCTCTCGGTGCCCGCGACGATGCGCGACTCGTCGATCGCTTCGCGCGTGCCATCGGGCCGCACGTAAGTGCGATAGACGTCGAGCGCGGCAATCGTCTCCTGAATCGCCCGCAAGAGACTGGATAGGGTGAAGTCCCGGGCGTGCCGCGACGACTCCGCGATGCGCTTCAGCGCGTGGCCGAGAACGTGGACGTCGCCGGAAAAGGTCTCCGACATCACGTCGACTTTCGATTGAACCGCGATCCGCCGATAGTCGCGACCGCCGCCGGCGAAGCGCTGGTACAGGTCATCGAACGTCGCCGCGGCCTGCGGGTCGACCCATAGCGAATTGAGCGCCGCCAGAAAATCGTATCCACTCGTGCCCGAGATGGCCCACGCACGCGGGAGCTTCTCGCCGGCTGCCAAGATTTTCTCGGCCACGATGTACAGTGGCAAGCTGTTGTCCTCGTCGCGCCGACCGAGTGCCTGGCGGATGCCCTGCTGGAGCGCACAAAAATAGGCTTGAGGGTCGTACAGGCCGTCGGTGTGGTCGAGGCGCAAGCCGGTCACCCGGCCCTCGGCAATGAGCTCGAACACCAGGCCATGGGCCGCGGAAAACACAGCCGGAGCCTCCATGCGGATCGCCGCCAGGTCATTGACGTCGAAGAACCGCCGGTAGTTGATTTCATCGGTCGCGACCCGCCAGAAAC
>JBEKOY010000214.1:0-7865 GCA_049521295.1 Polyangiaceae bacterium | reverse complement strand
GCGGTTTCTGAAGACGCAGAAGCCGGCGGCAACGATTCGGGATCTTCGCCCGACTCCGCATCGCAGGCAGGCGATGCATCGCCCGTTGCGGACGCGGGCGCCGAGGCGAGCGTCGCAGCGGATGCCGAGGCAACCATGGACGCGTCGATGGCCACACGAGACTCGGGCGACGCGGCACTTGACGGTTCGGGCTCGGCTCCTCCGAATGGTTGCGCCGCAAACGTCACGGTCCTGGTGATGCCGACCCGCGACAGCCTCGTCCAGTTCAATACCGGTGGTGCCGTTTGTGTGAAGTTCAAGGGCGGCATCGACGGCTGGAACGCGTCGAACGCCTCCGGGCGCAGCGTCACGCTGGTGGGCGGCGGCGCGACGCAGACGCTGAAGACCATCGTCGACAACCAAAACCAGCCGGGCATGACCGCGGGGGCCGACGGGTACATCTATTGGAACTTCACGGCGGGCACCTTCTTCTTCGCCTCGGTCCAGGCTTTTTGACGATCCGGTCCCCGGGGGACCGCGCGATTCAAAGAGGTCCGAAGAGCCTCGCCCCGACCCCCGGACCCTTGTTTCGGCGGTCGGCGCTCATCATGCCCCCACGAGCGGTGCGTCCGTTTCCATCAGGACCGCGGGATGCGGCGCGGTCACGTCGATGACGTGCCCGGAGCGCCTGGCCTTCGTCTCGAGGTAGCTGCGGTTGTGAACGTTCGGCGGGATCGTGTGCGCCACGCGCTCCGTCACGTGGAGGCCGTAGCGCCTGAGCTGAAGGACCTTGTCCGGATTGTTGGTCATGAGCCGGACCGACCTCACTCCCAGCGTCCGAAGCATCCCGACGGCGACGCCGTAGTCACGTTCGTCGTCCTGAAACCCGAGGGCGAGGTTGGCGTCGACCGTGTCGAGCCCCTCCTCCTGGAGCTTGTAGGCGCGAACCTTGTTCGCCAAGCCTATCCCGCGGCCCTCCTGGCGCAGGTACAGAAGGACGCCGCACGGCATCGTCCCGATCTGACGCAGACCCAGTTCGAGCTGTTTTCGGCAATCGCAGCGCAGCGATCCCATCACGTCGCCTGTGAGACACTCGGAGTGGATCCGACTCGCGACCGATTCGACACCGAACACGTCTCCGTGCACGATGGCCACCTGTTCGCGATCATCGCGTTCGCTCGTGAAGACGTGGATCCGGAAGTGGCCAAACTCAGTCGGGAGAGCGGCAGCACTCTCCAGCTCGACGCGTGGATGCTGCACGAAGGTCCTCTGCGACGGGCTACCGAACGAATCGGCGATGGTCATCGGAAACTCCAGGGTTGGCGGACGACATGAGGTCAGAGCTCGACCCGCTCTTGGCGCCGAAGATCTTCTCGATGGACTCGTGGCGAAAATCGAAGATCGCATCGAGCTGTCGTCCGACGAAGACGACGCGCGCCAGCTCACCGAAAATGCCTAGCGGCAGTTCGTATTCCACGCGGTCGCGAACGAGGGTCCCGCCCGGCGCATCGATAAACTCGTGGGTGTGTCGCCACAGTCGATATGGACCCTCGAGCTGGACGTCGACGAAGCGGGTCTCTGGCTCAAAGGCCTCGATGAGCGTGCGCCAGCGCAGGCGGATGCCAAAGAGGGCGATCCGGTAGTCGATCAGCGTTCCGCGTCGCATGTCGATGGGAAGCGTCGTCCCGATCTCGAAGTGGAGCGACCTAGGCGTCAGTCGTTCAAGGTTCGCGGCGTCCGCGAAGAACGCGAATACCTCCGACCTTGGCCGCGCGACGAATTGTTCACGCTCGAGCACGCGTCTCATGGGTGGCCCTCCGAAGAGTGGACTGCTGCACGGCCCGAACCGAGGAGATCGCGAAGGGCCTCCTCGAGGGTCCCGAATCGAAAGACGTAGCCCGTCGCGGTGGCTTTCGCGGGGATCACGCGTTGCGAGGCCATGACGACGTCGGCCATCTCACCCAAGGCGAGGCGCAGCGCCACGGAAGGAGCGCGCACCCAAGCGCGGCGGTGCATCACGAGACCGAGCGCCCGGCTGAAGTCGATGTTGCGCGAGGGGTGAGGACCGCACACATTGAGCGGTCCTTCCACGTCGGCTCGCTCGGCGGCATGAAGAAGAAGACCGACGACGTCCTCCACATGGATCCAGCTCATCCATTGCTTGCCAGAACCCAAGGGACCCCCCACGCCAAGCTGAAAGGCCGGGCGCATCGAGGCGAGCGCTCCACCCTCCCGTGCGAGGACGATGCCTGTCCGAGCGCATACGACGCGCACACCGAGAGCGCTCGCGGCGAGCGCCTCGGCCTCCCAGTCTCGGCAGAGACCCGCGAGAAACCCGGTCCCCTCGGCGGTCTCTTCGAGCAGCTCTTCGTCGCCTCGCGAGCCGTAGAAGCCGATGGCCGATCCGCACACAAAGACGCGAGGTTTGTGGCTCGCATCGCGGATCGCCGCCACCATGTTTCGCGTTCCGAGCACACGGCTGTCTCGAACCCGCTGCTTCTTTGCAGCGGTCAGTCGCCCTCGTGCGATGGGATCGCCTGCAAGATGAAAGACCCTGTCGACTCCATCGAGAGCTCTTGCCGGGAGGGCTTGTTCGGCGTTCCACGCGATCGCGTCCTTCACGCCAAGGCGCCTTTGTGCCTCGGCCGGATCGCGTGCAAGCACGCGAGGCTCATGAAGGCGCTCAATGAGGTGTCTGCCGATGAGACCCGTGGCTCCCGTCACCAAGGCTTTTCCTTCGGTCATGTGCCCCTCCCTGCAAGTGTCGAAATGGCTTCGTCCATGTCGCCCCATGTCGCGACGATGCGAACCGCGTCGTCGCCGAATCCGAGGCCGGCTCCGCCGGCGCCTCCTACCCAGATGCGCATGCGGCGCGGCAGCTCCCCGAGCATCCAGCGAAGATGGCTTTTCGTTGCTTTGAGATCGGAGGCCTGGGTGACCAGGAGGCCCACGGCGTCGACCGCGTGACTGCGGGCCGCCTTCACGATTTGCTCGGGGGGAGTATCCACACCCAGAAGGATGGGGGTGATTTGGCTCGCCGCGAGGTAGACCTCCGCCATCGCGAGCCCAAGCCCGTGGCGCTCGTTGGGCAGCGTGCTGAGCAAGACCCGTGGAGCGCCAGGGCGCTCCTCGTATGCGGACATCAGCACACGAAGCTGCCGGGACAAACACTCGCTCAGCATGTGCTCGTGACGCACCTCGAGCTTTCCGTCAGCCCAGAGCTCACCCACTCGAACGCAGATGGGGTGAGCCACCTCGACGAGAAACCTCTTCGGCCCGAGCATCACGGCCGCCTGGCGTAGCTCCGCCCGGAGAACAGCGACCTCATCCCGACCCAGTGCGCCGAGGATCGTGGCCATGGTCGGAGAGGCCATTGCGGCAGGCGACGGAGTCGGAGATGCGACGATCGCAAGCTGCGTCAGCTCCTCGAGTGGCTTGCCGACCACCTCTCCCGGTCGGTACCCCTGATCGAGCGCTCGCTTGATGAGCCTCAGGGCTTCGACGTCGACCTCGGAATAGACGCGGCTTCCGCCGCTGACTCGCTCGGGGCGGGGAAAGCCGTAGCGCCTCTCCCACATTCGCAGGGTGTCGAGCTCGATGGAAGTGAGGCGCGATGTGACGCGGATGGAGTAGCGCGCGCCGTTGGGTCCAGCCGAACCGGAGGCGGCATCGGGACGGGCGGGGCCTCGGACGGTTTCTACGGAGCGCGCTCCACGCGAATGAACCACGGCGTGGACTATGGTCTTAGACAAAAGTTAGTCAAGCGTGCCTGGCAGAAATTCCCAGATATGCAAAACGGAGGGGCGAGTCTGCCTCCATGCATGGACAAACAATGGACAAACGCGAAGCATCGTCTGAGTTCTCCCATCGACCGGAACGCGTCCCTCCGCTCGTGCTACCGGAAGGCGTAGGTGCTTCATGGAGTCAGCAAAGGGTATGCCAAGAGCAGATTGCCGACCGCAGGAATTCTCAGGAGGGCGACCCAGACCGTGAGGTCAAGGTACGCTTAAATGGCGTCCAGCCGTTGCGCGCTCCACAATCTCACCGGCGGGGCGGACCTCACGATGAGCTGCGGGCAACTCGCCTTCTGCTACACGGCTAATGCTCCGCCCCAACCCCCTTCGTCTTCGTCTTCGTCTTCGACGTCGTCTTCGTCGGCGCTGCCCGTGCCGGTATGTACGTGCTGGTCGGGCGGATGCACGGTCACACCGAATCCCGCCGATACGACATTCGACATGTGCTTGAGCGCGGGCGGTCTCGACGGGAGCTTGGCGCTCGCGTCCGGCGGATCGGATCTCGTCGTTCACTTCACGGCGGCCGCCGCCGTTCCGTAGCGTGCGAAAGCGCTGCGTCGAGCACGGCTTGGGTCAGGGGTCGTCGAGAACCATGAAAGCAAAGAGCGAATAGCCATTTGCGGTGCCCCTCTGGGTTCCAAGCATCCGGACATACCGCGCAGAGGTCTCGGCGAACGTGACGTCGGTGACCGAATACGATGCGCCGATCGTCGTCGTGTACACCGGGGTCCAGGTCGTTCCGTCGACCGACACCTGGATTTCAAACGCCTTCGCGTAGTCCAAATACCACTTGAGAATGACTCGATCGACTTGCGTGGGAGCTCCCAGATCCACCATGACCCATTGCGGATCGGCGGCCTCGCTCTCCCACCGGGTCGCCGCGTAAGTCAGGTAGGTCGTGGCCGTCGTCACGCTCGCCGGCAGGTTCGTACCGTCGTCCGAGGAGGCCGTAGCCGTTTTGCCGAGTGCCAGGTCTCGTGTCAGATCGAACGTCCGCCACGTCCCGGTGCCAAGATTGAAATCCCAATCCTGATAATAATTCATCGACGGCAGGCCAGCGTCATCGAACGCAAGCGGCAGCCACACGTAGTCGCCCTCGCTTGCCCCGGTAGGTAGCCACCGATCGCCGTCGTACATGAAATACGTGCCCTGCGTGCCCGCAACGGGAAACACGAAGTCACACTGCGTTTGATACGACGTGGCGGAGCCCGGCGTGGTCAGGTTCGTCGCCGCCGACCAGGGGCCGGCCAGGTTCGTTGCCGTATAATATTCCGTAGCCGTCGGGTTGATGCCGGCGGTACGGGACGTTCCGTAATAATACACTCCATTTCGCTTGAAAATGTGTGGAGCCTCTCGACTGGGAATGTTCCACAGGTAGACCCGCTCTGCCAAAGTCAAATAGTCGGCGGACATCCGGTAGATTCCGTGCTCGCGATTGGGACCGGTTTCCCACCATACGTACGCCAGGTAGGCTTGACCGTCGTCGTCCTCGAACATCGACATGTCGCCGATGGTGTAGCCATCGACGAGGGTTTGGCTCTGAAAGGTGAACGTTCCGTCCGGAGTCGGAGAGGTTGCTATTCCCAAATAGGCCGAATCCCCATCGTACTTCAGGAACATCACGTACGTCTGGGTCGCGGCATTGTACAGGACGTCCAGCCGATTGGCTTCGACGGGCGAATGGAAGACGACCCCCTTGTAGGTCCAATGGACGAAGTCGGGCGAGGTATACAAGTTCTGATCGGCCGCGCCGGGGGCTCCGCCATACCAGTAATAGAGAGTGCCAAACTGACGGATTTTGCCACTTCGGGTATTGATCAGGTTGCCGTCTTGGTCGTACCAGAAGAAGTCGTTGTGGATCGTGCCCCAGCCGGTGGCCACCGCCGCGCCGTCAACAGCGGGTCCCGGCGCGCTGGAGCCGTCGTAAGCGGCGTCGCTCGACCCGCCATCGGTTTCGGCGCCGTTGCCGTTCGGGCCCCCACCGGTCGTCGCGTCACTCGAGCCGCTTGCGGCGTCACCGCCGCTCGGGCCGCTGGGGTTTGCGGCCCCGCTCGATCCCATGCTGCTCGAAGCACCGTTGGTTGTCGCGCTGCTGCTGCTGCCGCTGCTGCTGGCAGCTGCGTTGCTGCCGGGTGCAGCGGCCGGACTGCCATTCGCGTCTACGGAGGTTGCGGTGGGGGTCGGTTGCGCGTGCCCGCTTCCCGCGTTGCCGCAGCCAAGGAGCAGTGTCGTCACACCGAGCGCAAGCGGCCATGACGCGTGAAGCCGATCGGCGGAAGACCGCGTACGCTTGGTGGGCTGCAAAGAGCTTCTCCTTGGGCCCCCCCGGTGTCCGGAGGCGACCCAAAGAGCTCAACGCCGTTCCCAGGCTGGCGATGCTCGCGTCGTTGGCGGTTGACCCGGAAGCGCCCGAGAAACCCGCGGAGCCGGGCACGCCGATGCTCGAGTCGCTGGAGTCGGGTGCGCGGAGGCCAGAGCTACCGAGGTCCGTCACCGAATGCAGCGGATCCGGGGGCTCTCCAGAGACGAGACCGCAGCCGAAAAATCCCATGGCAACGGCAGCCGCCCGGAAACGAAGATCGGCGCACCTTCGACCGTGGTTGCGGAGTAAAGTTAAGGGTCCAGGAATCGTCGGCAGCGCGATGGCGGTCGACCGGCAAGTGGCTGCTGTACCGCCCACGCCCCCGCGTGATCGCGGTTATGCTGCCCTGTCGGCTGCGGCTTCGGTGGTCGAATGAATCGGAGACCCCTGGTGGGTTCCACCGTCGTCGTCGGCACCGGGCTGGTCGCGGCGATCGCGTTTTGCACCTCGACGGAGCTTGGCGGATGCGTCTTGTTCACGCTTCCCATCGCACTTTGCGCGCTGCAACCATCGAGGGGACTGCTCTGGGGTACGGCGGCCGTCAGTGCCCTCTCGACCGTTGCTGCCGAGCTTTGGGGCGTCAGCCGACCGGCGCTTTTGCACCCGTGGGTGGCTTTCGCAGACCGCGGCATGCTCGTTGCGAGCTTCTTGATTCTGACGACCTTCATCCATCTCTGGACGCACAGACGTCAAGCGCCGGTGTCGGGGGCCCTGGACCTGCAGGGCCAAAGCCGCCGATCGGTAGCCGAGAGTACGCCGGTCGAAGTCCCGACCCACACGTCGCACGACGACCTCGGGGACGGCAGCGTGTTTCCGATGGAGATCCTGCTGAGCCCGTCGCAGGGCGCCGAGGGCATGGGGGTCACGGCTGCGATGCGCACCGTCAGCGAGCGCAAGGACGCCGAAAACCGGCTGGCGCAAACGGAAAGCGCGCGCCGACTCGGGGAGCAAGCGCTCCGAGAAAGCGAAGAGCGATTTCGAGTGCTCGTCGACGGAGTCCAGGATCACGCGATCTTCATGATCGATCCGGACGGGCTTGTCGTCAGCTGCAATGCCGGCGCCGCGCGAATCAAAGGCTACCAGGCCGACGAGATCATCGGTCAGAACTTCTCGTGCTTCTTTCCTCGGGAAGACATCGAGCGCGGGCGGCCGAAGGAGGTCCTCGAGAGGACTGCCGCGACCGGTCGGCACGAGGAAGAAGGGATGCGCGTGCGCAAGGATGGGTCGCGATTTCTTGCGAGCGTCACCCTTGTGGCGTTGCGCGATAGAGCGGGCGATTTGCGCGGGTTTTCCGAGTTCAGCCACGATCTCAGCGAGAGCACGGAGTCGGGGGCGAAGTACAAGGCGCTTCTGGAGGCCGCTCCCGACGCAATGGTCGTCGTGGGCCAGGACGGGCAGATCCAACTCGTCAATGCGCAGACGGAAAAGCTTTTCGGCTATGCGCGCTCGGAGCTCATCGGCCGGCCTCTCGACGTGCTGATTCCCGAGCGCTTCCGCTCGACGCACGCGACCCACCTCACCCGCTACCTTGCGCAACCCGAGGCGCGTCCGATGGGGTTCGGGTTGATACCGCGGCCTCTTGGAGGCCGCGCCCGACGCGATGGTTGTGGTCAACGAAGACGGACGGATCGTTCTTTTGAATCTTCAGGCCGAAAAGCAGCTCGGATACCGCCGCGACGAGCTCGTCGGCCAGCCCGTCACCACCATCATTCCCGAAGGCTTCGCCGAAC
>JBEKOY010000213.1:0-7893 GCA_049521295.1 Polyangiaceae bacterium | reverse complement strand
GTCGTCGCTCGTCCTCTTCATCCCCACGTGGTCGGGGTAGCGATCGTTGAGCTGCCCGCTCGTCCACTGCTCGGCGAACTGGCGGAATGTGATGCCGAGGGGGCCGGGCACGGGCGGATCGGCCTTCGCGGTCCGCTCTTCGCTTGTGACCTTCATCCGCTCCGCGATCCACGCGGCAGCGTATTCGTTCGCATCGCTCTCGGTTCGATAACGCGCGGGGATCGCGTGCTCGCGGCGTGCACTGTCCTGGTCCCAGTACTTGAGGGTCCAGCCGTCGCGTCGGCCGAGCGGGTAGATCCGCCAGGTCCATGCCGGCACCTTCGCGCGCATCACGTCCCCCGACGAGGGCGGCTGGGGCGGCGAGCCGCCTCGCGGGCCAACGAACCTTCATGGAGCATCGTGCCAATCGCCTTTTTGCGAATTGCCAAGAAACACCGTTTGAACCACGGGGAGATCCTCGGCATACGAACACTTGATCGCTTCGTAAGTCTGCGGCCCAAATCGCTTTTTTCTAAGTGCCGCCGAAGGGTGCCGGGAGTGAGTCCATCGTGGACCCTGTCTTGCTCGACATAGACGCTCTGGAAAACTCGGCGTCATGACAGGCGCGCGTGAATAGCACCGTGTACGCCATGACGCCTGCTCGTGCACCGTTTTCATCACTCCGGTGAGGCACCACCTCATCCCGACTACTCGCCAATCATCGCGTTCATGAATTCCCTCGGCCTTCCGCCAGCCCAAAGTGGAAGGTGGAACCGTGCCCGACGTGTGAGTCGACCGAGATGCTGCCGCCGTGTCGTTCGACGATCTTTTTGCAGATGGCCAAACCAATGCCGGTACCGGCGAATTTTTCCCGTTTATGCAGCCGCTGAAACATGCCAAATATTCGTTCGAAATACTGCTCTTCGATTCCGAGGCCGTTGTCCTTTACGGAGAATAACCATCGTGCGCCACCACTGTTATTTCTATTGCGAGTGGCCGAGACGTGGACGCACGGCACTCCCGGATCTTGGTACTTGATGGCGTTGCTCACGAGATTCTGAAAGAGTTGAATCAGTTGCCCTGCGTCCGCCAGGACGGTGGGTAAGGGATCGTGCGTCACGAGAGCTCCGCTGTCTTCGATGGCGCCGCGTAGATTGCTCAGCGCCTGCTGAAAGGCTTCCTCGCTCGAGGTCTCCACGAGATCCTTTCCCTTCGTTGCAACTCGGGAATAGGCCAAAAGGTCCTGGATCAGCTGCTGCATGCGGTTCGCGCCGTCGACGGCGAACGCGATGAACTCGTCGGCATCGGAATCAAGCTTGCCCTTGTACCGTCGAGACAAGAGCTGCGTGTAACTGGCCACCATTCGCAAGGGTTCCTGGAGATCGTGAGAAGCAATGTAGGCGAATTGCGCCAACTCATCGTTCGAGCGTTTGAGCTCGGCCATGGTCCGCAGAAGCTGCGCTTCGATCAACTTGCGCGCGGTGATGTCGCGGATCGCCATGGCCAGTAGAGTACCCTCGTTGGTTTGTAAGATACTCAGAGTGACTTCAATCGGAAAATAAGGTTCGTTTTTGCGGCGACCCTCAACTTCGATCGCAGTGTCGGGCTGTTGCGCAAACCCGCCGTCCGCGGTTCGGCAAATGGAAGCGAGCAAGCGCTGCACCGAGTCCTCAGAAAAGAGTGTTCTGGCGGGCTGCCCGATGAGCTCGTCGCGCCGGTAGCCAAACTGTCGCTCGGCCTGCACGTTCACCAGGGCGATCTCCCCCACTGAGTCCACGAGCTTCACGAGCACCATCGCATCCGGCGCGGCCTCCAACAGGCCGCGGTACCGGCCCTCCATCTGCGCGAGATGCTTTTCCACATCCTTGCGAACGCTGATGTCGCGGATTGCCGCCGAAACGGTCAAGCCGGTGCCTGTGCGTAGGGGGCTGAGGCTCACTTCGATGGGTAGTTCCGATCCGTCTTTACGCCGACCGAAGAGTTCCAACCCGAAGCCCATCGGGCGCGCCTCGGGTTGCGCAAGGTAGCGGGTGAGGTGGGTCGCGTGCGTCGAGCGGAAGCGCTCGGGAATCAGTACGTCGAGCGTTTGACCGATGAGCTCGGAGCGCGCATAGCCGAAAAGCTTTTCCGTCTGGGCGTTGACAAGATGGATCTGCCCGGTCTGGCCCACGACGACCATGGCGTCGGGAGCGGCCTCCAGAAGCCCCTTGTACTTCGCCCCCGACTCCGTGCTCTCGCTGAGATCGTGGCTAAACTCGGAAAACCCGCGCAACTCCCCTGCTGCATTGCGTAGCGCCATAAGGGTGACGCTCGCCAGAAATCGAGATCCACCGTTGCGCACACGCATCACTTCTTCCTCGTGCCGACCGGTCGCGGCCGTCCTCTCGAGGACCTCTTTCGGCCACCCGCGCTCGACGTCTTCCCGAGTAAAGAAGCAGGAGAAGTTCTGCCCGATGATCTCGTCGGCTTGGTACCCTTTGATTCGCGCGGCGCCAGCATTCCAGGTGACGACAAGCCCGTCCGGATCGATCATGAAGATCGCGTGATCCTCGACCCCGTCAACGAGCATTCGAAGTCGTTCTTCGCTTTCTCGGAGCGCTTGCTCTCCCAGTCGGCGCGCGTGTTCCGTTTGCGCCAGCCGCTTTTCGGTGTCCTTGCGCACGGCGAAGCCGTTGGTCGACATCATTCTCCAAAATTTTCGGGGCTTCTTCGCCGGTCCACGCGGACCACCGCGGTTCGGAAGCGGGTCACGCAGCGAAGGCGTTCCGCGCAGCGACGACAGCGAGGTCGCGCGCGAGAGTCCGGTGGCAGCCGGTCGCGTCTTTGCTTTGACACTTAGGAATGACGTGATGGCAGCGGGGCCCCGCAGATGGGCGCCGTTCGCCTCCGGTCAAACGTGAACGCGCTCCGCACAGCAACACCCCCTCATGGTTTCTTGTTGCGGTCCGGGCCGTTTCGCTTCCTGGCGAACTCATCCCAGCCCGAGTCGCGCCGTCCACTGGGCGGCCCCCCTCCGTAAGCTGCGGACGGATGACTTCCGCTGCAAGGGGGACGTTCATAAAACATTCTGAGGTTGAGCGCGGTCCGCGCCGCGCGGAGGTTGGGGGCCGAACCGAACCCACGGTCGGCGACCTTGCGCACCCGGTAGGCCGAAGCACGGCGTTGCCCGGGAAATGACGAGGCGCCCACTGCTGACCGGTTTTTCCGGCATCGTGTGTCGGGACCTCCGGTGCTCATGATCGCACTCCTGTTCGTTGGGTCCAGGGAGACGCCGCGCTTTAGGGCATTGGGTCAATTCAGCGCACGACGTCTCGCGTCGGCGCGCCGTCCGAGACGGGCACCGATGTGGTGTCTCCTTATAACAGACATCACCTCAAGCGCTGCTCGCCGTACGCCGCAGTCAACCGATTCGGCACGGGTTCAGGGACGTCGGAATCCGGGTGCGCCACCACGCCATGATGCGCGCGAAAGGTTCTCCGTATTCCGACGACGCAAGGGCCGCGAGGCGGACTTCGCGCACGGCTCGCGCGTGTGTTGGGCATCGGCCGGCGTCGCGCACACGGGCGCATGGCGGCCTCAGACATAGCCCGCGAAAACAAACCTGCGGTCTTGTAGCGTCCGTCTCGCGCCGTGCGTACCATGCGCGCCGGGGGGGGCTATGAAAGCACTGCTCGTCGGAATCTCTGCAGGATCGGCCGCCATCGTCGCAAACGTGCTCGGCGCTCGCGGACATGAGCGGGTCGCGGGCCATGACGGCGTCCGCGCGCTCGAGATCGTCCGCGGCCTGAAGCCGGCCCTCGTCGTCGTAGAAGACCCTCTAGCAGACATGAGGGCTACGGAATTCTGCCGTCGGGCCCGCGCTTGTCCGGAGGGCGTGGACGCGGTCATCCTCGTCATCACGAGCCAGGACGACGGGCTTCCGGACGTTCTCGAAGCGGGAGCGACCGACCTCTGCACCACCTCCCTCGGCCCCGCCGCCCTGGAGATCCGCGTGCTGATTGCCGAGCGACTCGTGAGGCAGCAGGCCCAGCTGAGAGACCGCGAGATTCGGTTTCGTCGCCTTTTCGAATCGGGCGTCTCGGGCGTCACGATTACGGACATCGACGGACACTTCAAGGAAGCCAACAACGCCTTCCTCGACATGTTGGGCTACACCCTTGACGACGTATCCGCCGGAAAACTAAACTGGAAAGTCATCACTCCCCCCGATCGCTGGGTCTCGGACATCGAAGCCCGTGCCCAGCTCCGATCGACGGGGTTTCTTCCGGTCGAAGAGAGAGTATACGTTCACAAAACGGACGACAGGTCGCGACCCTCGTCGGGTCGGCCGCGCTCGAGGGTACGACGGAGTTCATTAGCTATGTCACCGATATCTCGGCCAGAAAACAGGCCGAGGAAGCGGTCCGAGCGTCGGAAGCCAAGTACCGCGTTCTGTTCGACGCCTCGTCGTTTCCGAAATTTCTGTTCGACCCCGAGACGCACCGATTTCTGGCAACGAACGACGCCGCCGCCGTTCAGTACGGCTACTCGAGTGACGAGTTCATCGAAATGACGCTCGAAGACCTCCAGCCCCGCGCAGACGTTCCAAGGCCCTTGGCGAGCCCCAGCGCCGATGCATTCGGGACGGCGAAGCCCGGATCCTGGAGACACGCAAAGAAGGACGGGAGCCTCATCGACGTCGAAATCACGGCCAAGACGGTGGTCCTGGGCGGCAAGCCGTGCGGTTTTGCCGTCGTCGTCGATGTCACGGAGCGGCGCCGTCTGGAGGTCCAGCTCCGGCAGGCTCAGAAGATGGACGCGATTGGCAATCTGGCAGGGGGAATTGCGCACGATTTCAATAACCTTCTGTCCGTCATCCTCAGTTACAGCGAAATGCTCGCCGAGACGCTCGAGCCGGGCGGTCCGATGGGCCGCGACCTGGCGGAAATCACGCGCGCCGGCAATCGCGCGGCGGATCTGACCCATCAGCTTCTGGCGTTCAGCCGCAAGCAGATCCTTCAGCCGAAGCTCCTCGACTTGAACGCCACCGTCGGCGGAATCGCCAAGCTGTTGCGGCGAGTGGTCGGAGAGGACGTGGAGCTCGCGGTCGTGAGCGTTCCGGGTCTCGCCACCGTGAGTGCCGATCCTGGGCAGGTGGAACAGGTCCTGATGAACCTCGTGGTCAACGCGCGCGACGCGATGCCAAAAGGGGGAAAGCTGACCATCGAAGCGGCCAATGTGTGGCTCGACTCCGGCTTTGCGACTCAAGTCGACGTCGAACCGGGCGCCTACGTGATGCTCTCGGTCACCGACACCGGTTCGGGCATGGATGCAGCGACGCGTGAGCGCGTCTTCGAGCCGTTCTTCACGACCAAGGAGAAAGGCAAGGGCACGGGACTGGGCCTTTCTACCGTGTTCGGCATCGTCCAGCAGAGCGGCGGAAAGGTCGTGGTCGACAGCGTTCTGGGCAAGGGGACGAGCGTCAAGGTGTACTTCCCTCAGGCTTGTGGCGTCGTTATCTCCACGACCCCCCCCACCGAGAATCGACCCGCTCGAGGCTCCGAAACCGTTCTTCTCGTCGAGGACGAGGAGGCTGTCCGCGTCGTCACGCGCACCATTCTCGAGCGTCATGGGTACCACGTCCTCGAGGCACAGAGCGGGCTCGACGCACTGCGCATTGGCGATGAGTACAAGGCGACGATTCACCTGCTCCTCACCGACGTCGTCATGCCCTCCATGAGCGGCACGACGCTCGCGGGACGGCTTGGTTTGCTTCGACCGGAAATGAAGGCGCTCTACGTGTCGGGCTACACCGACGACGCGGTCCTCCGCAATGGCGTCCAGTTCTCGGACGTCGGCTTTCTTCAGAAACCGTTCACTCCGGAGACTCTCACCCGCAAGCTTCGCGAGGTCATCGAGGCACCACAAAGCCGTTCGCGCGTTTTGACGGCGGCACTCGACGCACCCGGCGCTCACGGGTACCGTTTTGCGGGTGACGCAGACCCCCCGAGTGGGATCTTTGGCTTGGTGAAAGCGCACGCAACCAAGCGACCCGCGAAGAAGTTCTGACCGCGCCCGCCCTACGGAGTGGAGTCTCCCCAGCCGGCAACCACCGCCTCGCGCCTGGCCCGGCAACACCCGGCAACGCCTTCCGCGATAGGAAGGAAGTGCGCCGGAGAGACCCATCCTCGGGTGGGATGCAGCCAACGCAGCAAGGCTTCCGCGCCGATGATCCACGCGGAGGGGCCTGCCGTGGTCGAAATACTCGATACCGGCCCCCGGGATCGAAGCCCGAAGTCCTTCCACGCATTTTCGATGCGTTCTTCACGACCAGCTCGTAGGCGGCGGCACGGGGCTTTGCGACGATTTCGGCGCGTGTGCTCGAGCTCGATGCGCTGCGCGGAGAGCTCGTGGAGATCGACGAGAACTTGATGCGCGCCAAGCTGACCGAGCTGGAACGCGCGCTCTCGCTCAAGAGCCGCAAGAGGATCTATCCGGCGCTGCATCCCGAGAGGGCGCCCGTGACACCGCGAAGGTCCCGTGCCGACCAAGCCGGCGTCAGCTCGGTATCTCCGCCCGATCGATCCGGCGATCGATACAAATCGCGGACGGCGTCATCCCCAAGCCGCCGAGTGGCTCGGCCCAACGCCTGTCGCCCACGCGCGCGCAAGACTTGACCCGGCTCGCCCGCATGCCCGCTCCAACGCGACATCGCGTCCCTTATGGCCCCGGGCGCAGCCGCCAACATCAAATCAGCGCTCCAGAATTTTCGTTGGCGTCGCGTCGCCGAGCCGCCGTCCGCACCGCGAACGGGATCGCACGACCGCCCTTCTCACGGGCGACTTCGCACTCGACGGTGCTCGTGTGCCCGACGCGTCGTGCCACCTGGTCCTTGCCGATTTCGTGCGCTCCGAATGGGTCGACTTTGCGCGGCGTGAGCCGGCCGGACACCTCGTGTCCTTCAGGGGGAGAGGTGCGACGCGCCCGCCCCCGAATGCGCTATCGGGCTGAACGAAAATAGGCGCCGTCCGTAAACAAAAACAATGGATCGGGGTGGCGCGCCACGGCCTTTGATATGGGGGAGCGATGTTACATGTCCGTAATTCATCGTGGGCGCCATAGCCTCGCGCGGGCCAAATGAAGTAGCTTGGTGACTGGTATTTAGGGGAGGACTCAATGGGTAGCGCGATGGCAACGTCCAACTGGATACGTTGCCCCCAGTGCGATGGAGACGTTCTCGTCGCCGCGGAGTACGTCACGAAGTCGACGGTTCGAGCTCCCGCTTTGAAGTGCGCGCGGTGCAAAACGCTTCATTTGGACGAGGCGGTTGCGCGTTCCCCCGACGAGCGGGAGTCGGTGCGCATGGCCAAAGCCGAGCGGGCGGCCTTGTCCGCTTCGGACTCCATCCTCCCCGCCGAACCGCAGACCTTCGAGGGCACGGACCTCGATTCCAATATCTTCGAGGCCGTAGCCGACCGCGTGGGCCAGCCCGGCGGTAGGGTTTTGCTCGTGGACGACGAAGAGAGCGTGCGTGCGGCCCACGGGCAGGTTCTCACGCGCGCGGGCTGGACGGTCGTGGCGGAAGGCGACGCGAGGCTCGCGGCGAAGCGCTTGGCGGTCGAGTCTTTCGACGTGATCGTGACCGATCTGGTGATGCCCAGCATGAGCGGTCTGGACCTTCTTCGCACTGCGCGCGAGTACGATCTCGACGTCCCCGTAGTGATTCTCACCGGGCGTCCGGACGTGCAGTCCGCGATGGAGGCCATGCAATACGGCGCGTTTCGGTACATCGGCAAGCCCGTCCTGCCCGCAACGCTCGTCGATGTCGTCGGGCGCGCCCGCGATTTGCACATGATGGCGAGGTTCAAGCGCGAAGCGCTGTCGGTCCTCGAGCTGCCGAATCGAGCCCTGGAGACCGCGCGGGCCTCGAGGTGC
>JBEKOY010000212.1:0-6661 GCA_049521295.1 Polyangiaceae bacterium | reverse complement strand
CCTTTCGCGTTGTCCCACAACACCGCGTCTAGAGAATCCCCGATGCCTTTGACTATCCAATTCGTGCACTATGCACGTAAGTGATCGACATCACTCGAGAAATAAAGATCCTACCTATGTAGGCCTTTGATCGCCCCCGTCCCCGCCTGTACACGAGGCATGCACCCGTTTCGTGCGCTTCCCGACGACGTTCCGGCCACCATCCCCGCCCCCTCGCCGTCCGAGGCTCTGTGCAGCCATTCTGGACCGATCGCCTCGATCCGGACTTGCGTGGTCTGCGGCAAGCCGATCAAAGGCCGCGCGGAAAAACGGTCCTGCTCGGGCCGTTGCCGAATCGTCGCGTGCCGTCAACGTCGTCATGCCAGCCTGCTCGAACGTCTCGAAAAGGCCGAAGCCGCCCTCACTGAGGCGGCCGAAGCCGTCGCCGCGCTCCGAGCCGTTGCCGAGGGCGGGCCCCACGTCACCGCCACTCTGGCGATCGGCAGGGGTGGCAAATGCCTTCTTCCGGATGAGATCGGTGTCAGTTCGGGTGATCGCTAAGCGATCGGGCTCCCCCCTAAATTGCTGAGCGGCGATGCGATCCCGCCCGGTGTCAGTACACCGACGGCAGACCAGGGTGCGAGGTGTATCGATGCCGGTTTGGCGCAATCACGACGACCATCGTCAGGCGCCAGGCGGACAAGAATCGTCAGGGTGCGGGGACGGTAAAACCAGCAACGACCGCTGGGGCGACAAGTGATTCCCAGAAGAACGGGAGGAAATTCCACATGAGCATTAGCATCGACTCGACCTGCGGTCCGTCACTGAATTTGTGGCCTGGATGCGCAACTGCGTTTCGTTCAGCGCGGACGAACTCCGACGCCCTTAGCGCTCCTTTCAGACGGTGTTGCTGTTCTTTTACCGCAGCGGAAGAGCCCGGCGGCGCAAAAACATTCACGACCGATTCAATGGCGCTAAGCAAGTCTCGCATTCTCGGCATGCCCGTAGCCGCTTGCAATTTGTTCTGGTGAGCAAGAGCGGCATGTGCCACACGCACAGTCTCTTCGTTTGCGACGCCGGCCATCATTAATGCCGGCCGCACCGCCCCCGCCTCAAGGCATGTCACGGAGTCCTCGATATATGAGACGACGTAATCCGAAGCGGTGGGTGCATGTGTCTTGAATGTAGATATGAAATGCGGGTGCAGAGGATGCTCGACGCCCTTGGCAACTAAGCGCTCGCCGCGTTCCGTTAGCGTCAAGAGATCAATTATGTTCGGGTGGTCCTTGCCCGTATAGGGGACGATTCGAGGGATGAGAAGTCCATTTCCGATCAGGCTCCAGATTGCGCCCAGAAGCTTGCGGTTGTCCTCGTACTCCACACGGGCGTCATTTGGCTGCTTGCGATAACCAGCTTGGTGCTTCACCCACTCGTTCGTTGCCTGCACGGATTCGGCGGGAATAAGAGTCCTGGCCACCTGTCGTACGGTGTCCGCATCGCTGGGACTCAAGACCTTGGATCAACGCTTCGCGGATACGGTGCTCGGAGAAGGCCGCTAAATAGTTCATGCACGCCATTTATGTGCAAGTGTACTCGACCTCGGCGGCCATTTCGTTCATCTTGCTAGCGAGCAATTGGATTTGCTCCACTTGGTTGTGCGCCCATCGCCTACGGTCTTGTAAAGTTACTACTTGCTGATGGTGGTCTAGTTGTCCGAGGGGCACGCTAAGCCAAAGGCTATTTTGGATGAGAACGTTGGCGTCCTCTATGTCGCCAACGCGAAAATCGGGCGCACGAATTGACGCGACGGGACTATATTCGGTTATGTCTGTTGTCAGGCGGGCAACCAGATCGTCCTTAACGGCGGTTACGAGTCGCCCATGCATCGTTCTGTCAGCCTGCACCATCTGTTGATCTTTCATCGGAGCGTTCGCCAAAAACTCTGCAGGCGTTCTACGCTGCTTCGCGGTATCGAAGCCGTTAAAGATCCATCCTGCGAAGCGGGGACGACCTAGAGAGTCAAAATCCGTGAAATGGGGGTTCGTCTCCTTGAACCTCGTAAGGCCACTCTGCCAGTCGCGCACGAAACTAGGAACCATTTGTCCGATGAGCCCGACGCAGTAGACTGAGAAATTGTCCGATGTGCACGGGATTAAAAAATAATCAGAAGAGTAGAACGCGGCTCTCACGAGCGCGCCGAAGGAGGGTGGGAGATCGATCAGAACGAAATCAAACGGCTTCTTCGCTTTCTCTTCCGCTGCCGAGATGATCCGTCTCAGCGCTACATAGCGACTTAGCCCGGTACCAGACAGCAAGTCAGAACCGACATTCAACGAGTCGGCGTACACGTTCAACCAAAAGTCGCCCGCGATGAGGCTCGCTCCGGAATGGGTGTTGGGCCCTGGATGGAGAAATACTTCTTCGCGCCCCGTGCTTTGGAGAAAGCGCTGAAGAAAGGACCGTATTGTAGTACCGTAAGGAACGTTCATGGTTGGGAGAGTCTTGACAAATAGATTTTCTCCCAGCATCGCGATCGATAGATTGCACTGGGGATCAAAATCGATGAGTAGGACACGTCTTCCTCGTCGGGCCAAGGTGTCCCCCAGGTTCCAGCAGATGGTGGACTTTCCAACACCGCCCTTGTTGTTGAAGACGGATATTGTCTTCGGCATGCCTAGCCCCCTCTCAGAGCGCCAAAGATGCTGCACTCTTGACGTGGCAAGGTCAATCGAGATCTGTTGGCGCGGCCCTTGTCGAATACGTCGGCCGCGAGCACTGACGAGCGAAAGTAGACTCTCCGCCGCATATGAATTTAGCCTCACGGAGACCACTTCGGGGGGCGAGATGCCGCGCGATCTGTTTGAGGAAGGTCTTGCTACTGAAAGAGTGAGCAATCGTTCCATCGATCGGTGTATCGACGGCGGGCGGGCGGAGAAGCTCGCCGTCGTCTTCGACGGGCGTCCGACGAATCGACCGTTGGTTGCCTCAACGCGACGACGGGAACGTTTCGATTTCACGTCGGCGACCACCCAGGCGCAATGACTCGATCCCCAAGTTCGAGGACTGGGAAGCAAGCGAGGTCGCCGCTTTTTATGGCGCTTGCAGCTACACCCCGAACCATCGTCGTCGATGTATGCGGACGTTTGACCTTCGCCCGCTTCATCGGCGGTCCGCCGCGCTTCTCGGCTACGGCTTTCACTCGGCCAATGGCGGGTCGAACCGCATTGGTTTGACTGGAAACCGAAGTGATCTTAGGGTCCGTTGCGCGATGCCTGATCTCGCTCTTGAGGCGTCGGGTGTCTGGCTCTGGGATGGGGACACCGCGCGCTTCACCTCGAACGGCGTGCGCGAGTTCAGCCATTTTCGGAGGCCAAAACTCTCGGTGGTCTCCTCGTCGGGGGCTCCTGAGCCGAAGCCGGAACCGCCCGCGGACGCGCCCGACCCTGACTCGGGTTTTCAGGGGCCAAACGTCTTAGTGGTCTCCGCGCGGGGGTCGGCGCCCCCCGAGCCGAAACCATGCATGCCCGCCAACGCGCCCGACCCTGACCCGGAGCGTGTGGCCCGTCTCTTGTTATTGTTCGAGTTGACCCCAAAACAAGTTGGCTACGTGATGCAAGTGCCGTCGAAGTCGATCGTCGGCCTATGCGCGAACGGACGTATTCCGGGTGCGGCGAAGGTCGGAAAGATGTGGCGGATCAACAAGGCGAGGTTTGTGGCGTGGCGAAGCGGAGCGCAGGCCGATGACGACGAGAGAAGTGGCAGTCGAGATCTGGCAACCGGACAGGAGGCGGAGGATCGCCTTTTAGGGGCGGGCGAAGGAAGCGAAGCTTTGCGAAGGGAGAAGGCGGATCGACATGTGTCAGACCCGGATCGCCGATCGAAAAGTCTAGGCAAGCTTCGCAAGCTTTTGCGGTGAGGCCTTCGCGGAGCGGAGGAAGCGTCGATGACGATGCGGGAAGTACGACCGGGCTACTGGAACGGTGAGATCTGGCATCAGGGCCGGCGGAAGAAAATCAGCTTCAAGGGGTCGGCGGCCGACGCGAAGCTGTACGAGGCCCAGAAGCGCGTGGAGATCCGTCAGACCGGCATCATCGACCGAAAGACCTCGCCGAGCTTCGCCAGCTTCTGCGTTGAAGTGTACAAGCCGTACGCCAAGGCACATCTCCGAAGGGACACATGGAACAAAGTGCGCCGCTACCAGGTGGAGCACCTAGTCCTGTTCTTCCGGGACGTAAGGCTCCTGGACGTCGAGCCGCTCATCGAGCGCTACAAGATGGAGCGTCGGAAGCACGTCGCCAAGGTCACGGTCAACTCGGAGCTAACCGTCTTTTCGGCGATCTTGACGTACGCCGACAAGCTCAAGGTCCCGTGTGCCAAGCCGACGATCACGTACTTCCCTATCCGGCCGAAGAAGGGCAAGGTCCGGTTTTGGTCGCTGGACGAACTGCAACGCCTTTACGAGACGTGCATGCGGATGGCTCCGGCGCTCTTTCCGCTGGTTTTCTTCTTGGGCCAGACGGGAGCGCGCAAAAGTGAAGCCTTGCATCTCCCGTGGGACCGCGTGGACTTCGAGCGACGGATCATCAAGATCTGGTCCCAGGTCGGCGACGACGACGACGACGACGACGACAACTATGAAGTCAAGAGCATCGAACGCGAGGTCCCGCTGTCGGATGCACTCAGCGAGATCCTTACCGAACACAAACAGCGGGGCCACTCGCGCGAGTGGGTCTTTCCCTCGCGCAACGGAACGCCATTCGCGAGCTTTCCCAAGGGACCGTTCAACCGCATCCTGAAGGCCGCCGGGCTAACGGGTGGCCCGCATAAGATCCGGCACACCTATGCGTCGAACTTCCTCGCCGCAAAGCCCGACTTGTATTTGCTCGGGCGGCTGCTCGGTCACACTCACGAACGGGTCACGGCGATCTACGCGCATCTGGTGCCCGGGTACCTGGCCGAAGCGCGGAACGTCCTGCCCGGCATCATCCCCGCGCGAAACCCCACCCATAGCCCCACCCAGGGGGGTCGTGGATGTGCGTCGGATCTCGCGCAAGTGATTGATTTTGCTAGAGTAGGCGCGATAGGGTTCGAACCTACGACCCCTACCGTGTCAAGGTAGTGCTCTACCACTGAGCTACGCGCCTGGAAGTTGGTTAGCGAACAGCTAGCGTTCGCTCTACGCGCTGTCAATCGCAGGGTGCGAGTGTGCGTTTATGATTTGCCGGTTGCAGAGGCGTCGCGCGTCGTATACGCGGTCCGCCGCACTTCTGGGCAGATGCGTGTTGTACGGCGTCCGCGCTTTTCGTCTCTTCACACTCCGTGCAAACGTGGCTCACGTGGCTCGAGCTGCGTCCGAGTCGAAGCGGGCCGGCCGTCTCGACCTTCGCCCTGCTCCTAAGTCCTTTCAGCGATGGTAGCGTCGGGGCCATGGAGAGCCGTTACGATTCGGCAGCAGCGGCACGCACCATTCAAGAACTCGCTCCGCAAACGTCCGAGCTCCTCGCGTTGCGCACATACACCGCGCGGCTGATTGGAAGCGAGCCGGCGCTCGTGCTGCACGGTGGCGGCAATACCTCGGTGAAAGCGCGCGCCACGACCTTGCTCGGCGAGGTGCTCGATGTGCTGCACGTCAAAGGCTCGGGTCGGGACCTTGCCACGATCGAGCCGCGAGGACAGCCGGCCGTACGTCTGACGCCGCTTCGCGCCTTGAGACGACTGGACGCGTTGACCGACGAGGCCATGGTCAATGAGCTTCGCACGAACCTGCTGGATGCCTCGTCGCCCGATCCGAGCGTCGAGACTCTCCTTCACGCGCTGCTTCCTGGCCGTTTCATCGATCACACCCACGCCGACGCCATCCTCGCGCTCTGCAACCAGCCGGACGGCAAGTCGCTCTTCGCGTCCATGTTCGGTCCCCGGCTTGTCTGGGTGCCGTATGTCATGCCGGGCTTTGCACTCGCGAAGCGCTGCGCGGACGCGTTCGATCACATTGCGGGCGTCGAGGGGCCGCCGTCCCTGATGGTGCTCGAGAAGCACGGCCTGTTCACGTGGGGCGAAACCGCGCGCGAAAGCTACGAGCGCACGATTGACGCGGTATCGTGCGCCGAGAAATATGCGGTTGAACGTCGTCGCTCGGTGGCGATGCCGGGTAGCACTCCCCTGGCCGCTTGTGAGGCGGTGTTGCCGGCGCTGCGTGGGGCGCTCGCAAAGCTCGCCAACGAGTCGTCCGAGCGCGGCCCCATCGTGCGGACCCGATCGAGCGACCCGCTCCTCAGCTTGATGGCTCGTCCGGATGCCGGAGAGCTCGTTGCGAAGGGGTGCATGACGCCCGATCACGTTCTTCGGACGAAGCCGACGGCCTTGCTCGTGCCCAGCCCCGCGTACGGGGATGCCGCGAAGCTCGCATTCCAGCTCGAGGCCGCGATTGCCGAATATGGGCGAAAGTACGATTTGTATTTCGACTCGATGTGTCGGTCAAAGGGGATCACGAAAACGAAGCTCGATTCGTGGCCGCGCGTCATTCTTTTGCCGGGCCTCGGCGCGTGCTCGGCCGCCAGCACGGCGCGCGATGCAGACATCGCTCTCGACATCTACGAGCACACGGCAGCCGTCATGCAGACCGCGGCTGACGTAGGGAGTTACGCGCCGTGCTCGCGCTCCGACGTCTTCGACGTCGAATACT
>JBEKOY010000211.1:0-6662 GCA_049521295.1 Polyangiaceae bacterium | reverse complement strand
AGGGCCGCAACTGGCGCAGCCTCGTCGACATGCTGATCGCGGCGGGGGCTGACGTCGAAGCCGCGGGCGGACCTGCCGCGATCGAAGCGGCGCTCCACCAGGTCGAGCTTTCTTCCCGACACTGAATCGCGCTGCTCCCTGGGAATGGAGAGTCAGCGGTTACGCTCATTCGGCGCGGATCCGGCTCGAAACGCAGGCGTATGTCTTCTCTACCGAGCGAATGGGCGATCCGCCGTCGTGGACGCGAGCGTCGAGAACGACGCCGGATCATGGACCCCTTTACCGAGTGATCGTCGATTCGAAATGGCAACGATCTATTCGATGATGGAGAGCCGTTCGAGGGATGACGGTCTGTCGTAGGGGCCGTCAGCCATTTCGACCGCCCTCCCGATCGTTGACCCGTGGCCGCCGGCACGCCACAACCATTATACAAATGATTGTAAGCACTTAGGTCGGATCATTCCTTTAGCGATTGCGCTGGCCCAATAATTGCGGTACGCGTTTGTTCGTGGACCCTCCTCTGCGCGTGTAGCGCCCTTTGGTCGAAGCCGCTTACGGAGCGCTGAGCCTATACGGCTAACGCGCTTTCGGTTGAGCCTTCGAGAGTACGCGCCGCACTCGGCACATCGGTGTCGTACGCCCGAAGACTCGCTTTCTTCATGGGTCTCACAATCCGCGATCGGGGTGGGCGTGATGGACAGCCACAGTGATATTCTAGCGATGCTCGCCGAAGCGGCGGGGGTTGCGGTCGAGGGCGACGTGCTGACGGTGGAGGAGCTTGCCGCGCAGCTGCGGGTTAAGCCCAAGACCGTCTACGCGGCCATTCGACGCAAGCAAATCCCCGGCATCCTGCGCGTGGGAAGACTCATCCGCATCTCGCGATCGAGCGTGCTAGCGTGGCTTGCCGGCCAAGATCGCGAAGCTCGCTCACGGAGCCAACGATGAGCGTGCGCAGCGAACGGCGCCGAGACAAGGTCTCGGGCAAAGTACGGGAATATTGGATGGTCCATGTCGTAATCCAACTGCCGGATGGACGGCTCGTGCAAGCGCGCAAGGCACTTTCGAAAACGAAGGTGAACAAGCGCGAGGCCGAGGCGTACGAACGGCGACTGCGGGCGGAGATGCTCAATCCGACCGCGGTGAAGCCAAAGGAGGTCCCCACACTCAAACAGTTCTGGCCGACGTTTCTCGCATGGGCGAAGGGCGAGCGGCACAAGGCGAGCGGAATCCACTCGAAGGAGTCGATCTACCAGGTGCACCTGGCGCCCGCGTTCGACTCCAAGCGGCTCGATCAGATCGATGACGCGGCCATCACGCGCATCAAGTGCAAGCTCGCCACCGCCGGCCGCAGCCGCAAGACCGCGAACAACATTCTGGGCGTGCTGTCGAAAGCCCTGCGGCTCGCGGTCAAGTGGAAGGTGCTCTCGCAGATGCCCTGCGAATTCAACCTGAAACCAGTCAAGAACATCCGCATCGACTTCTACGAGTTCGCCGACTACGACCGGCTCGTCGACGCCGCCGGCAAGGTCGGAAGCCGCTACGCGGTTCTCGTGCTTCTCGGCGGCGACGCAGGGCTACGACGCAGCGAGATCATCGGGCTTCGATGGTGCGACGTGGACTTTGCAAGAGGTCAGCTGCGCATCGTGCAAGCGCAGTGGAAGGATACGGTCGACACCCCCAAGAGCGATAAGCCGCGCATCGTTCCGATGACCGACGCGCTGACCGATGCGCTCAAGAGGCACCGGCATCTTCGCAGCGAGCGGGTTCTATGCTTGGACGACGGCAAGCCGGCGCCCGGGCATGTGCTTCGCGACTGGCTGGAAGCGGTGCAGCGCCGGGGCGGGCTCGAGGTACGGGGGAGCCTTCATAAGCTCCGCCATACGTTCTGCTCGCACCTGGCGATGCGAGGCGCACCGGCCAAGGCCATTCAGGAGCTGGCCGGGCACGCCGATCTGGCGACCACGATGCGGTACATGCACTTGTCGCCGGCGGCGCGTGACAGCGCCATCGCCCTGCTCAACGTGCGCAACCACAGCAACATAGCAGCAACGATCGGTAGCGAAATCTGTAACTAGCTGAATTGATTATGGAAAGAGAGTGGAGCTGACGGGAATCGAAGAGGTGAGCCAAAGCGCGACGAACCCCAACAAACATACGATAGTCGCAATTGGATCCGATCGGTCAAGGTCCGAAAATACGCCAGTTCGTGACCGTTCGAGCGCGTTGGCGTCAATTGGTGAATCCGAATCCGAAATAGTGAGCGATGCGGCCCTCGAGCGAGCGATCGTTGACGCCGTCACGATGGGGCTGGGGGACGTGGCGCGCACGCTCGCGACCCGACTCGAGGAGCGGCGGCGAGCACTCGTGCCGACGAACGTGGCGGACCTGGCGACGGCGCTTGTGGAACAAACGCCCAAATGACTCATACGGCTCGCCGCTTCTTGGGCCTCGGCGGCGCATCCAACGCCCGCACGGATCCTCCGCGCGCTGTTGCACGGCGTGGAGACGGGCGGTGGCTCTCCATCGCCAACCGCAGGATACGGTTGATGCGCGTCTGGTAACCCTTGCCCAGCGACTTGAGCCAAGCGAGAACGTCCGCGTCAAGACGAATGGTGAGTTGGCGTTTCGTCGGCGGCCAGGGCACGCGCATCGCATTGGCTAGAAACGCCTCGTCGAGCGGCGGAATGTCCGTATAGTCGAGGGTCTCGTCGGTGAGACGGTCAACTCTCTCCAAGTCGCTCTTGATAGACTTCTTGCTCACGGCGGTTCGCCTTTCTCGTCGAGATGATGCGCGTCGCGTCGTCCCCGCGCGCGGTATGGCGAGGACGGACGACCACGCGACCCGCGAGCACGCCCACTGTGATGAACCGCTGCTCGCCATAGTCGAAGCGGTTATCTTCGAGGGTAACGGTCGGCCCGTCGAACACGAGCGGCGCGTCCTCAAAGCTGAGGCCGTGTTTTGCGAGGTTGTGGCGAGCTTTCGCTTCATCCCATTCGTAACGCACGTGTAGCTCTTTTTGTAGTTACATTCAAGCGAGGAAAAGCGGATTGAACCGGGCTATGGTCACGTACGGTTACGGCCAACGCTCGGCCCGGCACTGCGTACGGCATCGTCGGAATGAAGTCGTCCAACTCGTCGTGAAAACGACGCAGTCGTTCGAGTACCCGTCGATCCACGCGCGACCTGGCCCGTCGGAGAGCACGCGCAATTAGCGCACGACTAGATTCGCCGATATCGTGCGCCAGTCCCGTCGACGGGTCAGAGCGCGATAAGGGTTGCACACTGGACGGCACCCTGAATTCAACGTCTGAGATCGCACTGTGATGCCCTCCGAGCAGATCTCGATCTGGTCGCTCGCCGCCGCCGTCAGCGGCATCGCAACGAACGCCGGCGCAGTCGCTCAGCGCAGTCGGAGGTTGCCGTAGTGATGACCCGCGGCACATCGACCGCGCGATCGACAGCTGCTCGGCGTGGGCGCGCTACAGCGACCGACCGGGCGGCGCTTCCGGGAGTCGGCGGACTGCACCACCGCGTATTCGAGGGCCGCGTTCACAAGCGACAATGGCCCTAGTGCGCGCGCGGAGCTACACTCGGTTGGATCCCCTTGAGCGCGCATACCGTGACCGTTAGCGTTGAACTCCCCGTGACCGGCGGCGCCACCGCGCCCGACTCCCGGCTCATCGGTGACGAGCTCCGCGTCCTCTGGATCATCGAACAGGTTCGGACGAAGCGCATCGGCGTCGGCAAGGGCGCGGAGCTTGCCGGCATGCCGCGCGCGGCGTTCATGCAGGCGCTGGGCACGCACGGCGTGCCCGTGATCGACTACCCGCCCGCTGACCTGCAGGGCGAGCTTGATATGCGGGAAATGGGTTGATCGTCGTCCCCGACGCGGGGCCGCTCATCTACCTGGGCGGAGCCGGACACCTCGATCTCCTCCGCCGCCTCTACACCGAAGTCGTTGTGCCTCGCATCGTTCTCGATGAGGTTGTCGTTGCGGGCGCGGGCATGACAGGAGACGACGCCGTGGCGGCCGCGCACTGGCTGAGAATCGAGGACGTCGCTCCCGACCCCGATCTGCTGGACGTGCTCGACCGCGGAGAGGCAGCCGCGCTTCCGCTTGCCGCGCGCCTTATGGCCACGCTTCTCGTCGACGATAGCGCCGCGCGAGCCATCGCCGGCGCGAGAGGCATTCGGGTCGTCGGGACGATCGGCCTGTTGCTGCAAGCGAAGCGGAGGGAGTACCTCACCGCGGTGGGCCCCGTAATCGCGCAAATGGAGCAGCTTGGAATGTACCTGTCCGCGCTACTTCGCGAGGAAGTCGTCCGGCTCGCTGGCGAGGACGGCTAAACAAGTTCCGGGCTGAGTGATTCGGCGTCAACCGGTATAGGACCACGTGACGTAGCCAGGTACGTCGCGACCTCGATGAGGGGCACGACGCTCAGACTTCTTGCTCACGGCGGTTCGCCTTTCTCATCGAGATGATGCGCATCCGTGGTCCTCGTGCGCGGTATCGGCGACGACGACAACGCACCGGGGGGAGGTGAAGCGCCGATTTTTCGGCTGGCCCCAGACGTGACCAGAAGGGCCAGCAGTGCCGTCTCAAAGGTCCGCCGGAGCGGACGCGCGCTTGCTTCAGCCATTCCGTGGAGCCGCCGCGATGCTAGGCGAGCGACCGTTCCAGCTTGCGCCCCAGCGCGGTGTCCCTTAGCGGCTACCTCCGATTGCGACGATCCGCGATGCCCGAAGGATTGCCCGGCTCGACGGCGAATAAGTCCTCGGTGCTCACGGCGGTGACGGCCTTGTCGAGCCAGCCTTCGAGCGTAGCGAGGTCGGGACAGGCAAGGATGCGCGCGTGTTGCTCGGCCGTAACGGCGAGTTCACGGCGCTCGAGAACGCGGAGGATCGATCGGGCTTCGCCCTCGGCGCGGCCTTCAGCCTTGCCCTGCGCGAACAATCGGCGTTGCGTCTCGCTAAAGAACTGCTGGCCTTGAGGAAGCATCTCGAAGCTCTTTCTGGCGGCTTCGCCGAGTGAGGACTCGATCAACGCGAAGCATAGCATCTTCAGCGACTCCGGCAGACCCGCGGCCCCCACCGCCGCGGCCGTCGCGACCCGAACCGCGGTGGGCACGTCGTCATCCCGACCGTGCGCCATGACCGATAGCACGGCCAGATGCGGCTCGCGCACGGCGACATCGACGTCTGTGATGACCGGGATGCCCTCCGGCCCGATGACGAACGCTCTCCACGGCAAGCCCCCGCCGAGGTCGACGGTCTGGGCCGCCCAGCGGGCCGTATCCGCGTCGGGAGTGACCACGAGCACCACGAAGGGGCACCGGTGTCGCGCTCTGGCGCTGACGGCGTACATCGGCCAGGTGAATGGCTTGTCCCGATCGACTTGGAGTTGCGCTTCGAGGATGATGCCGAAGACCGTTTGGCCCTCCACGAGCAAGACCACCGCATCGGCGTGGTACTCGGTGGGAACGAGAGCATTGAGCGAGGCCTCGGCAAGACGAGCCTCCGTGAACGCCGGCAGCGAGACGTGCAGCAGTTCACGCAACAGGTCCGCCGCGAGCTCGGGCCTCTCGCGCACCAGCGCGATGATCCCTTCGTGGAGCAGCGACGGCATCGCCGCGACACTACCCGAGGGGACGAGCGAGCGCACCTGGCCCGCGCCGCAGCGGCAGCACGTCCGGCTCAGCCCCGGCCTGGCCCGTCGCGATCGCCTCCGATTACTCGTCTCCATTCTGGGCTGCGAATCCCTTCTCCCTACCGGGGGATTACTCGTCCTCGTTACTCGTCTCGCTTAAGAAGCTCGGACGAGTAGACGAGTATTCGAGCGGCAGCCGTCCCGGACGAGTGAGGACGAGTGAGGCGACACTCACGATTCTTCCGGGGGAGCCATGTGGGATAAGAAAAGGCGCACGCCCCGACCGCGGCCCCTCGCTTTGCGCGACACGACCGTGCCGGCATCGAGCAGGTCATGGATGGCCACTCGGACGACGGAAACGCGCCGGCCCATTTTGGCAGCGATGTTGTCGGCCCCCGGAGCGCCCGGGTGGGCCTCGATGTGGCGGCGCACGTTTTCGGCCAGCTCCGCGAACTCGACCGAGGCTCGTGCGTCGGACTTCGCGCCCCACTCGGCCCGGTCCACGTGGACGACGCGCAGCCCCCAGCGTGGGTCGCGCTCGTCGGCCATGTCGTCGAACCGAAGGGCGAACGGAGCGACCGTGTGTCCGTGGACGCGTTCCTTCTTGTGTTCCACATACGTCATCGACTTGCCTTCCTCGCCCGCGAAGACGAAGTGCGATTGCGCGGTCTCCGTTTTGGCCGTCGTGCCGTGCACGTCGTGCATCGACGAACGCATCGAGCTGCCGTCGCGCGGTGGCTTGACGTTGTGATCGATCGTCACGATGACGCATCCAGTCCGCGTACTGACCTGCTCGAGCCGGTCCGCGACGAGCTGCACGGGCCCTCGCTTCCACTCGTCGGTGTTCGGGGTCGCCCCCCGCCATGAATCGATGACGCAAAGCGAGATCCCGTCGAGCAGCCGCAGCAAACGCTCGCAAGCGTCCGCATCATCCAAGTAGAAGCCTGGTCGGCGCAAATACCCGATGGACTTGTCGAGATCCCGGAGTTCCACGCCGCGCACGCGCGACAGCCG
>JBEKOY010000210.1:0-6673 GCA_049521295.1 Polyangiaceae bacterium | reverse complement strand
GGCCCAGAGGTCTGCACGCCGTTCAACGGCGGCTGGGAATGCTGCGTGTTCATGGCTCCCCAATCGATGTGCGTCGCTCCCTGATCGGCCCGCCGATCCGGTCGAGCGCGACTGGCCACGCGATCGCGCCTGCGAGCAGGACGAGAGGGCTTTGCAAACGACCTCGTCCATAACCATGTAACGAGCGTCCCCCCAACGAAATCGCTCCCCCACCCGGAAGCAATGTGAGAGCATGTCGGCACCGTTCCTGACCAACGGGAGACGGTGGCCCAGCCGGTTTCGAGGGAGCGGTCATGAAGTCGGCACATTCGACCGATTTTCGCGTGGGCGAGCGGGTGCCGGGCACCGACTGGGTGATGCATGGCGTCCTGGGCGAGGGCGGCATGGGGATCGTCCTCGAGGTGCGCAAGGGTCACCACATGCGCGCCGCCATGAAGGTCCTGCACCCGGCGGTCGCGCAGAGTGCCACGTTCGAACGGGGGTTCGCAGGCGAAGTCGACGTGCTGTCGCGCTTGCGCCACCCGAACATCGTGGAGGTCCGCGACTGCGGCGTGCTCGCGAACGGGTCCCCGTTCTTCGTGATGGAACTGCTCGCCGGCCGGACACTTCGAGCCGTGATCCGCGACCGGCACACCCCCCTGACGGCGCAGGTCGTCTGGAAGATCACTGGCCAGATCTGCGCCGGCCTAGGCCATGCCCATCGCGACGATCCGCCTGTGGTGCATCGGGACGTCAAATCGGAAAACGTGTTTCTGCACGGCGCCTCCCACGCCGATGCGCAAGTCAAATTGCTCGACTTCGGCGTGGCCAAGGTGATCGACACCGCCCGCACCCCTCACGAAATCGCCGGAACGCCGCGCTACATGGCGCCCGAGGTGTGGCGTCACGAGCCGGTCACCCCCCAGGTCGATCTCTACGCCGTCGCCGTCCTGGTCTACGAAGTTCTGACGCAACACTTGCCGTGGCCGGTCGACGAGGAGTGCGAGGACGCGGTGATCGAAGCGCATCGGCACAAGCAACCCATGGCGCCGTCCTGCTGGAAGCGCTGGATCCCCCAACGCGTCGATGCGTGTTTACTCCGAGCTCTCTCGAAGAACCCCCAGGACCGGCAGCGGAGCATGGGCGACTTTTACGAAGGGCTGTTCGAGCTCGCGGCCCTCGAAGAGGCCTCGCCGAAGATCCGAATGGATGTGCCGACCCCACCGATCGCGCAGCCCTTGGCAGGGGCGCCCGCGGACTCCTTGCCCCAAGAGTGGATGGACGTCGCGCGCATCGGTCTCACCGACGTTGTGCGTCCGTTCGAAGCCACGAGCACGACGGTCACCCTGCCCGGCCCCGAGCCCGGCTCCGCCGCCGGTCCCGAGGAACCGATCCCCGAACACGCCGAGGACGGCGTCGCCGTGCCCGCCGGTGATTCGCCCCCGTCCGAGCCCGTCGCGGTGCGGGCCGATCCCCCGAGGACGGGCATGCCGGCGCATCGGGGCTATCGGCGGGGCCGCATCGGGCCAGCTGCCGTCCTGATCGGCACCGGCGCGATCGCGATCGCCACCACCTGGGGCGGCTGGAAAGCCCGGCATTCCGCCCCGGCTTTCGAACCCGCATCGGCCGCCGCACCGCCGTCGGCTCTCGTGATGGCGTGGGCTGCCGCGGTGGATCGCGCTGCGGCTTCCCAAGCTCCGCCTGACCCAAAGCCAGCGGAAACGGCGGCCGCGGATACGGTGGATACGGGGGCACGGAGTTCGACGACGCCCGCCCTCGCGTCTGGGCCAGCCCGTGCGATCCCCGCGCCGCGACCGTCCGTCCAGTCGAGCCAAGCCAGCGCACCGCCAGCCAAGCCCTCTCACCGCGACGATGTTTCCATGGCGGTGCCGGACTCCATGCCGCCACCCGCGCCGCCTCCGGAACCGACTGCCGCTCGATCGACCGCCGCACGACCGACCATCGACGAGCTCATATTGGCCGGACCCCCTCCGGAAACCGCGACCGGGAGTGCGATCGCCCCGCCGGGGATCGCCTTTGCCGTGCCGGCGCGAGAACGCGAGAACGGCGCTGCCCCGCGCCCCACGGTGATCGCGGATCTCCGAGCCGGTCGAACGCCGGCCTTACGACCCACGATCGACGAAATCATTCTGGCCGGCCCCCCTCCACAAAACGCATCGGCAGACGCCCGCGCGGCCGGGGGAACGCGCGTCCGCCCCGGGCCCCCCCGCGCGATCGCCTCGGCTCGACCGGCCGTTCCGCCGCGTCCCAAACCCACGGCTTCCCTGCCCGCGCCCGCCAACTTGGACGACTACTTCTTTGGCATCAAGGAGCTGCCCAAGCCGGTCCCCGAACCTCCCGCCGGAACGAAAGCGCCATGACCGCGCGTGGACCGAACGACACCGAGCCGTGCGGGCCTCCCGTCGAGCAGGAGCCGTGGGCGGTGCGGCGTATGGACCGTCGCGAGGACGACGACCGCATTCGGGCCGCGGACGCCGCGCGGAGACCCCGTCGCTCCCCAGCGAGCGACGACACCGAACCGTGCGGCCCTCCCGTCGAAGAGGGGCCGCGGCGGGTGCAGCCCGCGGAGCGCCGCGAGCACGACGACCGCGCTCGCGTCGCCCTTGCCGCGCGGAGGCTGCAGTCGCATCCGACGGCGGAGGGACAACGCTCGGTCGGACCTCGCGCGGTGCGTGACGGCACGAAGGGTCCGATCGGCGAGGAGATCCGTCGCCTCCTGCAGAGTGTCGGCCGAGATCGCCCCTCGCCCCCCATGCCCATCCGACGGTGCTCGGACGGCGGCAACTTCGTGCGGTACAGCGGCACGGCATTCCCCGTGCCCGCCCGTGAGCCCGAGCCCGAGCTGCCAAGTGTCGTGATCGCGGATCCCCAAGATCACGCCCTGCGCGAGGATCCGACCCAGGTCGGCGCGCAGGGCGATCGACCCCGATTCTCACGGATGGTCCGGAGGGACTGAGGCGACGCGAATTCATCTTCGGAAGGAGCAGGGCGGGTGCTGCGAAAGATCCTCATGCGACGGTTGTTGGCGACGGGGGCGATCCTCATCGGGCCCCTGGCCGGCCCGTCGCGGGCGTGGGCCGATCCGCCGGCGGCGGCCTCCCCCGCCAACGAGACGCCCGCGGATCGCGCGGCGGCCTTGGCCGCGGACGGCGCCGCCCTGTTCGAGCAGGGGCACTACGAGTCGGCCCGCCAAGTCTTGGCGCAGGCTTTTGAGATCGATCCGCAAACCAAGACACTGCTGCACCTCGCGGGTGCCGAGAGCAACGCCGGTCATCCCGTGGAAGCGGCCCAGCACTTCCGGCAGTACCTGAGCCGAAGCGACGCGTCGCCGGACACGGTCGACATCGTTCGGAACGAATGGTTGCCTCGTGCTGAGGCCGAGATCGCACGCCTGAACGTCCTCGCCCCAGCCCGCGCCGACGGGATCCGACGAACGCCCGGCCGGTGGATCCCGGTCCTCTGGCTCGAAGCGGCCGCAGTCACGGCGGCGGCCGTAGCGACCGGCTTCGCCGTCGGGTTCGATCGCAACAAAGCGGACGCGCACAGCGTCGTTCAAGGCTTGAGCGATTCCGCCTGTCTCCCACCGACGGCCTACCCCAACCAATGCGCGCAGGTCAGCTCAGACCTCAACGCTCAGCGCTTGAACGGGGCCGTCGCCAATACCCTTTTTGCCGCGGCCGGCGGTCTTGCCGTACTCGGAGCGGTCAGTTGGTTCGTGGGGCCGGCGATCCAAGGACGCCCGGCGGACGCCGTGCGCCCCGTGCCGCTCGTCGGCGATCGGACCGCCGGCGCCGCGATCCAGGGAGTCTGGTAACGCGCTCGACCCGGAAAACGCTCAACAGGAACACGGTGGGAGGCCACGGTCGACACCCCGGCGAAGTGGAAAGGTGGCAAAAAAATGACCCGCACCCAGGACCATGAGAGCACCACGTTCACCGAGGGCACGAAGTCGGTCGCGATCCGCGGCGGCCGCATCGAGGTGGTCGGCCAGGACACCCGCCTGCAGGTCGGCATCGAACGGCTCACGATCGGGCGCGCCCGCTCCTGCGCGCTCGTGCTCGAAGACAAGACCGTCAGCACCGTGCACGCCGAGGTGCAGGCGACCCCCAAGGGCGTGCGACTGGTCGACCTGTCGTCGCGCAACGGCACGTTCATCGGCAATCTCGCGGTCACCGACATGCACCTGACCGCCCCCTGCGACTTTCGATGCGGCGCCCAGCGGCTTCGCTTCGTGCCCGAAACGCCCCAGCAAATCGTGCTCGACCCGGATCACCGCTTCGGGGACCTCATCGGTACGACGCCCGAGATGCTCCACCTCTTCGCCACCTTGCGCCGCCTCGCTCCGAGCTCCGTGTCGATCGTGATCCGGGGCGAGACCGGCACGGGCAAGGAGCGCGTCGCCAAAGCGATCCACGACGCAAGCCCCCGCCGATCCAAGCCCTTTCTGGCCATCAACTGCGCCGCCATGGCCGAGCAGCTCCTCGAATCGGAGCTATTCGGTCACGTCCGCGGGGCGTTCACCGGAGCCGAAACCGATCGCAAAGGGCTCTTTGTCGAGGCCCACGGCGGAACGCTTTTCTTCGACGAAGTGGCCGAGATGAGTCTGGCCATGCAGGTCAAGCTCCTGCGCGCGCTCGACAACCGAGAGGTGCGGCCGGTCGGAAGCGATCAACCGCGCAAGGTGGACGTCCGCAGCCTCTTCGCGTCGCACACCGACCTGAGTCGCGCCCTGAACCAGGGGCGGTTCCGCGAAGATCTGTACTTTCGATTCGTCAAAACGACCGTGGAACTGCCCCCGCTCCGCGATCGGTTGGATGACCTCGGCCTCTTGATCCAAGACATTCTCAAAGACCTCGGCCACCCCGACGCCCCCGTCGACGACGCGAGCCTGGAGATGCTCCGGACCCGCGAATGGCCCGGCAACGTGCGGGAGCTCCGCAATCTGGTCGAAGTCGCGCTCGTGGGATGGACGGACGGTCCGCTCGTGTTCGGTCCCGCCGTGCCTGCCGGTCGCCTGAAGGAGCCCGTGGACGGCGGAGCCGGATCGTACGAGGCCGCCAAGCAGGATTTCGAGCGGCGCTACTACACGGCGCTCTACGCCGCGTGCCGCGGGAGCCTGAAGAAGATGGCCAAAGCGAGCGGCCGCCAACGGCCCACCGTGCGCGCGGCCGTGCGCGCTTACGGCTTGGTCGCCGAGGACGACGAGGACGCCACGGGCGGCCGGGAGGGATCGGAGTCGCAGTGACGGCCGGGGCTTTCCTTTCCTTGGGGGAGGAACACGGCGCGAGCGATGTGTTGGTCGGGTGCGTCTCGCGACGGCGGCTCGGCAGTGGGATTCGGGTGCATCCACGGATCGTGGCGGGGTCCACGATGGGGCGCGGGCCACCTCGTTGCGCCGGGTACCGGACCGGTGGCGTCGGACGGCGTCGGCTGGGGCTGCGCGCTACGCGAGAGCTTGCCGCGGTTGGAACATGAATCGCGGGGTCCATTGGATCGTGGCGGGCGTGGCCGCATGCGCCGTGGCCGCTTTCGCGTCGAGCTGCGTGGTCGACGACTCGTGCCACGATAGCGCCACGTGCCTGGGAGACGGCTTCGGTGGGAGCACCGACGCGGCGGCGATGGACGGCTGCGCAGAAGGCGGGACGTGTTTGACCCTGGCTGATGCGGCGAATGGGGACGGCGGCTTCGACGTGGCCGCGGGCGATGCGACCGCGGATTCGTGCGGGGAGGGCTGCGGGATCGCCGATGCCGCCGATGGTTTCGTGGAGACCTCGGCTGCCGACGATGCGGCGGACGCTGGGGATTCGGGTGATGGCGGTCCGCTCGCGTCCGACGCAAGTGGCGCTGGTTCGTTTCTCGGGACGTGGACGCTCATGGAAATGGAGACGTTCGACTGTCCCGACGCGGCCGGACTCTCTGGTGATGCTTCGGCGAATCCGCCGTCGGAGACGGTCACGTTCCGCGCCGGGCCTGGGCCGACAGACGCGGGTGAAGTGGACCTCTTGTTCGACGCCGGAGAGGGGTGCTCGCTCGCCATGGTCGTCGATGCGGGTGTCGCGAGTCTCGTGTTCGAGCCGCAGACTTGTGCTGTGGGTGGCAACACGGGCATCGATTGGACGTTCACGTCGGTGCAGGTTTCGCCTTCGATGGGGTCGCTCAAAATCGTGGAGACGTTTAGCGATCGCTCGGGCTGCACGTACGAGATTCAGGGGGTCTTGACGCGACCGGATGGCGGCTGACGTTCGGATGGGCTTCGGGTGCCATCGAGGCGTTTGCAACTTTGCAACGTCCGTTCGGATCGGATCGGGCTTGCCCGTGTAATCGGCCGAACACTTCCTCGGCGCTCAAGCCTGCAAATGGCGGGGCGCTCGCGAACGGCTCAAGAACGAGTTGAACGCCATCATCAGGGAAAGATGCGTCATGTAATCGACTGAAAGCGCAGTGCGGCGATCCGCGCGCTATCGGCGAGTCTTGGGAGAGGACGGTGATCGCCCGCGTTCGAACCGGTCCCCCGCGTGTCCAGAAACGCATTGAGCATCCTGCGCGCACGATCTCGCCAAACGAGTGCGGTTCGTTCGTGCCTCGCCGCGGCTCGATTCGATGGAAAACGCGAAGGCCGCGATCGTGCCGATGCTGCGTTTACTACGAGAGTTTTACGAGTTGACGGCGGCGG
>JBEKOY010000209.1:0-6769 GCA_049521295.1 Polyangiaceae bacterium | reverse complement strand
CCCCCTGGCCCGATACGTTCCGAAAGCGGCCTTGGCGGGCCTCTTGCTCGTCACGGCCGCTCGGCTCATCGACTGGAAACGACTCGGATACGCACTCCGCGCGTCCCGCTACGATGCCGGGCTGGTGCTCGTGACCGCGCTGGCCGCGTTGCTCGTGAGCATCGAGTTCTCGATCCTGATTGGCGTCGGCCTCTCCATTCTTCTGTTCCTTCCGCGAGCCTCTCGTCTTCGAACCACCGAGCTGTGGCTGGGTGCCGATCGGGTCATCCGGCGGCGCCTTCCCTCCGACCCGCCCTGCCGGGCGGTTCTGATCTACGATGTCGAGGGGGAGCTCTTCTTCGGCGCGGCGCCGGAGCTTGACGGGTTCTTCGAAGAGGTGGCCGCCGCCGCCACCACCTCCGGCGCGAGGGTCGTCGTGCTGCGCCTGCGCAGGACTCGCAACCCTGACCTGGTCTGCATGGAGAAGCTCGAGCACTTTCTTCGACAGATGGACCGCGACCAGGTGCTCGTGCTTCTGAGCGGTGTTCGCGACGACATTGCACGCGCGATGCAGAACCTTCGCTTCGATCGGTGGCTGCCGGCCGAGCGCGTGTTCGCGAGCGACCCGCTGCGGCCCGGTTCCTCGACCATCGAGGCGGTGCGGTTCGCCTACGGGCACGTGACGCCTGCAGCCGTCCGAGCGTGCCCCCACTGCTACGGTTTGACGGCGCCTGCCGACGGGCTGCGGTCGGACTTGTACTACGTGGTCTGATCGGGTCCGCACCCGCCGCGGGCCGGCACGCGGCAGGCCCGAATGGGGACGCCTCGGGCGGCAGCAGCCGACGAGGTCCCGATCGGGCTCCTCGACGAGTTAGGTCAGCCCGTAGCCGATGACGTCGAGACAGCGACTCTCGTGCGAGCTCCGATTTTCGTACGAGTGCGCCGCGTTCGCCTCGAAGAAAAGCGTGTCGCCCGGCGTCAAATCGTAGTTCTGGTTGCGCACGCTGACCCGGAGCGCACCGGTGAGCAAGATGACGGTCTCGTGCGCACCCAGTCCATGGGGTTCGCTGTGAAGAATACCCTTGGCGTGAAAGCGAAGTTCGTAGATCTCCAGCCGAGCAGAGGCTCCCGAAGGCGACAGCAGTCGGCTCTCGACGCGCCCGTCGCTCGTACGGAGCGGCGTCGAATCTCCGGACTTCAAGAGTCGAGCGGTCTCCGACTCATCCGGTCCGAGCAGGGTATTGAAGGGCACCTTCAGTCCGACCGCGATCTTCCAGAGCACCGACAAGCTCGGATTCGATCGGCACGTCTCGATCTGCGACAGAGCGGCGCGGCTCACACCGCTCGCCAGCGCGAGCTCGTCCAACGACAATCCGCGCTCCTTTCGCAGGACGCGCAGACTGTCTGCGACGCGCCGGGCCAGCACGGCCGCGCCCACGTCGTCGCCGAGCCCGTCGACTTTGGGGCGACCGGCGGGCTTGTTCGGGGACGGGGGCGTCCGATCCGGAGAGGGCGAAGCGACTCGAGGGCTGGATTTGCGGCCGGGTGCCGGCGGGCTCATTAACGTCAAATGTAATGCGAGAACCAACCGACCCGCAAACAATTGGTGGGCGGGGGTCTCGCCCGCGGGGCCCTCGCATCGGCCACGCTCGGCGTGCTTTCCGCCTCGAGAGTCCGGAGGTGGGTCGGGGTCGGGGTAGTCGGGGTCGGGGTCATCGCTCCCTTGAGCCTTGGCCGTGAGGCACGGCCGCATTGTCAGGCAGCCGGCCGTCGACGGCCGAGTCGCGGTCGGCTCGGTCGGTCGTCGCGGAGGCCGGCGAGGGCTACGTCCCTCCCCGAATTGTAGACAGTGTTCCATTATGGTAGACACTTGCGGCGAGGCACGTCGAACATGCCGTATTCGAAGGTTGAAGAGGCTATCCGGAGGACCCAGCGCGGCGAGCCTGTCGTGGTCCTCGACGATGCGGAGCGTGAGAACGAAGGCGATCTCATCGTCGCCGCCGAGACCGCGACGCCGGAAGTCATCCGATTCGTCCTTCGATACACGAGCGGCGTGCTGTGCGTTGCGCTGCCCGGTGAGCGCTGCGACATGCTCAACCTGCCGCTCATGGTGCCCCAGGGGCAGGAGGCGCACGGTACGGCGTTCACAGTCTCGGTGGATGCGCGGCGTGGAACAACGACCGGAATTTGTGCGGCAGACCGCGCGACCACCATTCATGCGCTCGGCAGTCCCGAGAGCACGGCACACGACTTCGTTCGACCGGGGCACGTGTTTCCTCTTCGGGTGCGCGACGGCGGTGTGTTGCGCCGGCGCGGACATACGGAAGCGGCATCGGATCTGGCGCGTCTCGCCGGCCTGACGCCGGTTGGAGCCCTGTGCGAGCTCACCCACGACGACGGGACGATGATGCGGCCCGCGGCCCTGTCGGCTTTTGCGGTGGAGCACCGTCTCGCGCTGATCCGCATCGACGACCTCGTGGCCTACCGCCGCCGGACCGAGTCGCGGGTCGAGGCCGTCGCCGAGGCCCGATTGCCGACGCGCCATGGGCCGTTCAACGTGCGCGTGTTTCGAGACTGCATCGACGGCGGCGAGCACGTCGTGCTCATCCGCGGCGACGTGAGGGGCAAAGAGAACGTATTGGTACGCGTTCACTCCGAATGCTTGACGGGGGACCTCTTCGGCTCGCTCCGGTGCGACTGCGGTGCCCAACTCGATGCGGCGCTGGCGCGCGTGGCCGAGTGCGGTCGCGGAGTCGTCGTCTACCTGCGAGGTCACGAGGGACGCGGCATCGGCCTGATCAACAAGCTTCACGCATACCAATTGCAGGACGAGGGCCGTGACACGGTCGAAGCCAACCTCGAACTCGGGCTTCCGATCGACTCGCGTCGATACGACGTCGGAGCGCAGATTCTCACGTCGCTCGGACTGACGACCATCCGACTCATGAGCAACAACCCCGCTAAATTCGCGGCCCTGGAAGGCTACCCGTTGCGAATCGTCGAACGCGTGGCGCTCGTCACGGCCCCCAACGCCGAAAACATCGCCTATCTGTCGGCGAAGCAGTCCAAGCTCGGCCACATGCTCGGTTTGGCATCGAAGGTTGGCCACGCGCCCGATCGGAGCTCGGAGCGGGTCGTCTCGAGGTAATTCGCCGGCGACTTCGCTTCTCCCCAATGTCTTGAATCAGAGACGTTTCCGGGCCAGGCTCGCGGGGCGCCCGGGGTTGGCGGGGTGCCGGCGCCCTCTCTCGGACCGCGCAACAGGAGGTTGGCCATGACGGCACGGCAGGCGACTCGAGCGGAAGCGATTGCGGTGGAACGGACGGTGGCGCGGGTTGCCCGGCGGTCGGTCCGCACGCGTTCGTACGGCACGACAGCTCGGGCGGCGCAGGAGATCGACAACGCGGTCGCCGAATGTTGGGTCCGCATGCTCCACGCCTTCGGTCCGCTCCAAATGGGCTGATTGGTTGAAAAGACCCTCGTGCTCGAAGGCGTAAGGGCGGTGGATACCCGGGAACCCAGGGTACGCGTGACCGGTCACAATGGGTCTTGTAAACGGGACATCGATGAGATACCCATGCGGAGGCGATTCTCGTGCTTGCGGCGAACCGATGTCGCCCGCTCGCACGGCACGCGTGCCCCCCGCCGGGTGCACGGCTTGCGGATAAAGACCGCGTTCCACGATCGGAGACTTCCATGGCTAAGTTGACGTTGTTCAGTGCACGTGCGTGTCCCTTCGCGCATCGAACCAGGTTGGTGCTCTCCCATAAGGGTGTGGACTTCGAGCTTCGCGAAATCGACCTGAGGAACAAGCCCGCTTGGTTTTCGAGCGTATCGGGCTATGGCAAGGTGCCGGCTATCGAACATGACGGCAACCGCATCTGGGAATCTGCCGTCATCAACGAGTACCTCGACGAGGTCTTTCCGAGCCCTCCCCTTCTGCCGGACGGTCCGGCCCGCCGAGCCGTGGCACGGCTGTGGATCGATTGGGCGAACACCCGTTTCGTGACGGCCTTCGGCGCGCTCTTGCGTGGATCCACCGAAGCACTGCGAGACGCGGCGCGGAGCGAGCTTCGCACGGCGCTCGAATTTCTCGATCGCGAGGGCTTCGCAAAAGCGTCTGCCGACGGCCCGTACTTCTTCGGTCCGGCGCCGAGCCTCGTGGACTTCACGCTTTACCCCTGGTTCGAGCGGTGGCCGGCGCTCGAGCAGCTTCGCGGAAGCGTTCTCGCCCGTCCGATCGATCGTCTGAAGCGCTACAGCGAGCAGATCGCAAAGCTTCCCGCAGTGAAAATTGAGCAGAATCCGACCAGCTACTACGTCGAACGATATGCGGTTCACGTCAGGTCCGACGATGCCGCAAGGCCGGCCCGAGCCAACTGACCTTTCCGAAGACGACGCTGCCGTCTCACCGAGAGCCGCCCCCCGTCTCGGTGGGGAGGCAGAATCTAAGCGAGGGGGTGTGCCACCCACTTCTTGAAAGGTGGCCGCGATTGAAAGCTGCCGTACCAACGTTCCACGTGGGGGAGTGTGGGGCGCAGAACAGGCAAGTGCACCCATCGCTGGACGGCGATTCCGAGAGGAATGTCACCGAATCCGAATGAGTCGCCGGCGACAAACGCGCTCTTGCTCAGATGCGCGTCGAGCAACCGGAGCGCGGCGACCACTTGCTCCGACGCGAGCGCAATCGCCTTGGGGTCGCGGTCTTTCTCAGGGGTTCGCACCAGTTGCACGACGAGGCTCCGCACGGGGGGCCACAGTGTGGTCTGTTGCCAGTCGGTCCAGCGATCGGCCTTCGAAAAGGACGCGGGGGCCGCACCGGCATTGCCGTATCGCAGGTAGAGGTACCGGACGATCGCGTGACTTTCCCAGACGACGAGTCCTTCGTCCTCGAGCGTGGGCACGAGCCCGTTCGGGTTGAGCGCCAGGTATTCCGGTGTCTTGTTTTTGCCGAATGTGCCGCCCGCCTCGATCCGTTCGTAGATCAGGCCGAGTTCGTCGGCCGCCCAAAGTACCTTTTGAACGTTCGACGACCTCGAATGTCCCCAAATCTTGATCATCCGGTCCTCCCGGCGCGTCAGCGCGCGCCCCTCTCGCCGTCGTCGGCATCCGATGCGTCGCTGGCCCTATCGGTCGCGGTTGCGCGACGGATCGCTGACGGGTCCGAAGCCGAACGACCCATGCGCCGGCTCCATTCGGCGCAAAAGTGGAACGAACCCATGCGCGCGCTCGGCGGACTATGGCTCGGCCGAGTCCGCAGCGCCATCCGCTGCGGTCGCGGCGTCGGCATCCGCACTCGAGTCGGCGGCAGCAGGCGCATCCGCGGGCGAATCCTCGACTGCCGCATCCGAAGCATCGACCCCCGACGGGGACGTCCCGTCCACCGCCGCGTCGGACGCGTCTTCGGCCGACGACGCGTCGAGCACATCCGCAAACGCGTCTGCAGCGTCCGGCGATGCGTCGACGGGCTCCGCGGAGGCGTCGGATGCCCCCTCGGGAGACGCGTCGGCCGCGTCCGGCGGTGCATCCACCGCTGCGTCGGAGGACGGTGAGGCATCGGCAGCGCCGTCTCCGGGCGCGTCGGACGGCGCGTCCGACTTCGATCCGTCCGAGGCGGCGTCGGTCACGCTTGAATCGGGAGACTCGGGGGGAGTCGGCAGCGTGTCGTCGTCGGTGCACGCCGTGAGCGTTGCGGATACGAGCAAGGCAATGAAAGCGCTTGAAGCTTGACGAGGCTGCATGAAATCGTTTCCTTTGTGGGTTTGCTCACGGTCCTGGGTTCGAAGCCAATCAGAACTTTGCGGTGGCCGTAGCGCCGAACATCCGCGGCGGCCCGAACACCCAGCTCTGAACGCCGGGTACCCCCTGGGTCGCCAGGATCTTGTAGGCCTCGTTGGTGATGTTGTGGATCCAGAGCTGAAGCTCGAGCGCGTCGTGCCAGGTGAAAAACGAGAGGCGCGCATTGCCCAGCACGTATCCATTTTGCTGCAAATTCGGGTTCTGCTGGTCGACGGCGTTGAAGAAAAAGTGACTCGTGTATTCCCAGTCCGTTCCGGGCACGAGCGACGTCGACCCCGGCAGCAGAATTCGGTATTGCGCGTCGACGAGCGCCGTCACGTGAGGCGACCGGGTGAATTGATTGCCCGAAGCGTTCACCACTTCGTTGTTGTTGACGGCCGTGAACCCGTCGTAGCGCGTTTCGAGCAGGCCGAGATTGCCGTGAAGCCGCAGGTTGTCGACGGGAATCGCTTCCGCCTCGATCTCGGCCCCGTTCACCGTGCCGCCGCCCGCATTTTGAAGGATCGTCGCCGAAACGGTGTTGCTCGCCGTCTGGGCGTTCACGAGGACTTGGATGTCGTGGTACGCGTAATGAAAACCCGCAATCGTCGCGCTCAACCGGTCGCTCAAGGTTTTGGCCTTCGCCCCGACCTCGAACGCGTCGACAGTCTCTGGGCCGACGACCGAAACGTTCGACTGCGCGTTGACGCCGCCGTAGTAGGTGCCGCCGCGGAATCCGTGTCCGTAGTGGAAATACGCCATCAGGTCTTTGGAAATGTTGAACGACGGCGAAGCGTCGAACGAAGGACTGCTCCATGTCCGGCTGTCGACCTGCGTGGCTGAAACATGCAGCGGCGTCTGCACGGACTGACGCAGCCACCAGTCGCCGACGTTGTTCCAGACGGCCGCCCCGCGCGCGCCCGTGTTGACGGCGCCGAGGTTGATGTCCTTGGTTTCGGTCGTCCAACGCGCGCCGAGCGCCAGTCGAAACCATTCGATGAAATCGTACGTC
>JBEKOY010000208.1:0-6799 GCA_049521295.1 Polyangiaceae bacterium | reverse complement strand
CGCTATCGGGGGATCCACAGCGCCGACATCCCGGACGTGACCGACGCGAGCGGCGCGACGATCCGAATTGTCGCCGGCGTCGCCTACGGCGTGACGGGGCCCGTACGCGATGTCGTCACCCAGCCCGAGTACCTCGACGTGACGGTGCCGGCGGGTCAGACGTTTACGCGTGCGACCCCGCGTGGACATACCGTCTTCGCCTACGTCATCGCGGGCAAGGCGGTCTTCAACCACCAAGACGATCCGTATACGTACGAAGCGGAAGGGGACTCCTACTTCGACCAAGAGCGCGACGGACTGATCGGCGATCGGCACCTGGTACTTTTCGCAGACGGCGATGCCGTGGTCGTTACGGCCGCCGGAGACGGGCTGCGCTTTTTGCTGATCTCGGGAAAGCCTATCGGGGAGTCGATCGCTTGGCGTGGCCCGATCGTCATGAACACGCAGCAAGAGCTGCGGGTCGCCTTCGACGAGCTCGACCAGGGAACGTTCATCAAGCACGCGCGTCGCACGCGCCCCTGAATTGAGCGGAACCGAGCTACTACGACAGCCGCATCAAGGAGCCGCCATGACCACCCATTCGAAGAAAAACGCACTCACCCGAGAGACCCTCCTCGCGCTGCTCACCGACGCCGAGGTGGCGAAAGTCAGCGTGGCCGAGGATGGACCGCGTCTCATTGAGGGCGACGAGTACGTCGACCTCGCGGACCCGGCCGCGGGTGTGCAGCAGGTGCAGGCGACGCCGCGAACTCCGCCGGGCCACGCCCTTCCGCGGAGCGCCGTATCGGACGCGACCTGGGCGAAGATCGTTCGGGCCGTGGCGAGGTGAAAGTCGGGCGTGTTTCGCGGCGTCGACCGAAGCGGGCGCGAGCTCCGACTCACCCGCGTGTAGATCTCGAACGGCTTGGGCCGTCAGCCGCGGCTGCGTACCGGCGCGAGGGCCATCGCGACAGCCGGTTCATGACGGGCGACAACCGCGACTGCGTCGACTTCATGCGCGACCCGCAAAACGGCTTCCCGTCCATGCTGGTCCCGTCCAGATTCGGTACCGAGTACTCCCTCCGGACGTAGGCCGGTCCAGATCGCGCCGTCGAGGGGATGGGAGGCTGAAGGCGGCTTCGCGGCTTCACCCGCGTGGTTGGATGGGCGCCTGTGTGCGCCGCCCCCACGCGACGAAGAGCGCGAGCGCAATGAGCACGAAGTTGAACGGTGTATTCGCCGCCTCGCCGCGCGAGACGTGGAAGACGATCGCGCATCCCTGCAACGCGACGCATCCCAGCGCGGCGAGCACGGTGAGGCCGGGCTTGATCCGAGTGATCGACGGGAGCACGAGGCCGAGGCCGCCGAGGATGTCGATCACCGCTGTGGTGTACAAGAAGCTCGGCGACACTTGCCCCATCCACGGCATCTTCGACGCGAGCTCGGGGACCGGCGTGGCCACCTTCCAGAGCCCGCCGCCGACGAACGTAAGCGCCAGGAGGCCCTGAACGATCCACAGGCCGAGGTGGAGGCCCTTGCGCGACGGATGCATGGGTTCCCGTTGGGTGGTTGCGGTCATCGTGCTTTCCTCTCGCGTGCCTAGACGGTCGCCTGGGTATCGGACAGGCTGCGCGAACAGACCGTCGGACTGCGTGCCGGAGTACTCGGCGGGCCGCGTTACCTTTGTTCCACGTAGAGTTCCATGACCTCGGCGGCGCTCAGCGCCCGATCGTAAATGCGAAATTCGTCGACCTCCCCGTCGAGGTAATGATCCGTGACGTACTGCGAGCGCCCAATCCAGTTCTGCGTGGTGACGCCCAGGGCCGCCGGATCGAGCGTCGTAGCCGCACTTTGAGCGACCGCGGCCCCATTGTGATAGAGGGTGGCCGTCGCAGCAGCTTGGGTGACGGCGAGGTGTTGCCAGCTTTTCAGGGCAAGAATGCCGCTCGTCAGCAGCGTCTGTTCGTCCGGGTGGCCGCCCCTCGTCACGGCATAGCGCAGCGCGTTCCCATCGGTCGTTATGAACATGTTAACGGTCGTTCCGGTGCCGAAGTCGAACAGGCGGTCGCCGAAGCCCACGGCGCCCCGGGTCTGGTAGATCCACGCAGAGATCGAGAAGTCCGTCAATGCGCTGACGATGCCGATCGGCAGCATCACGTATTGATCCGTGCCGTTGAACGTTGCCGCGTTGCCGCGCACCCCCGGCGAGAACGTCGCGCCGTTCTCCATCGTCGCCGTGGAACCGTGGCCTGACGAATCCGCCGAGGTGGTGCCACTGGTTTCGTCGAAGTGGTAGAGAGCCACGAGACCGATGTCGAGGCTGCCGTCCTGGGCATCGGATTCGTCCGGCGCGCTGTCCGTCGCATCGAGGGCAGGTCCGTCGGCAACCGCGTCCGGCTCGGTCGACGCTTCGGAAACGCTCACGCCGGTCGCGGACTCGCCGCCGCTCGACTCGCTGCTCGTCGTCTTGTCCATGATGGTGTCGGCTATGGAGCCGTCGCCACCCCCTGTGACCGGCGCGTCGGTCGATGCGCCGCCAGAATCGTCGACGGCGTCGTCACACCCGGCGCCCACGCATGTGAGCCCAGTGTCACAGCAAGCCCCGCTGGCGTCGCCGGTGTCTCCAAGTTCCGGTACCTCGGGAAACCCGATGATGCCCGCGCAACCGGCAACGACCATCGGGGTAGCAAACACCAGTCGAGGCGGCCCCATGTCTCAGAACACTCCCCTCAGCAACATCCCGCCGCCACCCGGTACAACGCCCGGCGAAACGAGCACCCCGGTGATCGCTGGCGGATTCCTTGCGCTGCCCGCAGTGAAGACGAGCACCGCGCCGCCGACCAGGAGCGCGGCCCCGGCAATGGACGCGGCGGTCGAGATCGTGCCGTCGGTCATCCCGTTCGAGTGGTCGGTGAGGGCGCTGGAATGGCCGCTGATTGTGCAGGACGCAAAGCTCGGGCAGTCATTTTGCTGCTTCTTCTTCTCCGAAAGGGTCAACAGTCCGAACACGCCGCCAAGCGCCAAGCCCGCCAAGCCAACACCGCCCGTCACCATCCCGAGCACTTTCTGCGTCGCCATTGTTCCGCTCGTCGCAGGCCGCTCGGCATCCGACCCGGGTGTCGCGGCCGGGGAAGCACCCGTCGTGGACATCGGTGCCACGAGGCCGGCCGCACCCATCGTCACCACTTCTCGACGCCCCTTCACTCCTTCCGTGATGACGAGTGTTCGCGTGACCGGCGGCTGCCCGGCGATCTCGAATGTAAACGCGTGATGTCCGACATCGACCCGCAGTGCAGTGCCGTCCAAGAGGTCGGTGAGCAGTTTGCCGTCGACCGTGACCCTCACCGCACTCACGTCCCCACCCGATGCGTCCTTGACTTGGAACGCGATGGTGGGCTGAGCCTTCTCGAGCTCGTCGAGCCGCGTGGTGCAGTCGTCACGGACAATCGCCGGGCAAGACTGATTCGCGCAGAGGAGAAGCATTCCTCTCGCAGCCGAGAACTGGCCTTCGCGTCGAAGTTCTTGTCCCTCGCCATTCGCGTCGATGCACTGGTCCTTGGTGAGGGTCGCATCGGCTCGAACCGGGACCGACGCGAACGCAGAGAAAACTGCGATCGGCGCAATCAGGAGCAAGGCCATCCTTTTCGGTCTCACAGGCATTCCTTCTTGAAAAGCCGGTTACCCTTGGTGTCAAAGTAGTAAGGTGGATCGCACTTCGCGGCCGGGGGTGAAGGCGTCGATTTGGCGGGAGCCGGCGTCGCCGGGGTCGCCCGTGACGGAATCGCGGGTGTGATGGGCACGACGACGGCGCGGCCGCCGACCGGCGGATTCGTCTTGGACGGAGCGGGGCCCTGGGGAGCGGCGACCTCTGCGGACCACGTCGGCGGAGCGGGCGGCAGAGTCTCTATCGGCACGGCTTGCGGAGGTCGAGCGTCATACGGTTCCACAGGACCGACTGCTGTGTGCGACAAGGGGGGTCGGATTTCCGGCTGCACGGCCGCGGCATGCTCGGTGCGGTTGGGCCGACTTGTGAACACCGCGACGCCGACCAACGCGATGCCCATGCCCGCTGCGACGAGAGGCGGCCCAAGCGAACCTCGGCGTTTCCTCTTGTCGGCCGTCGTTCTACCCAGGGGCGCCACCGATTCCGCCGACACCTGAACTCCCGAACCAGGTCGAGAGAGCGGAACCGCCAGCGCGCTCATCGAAAGGCCCGCTGCCTGAATGATCCCGGAGATGCGCTCGACGCAGGGCTTGGCCCGCTTGGGAGCGAACGGCTGAAGCGCGCGCGCGAACTCGGCCACGTTGCGATAGCGCTGGCGAGGGTCCTTCTTCAGACAATGGGCGATGACTGTTTCCAGCCCGATCGGCGCGTCGGACCGGAACATCCTCACGCCCGGCTCCGGTTCGTTTGCGACGGTGATCGCCAGCTCGGTGAGTGAGTCCGCCTGGAAGGGCGGGCGGCCGGTCAATAGCTCGAAGAGAGTCACGCCGAGAGCCCAGATATCCGTCTGCGTGTCGACGTCCTTGGACGAGCGCATCTGTTCGGGCGACATGTAGTGAGGCGAACCCATCACCGCCGACGCCTGGGTCAAGCCGTGGTCCTGGGCCGTCAGGTTGCCAGCGACCGATCCCGTGCGGCCGGTGATCTTCGAGATGCCGAAGTCCAAGACCTTGATCGAAAGCTGCCCGTCGGAGCGCCGCACGCAGAATAGGTTCGCGGGCTTGAGATCCCGATGAACGATCCCGAGCGCGTGCGCCTCGGCTACCGCGACGGAGGCGTGAAGGACGAACTCGACGGCTTGCTCGATAGGCAACGGGCCGCGCTCGGTGAGCCAGTGGGCCAGGTCCCCGCCATCGAGGTACTCCATGACGATGTACGGGGCGCCGTTCGGAAGCGTGCTCACGTCGATCACGCGAGCAACGTGCTCGCTTCGGATCTGCACCGCCGCGCGCGCCTCGCGGACGAAGCGCGACACCGCGTCCGCGTTTCCGAGCGCCTCGGGGAGCAGAAACTTGAGGGCCACCGTCTGATCGAGATGCATGTCATGGGCAGCGACCACGGCGCCCACACCCCCGATCCCCAGGACGCGCTCTACGCGGTACTTGTCCGCGAGGATCTCACCCAAAGTCACGCCTGCAACTTGTCCGGGACCGTCCTGCGCCACTTCCTTCCTGCACCTTCCTGAACGTCCGGAGGCGGCGACGGGGCCCAAACCCAGCACGCACCATCATTGCAAACCACAAATTCGGGCCCTCGTCGAGACCCACGACCGACCATGGTCGCATTTCCGCTTTGGGCGCAATTGGCGCCCAAAGCTCACGCCGCCTCGACTGGATGAGGTCGCTCGCTATACGATCTCGATCGCTTTCACCTCGTCGAAGACGTGATCGATCGCGTTCCGGGCCTCGGCCCGCGCGCAGCGCACGTGAAGCGTATCCCGTCGGCCAGCCGCCGATGGGATACCGTGAAGCAAATGCTGCGCGACAAGCTGGTCGACCACGGTCAATACATTCGCGAACACGGCGACGATATGCCCGAAGTTCGCGATTGGCGTTGGCCGGTGGCCTCGCGAACCAAACCGTGAAACCGGGCCGGGCCGTATCCGAGGGCGCCTCCTGGAGCACCACCAGCGAACGCATCCCGGCTGACTCGCCCCGAGCAGGTTCGAGTGATCGGTTCCAGGCCCACGAGACGGCCAAAGGGCTCGCGATCTAGCTCGCGGCCAGCGCGCCGGAGATCATCAGCCCGGAGGGAATGGCTTGGGTGATGGTCGTTGTGTCGATGCCGACAGCCGCCATCATGGTCTGGCCCCAGGATGCCAATGAAGCGGCCGGAGTGACGTCGCCACTCGCCGAGCCCTGGCCACTCTTCGAATCGATGGCGACCGCTTCGTATTCCCCGCCCGCGCCGGGAGCCACCCCGCCGATGACTCCAGGGTTGAAACCCTTGCCGATTGCGATAGCGACGTGATGGTCCGGGTTGTGTTGCCGGCCCGTGCCCGCGCCCGTCGAAACCGCAAGCGTGCGACCAAAAACATTCAAAGACATGAACGTGACCTGGTCCTGGAGGTTTGCAGCGTTGAGCGCGGACATGAGCGCCGCAATCCCGGGCACGCCCGTGAGCCCCGCCGCTGCATTGTAGGTTCCGTTGGCCGTGACTCCGGCGGTTTGTTGCGTCTCCGTCGCCAGATTGGGGTCCCGATGGTTGTCTCCCCCGAAGGGGACATGAATGGTCAACACAGGAGCCACTTTCATCTGGATGAGCGCCAGGGCAGCCGAGATCTGTGAACCGACGGTATTGTCCTTGATGGAGTCGAGGAGCGAAAGCAAACTCTGACTGATGTTGCGTGCCTGCTGTTGGGAGGTTACGAGCGCATCGATGTAGGATTGCTGGGTGGGCGTCGCCTCATTCTTGTAGAGCGCATAGAGCTGGTTCATCGTGTCGTCGCGCAGCGCTTGGAGCGAAGTGAGCGGCCCGGTGGGATTGGTGAGGGTGGCCTTGAGAGCCGTCGGCGGGATGAGGGGTTGCGTTTGCCCCCCGTACGTCAGGGCTTCCGAGGGGGACGCCGCACCGAGCGCTATCGGCTGCGGTTGAATCGTGCCGAGCTGGGGCGCAAGCGTCTTGGCGATGAGCGACACCAGCATTTCGTCCGATTGCGTCTGGTCCATGAGCTTGAGCACGTCCGGCTCTTTGGGATGGATCGGCGTCTCCGTTGCGATGTGCCAGAAGGTCGTCCGGTTCAACACGCTTTGCCAGAGAGCGGATGCGATCACGTTCGGCACGGCTTGCCATGGCTGCGCCCAGGGCAATGCGGCG
>JBEKOY010000207.1:0-6804 GCA_049521295.1 Polyangiaceae bacterium | reverse complement strand
GACGCGCTTGTCGCGAAAATGATCCACGATGCGGTTCTTCAAGACGACGCCGACGTCGCCCAGTCGGACGTTGCCGCTCGGGTCTGTCCGTCGCCCTGCTTCTTCGTCGCAGAGTTCCTGTCCGGCTCCCTCGGCGACGACGATGACCGCGTGCGCATTGCGTCGTAGGCGCCGCTCGAGAAAATCGAACAGACCCAGATCCCCTTCGAGACGAACGGCCACCTCGGGGATGAGCACGGCGTCCACGTCCGTGGATGCGATCGCGGCATGGCACGCGATGAAGCCGGAATGGCGTCCCATCAACTTGACGACGCCAATGCCATTGCGCGCGCCTTGCGCCTCGACGTGTGCGCTGCGAATCACCTCGACGGCCGAAGAGAATGCTGTCTCGAACCCGAAGCTCCGATCGATGAAATGGATGTCGTTATCGATGGTCTTGGGGATCCCAACGACGCCGATCGCGAGTTTCTGCTTTTCGACCTCGGATACGATCGTCATTGCGCCTCGTACGGTTCCATCGCCGCCGATGACGAAAAGGACGCCGATGCCCATCCGCTCGAGGGTGCGCACCATTTCGACCGGATCCTGACCTCCGCGAGAAGTCCCGAGGGCGGTCCCTCCCTCGTGGTGAATGTCCGCGACGAATGAAGGCGTGAGCTGCACGGGCTCCTCGGAGGATCCCTGGGTGAGGCCTTCGTATCCGTAGCGAAAGCCGAAGATTTGCTCGACCCCGTACCCGTGCGTGAGCTCGAGGACGAGACCGCGGATCACGTTGTTGATTCCAGGACACAGGCCGCCGCAAGTGACGATCCCGCAGCGAAGTCGCTCCGGATCGAAAAAGATCTTGTCCCGAGGGCCTGCCAACTCGAAAGCCGGAATACGGGCCAGATCGTCGCCGTACTCCCCGATTTTTGAGATGTGGTCGTCGATGGGAACGCGGTCGGCCTTGCCCACGTAATGGATGGCTGAGCGCGCGAGCCTATGGTTGAGCGGCGACGGATGGCTGCACGCGCCAAGGATCTTTACCTCGACGTCATCCGCCACCACGCGACCGGTTCGTTCCGGGACGGTGAGGCTGATTGCCATTCTGGAACGAGACCGTACGCTCCGATGGTTTCAAGACGCTTTCGGCCAAGTTGCGGGACGAACCTGCGCTATGGTCCGCGCCATCCGCGATGCACGTGCGCCCGCGTTCCGGAGTCGCCGCCGTTATGCTTTTGGCGTGCGCTTCGATGCATTGCTCGCGCTCGCGATCGAGCGATGCCCCCCAGCGTGGCTGGCTTGTGTATGATCGCATGTGCGTTGTCTGTCATGGGCGCGATGGAAAGGGGTACGCCGCCGACCAGGCGCCGGCCCTCACGCGCCCCGACTTTCTGGCGTCGGCGACCGACGCGTACCTGCGGTCGGCGATCACCTTCGGCCGGCGTGGGACGACCATGTCGGCATGGGGGCGGACGCGCGGAGGGCCGCTTTCGCCGGCCGACGTCGACTCGGTCATCGCGTTCCTCCGGACCTGGGACCGCGGCGCACGTGCCGCTCTCGATGAACGCCCCCCTGGGGGCGACGCCGCGAGCGGAGGGGCTCTCTACGCCCGCGAATGCGCACGCTGTCATGGCGAACACGGCACGGAGGGCCCGAGTGTTCACATCGGCGGGGCCGACTTCTTGTCGAGCGCGCCTAACGGTTACATCCGGTACGCGATCCTTCACGGTCGTCCGGGCACACCCATGCCGGCGTTCGGAACGCTGCTCGGAGATCGTGGCGTGGAGGACGTCGTTGCCTACCTCCGAAAGGGGCAGCCTCAAAGTGACGTCTCTCCGGTGTCGACCCCGGCACGGACGCCCCCCCTTCCGCTGGGTCCGGTCCCCATGCATCCGCGAGGTCCCGAGCCCATCGGTTTCGCTGGGAAGGGAGCCATGACGCCCGTTGACGTGGTCAAGGCCCAACTCGATCGCGGCGCCCGAATGGCGCTACTCGACGCGCGCGCTCCGTCCGATTACGTAGCCGAACACATTGCGGGCGCGGTCAGCGTTCCGTTCTACGAGCCCGACCCCTACTTCTCGGCGCTGCCCAAGGACGCGTGGCTCGTCTGTTATTGCGCCTGTCCCCACGCTGAGTCGGGCAAGCTCGCCCAAAAGCTACTTTCGAAGGGGTTTAGCAAGGTGACGGTCCTCGACGAAGGGCTTCCGGTTTGGCGCGCAAGAAAGTATCCGACGCGGTCGGGCCTGGATCCGTAACTTCCTTCGCCCGATGCGTTGCCGTTAGGCCTGAACTCACGCGAACGCCCGGGCAATCGTGCTGCGTCGTGGGTGCGCGCCCGCCCACCGGGGGGCCGACCGCCGCTGCGGCCCGGACGGGACCGACTCTTGTGTCCCCGGCATCTGCGAAGATCTGCGCGACGTCAATCGGGTAGGCATGCGGCGTGAGCCGAAATCGCCGGACCTGGATGGCCAACGCGCCAGGCTGCCCGCCCCCGCAACCCGCCCACGCTTCGCGCGAAGGTCCGCGGTCAATCGAATCGCGGGCCCTGAATGGCCAACGCGCCAGGCTGCGCGCCCCCGCAACCCGCCCGCGCTTCGCGCGAAGGCCCGCGGTCAATCAAATCGCGGGACCTGGATGGCCAACGCGCGATGTTGCGCGCTCCGGCCACCCGCCCAAGCGCGCGAAGGCCCGCAGTCAATCGAATCGCGGGACCTGGATGGCAAACGCGCTATGCTGCGCGCTCCCGCAACCCGCCAACGCTTCGCGCGAAGGGCCGCCGCTGTACAGGCGCCAGGAAGACCTCATGGGCACCCAGGACGTCGACCTCTCGTTTCCTTGTGACCATGTCACCGACGCGACGCCGCGAAGGGTGCATCGTCCGGCCAAAGGATGCGAGGACTGCCTCAAAATCGGCGGGCGCTGGGTGCACTTGCGCATTTGTCTCACGTGCGGGCACGTGGGCTGTTGCGACTCTTCGCCCAACCGCCACGCGACGGCGCACTACCGCTCCACGGCGCATCCTCTCGTGACCTCGGCGGAGGTCGGCGAAACCTGGGCGTGGTGTTACGTCGACGACCGGGACCTCTCCGGACCATGAATCCGTCCGATTTTCCGGTCGTGGGTGCAGTCGCCCTTTCCCGCGACGATCCCTATGCGCGCCGCGACCAGATGTTCCCGAAGCTGTCGCCCGACCAGATCGAGCGCCTGCGATCCTGTGGACACGAGCGCTCGGCCGCCGCAGGCGAACTCCTCTTCGACCAAGGCCAATCGGACATTCCTCTCTTCGTCGTCCTGTCGGGTTCCGTCGAGATCGTTCACCCGTCGAGGGGTGCAGACGAGCCCATCACCGTGCACGAGCCGGGCGAGTTCACCGGCGAGGTCGTTCTTCTCTCGGGCCGGCGTAGCCTGGTGCGGGGACGCGCTCGGACGGCGTCGCGGCTGCTCGTGATTGAGCAAAGCCGCTTGCGCAGTCTCGTGCAGACCGATGCCGAGCTGAGCGAACTCTTCCTGCGGGCGTTCATTCTCCGTCGAATGGGTCTCGTCGCCCACGGCCAGGGCGATGTCGTTCTCGTCGGCTCTCGCCACTCGTCAGGCACGCTGCGGTTGCAGGAGTTTCTCACCCGGAGCACTCACCCGTTCACTTACGTGGACGTCGAAACCGACGCGAGTGTACAGGGCCTGCTGGATACGTTTCACGTCGCCGTCGACGACGTTCCGGTCGTCATCTGTCGGGGTGAGCGGGTTCTCAAGAATCCAACCAATTCGGAGCTCGCTGACTGCTTGGGCTTCAACCCAACGCTCGATTCGAGCGCGCTGCGCGATCTGGTGGTCGTGGGCGCAGGCCCGGGGGGTCTTGCGGCCGCCGTGTACGCGGCCTCCGAGGGTCTCGACGTCCTGGTGCTCGAGTCCGAGACTCCTGGGGGCCAAGCCGGATCGAGCTCCAAGATCGAAAATTATCTCGGGTTCCCGACGGGCATTTCGGGCGGGGCCCTGGCCGGCCGCGCGCTCACCCAAGCGGAAAAATTCGGGGCCGAGGTCGTCGTCGCCAAAGCGGCCGTCGGATTTCTTTGCGAACGCCGCCCCTACTCCATCGACCTCGGTGGTGGCGTGACGGTTCGCGCGCGTACCGTCATCATTGCCACAGGGGCCGCTTACCGAAAACCCGAGATCGCCGGTCTGGCTCGGTTCGAGGGTGCTGGCGTTTACTACGGTGCGACCCACGTCGAGGCGCAACGCTGCAAAGGCGACGAAATCGCGATTGTGGGTGGGGGCAACTCGGCAGGCCAAGCGGCGGTTTATTTGTCCCGCGTGGTCCGCCACGTGCACATGCTCATTCGCGGCGAAGGCCTCGTGGACAGCATGTCACGGTATCTCATTCGCAGAATCGAGGAGACTCCGAACATTACACTCCGAACGCGGACGCGGCTCGAGTCCATCGAGGGCGGCGACCATCTCGAGAGTGTCGTTTGGACCGACGATCGTTCCGGCGAGACCACGAGGCACGACGTCCGTCACGTGTTTCTCATGACAGGCGCGAAACCGAATTCGGACTGGCTTTCCGGATGTGTCGTTCTGGACGACAAGGGGTTCGTCAAGACAGGAATGGATCTGTCGGCCGTGGACCTCGTGGCTCGAAAGTGGCCAATGAAGCGTACCCCCTATCTTCTGGAGACGAGTCTTCCTGGAGTCTTCGCCGTCGGCGACATCCGTGCCGCGAACGTCAAACGTGTGGCTTCCGCCGTCGGCGAGGGGTCCATTTGCATCCAGCTCGTGCACCGCGCGTTGAGCGACGCCTAGCCTGAAATTCCTCCTGCGAACGAAGTGCGTTCTTCTGCAATGCTTCGCGACCTGCCTGCCTAGAGGCGAATTTCCTTCCTGGCCTCACCGCAATTTGCTGCGAAGGTGGCGCTGCAACCTCGCGAAATCACTCGTGGGCAGCAGCTGGCAGTCTCGAAATCGAGTGTATGGACCGAGACGGACCGCGTGCGCGATTTCGCTCGGGGAACTTCAGCCTAGAGCACCGAACATGTCGGCTCCGGTCGGCTTTCTGCGACTTCGGCTCTCACGGCGTGCTCCACCTCACCAGCAGCATTCCTCGTCGTCGCGCCTTGCCAGAGGAAAAGCCTTGAAATCTTCGGTCCGCCAACATGTTCGGCGCTCTACGGGACGGTCGGCGAGGCCGTCGGGCTGCTCGTGCCGCGGGTGTCGAACAAGATTGGGTCCCGAATTTTGATCTCAAAGGTAGTCTCCCAATGCGAATGGCCTTCCAGAGCCGCTTTCACGTCCAGTGAGCGCCTGTGACACCGGTCTCCTAGCGGCGCGATGTTCGTGCTTGGCGCGCCCGGCGGTTCCATCCTCGTCGAGGAGCGCCCAATCGAAAGTGGCGGCGCTTGACGTAACGAGTTGCTGTCTTTTTCCGCTATGCGCATCCGACGGCGAGAAACGAACGGCAAAAGCCAACTCGACTGCCGGGTGGCCCTCAACGCCGCCCATGAACATCTCGCCCCAGTGCTGAGCTTAAGGCGGCCAGTCGAATGGATCTTGTCATCTCCGGCCGGGTGGTATCGCCCGTCGATCGCCGGGCTTGCGCTGTTCCGGCGCCTGGAACTGCGAGCTGGCGGTCGCGGTGAAGTGGATCCCTTGAACTCGATCAGCCGCCTAAGTCTAAGGGACCCGCACGCGCCGGCGCTCGTCGGCGGCGCGCCGCTCGATGCGCTTTTGCGCGGCCGGCGAGTCCACCAGCCACCACACGTCGTGCTGTGCCGAAGACCCCACGCATTCGAGCGTGAGCGTAATCGCGCGCTCGGGGTCGATGGCGTCGGTCGCGCGCCCCGGTAGCTCCACGACGGCGCGCCGTACCCGCAGACCCTCCAAGGTTCGGGAGAGGTGCCCGATGGCATCCCGGAACGTGCCCTCGCCGAACGACGCTCGCGGCCCGAGTCCGATCAGCAGCACCTTCTCGAATGGGACGTGGGGCTTTCCAGGGATGACGAGCGCCTCGCCGACGCAGCCGCCCACAAAGCCGGTTTTGAGCAATGCACTCAGGCGCGCACCGAGACGCCAGTCGAGCAGACCGGCCAAACCGCGCATCGGCCGCTCATCGCTCCAGATCGAGCATGCGCACAGCTCCACGCTCGGCTCGTCGAGCCGATCGGGTTCGGGCGTCAGGAAGCGCAAATCCATTCAAGCCTTCGGATCGCTCGTTCGCCCGAGCGTCTCGGCGATTCGATTGAGCACTCCGTTGACGAAGGCGCTTGAGTCGTCTGTTCCGAATGCCTTCGCGAGCTCTACCGCCTCGTCGAGAACGACCGCGCGGGGAACGTCCTGTCGGTGGGCAAGCTCCCAAGCTCCAAGCCGGAGAATGTTCCGATCGACCCGAGCCATCCGTTCGAGTCGCCAGTGAACCGACGCGTCGACGATGAGACGATCGAGATCGCCGCATGTTGTGGCGACACCGCGGACCGCCTCGTCGGCGTACGCGCGTCCCTCCGGATCCACCCCGTCGATGAAACTGCGCCAGAAGAGCTCGATGGCCATGTCGGCGCTCGTCCCGGACAATTCGATTTGAAATAGCATCTGCAGCGCCGCTTCTCGGCCCGAGTGACGTGCGCCCATGGCCGCATAGCGTGCCTTCAGAGTCTGGCGTCGTCTAGGAGACTGGTGTCGAACGAGCTTCGGTCCGGAATTTGGATCTCGGAGGCGAGTCTCCGGTGCGAAGCATAGCCTGCCAGATCCACATTCACGTCCGGTGAGCGCGTTCGACACTCGTCTCCTAGAGCTCTCCTAGAGCACCGAACACGTTGGCTCCCTCCGTCGCTTTCT
>JBEKOY010000206.1:0-6860 GCA_049521295.1 Polyangiaceae bacterium | reverse complement strand
TGTTGGGCAGCGTCGCAAGTGCGGCGCGCAGCTCAAATCGGTTCGCCGATTCAGCGATAACGAACGCCCCTAAGACGCGATATGTTTCCGCGCCCTCTTCCGTGGCTCTTCGTCGACCGACGCACTTTGGGCTTACTACTCGCCACAGCCCTCACGAACAGTCCCCGCGGCGTGGCAGTGGATCACGGTAGCGCGCTCCTGCCACGCACACCCACGCGAGGTTGCTTGAGTTCTCGTCGCGTCACGCTATCGCGCGATGGCGCAATCCGATAGGAACCCTCCAGACGGCTGATTGTCGATGCACAAGAGCAGTGCGGGGGGATGCACCCCGTCCCCGGTCTTGCCGCCGACGGCCACGACCGTTGCAATCGACCCCGTTTCGATCGTGACGTCGTTCGCGACGGCGATATCGCTCGTAGCCCCCGAGGATGCACGAGCGCTCATGACCTCGGCCGAGAGCGGGGCCATTGGAAGGTAGCCGTTGGAATCGACGACGCCGTCGTCCGTGCCGGCTTCGGCGCTCGCGGCGCCGAAGCTCACGTTCGTGAGCAGGGGCAGCCACGTGCTCGCGAACGATCCCAGGCCGAAGTCGAGCGAGGGTGCGCTCGGAACGGCATTGACGGCTCGCAAGGCCGTCGCTTCGCCAGCGAGCTCGGCGTCGTCGCGGATCAGGCCGATCGCCAAGGGCGCATCCGCGGCTGCAGGCGCGAAATCCCCCGCGACCAGGAGCGTCGCGAACGCGTTCAAAGCGAGCGGCGGCAGGTTTATCGTGTCCGGCAGGTGGCCGGGGGGATGGATCGATGCGTCCACCCCCGGAGCCTCGGCCCCGGTCCCGTCGAGATCGCCCGCGGTTGTCGCGTCGAAGGCGCCCGCATCGACTGCGGCCTCCTCGCGCATTTCCTCGTCGCCGCTCGGTTCGTTGTCCTCGGCCTCGACATCGCCGTCCGCGCCGGTCCGGTCGAGCTCGCTGCCGTCGGCGAAGCTTGCGGCGTCCGGGTCGGCCCCGTCGATTCCGTAGGGGAGCGGCAGCGGCAGAGAGCAGTCGCGCGCGCCCGCCGCGACCAAGCGCACGTCGTAGGTTCCGACATCGAGCGGCACGTAGGCGCTCACTTGCGCGTAGACAAGGCCCGGCGCTCCTCCGTCCTCGCCCGCGTCTTGTCCGGAGAGCTGAGCGATCAGCGGGCCTTGGAATCTAGCCGTTCCGTGCAAAGCGACGCACACGTCGACGGGCGGCAGGTCTGGGGATAGCTGGGCGATGCGCAGAAAGGCTTGCGACGGCGCCGACGAGTCGTCGGCCGATCCGTCCTCCGGCGCTCCGGCTTCCGCACTCGGACTCGAGGAGGCCGACGGCGCGTCGCTAACGGTGCCCCCTGAGGCGGGTGTGGCGTTTCCTCGCCCTTGCGAACCGCAGGCGAGCACCGCCCCGAGGCCGCCAACGAGCGTGGCGACGGAGCAAACTGACCTCTTCATCGTTCGCTCGGGCGGGTCCAAGGCCGTTACAGACTGCGCAAGTACTCGAGGAGTGCAGTCTGATCGCCGACGCTCAGCGTCGCAGGGCTGTCGCCCGGCGCGGCCGACGCTTGGAGCATGATGGGCAGGACATCGCCGAGCGTCGCGGCGCTGCCGTCGTGCAAGTACGGCGCCGAGTCCGCAAGACCCCGCAGCGCCGGCGTGTCGAACGCGCAGGCGGACCGCGGCTGACCGTCGATGTCGTCGTGCACGACGTCCACCCAGGGACCGGTCGTCACGCACGTGCCCACGTCGTGCAAGAGAACGCCGCCCGGCGTGAGGGTGGACACGACAGGACCGCTCAGATCGAGCGTGGGGTTGCCCGCACCCGAGTCGGTTCTTGCGGAGCCGTAATGGCAACGGCTGCAGCCGACTTGGTCGAACACAGTCTCGCCTTGAGCCCGCAGAGCCGCCAGCGCGGCACCTTGCACCTGATGGGTCATGTCCGTCGAGGGTGACACGGGCGTCGGGATCGCGTCATTGACGTAGGCGGCCAGGTCATCGAGCAGTTGGTGTTGCGTCGCATTGTCGCTGCTGAACGCGGCGAAGGCGCCCCCCTGTTCGACGTCGATGGTCTTCCAGTAGTCCTGCACCTGGGTGCGGTCCGCGGTCCGAAAGAGAAATCCCGTGTCGAGCAGACCCCCCGCGTTGGTGGGCGTATCGCGCGGTCCCTGGGCGAAGAGCCATGTCACGGCATCACTTCGGCCTTCCAGATGGCAGCTGGCGCACGCCACCCAGTGGTTTTGGGTGGTGGGCACGTCGTCGCTGTTGGCCGAGAAGAACATCTTCTGCCCCAATCGGAGACTTGCAGGCATCGGATCGCTTGCGAGGCTCGGAAAGGACGAGCCGTCTTGGGTGACGCTGATCGCTCCGCTGCCTTCCTGAACATGAAACGCGACGACGTCTTCGGTGTTGCGCTCCTGGACGTAGACTTCGTCGTGAAACCAGACGACTCCCTCCGGCAGATGGCCCGGCAAGGGCCGCACGAGAGTCGCTTCGATCCGTTGAGTCGCGTCGACCACCAAGAGGTCCTCGCTGTCGGCGTCGACGACGAAGGCGTACTGGCCGTCGTCCGAGAACGTCAGCGCGCGGGGACCGGACACGATGTCGCCGAAGGCGCCGGCATCGCCGTCGTCGGCTTGGACCGACAGCCTCGCAAGCTCGGTGCCGCTCGGGCTGTCGAGAATCGAAAGCGCGGGGAAGACCGCGTTGTTGAAGACCAGCGTCGGCTGCGGGGTATCGGTGCCGAGCATCAAGTGCGCAGTCCAGATTTCGTCGGTCCGCGGCCGCGCGACGACGTCGTAGATCCCACGCACGAGGCCGTGTGGCTCGGTCGGGTCGGACGCGGGCGCCCCGTCGGGCACGGTCCAAGTGGCTTTCAGGGCGAGCGGAGCGGTCGCAAGCTCACTCACGCCGGGCCCGAGCAAGTGCGTGGTCACGAGCGTTTGCCCGTCGGCGGCCCACGCGAGCGCCCAGGGTTTGCGCGGAGTCACCGCCGTCGCCACCATGCCGAGCGACGCCGCGTCGACCTCTACGATCTCGTCGTCTTGGGCGCACGCAACGAACACGTTCGAGTCGTCGGCGCTCACCAGGACTCCAATCGGCTCGGAGCATACCGACACGCTGGCGCGAACCTGGGCCTGGTCGGTATCGATCGCGTAGAGGAGGCCTGACCGCTGGCCGCTCACATACAGGGTCGAACCGGTCGAGCTCAGGCAGAGCGCACGAGGTCCGACTGCCGGAGTGAACCGGTTGGTCGTCGGATCCACACTGGGCGACGCGTTGGCAAGCAGCACCTCGTGCTCGATCGTGCGCGTGGCGAGATCCAGGATCGTCACACTGTCGGCGTCCGGGTGCACGACGAAGAGCCGTGAGCCGTCGGGGCTTGTAGCGATCGGGCTCGAGTGCGCCTGCTGCGTGCGCGTGGCCCCCGGCGTGCCGCACGCGACCAAGCAGGTCAGACCCACCAACGAGCCGAACCACCGGTGCAGTGGTTTGCTCCCGTAGCCGAGTGCCGTCACGGAACGATACCCGAAGGCCCATGAAAAACAGGAAGCGCGATCGGCATCACCCACCCCGCATCGGTGAGCACGTCGTACTCTTGCTGAAGCGACCATGGCGTGAGCGTGAACGTGATCGAGTTCGCGAGCGCCGAGGGGAGCCCCGCCGCCGAGATCTCCGGAACGCAGTCGTGCTCGCGGTCGGTGGTGATGACGCGCGGACCCGCGTCGGCTTGCACCTTGTCCGAGAGCGATCCCGATTCGCCGGACAGAACCCGCTCCGCCATTTGCAAGCCGCCGAGACCGAGCGGGTTGCCGTCCGGGCCTACGCCGAGTTGGGCGCACTCGCTCGGCCACTCGATCTGCTGGTCTCGGTCGCGGTCGTCCCAGCCGTTCAGGACGAGCTTGTCGAGCCGGGCCACTCGGTCCTCGATGACGCTCGCCAGCGCGGAATTGCCGGGAAGAAGCGCGATGAGTTCGAACGTGTCGCGCAACGCCCCTTGCAGGAGTCCAAAGCGGCGCGGCGTAAACGTCACCGTCCGGGCGGTGTCGCCCTCGGTGGGACGGTAAACGCGCGCGTTTGGGTCGTAAAATACGCTATCGAGGCGCTCGAACACACCGATCGCCCGGTCGCGGTAGGCCGTACTTCCGGTGGCCAGATAGGCCACGAGCAGGCCTCGGATGGCGGCCGTGTGCGCGTCGAGGTTCGTGCCATCGTCGGTCGGCGCGCCGCTCGCGAGATTCCAGCCGCCGTACGCATGGCCGTCGGCCACCGTAAGCTTTTCGTAGAACACGCTCGAGAGCGACTCGATGATCGCGTCGAGTCGGGCGCCGAAGGCGACCCCTTCGACGGGTGCGAACGAGTCGAGCGGGGTAGCCACGCCCTGAGCGTCCGGCGTCGTGTTGCTGTAGAGCGCGAGCACCGAATCGAGGCCGCGGCGCAGCGTCCGGAGCGACAGGAGCGTGTAGGCCGCCGTGCCGGTGGACAGGGTCGATCCCCGCGACACGCTGCCGCCGGTGAGGGTCACGTCGTCGACGAAGAGACCGCTGATCGGGTCGATGTGGAGCCGATTCATGTTCACGAAGGCCACGCGCATCATCGCGAGCGCGCGGTCGTGCAGCGTCGATGCCCCCGTCGGCGTCTGGTTTTGCACGGGGAACGGATCGCCGTCGAAGTAGGCGAGGGCAGGCTGGCTGCCGCCCACCTGCGTGTTGGACTGATCGGTCAGCGAATAGATGCTGGAGAAGGCGCCGACCAAGCCCGCGAGGTCGAGCAAGTCGCTGTCGGGCGACCCGATCGTGGTGCCGACCGGCTGCGGGAAACCACTGGCGTCCGACCCCTCGGCGACCGTGATGGTGCCGGGAAACCAGCGCAGCGGATCGAACTCATTGTAGTTGAGGGCGTCGGCGAGGCTTGCGAAGCCGCCGAGAGTGGCGCCATCGGTGGTCGTCAGCGCCGTCAGCCACTGCTGCGCCTGGTTATCGAGGATTTGCAGGAAGTTGGCCGCTTGAAACCCTTCGATGTCGCTCGATCCGAGATAGGTCCCCGGGACCGTCGTGGCTCCGGGGCCGCCGTTGCCGAGGACCGTGTTGCCGAGGCCGCCCACGAGCGCGAGTTGGTCGGCGGGCACGGTGTTGACCGGATTCTCGTTGGAGTCGTGCATCACCTGCAGGTAGTTGAGCGTCCAGAGCGCTTCCTTCCACCCCGCCCACCCCGAAGCCCCCGGTCCGATGGTCATGTTCACCTGGGCCGTCCGGTTGGGCAGATGCAGCGACGAGTAGTCGCACTCGTACTCGTCGCAATCGAGCGCGCCGCTCGCGCCGGGATCGTCGTCGGAGCTGATGCTGCAGAGCGTCCCCGCGTAGTTGGCGTTGTCGTTGCTCGGCTGGATGGTCGGATCCCACTGCGTGAAAGGTTGCAACGTCGGCCAGAACCCCGGCCAGCCGGTGGGGTTGTCCGGTGTGACCTCCGCGCTGACCGTACGCGCCGTCGTGTTGGCTTCGATCGCGACCTCTTGCACCCAGCCGCGCAGAATTTGAAGCGCGGCGGCGCCGGTCGCTCCGGCCGGATTGATGACCCGCCCGAAGACGAGCGAGGTGCCGGCGCCCGACTCGAACGCGATGTTGTTCATCGGCTGCTTGGAGTACTCGTACGATTCAACCGCGCTCGCGAACCCCGGCAGGTCCGTGCGGCCATGGGGCCCGCCGGCGATGCCATCGTTGAGGGCAGGATCGTAATAAATGCTCGGCTGACAGTCGCCCGTCTGGCAGACGAAGTCTCGGCTGTAGCCGTTGAGGTTTCGGCCCATGGCTTGCGCGAAGGGTTCGCCCGAGATCTGCATCTCGACGGCCGCGATGAAATGGTCGCGTGTGACAAACGTCGTGTCGCGCGACGTCACGTTCAACGCAAACGTTTGCGGCGGCGCTGTCGCGTCCTCGGCGGCGGCCTGATCGGCGGACGGCGCCTCAATCGAGGAATCACCGGCGCCGCTTCGGCACGCGGCGATAAAGATGCACAGAACGAGGGGCCACAACCGGGGCCGCGTGGATGGCATGGACGATCGAAAAGATAGCCCCAGCGCGGTTCGGTGGCACGCGTCGGGGCCGGCGGCACGGGCGATCGGCATCTCGATCGCGGTTCGCGATCCGGGCCAAACGCCCCGAAGGCGACCGTTGTCGCAGGGTCGCACGAGTCCGCCAGATGGGTGACCCCGGGCCGCTCGTGTGAAAATGTCGCGCTGGTTTCCGCCAATGCCACCCGCTCGAGTCGTAGTACGAATGCTGCACGTCATGCTACGAAGGGGCCCGTCGCCACCCTCGTAGGTCCTTCGTGCTCTCCATTCTTTTGCTCGGCTTTGTCCTCGGGATGCGCCACGCGACCGATCCCGACCATGTCGTCGCCGTGACGACCATCGTCGTGCGCGAGCGCCGGTTGTGGACCTCTTCGCTCGTCGGCGTGCTCTGGGGGCTCGGCCATACGGCAACGCTCTTGTTCGTCGGCGGCGCGATCGTCCTGTTCGAAGTCGTGATTCCGGCGCGTGTCGGGCTCGCCCTGGAGTTTACGGTGGCGATCATGCTGGTCGTTCTCGGCCTGATGAACCTCTCAAATCGGTTCGCCGATTCAGCGATAACGAACGCCCCTAAGACGCGATATGTTTCCGCGCCCTCTTCCGTGGCTCTTCGTCGACCGACGCACTTTGGGCTTACTACTCGCCCGTTGGAGTTTCTTGGTGGAGCGTTCGAGCGCCTCCGCATTCGCGTTTTTCGAACGAGCCTCTCTGCGAGTGCCCTTTGCGCTCGCCTTGGCCTGTCCCACCGGATCGTAAGCGGTGCCGTCGCGCCACATCGCCC
>JBEKOY010000205.1:0-6867 GCA_049521295.1 Polyangiaceae bacterium | reverse complement strand
CGCCTTGGCCGGTCGGGAATTTCACCCGCGGACGGTTACGTGAGGTTTCCGCTCTTACATGTCTTCCTCCTCACCCAGGCTTCGCCTGGCGCACTTGAAAGCGCCGTCCCAATTGAGCGAAGGCTCGGGAGTTCCATAAAATCGTGCGCGCGTTCGTAACCAGCTACGTGGGCACGCGTAACGGGCAGGTCAGCCAATTCTGCGCCCACGCTCCGTGGGGACGCTGAGGCGTGCTTTTTCTCGGAGGGTCACCACCATGTCCAAAGCTCGAAGCCTGCCCGTCGCTTTGTCAATCGTTGCGACGGTCTTTTGCGCCTGCAGCAACAGCAATAGCAGTGGCCCCTCCTCGGGCAGCTCCGGGTCGGGATCGTCATCGGGAGCTTCCGCAGGTACGCCTTCTTCCGGAGCCACGAGCGGCTCGGCCGGCACGTCCGGCCCCGCGAGCGGTGCGTCGACAGGGTCTGCGATGGATGCCACGGTCGAAGCCTCGACAGGGACCGCGCAGATGCCCCCGATGGGTGGACCCTTGGTCGAGGCCTGGCTTGCAGGCGGCGCCTACAAGATGTGGTACGCGGAGCCGGCCATTCACGCGAGCCGCAGCCCCTCACCGCACGGTTTCGATCGGGTTTATTCGAACGATCTCATCTACTCGAACGCCTCTGGCACCGGGCCGTGGCCCGCAGGCGCGGCTGCGGTCAAAGAGCTTTACAATTCGGCTAGCGACACGACGCCTGTCGGTTACGCGGTGTACCTCAAGACCGAAACCGACAGTGCCGGCGGCGACAACTGGTACTGGTACGAACGCGTGCCGCTCACAAGCGCGGCGCCGCACGACGAAAACGGGGTCGTTGCCGATGGACTCGGCAGCGCGGCCACACCCGACAGCGGCGCGGCTGGGCCCGGCCTTTGCGTGGGCTGCCATTCTGCGGCCGGCTCTGATGCGGCGCATACGCCGTCCTTGGGCGGGCGCGACGAAGTGTATACGCCCGTCGGCTACTGGGAGTCGGACGCGTCGATCGACGGACCGGCGGGAACCACGGAGACCCCACCCATGGGCGCCGCCGCCGTCGAGACATGGCTGTCCGGGGGAGCCTACAAACTGTGGGACTCGGAGCCGGCCATCCACGCGAGCCGTAGCCCCTCCCCGCACGGCTTCGACCGCGTCTACTCGAACAGCATCATCAACGCGAATGCGTCGGCGACAGGCCCCTGGCCCGCCGGCGCGGCAGCCGTCAAAGAATTGTACAACGCACTGACGGACACAACGCCCGTTGGCTACGCGGTGTATCTCAAGACCCAAGCCGACAGCGCAAATGGCGCGAACTGGTACTGGTATGAGCGCGTGCCGCTCACGAGCGCGGCGCCGCACGATGCCAATGGCGTCGTGGCCGACGGGCTCGGCAGCTCCCTCACGCCCGACAGCGGCGCAGCTGGGGCAACCCTTTGCGTCGGTTGCCATTCGCTCGCCGGCAGCGACACGGCGCACACGCCGTCAGTGAACGGTCACGACGAAGTCTATACCCCGGTGCCGTGAGCTCACGACGGAGCAGCGCGTTTCCCAGTTCCAGGTCGCGGCGCAACTCGTTCGAAGGCTTCATCCAGGGAACATCTTGAAATACGGCTTCGCTTCTTGGAACGCGCGCGCGACCGAGGCTCGGCCCTTAGGCCGCTCGAGGTACGCAGCCACATTCTTCCGGGGCTAGGCGGCGGGGGCCGTGACGGGCGAAGATCGCCAGATCTCGTCGGGATGGCGCTTGCCGTAGCGGCTTCCAGCGCGAATGAACGAACTAGAGCGAATCTTGTGGAGGTCGCCTCTGGGCAAGGCGAGCTCGCTCAGCTCTTTTCGGCGAGAATGTCGACACGCTCAATCTTGGGAGGCTCGGACAGGAGTTCGCCGGCCTTCGCCATGAGCGCCGCCGCGAGGCGGCCTCCAAGGTGTGCCTGACGTGCGCTTTCGTCCGCGAAGGCATCAAAAATGCCAAACGTCGAGGCATCGAAGCGTATCGCGAACCAAAGCGGGGTCCCGCTCTCCTGGAGGACGATCGCACGGCCCGCGACCAAAAGCTCCGCAAGCTCGGCCTCTTTCCCCGGCTTGGCGACCAATCGAACGAAGATTCCTACTTTGACCATTCGAGCCTCCTTTCACGCGCATCGCGATTTCAAGTCGGACCGATCGCGTCGATCACGGCAAGGATCTGTTCGGTCGAAGGGCGGACTCGGATGTCCGGATCCGAGTGCGCCCAGCGCACCGTTCCCGCGCGGTCAATCAGAAACAGCGCCGGGATCGCGATCTCATGGTGCGTCCTACCGGAGTAACTCTCCAGATCGACGCCGAAGCCTTTCATTTTCGTGCTCTCATCGGTGCCCACGATCCGGGCAACGTGGAATGACGAGATGATCGTGACATCGCTGTCACTCAAGACGGGGAACGGAATCGAGTAGGTCGCCTGCATTCTTGCTTCCGCCTCCGGCTTGTCGACGCTGACCGCCACGGGGGTGACCCCCCGCTTCCGGTACTCGGGATAGCCCGTCGTGAAGGCGTGAATCTCGAAATTGCAATAAGGACACCAGCCACCGCGGTAGAAGATGAGCAGGATGGGGCCCCTCGCATAGAGTGAGGAGAGGGCAACGTCCTTGCCGTCAAGATCGCGCGCGTGACCGTCGGGCGCTTTGCTCCCCACCGGCATTCCAGTGTTTGGCGCAAGCACACCGAGGCGCTCTGCCGGCGGGGCACTGTAGGCTTTCATTGGGGGATTTGGGGGCATCGGAGCCTGTGCCACAACGGACGTGGGCGTGGCACTCGAGGCCGGGGAAGACAAGGAACCGGTCGCCTGATCGTTCGATGCTTTCGCGCAACTCGCGAGCCCGACGACGAGCGCGAGAGCAAGACCAAGGCCGCCAGGCCTCACGCCCGGAGCTCGCGCAGAACGTCGAGAATGGCGACGGGCTCGAGGCGCTTCATGTAGTCGGGGTCGACGTGCGCAAGACGAACGACGCGATTCTTGTCGATCACGAACGTGCCCGGCATCGGAAGCTCCCAAGAATCGTCTCCGTTGAACTTGGGAATTGGGTTGCCGAACGCCTTCTGGAGCTCCTTCATCACGTCGCTCAGAACGAAGACGAGCCCATACAGCTTCGCGACCTGGTTGTGCGCGTCGGTCAGGACGGGGAAGGCAAGCTCCTTCGTTGAGACGTCCGCTATTGCAAAGTTCGGAGTCTGCGGCGAAATCGCGACCAGCTCGGCGCCTAGGCTGCGGATTTCGGTGATAGCCCCCTGGTAGGCGCGCAGCTGAAGATCGCAAAACGGGCACCAGCCGCCGCGGTAGAATGTGACGACCGTCGGACCGGTCTGGACGAGCGTCGACAGGCTCACCTTGCCGCCGCGGGCATCCGGCAGTGAAAAGTCAGGGGCTCGGGCCCCGACAGCAATCGTCCGGTTTGCGATACCCGACTCGGCAAGCTTGCGAATTTCGGCAGCCAACGTGGAGACGACCTCGTGGGGTGCGTGCTTCGCCATGTTCTGCATGAACTCGGCGATGCGATCTCTCAGGGTCGTCGCGGTGATTTCAGACGTCACGATCGGCTCCGTTCGCGTTTCGTGGTCAGTGCCCCGTCGAGCCAACGCTCGATTCGACGAAGCTGTCGTACGAGCAGATCTCGTGAGCGCATTGTGTGCGCGAGAAGCATCGTCCCCTGAACCGCCCCAACCAGATCGGCTGCGAGCGCGCCTGATTCACGGCCGCAACCTTGGGCGCGAAATTGCTCCTCGGCCCAGTCGATGTACACGGCGAAAAGTCGCGCTCCGGCCTTGGCGAGCGCTGCTTTGGCCCCGAGCTTCTCGAGCTCCTGACACAAGCTGCCATGCGGACATCCGAACTGGATGATGCGATCGGCCGAGTCGAGCGGCGCGCGAACGAGGCATCGCAGTCGCATCCGCGGATCGCGGTGCGCGGCCGCCCACGATGCAAAGCGCTCGCGCAGCGCGGCCTGGTGCGATGCAATCACCGCCTCAGCGAGGGCCTCCTTGCTCTTGAAATAGTAATAGACGTTGCCGAGTGGCACGTCCGCGGCCCCGGCCACGTCGGCCAGCGTTGTTCGCTGAAACCCTTGCTCGTGGAGCAACAGCGTCGCGGCTCGTATCAGCTCCGAACGCTTGTCGGCAGAGGCATACGCTGCGGGCATCGTGTGAGTCAGATAACTAAGTGATCGATGCCAAGCTGTCAACGAGCCGTGCAGTGTCGGCTCCGTTTTGTCTCCTACACGGACAGACCAGACACCCAGGCCCGCAGGGCACGTCGCGTGCTTACGCAAGCCCGAGGTTTCACGTTTGGCTGATAGCAAATCGACGCGGGGAGGGGTAACCGCCCACTCGCGGCTGCGTACAACCGCGCGTTGCGTGACAACCGCCATCCGCAGCGGCCTCTTCGCTTGCGGATCCTTTTCTATTTTTGGAGGCCACCCATGTCAGGGTAGGGTGGGGCCGACGCCGCGGCCGACTAACGACCACCTGCGCGGCACGGTTCGTCGGGAGCGCCGCGCACTGAATCGTAGAGCGCCGCAACGGTCGCGTTATGTTAGTCATCTAACTTGTCTCGCGGGCGTCGGACGATGAGTACACGTCGATTTGGCGAGCGCGCGGTCGCTCTCGCTGGAAGGATCGCCCCCCGCGGCGCTCGAAGGAGTCGAACATGATCTCATTTGTGAATGAAGTCGTTCTGATTACGGGCGCCAATTCGGGCATCGGCGAGGCAACGGCCATCGCGTTCGCAGCGGCGGGGGCAAGCGTCTACGGGACCGCACGCACCGAGTCGACGCTTGCCGCGGCGCGCGCGAGTCACCCGCGAATCCACTGGGTCAAAATGGACGTGCGTGACGGTGGCGCAACACGTGTCGCGGTTGAGCAGGTCGTGGCGGAGGCTGGCCGGCTCGACGTCCTGGTGAACAACGCCGGCACTGTCCGTATCGGGCCCCTGCAGGTAGTGCATGAGGATGACATCGCGCTTCAGTTCGAGACGAACGTCTACGGGCTGACCTACGTCACGCAGGCAGCGCTCGCGGCCCTTCAAACGTCCAAAGGGACGATCGTGAACATCGGCAGCGCGGCCGGACACAAGCCGAGCGCGGGCCTTTCGATCTACGCGGCGACAAAGGCCGCCGTCGAGTCGCTCACGCTCTCCTGGGCGCGCGAGCTCGCGCCGCACGGTGTACGCGTCAATGCGATCGCCCCCGGGCCGGTGGACACTCCAGTCTTGAGCAAGGCCGGCCTACCGCCTGGTGCGATCGCCGGGATGAGGGAAGGCTTGGCCAAATCCCTTCCGCTGGGGCGCATGGCGCAGCCGGCCGAGATTGCTCGTTGGGTCGTCGCTCTCGCGGACCCGTCTGTAACCTGGGTAACTGGACAGATCCTCTCGGTCGACGGAGGCATGAGCCTTACGTGACAACCGCCGGCCGCGGTGCCGCGCGCTTCATCGCTCGCACAAACATGAGCTTGGCCCGAACTCTCAGTGTTCTCACTTTGGTGTCCGTGCCAGCGTACGGCTGCACGGCCCCTCGTGCGAATTCACCCGCAGAAGAAGTGCCGCCGCCAGTTGACGCGAAGCTGACCGCCTCCCTCGCTGGCCCACAGCGCACCGAGGCCGAGCGCGCGCGCGACGTCTATCGGCATCCGCATGAGACGCTCGCGTTCTTTGGCTTGCGTGACGACATGAGCGTCGTCGAACTCACGCCAGGCGAGGGCTGGTACACGGCCGTGCTCGCTCCAGTCCTCGCCGAGCGCGGCAAGTTCAGTGTGACAATCGCCGATCCCAACGGCCCGGCCGACTTCGACGCGACGAAGGGGGCCAGGGCCCTTCTTGCACGCTTCAGGAGCGACCCAAACTCGTTCGGCCACGTTCGTACAATCGTCGTCAACTGGCATCAAGATGCCACGCTCGGACCGGACAGATCGGCGGATATGGTGCTGACGTTTCGCAATGCGCACAACTGGCTCGGCGTGGAGATATTCGACAAGGTGCTCGCGGCGATATTCAAGGTGCTCAAACCAGGTGGCATCCTCGGCCTGACCGATCACCGCGCGAATCCCGGAGGGCCGACCGACGCGAAAGCCATCGGCGACACCGGTTACGTGCCCGAGGCCTACCTCATCCAGCAGGTCGAGGCCGCTGGCTTCAAGCTGGCAGCCACGTCGGAGATCAATGCCAACCCGAAGGACACGAAGGATTACCCGAGCGGGGTGTGGACTTTGCCCCCGACGTACGTGCTCGGGGACGCGGACCGCGGGAGGTACGCTTCTATTGGGGAGAGCGACCGGATGACCCTGAAATTCGTGCGACCTTGAGCTTCGATCTGACGGGTGATTCAATAGCGTTGCCGGCGATGGGCCCGAGCCTTGCGGCCCACCGAGGTCACGCGGGGAGCGGCGCCCTTGCCGCGCCGCGGATCGGCATACCCCGTCCGCCGCGGTCCTCGTGCTGGACGAATACGATGATCTCGCCGTTCGAGCGGCTCAGCGAAGTGGGCACCGCGATCGTCACCGTCGAAGAGGGTGGTCGCGCCACCGTGAGCGCACGCACGATGTTCACGTGATGCAGCGTCCGGCCTGCATCTTCGACGCTCGGCAGAAATGACCCGGGTCTGCTCGTGAGGAGAGGTCCACCCGATTCGGCGATGGAGTGGACGGGGCAGTAGAGCGCCATCGCGGCGCCCGGTGGATCCGCATCCGAGCATCGCTGTAGCGGCCGATGCCCAGGGGGAGCGGGGACGGCGAAGGCGAGCAAGCTCGCTGGGCATGGTCCGCAAGCGGCCGTGCACGGAGTGTGGGTGCTGGTTCTTTCCCAACGCTCGGGTCGGCGATCGCCAGCGCGCATG
>JBEKOY010000204.1:0-6898 GCA_049521295.1 Polyangiaceae bacterium | reverse complement strand
GACGCTAGGCGGCTCGACGCTAGGCGGCTCGACGCTAGGCGGCTCGACGCTAGGCGGCTCGACGCTAGGCGGCTCGACGCTAGGCGGCTCGACGATCCGGGAGGCGATTTCAACCAGACACGCTGTCGAATTCCCCCTGCAGTGCCACACCCGCGATGCCTTGCTCCGCCATACTGTCAAAATGCCCGTGGTTCGGGCCTTGAGGTGCTTCTATGATTCGTTACGCGGCGCTCGTGGGACTCGCGGGCATCGTGGTCGGCGCATGCGGTCAAGGGACGTCCGCGACGAGCGGATCCGGTTCGACTTCCAGCAATCCAACGTCCACCGGTACGGCGACTCAGACCGCGACAGCCACCCCGACCCCAAGCGCGACAACCCCGCCGACTCAAAGCGGCGCCAGCAGCAGCGTGGGCGGCCCGAATACGGGCACCGTGTCGAGCTCCGCCACGAGCTCCGGGTCCACTCACGCACGACATCGTCAACAACTATCTCATCACCGGCCCCTCGACCCCGAACGTGGCCGATGCGTTTTTCCAGATGGGCAATCAGTCCGTGTACAGCTCCGGCAACGAGATCGACAACAACAAGGACGGCACCTTGAGTGGAACGACGGTTGGACCACGCAAGCGGCAACCAATCTCGCCAATGGCGGATATGGCACCATCACAGGCGGCACTGCGCCCGTTGACACGGACAGCGATGGGATTCCGGATGCGTGGGAGACCTCTCGTGGGCTGAGCGCCACGGACGCCTCGGACGCCCTCGAAGAGACCTTGTGCTCCGGTTACACGAATCTGAGGTGTACATCAACGAGTTGGCCGACTCGCTCGAGTAGACCGTCGCGACGGGCCCAGCCCGGGGGAGCCACCGTCGGGCCTCGTGAGTCCATGGCCAGGCAGTCACGGCTGTCGCGTGGCCTGTGCGCTCCTTTGCGACTCGGGCCACGAACGATGGGATGAACCGTTGGCCGGTGGCTTCGAGCCTCCGCGACCTGGCACGCCGGGGGGTCACGCCAGCCGCGGTCTCGCTGTTTAGAACCGCACCCGCAGCACGAGCCCCTCGCCGGCCGTGAGCCCCGCGACGCGCTCGGGGCTCAACCCCAACCTCGCCCCGACGGGCGCGATGCTCTGCGGCATGACCTCAATCGTGGCGGTGTCTTTCTTGAGCACAAGGACCGTTCCTACGACGACCGCGCCGATCGCAAGGGCGCTGCCGATTCCGAAGACGGTCCAGCCGGACCACGGATTGTTTTCTGTCGCGACGGTCACTCCGATCGAGTCCAATAGCGCGCCGGATACGATGCCGCCGACGATGGCCAGGATGCCGAACGCACGCGTCTTGCCTTGGGACCGGTAGATACCCCTCAAGGTCGTCGCTGCGGACACCATGACTGGCTCCTTGACTTCGACGGGATCGTCTCCACGAAGCGAGAGTGCCATCCTCAGTTTGGCCTGTGGCAACCGTGTGTCGCACGGGGCGATGCAAAGGTCGCCGGAGTCATCCGCGACGTATTTGTACATGGCTTGCGTTCGCGCAGGGTTGTCGCGGCGCCACGCGAGCGCGACGCCTTCTTGGTTCGCGTCGAAATGAATCTCGACCCCGGGCGGGGATGCGGGGGCGGGTACCGTGGCGGGGAGGGACGTGGTCGAAGGTCCAGGCTTCGCGGCGGGCACGGGCACGGGGACGAGCAGACGCAGCGGCACGATCGGCGGCGCGGGCACAACGGTGAAAATGGCGGAGGATCCTGTCGCGGCTGAGGGCGCGGTGGTTGGGGCCGATGAGGAAGCCGTCACCGGAGAGGGTGAGGCGGTTGGAGCCGATGAGGGGGCCGTCGCGGGGCTCAGCGGAGGGCTCTGAGCAAACGCACTGGCGGCAACGCTGTGCATGACGACAAGGGTTCCGGCAAGAGCATGGGTCCGTTTGGAAGACAGGAGGTTCATGTCGGGCGGCGAGGCTGCTCCGTGAGTGGCTATGCGGGCAAACAGGCGCTCCAAGCTATTGCATGACTTGCTGTACGAGCAAGGCGGCGGTCCGGTTCGCGCTCGGAGGCCGGTTCATCGGCCGTCGTGGCTCAAGAGCGCGCTATGCAACCGCGCGAGTCTCCTCGCAGGCCGTTGCGCGGAGCGATCGCAGCGCCCGACGCATCGGCCACGATGCGTGCCGTGGGCTCCTCGTCAGCCACGTCCATCTCAGCGAGATTCCTTCCGTTCTTGCCGGCGGGTGGGCTCCATTCAAGGCACGTTATTTATGTGTAATACACAAAAAGCCGAGTTTTTTTACATCTCGTAGCGGACTCGTTCGCTTAGCCTCGCGTGTATGGAAACCCGACCCGCCGGCGCCGCCAGTGCGCTCCGGACTGACGCCCCCGATTCTGTCCGGGGCAGGCAAGGTCGGCCGAATGTGCGCCAGCTACCGCGCGCCCGGGTCATCGAAGACGACGCTCCATTGCGCCGGTACTCCTTGGGCTGCTCGGCGAGGAGTCCCTCCGAGTCATCGAAGCCGGAACACCGGCGAGCGATCACCATCCGACCTCGTGGGGCTCGATTTCAAGCAATCCGACATGGACGGCCAAAGGAACATGCGTCGTTGCGGACGGTCGATCGCGAAGGGAAGAAGGCGCTCTTCTGGTGATGTCATCCGCCGGCTCGAATTCTGGTTCTCCTCGAAGTGGTCGAGCGGCAATCGGTAAGATGATGGCCGCGGAGCCGCTTCAATCGCATTGGCTCGCACCCCATTTTAGGGCACGTGCTCGGGAGAGGTCATCGGAACCCCGGCTTGAGTACGACGAGAGCCGCCACGGCGGCAGAGACCGTTCGCTGTTGGCGTTTGTCTACTCCTCCAATGTGCCGTCTCGCGTATTGGGCTCGCTGAAAGCGGGCGTTGCACGGGCTGAGGATACGTGCCGAATGTGACGTGCCTTCCATATCTCTTGACGAAATCCGTCACCCGCGTTCCGGCAGCGCGTCAGGTCCGCCGCTTTGGCCGACCCCGCGATGCGCATGTCATGAATGTTTCGCTACGGTATCTCCATGTCTCGCGCGCCGAACCCGGGCATCAATCGTCACGGAATATTGATTACAATACCGAACCTATTTAGCGAATTTTTAGAACGTATGCCTCTAGAGTCCAGCGCATGCGACACATCCTCAAACGTTTGTTGAGGGCGTGACGCTCCGTCACAACCCGCCACTCTTCTCGCCCACGACGTCGCGATGCCACGTCCCATTCGCGACCCCACTGAGGAGTCAAATGCATGGTCCGCTTTAGTTCGCTGCGCACTCACAGCGCATGGGTCGGCACGATCGCCTGTATCGTGCTGTCCGAGGGCACGTTGCTCGCTCAACCACCCCCCGAGCCGCCGCCGTCGGCCGCGGCACCTGCCCCCGCGGCTCCTGCCCCCGCGGCTCCTGCCCCCGCAGCTCCTGCCCCCGCGACGCTGTCGCCGGCTCCGGCGCCTCCCCTCACCGCCGCCCCATCGCCCCCTATGCCGTCTGCCCTCCCGCCTTCCAGTGAGCCGGCTGAAGCTCCTGCCCCCACCAAAGAGAAGCCCGCCGAGCCCTTCGCGTACGGGGACTTCACCTGGCTCAACGGCTCGAACCGCCAGCACAAAGCGCTCCTCGATAGCGACATATTTACCGGCAGCTTCCTTCTCGACGTCAACTATACGTCGTCGCTCAACCATCCTATCGACAATACGGTTGTCGGCTCGACGGCGCTATCGCGCGACGACGAAATCACGCTCGCTTTCGTCGGGTTTGGAGGCGACTTTCACTACAAAAATGCTCGTGCCCGCCTCTTGACTCAGTTCGGCGTTCGTTCGGAGCTCGTCCCCCGCAACGACTTCAGCTCGTTTCGCGGTCAGTTCGACCTGCAAGACGCGCTCCGATACATCAGCGAAGCGAACGGCGGCGTGCACCTCGACGTCCTCAACGGGATCAACATCGACGCCGGCATTTTCATGTCGTACGTGGGACTGTTTTCGTACGACAACTTCGAAAACTGGAATTACCTGGCGTCGTACACGTCGGATATGACGCCCTGGTTCTTCAACGGGGTGCGCGTTCAGATTTTTCCGAGCGACAAGCTCAAGATCGAGCCGTGGTTCATCAACGGGTGGCAGACGTACGGCACGTTCAACGAGATGCCGGGGTTCGGCGACCAACTCCTCTGGCGACCCAATGAGTGGTTCTCGGTGCTTGCCAACCAATACGTCGGATGGGACACCCAGGACAACCCGGGAGAGCTTCGCTTCCACAGCGACAACAGCGCGGAATTTAAACTCTACGATAACCCGAACGGGGTCATCACGAAGATGGCGGAATCGTGGACGTTCGACTTGGGAGGACAGCAAGGCGACGGGGTAACCGCGTTCGGCGGAAGCGGCACGGAGGGGCACTGCACCACCAAGCACCCGTGCACGTCGCAGTTTTTGAGCGCGATGGCGTACCACCGCGCCTGGTTTGGCGATCACCTCGCGTTCACGTTCGGCGGCGGCTGGGTACATATGCCGAGCCGCTATCTGCTGCTCGCGCCGACCGGCCAGGCGTCGGGGGTCCCCCAGAACTTGAGCGTAGATGGCATCAATTATGCCACTTCGACCAATCCCTACGACTACAACCCCGGCGCCAAGTTCGACGGCTATGACTACGATTTCTGCCTCCAGTACATGCCCATCGAGCAGGTCACGTACAGCGTCGAGTGGAATCACCGCGGGGCGAACGTGCCCTACTTTGCGGGCCACGGCGGCGTCACGTCTCCCGACGGCTACATCACAACCGCGATACCGACGGGCTGGAGACCGGATCTGGTCAAAAACGACGACCGGATCATTTTCGCGGCCCTCGTGCGATTTTGAGGCGAAACCATGCATACCAAGAAAAGTGCTTTCCGTGTTGCTAGGTCCATCCAGAGAGGCGGCATGAAAACGTCGGCTTTTGGTCCTCGTGAGGTCGGCCGCGCTCGGATCGAGCGCCTGCTTTTGGCCGTGGCAGCCGCGCTGGCTCTCGCCGCGGCGGGGTGCAACGAGGGACACGAGGGCGATCGCTGCGTGGCGGCCCTCAGCCACAACGACTGCGCCAACAGCGATCTCGTTTGCGGACCGGTGCCGGATTGTCCGGAAACCTATTGCTGTCCGGCGTCGGGCATGAGCAGCAATGCGTTTTGTCAGCCCGGCTGCGCCGGGGGCGCTCTCGGCATCATCTTCGCCTCGTGCACTACGGCGACCCCGTCGCCGTTGTGCCCGTGCATTCTCGGAGAGAACTATGCGGCGCCCGTCAACTACGGCCCACTGCCCGCGAGCCAATATCCTCCGGGCGTGGACTGCTCGTGCGTCGCTACGCCAGACCCCATCGCTTGCCTCGCCATGATGGCGGATGGGGGCACGGAGGATGGCGGCTTCTCAACGGACGGCGCATCTGCCGAGAGCTCGTCCACCGATGGCGCGTCTGCTGAGAGCTCGTCCACCGACGGCGCGTCTGCTGAGAGCTCGCCTGCCGACGGCGCGTCTTCGGAGAGTTCCACGGTGGACGCTCCTGCCGGAGACTCATCCATAGATGCAGCCTCCTCCGACGCTTCGGGGCAGTGAGAGGGGCTGGCTCTTCGTCTCGCGCCGGTAGGGTCCGCTCGGGCATCGAGTTCGGCCTTCACGGCGCGAGGCTGCGGACGTGCGAGCCATGGGCCATGAGCTCCACAACTCGCAGGACGGTTCCCACAGGTTGCCACGCGCAGTTTTCCGATGGGGCCGGGCCGCCGCACGGTTGCTTGGCTGGCCACTCTGTGGACATCGGCTAGAGTCGGGCCCCGTGGGTAAAGCCATCGCTTTCTGTCTGACTCTTGCCGGTTGCGGGAGCGTCGGGAGCGTTTTGGGGCCCATCTTGCCGGACACGCGGACGGCGATCGACCGGGCCCAGGAGGTCGAGCCCAAGTGCAAGGGATCTGCAGAGGCCGGCGCCGCCACGCTGATCGCTCCCGCGCTGGTCGAACGCGTCGAGCCGGAGAACGCGATCGTGCCGTCGGGCAATGACCGACGTGCGAACCTCATGGGCGCCCGGATGTACCTGCTCCCGGCGGCCAGCCATGGCCAGGGGCCCGAAGAAATCACACGCAGCCTCGAATGCCATCAGATGCGAGCGATACTGGGGCAGATCGAAGTGCGGGACGACGATCCGTATGTCCTTCCCGATCGGTGGCTCGACATCAACACGCACTCGGAAGGGGACGGCTTCTCCGTGCGCGTGACGACCGACTCGATCGCCGACGCCAAAAGGGTGCTCGATCGCGCCGAACGTCACGTGGCTCGTCCTCACCGTGGGGTGAAGCGGAATCGCGAACTTCGGGAGGATCGTGCGACCTGGGAGGCCGAGCACAAGGCCGAGCTCGACCGCTGGACGCCCCAGATCCATGCGGAGGCGAAGGCGCTTGCCGACAAAACATACGCGAGCGGCAAGGCGGCGATCGCCGCCGCCGCGAAAGGGGCGCACCGCAAACCGGGTGATGCCGAGCGAGACATGTATCGTCACCCCGTCGAGACCCTCTCTTTTTTCGGCTTCAAACCGACGATGACGGTGCTCGAGGTGGGGCCTGGCGACGGCTGGTACACGGAGTTGCTCGCGCCGGCGCTGCACGAGCACGGCCGCTACGTCGCGACGAGCGGCGACCCGAACGGCCCCCCCGATGCACGCGACACATCCGATGGGCAGCGCTTCAAGGCATGGCTCGACACCGCGCCCGAGGTCTACGGCAAAGTCGAGACGGTCGTGGCCGACTCGAAGGCCCCGAGGCTCGGGAGCGCCGACACGTTCGACCTGGTGATCGTCATGCGCGGCCTGCACGGGTTGCAGAACAACGGGACGCTGTCGTCATGGCTCGAGGAGATTCACCGCGTGCTCAAGCCGGGCGG
>JBEKOY010000203.1:0-6983 GCA_049521295.1 Polyangiaceae bacterium | reverse complement strand
TGGGTCATGAATTTCGCATCGGCGCGCTTCTGCTCCGGGCCGAACCGGTCGACGCGACGGCGTCCCGGGCCGACACGCTGGTTTCGCCGCCCGAGCCGGGCCCCGACTCCTCCGACTCCCCGAAGTGAAGTTCGTTCTCAGCAACAAGGACAGCGCATAAGTCACTAGAAATACAAGGATATTGCATTGCTCCAAGATCGCGTTCGAATTGCTATCTTTTGCGCCCCAAGCCTGGTAGCGTGCGTTTATCGCGGAGTGTAAGGTGTGTTAACTGCGGTTTGGAATGTAGGGCGCCTCATCGAACTGCGGTTCTCCGGAAGTCCCACAATCGACGATGTCGCTCAGTTCGAGCTTGATTCGCACGCGTGTGTGGCTTCCTGCGCCGCACAGACCAGACAGCCCGTGGTTGTGTGCACCGACATTCGCGCAACTCAGTTGTTCCGACCCGAGGTCACCGAACGACTCATCCAAACGATGCGGGGCAACAACCGGTTGGTCGAACGAAACGCCGTGCTCGGCAACGGCAGCGCCCTGATGGCGCTGCAGATCGTCAGGCTTACCAAAGAGGCTGCAGGCGATAATAGAAGACGTATGTTCACGGAGTTGGACCCGCTTGTCGAGTGGCTCGCCGAGTCGTTGACCGCCCCAGAGCAGGACCGAGTGCGGCAATTTTTGGCTGAGCACGAAACGAACGGGGCCGCGAACAGGGAGGCACCTACGACGGCTGGGGCGCCCACCACGACCGGCAGGACGCCCACGCCGTCCCGCGGACCGACTTCGTACGCAGGGTGGCGTCCCTTCCCGCCAGCGCCGCGAAAGAAATAGCGCCGGCGGGTGGTGCCTCGTCGTCCTAAAGGACGTCCTTGACAATCATTCGAACCCCGCCCGACGGTGCGACCGTGACCGAGCGCCTCTTGGGAACGACCTGCTGTCCCGGTGCCACGGCCAACGAGTAGCGCCGAAGCAGCGTCACAATGGCGACCTTCATCTCGTAAAGCGCAAACTGCATGCCGATGCAGCGACGCCCCCCGCCTCCGAAGGGCAGGTACTCGTAAGGCGAATAGGCCCGTCGGATGAATCGATCGGGCTCGAATTCCCGTGCGTTTGGATATACGTCTTCACGATGATGAGCGAGATAGATGCTCGGAGAGAGGACGTCGCCGGGGGCAAAATCATAACCAGCCACGCTGAATGGTTGAACAACTTGCCGAAACACGGATGGAACAATCGGATAAATACGTAATACCTCTTTGCACGTGGCGTCGAGATACTGAAGCTGAGCATATGCCTTCGCATCAGGCGGCGCGGCAACGTTGGAGATCTCATTCCGAAGGCGCTCTTCGATTCCTGGGCTCGTGGCGATCCAATACAGACCCCAAGCCAGTGCGGTCGCCGTCGTCTCGTGACCCGTGGCGACAAGAGTGATAAGCTCGTCACGCAGCTCATCGTCCGATCGACGCTGGCCGTCCTCGTCACGGGCTTCCAACAACATCGACAGCATGTCGTCTTCGCGTCCCTGACCCGAGGCTCGCCTCTCCGCGACCAAGGCCTTCGTCAACTGACTTACCCGATCGAATTGCGCCTGAAAATCAACCATTGCCGGATGCGGAGTCGCATCGCGCAGTCGCGCCAGCAGCCCGAGCCCGAGCCGTCTGTCGTTGAGTAACGCGATAAGCCCCTGCTTGAGCTCGGCGCAAGTGTCCCTCGCGCGAACTCCGAAAACGGCGCGCAGGATCACGTCGATGGAAATATCCTGAAGCAATTCCTGTGCTACGAATTCACACCCCGGCGACCAATGCGCAGTCGCGGCAAGCACCGTTTCCTGAATAACCTCGCCGTACCGGACAATGGTCTTTTGGTGGAAGGCCGGCATGAGAAGCCGCCGCTCGCGAACATGTCGCTGTTCCTCGAGCATCAAAAGAGACCCCGGACCCAAAATGGCCGTGAGGACGGCGTTGCCCGCACCGACGTGGAGCACTCGGAAGTCGGCAGTCAGAATGCTCCGGATGGCCTCGGGATGGGAAAAGACGGCGTACCTGCCTTGTGACCCGAAGTCGATCGTGAACACGTCACCGAACTGTCGCTCGCAATCCTCCAAGAACGCGTACGGCTGTCCGATCCACCGAAGAGCCTGCGCAGCAGGGAGCAGCGACGGGCTTGGCGGCACGTGTCTGTCGAAAAATGTGGGTGCATGGCTCTGCATCCTCAAGTTAACGGCGCAAGTGCGCCGTATATAACCCCGCTCGTCCATTTCGGACGGCTGTGGGATTTGGACTGACTGTGAGGCATTTATGACACCGAATCTCGTGCGCGGAGTCGTTTCCGCGATTCGTCGCGCTGGTGGTGACGAAGTTCCCAGCCAGGTTGAGCTGGAAAATTCACTTGTGTTGCACCTCGGTTTCGACTCGATGAAGATGGCGCTATTGAGCCTGAGCCTTGAAGGCGAGCTCGGCTTCCCCATCTTGCTCGACGACTGGATCGCCTCTCACCCTGACCCGTGTGACCTTACTGTCGCTTCCCTGTGCGGCTACATTGTCGCCGCGCTTCCGGTCGAAGATACGAACGAAGATACGAAGCTCTCCCGATGATCGAGCGGTCGCCGGTGCGGCGGGAACTGCGAGAAGGGGTGCTCCTTCTAACGATCGATACGCCCGGCGGGGCCGTGAATGTATTTACGCATCAGGCGGCGGGCATACTGACCGACATGCTCCGGGACGTCTCGCCGGCCGCGGTGCGTGCCGTCGTCGTTCGGAGCGGCAAGCGACGAAGCTTCGTAAACGGCGTCGGCTTGATGATGGCGGGGACACTCAAGAGCGCGGACGACGCGGCGGCCGTGACGAGACCTGTGCGCGACGCCTATTTGGCGCTTCGCGAATGCGCAGTGCCCACCGTCGCTGCGATTGAGGGAAATTGTTACGGGTGCGGCGTGGAATTGGCACTGCATTGCGACTACCGGGTCGCCGCCGATACCTTCGACACACACTTTTACATGACGGAACTCGCCGACTATGTGTTCATTCCGACCTTCGGCGCCACGCAGGATTTACCTAGACTCATCGGTCTCAAAGCAGCAACGGACTTCCTGCTGTGGGGAGCTCGCCTATCCGCTCGACAGGCGGCAGAATTAGGCCTGGTGGATGCATGCTTTCAACGGGTCGACTTTGAGCCGAGGCTCAGCGCGTTCATTGATTCCGTCGCCCAAACGGATATAGCCGAACGACGTCGCCGTCCGCCGTGCGCGGCCAGCCCGGTGCACCTCGTCCGCACAGGCCGCGTCGAGCGCGAACGGATCGCACGACTTCCGCCAGCGTATCGAGGCGTCTACCTGACGTGTCTGGAATTGATGGAGTCGGCCGCGACGAAGACGTTTGCAGTCGACGAAGACTATCGACGCGAACAACGAGCGGCCGCGATGAGCATTCTCGACACCCCGTGTCGAGCGGCATGGCCGTTCTTCTTCTTGCGTCAGATGGCGACGGCGCTTGCGACCTCGAATACCCCCCGAACCAGTCCGAGGGAATTCAGCTTCGCGTCGGTAGACGCGACCCTAGTGGAACTCGCTGCCGAGCTTTCGACGCGATGCACGTCGTCGGGCGCTACTTTGCAGGGCACGGAGAAAGCCACGTTCGTTCTCCGCAGATACATCCCGGAAGGCAAGCCCGACGGGCTTCAATCCGGGCATGTCGCGGTTTCGACGCGCCTCTCGGCGGCCGACGTCAATAACGACAACGGCCTCATTTTGCATTTCCCCCTTCGCGGGCTCGGCATCGACGTTGCTGAATTGGCGTCCGCGGACGGCGTCGATCGGGGTAGCGAGGCGGGGCTCGCCTCTGCCCTGGGCGACGCGGATTGGACGATCATCGTAAGCCGCCCACGCACACTGTTCGTCATCGACGAGCTGGTCGCATCCTGGCTTGCGCCCCAGGCTGCGTATCTCGGCTCGGGAGGCTCGCCGGCGCGGCTCGCCGGCGCCCTTCGAAGTTTCGGGTTCATCCGCCTCGCTGGCGACTGGATCGACGCCTTGGATATCGACGTACTGTGTCAACTGCTTCGGCGCCGATTTCCCGAGCTTCGTGACATCCAACCCGCGCTGCGAGCCTTGCCGAGAACGGACTCGGCCCTTGCAGAGGGCGAATCCGTGGCCCTGGATGCCGTGCTCGCATCGTTGGGTGCGTTCGCAGCCCGGATGTTGCGACAACGATGCGTTTCTCATGTCGCGTTCTTGGATGTCGCTGCGCGCGACCTCATCGACTTCCCGCTACTGCACACGAGCCTGTGTCGTCATCTCACCATCAAGCGAGTCGGAGAGTTGCTCCGGTCCCGACGAACCTTCGCGCACCTCGTCGCCGAAGCCGACATCGCCTCACTGGAGGAATTTATCGCCAATGGCCGCGAATATTATGTTGGACAGCACAATTAGCGAAGAACCTGCTTCTTCTTCGACCGAAGTCGGCTGGCAGACTGCCGGTTTCCTTCCCAAGCCGTCGCGGACATTCCCGGCCGTCTTCGCAGAGCGGTTGGCCGCCGACCCGGATGGCATTGCGTTTTGCGACGTGTCCTTAGACAAGCACGAGCTCCACTCGGAGCCCCATACCCTTTCACACATTGAGCGTCGCGCACGACGCGCGGCTCATGCACTGGCCCGCTCGGGCATCGGCGCCGGAGATCGGGTACTTCTCTGCCTGGGAAGTGCGCCCGCATTTCTGTCGGTGTTCCTGGCGGCACAAGCCCTGGGCGCCGTTCCCGTCCCCTTGCCGTGTTCGTCCGAGTTTCGCGCGCGCCAAGCCTTTCGAGAGCGGGTACGAGCCATCGCCACGGATTGCGGTCCGCGCGCCATCGTGGTGGATTCAAGTCACGAAGCGGATGGCCTCTCGGATCTTGCTTCGGTTCTGAACGCCAACGATCTGGCGTCGGGCCCCGGCGAGAGCGTACCGCCCGGTGCCTTTCGACTCGACCGGTCTCCGAGCGAGACCGCGTTCTTGCAGTACACCTCGGGCAGCACAGGAAACCCCAAAGGGGTCGTCGTCAAGCATTGCAACCTCATCGCAAATATGCGCGCGAGTACCGAAGCCGCCGGGTTTGGCCCGAGCGATCGCTCGTTCAGCTGGCTTCCTCTGTATCACGATATGGGTTTGGTAGGCGGCCTCCTTCTTGGCATTTATTTAGGAATTCCAACATACGTGATGCCGACTCGAGTCTTCGTCGGAAGGCCCGATTCATGGCTTCGCGCCATGACCAAGTTCAGGGCCACCTTCTCATGCGCACCGAACTTCGCCTACAGCATGCTTGCGCGCCGACTTCCCGACTCTGCGCTGCAGGGGTTGGATCTTTCACACTGGCGTCTCGCATTCGACGGCGCGGAACCCATCGACCGCTCCACGATGGAAGCGTTCGTGCGCCGCTTCGCGGTCGCGAACCTGGCCCCCGAGGCGATGTTTCCCGTTTACGGAATGGCCGAGTGCACGCTCGCGGCGGCATTCCCCCGACCGCGCGCTTTGCCGCGCTACGACTTCGTCGATCGACACGCTCTCGGCGCCGATCGCCGAGCCTTAAAGGTGGGGGAAGACAGCTCTTCGGCGCTGTGCTTCGTGAGCGTTGGTCGGGCTGTTCCAGGCCACCGAATCCGCATTCTTGATCCAGAAGGGACCGCCGAGCTCGCAGAGCGGCACGTCGGTGAGATCGCCATAAGCGGCCCGTCCGTTACTCCGTACTATTTTCGGCGCGACGCGGACTATCCCCTACCCCGAAAGGAGCTCCGGACGGGCGACCTCGGATACATTGCCGATGGCGACCTTTTCATCGTGGATCGATTGAAAGATCTGCTTATCGTTGGCGGCAGAAACATCGTTCCGTCGGATGTGGAACGGCTGGTCGCCGGGGTGAACGGTGTTCGCTACGGGTCCGTCGTTGCCTTCGCCGTCCGTGGCTCGGAGGGCACCGACGAGCTTTGTGTCGTTGCCGGAATCGAGCCGCGCGCGGACCACGAGCACGTCAAGCAACAGTCGAGGAGCACTCTCTATCAACACTTCGGCATCGTTCCCAAAGACGTGATCCTCGTGAGATCGAGCGCAATTCCGAGGACGTCCTCAGGCAAGCTGCGCCGCGCGGCTTGTCGTGATCTTTATGAAAGGGGCGCCATGAACGACGCGGGCGGCGATCGCGAACCGACCGTCTGAGCGGTGTCGTCGGCGCCCAATCAGGCCCATGAATCACCCGTTCAGTTGCCGCTGTCGGTGCAGAGTTCGCCGGTGACGAGCCCGCTGAATCCCGTTTCGTTGTTGACCAGTGTTCCGGTGATGGATAAGACGCCTGAGGGATTTTGGAACCGCCCGGTGCCAGACTCCGACCGCATCATCTCGACGAACGTGGCGTGGGATGCGTCGAGAACGCCGAGATCGCTCGACACGTACGTGCCCCCAGGCTGCGTCAGGGTGAAGGTGCCGGAATACGAAAGGTTCGCCGCCGGCTCCACCCCAGGCATCCCGGCAGAAGGCGCCGCGTCAAGAGTCAGGAATGTGGTCGCCCCATCGAACGGCCCTCCCACGAGATGGCCGGCCGTGCATAGTCCGATTGGACTGGTGCAATTCTCCGTGGTGATCGAGGTTTCAACGACGGCAATCACCGGGAAGCAGCGCCCGGCGGCGTGTACCTCCCCACTGGCGCCAATAGTTTCCGCGCCGAAGACGGAAAACAACGCGAGTACGAATACGGCTTTGGGTAGATGCATGGCTAAGGTTTCCTCCGCAACGAGTGGACACCGTTATCCATAGGGCGCGTCCGACCTATGCAATGCTCGGACCCGATGGATACATCGCACCGACACTACAGACGTGTGCGGACACGCGTCAATGGCCTGCGCCGCCGATCACCCCGGAGAGACCATGTTCTCCGGACGGACGAACGTGTCGAAGTCCTCCGGTCTGACGAGCCCCAAATCGGCCGCGGCCTGTCTCAGCGTGATGTTCTTGGAGTGTGCGAGCTTC
>JBEKOY010000202.1:0-10596 GCA_049521295.1 Polyangiaceae bacterium | reverse complement strand
CTAAAGTGTCCGGCACCTTGCTCATCCCAGGCGGCACTTAGGCGGCACTCAGGCGGCACTAGCCCTGCGCACGCGGCGCCGCAGCGCACACGCAGCGGGAGCAACTCGGCGATCTGGTCCTTGGGGTTCGAGCGACGGTCAGAGCGTGACGAGAAGCGCTCTGCGCCGAGTGATCGCCGCCGCGTAGGCAGCGCAAAGCGCGTCGGCCGACGAAGAGACCGGGGGAACCGCCGCGGTCACATAAGCGGATGGGCGCCGATCCATGCCGTCGACCTGGTCGCGGAGCTGGGCATGACCGAGCCCAGCTGCAAGCTCGCGCTCAGACTTTGCCGGTCGCCTTTCGCCAGGTAGGTCGCTCGCTGATTTTGTTCCACCACGACATGACGTGCGGGAACTTCGCGAAGATGTCCTTCGCGGGCGTCGCCATGGCGTAGTCGAGGTATGGCATGAAGCCGACGTCGGCGAGCGTGAAGTCCGGGCCGGCGAGGAACGGGGTCTTCGTGAGCTGCGCTTCCATTACGCTGCACGTCGTCACGAGGGCCTTCCCGGCGGCCTCGAGAACGGCGGGCTCCTGCGGGCGCTTGAAGACGTACTCGGCGACGAACTTCATCGCGTTCGCGCTGAACTCGGACGTCTCTATGCTGATCCACTGCTCCATCTTGGCTCGCCCCTTGGCGTCGGACGGGGCGAGCTTTCCGCCCGCCTTCTCGTTCAGATAGCGGGCCATGGCGCGCGACTCGAACATCTCGAAGCCGTCATCGTCGAGCGAGGGGACCCGGCCGAAGGGCTGGCGGCGGAGGTGCGGCTCCTGCTTGTGCTCCCCCTTCGAGAAGTCCACGACGGTCATCTCGAACGGCGTGTTCGTCTCCGCGAGGGTCATGAGGACCTTGCGGGTACAGGTGCTCATCGGGTTTCCGTAGATTTTCATCATGGCGATGTTCTCCTTCTCTCGCGCGCCGCGGCGGGCTCATGCGGATCGCGGGGAGCCGGCGCCGTGCGTTGGATGCGCGTGCAGACGAGAGCGTTGCCCCTGGGGACCGGTACCGAAAGAACGTCAAGCGCTACGGCGGCCCCTGCGCGGCGATGTAGATCGAGGTCGCGAAGCGCGGGTTCGCGAAGGGGTGGGGAAACTCGGGTGGGCGCGCGAGGACGACGCGCCGATCAACCTTGGGATCCCCTCGATGCTCGCCGTCGCGCGACTCCCTCATCGCTGGCGCCCTCTTCGGGGGGCCTTCATGGCGACGCGACCCTGGACCCGCATCAGGGCCGGCGCTGGCCTTGTTCCAGCTCCTCCTGGCGCCAGATCGTGCCGCAGGACGCGCACAACGCCGGAGACCTCTCGACGGTATTCTTCGCCGTGGGAGGCGCTCTCGCGGCAGCGAGCGTCACCATGTGGGCGGTCGCCCGCGTGCGCCGGTGAACGTCGCGCCGAGCGTCGACATCGGGGTGGCCGGCAACAGCACGGGCTGGGGGAAGGCGAACCTCCCATCGTTCGTCAGGCGATGAGTGCTCCGCTGCTCGTCTTAGACGACGTGGGGCAGGAGGGGGCAGCTCGCGAAACGCCACGCGGATCACGTTCGCGAGAACCGGTCGTCTCGCGCGACGAAGAATTGCTGCGACTCTATGTGCTCGAACACGTGGGCGATCTGCGCCTGGACACCTTCACGCTCGAGGATGCGGAGGGCGTATGGCGGCGCTGCCGGCGAAGCTCTCCACGAGCACGCGCCGTCATGTCGCGCAGACGATGTCGCGCTTGTTCCTCTCGCCGTGTACCCCGGCAAATGGATCCAGGTCAGCCCCATCCCGCGCGGATGGCTCCCCCGGGCCCCACCTGACAAGGCGAAAGAGTGCCTGTACCCGGACGAGGACCGGGCCCTGCTCGGGTGCTGGGGGTGCCGTTATTGCGGCGCTTCGCGTACGGCTTCCTGATGCGCGAGGGCCTGCGCACCGACGAGCTCGCGCGCCTGACTGGGCCGATACCGATCTCGTCCACAATCGGCTGGACCTCGACGTGAACAAGACCGACCGCCCCCGCTCGTGGGGCTCTACCTGAACCCGCCGGAGAACGCCGTCGTGCTGAGCATCGACGAAAAGACCTCCATTCAGGCGCTCGAACGCACACAGGATCCGCGACCGCTGCGCACGGGGCGGGCAATGCGCCATACGCACGACTACAACCGACACGGGGTCGTCGACTTGTACGCCGCCCTCAATGTCGCCACCGGGCAAGTCGCGCATACGTGCACGCGGTCCCTGCCACCCGCGAGTCGCTCTGGCCGACGCGGTATGCTGGGCGTTGGCCCCGCATGCGCTGCGTCCTCAGGGAATCCTGAGAACATGCATTCATCGTCACCACAGGCGCAGAGTTCACGGCCGCGGACATCCAAATGAGCTTTCCCATCGAGGTCGCGCAAGCGCGCTCCGGGCTCGCCGAGACCACGCGGCCGCAATCTCTACGGGTCCCACGGGGCATTCGGGATCGCCCCGCATGTGCGCGCGCCGTGGAGCGGGGCGGTCCTTATGCCATCGTGCAAGCGCTGACGAGCGGCACGCCAGCCGCGCTGCTTCATCCGCCGCCGTTTCGCGCGGTGAGGAGGTTCCTTCAAGGCTACAGGGGGTCGTTGTCCAGAATCCAGTTTTTGATCGTCTCTTGGTCCGCGGCGCTCAGATAAGGCCCACCTTTGGGCATTTGGACGCCGCACCCGGCGGGGATCCCGACTCCGGTAATCTTTTGGTAAAGCAGACTTCCCGCCGGATTCTGGTCCACCGGAGCCAGGTTGATGACGTAGGCCTCTTCGCAGGTCGTATCGGGCGCGTTCCCCATGGCACCCTTCGTCAGCAGCTCCTCCCAAACTGCCAAATATCCGAAGCTTGTGCCCAATGTTAACATGCCATTCGACGAATCGCCCGTTGCGTGGCATGTCATTCCGCAGTTCGCGAGGAGGATGGGATAAACGTCGGTTTGAAAGGACACCAAGGGTGCTGGGCTCCCGCTGCTCGATCCGGAGGCCGTGCTCGAGGAAATTGCCGCCGCCGAGGTCGATGAGGAGCTCGCCAGGTGGCTCGCGCTGGAGGAACTCGGTTCTGCCTCCGCGCTCGTTGCGCTGGAGCTCGACGTGGTCGCGCCGGTACTGCCGTTGGCGGCACTGGCGTCGACGGAGCTTCCGAACGTCTTTGTGTTGGGGCCCGGCGTGCTCGTGCCGGCATCGCTTTTCGCGGCGCCGGCAGCGCCTGAGCTCTCGACTGTCGTCGAGAGCTCTGCAGACGACGTAGACTCGGAGCTGTCGGTGCCCCCTTGCGAGTTCGTCGTGGAGGTGTCACCGCCGCCGCAGGCGAAGGCGGCGCCGGCGCCGATGGCGACGGAAAGCGCGGACAGGCGTGAGAACTTCATCCAGCCTCTTGGCGAATACCATAGAACGAAGTCGCGCGTCGTCCAATGGCGCTTACCCGAGCGGTCGAATACGCTTGTCTTGGACTGGAAAACGAGCCGGATCACTCGAAACGAGCCAATGCCTCACTGTAAACATTCAATGACAGCTGATTCGCGCGAGAGAAAGTCTCGCAGTAGGGGTAGGCCGCTCGCCCCCCCCAGCTCTTGCAACGGCTTTGGCTCATCGCTGGCAGTTCCGCCACCACTGGGAGCAGTCGCACAATCGCCTAAGCGTCTCATCGCCTAATCGCGTATTGGCGTGTATATGCACTTGCCGGCCTGCGGGGGGTCTTCGCCAAGCGCAACGCTTTGGCTTCTCTTGGCTGTCCTCGACGCCGCGCGCCTCTTCCACCAAAGCGCTCTCGGCCAAAGCGCTGGGCGCCCTGCGGACGGCGACCACTAACCGGGCGTACTGCGAGCAGTAGGCATCGACCGCGCGCGCCTCTTCGATCGCAAGGTAAACAAGCTGCGACTGCGTGCCCACGACATGCGCGCATTCTTCATCACCGCGGGGATATTCGCCGGGCGTGACGCACTTTGGATTACCGACCGAGCGGGCACACGACGCTCGGCATGCTCCGCACCTACGAGCGAGACGTTCGACGTTGGCGCGAGCTCCGCGAGAGTCCCGTCGACGCGGACACGGCCATCCCGGAGTTTGCCGCCGCGTTCGCGGCGGCAGAACGGGGCGGCAAGTCGAATAACTCGATCCTTGACTCTATCTAAGTATTCGAAAGTGCACGGGAAGGGAGTCGACCCCATACGCCTTGCGGCGGCGGAATCTAAAGCCAGCAATATGCATATCGTACGACGCGATTGTGCAGGATTGCGCAGGATCTGAAGAGAGCATCGCGCCAAAAGACGAGGCTTCCGACACATCACCGCCGCATTCTGCCGCCGCGTTGACGGTGCCGTCGACGGCCGAAGGTGGCGACGATTCGGACGTCGTCGAGGTTGCGCTTGCCAGCGCCCTAACTGCGGCAGCCGCTGCGGGCCGCTTCGATATTGTTGGGCAACTCGCCCGTGATCTCGAAGCGAGACGGCTCGCGCGCAACGAAAAGTGGAGGCGCGCGTCCGAGCGTGGCCGCCCAGCCACATGACAGGAATCGAACCCTGGTTTTCGGCAATCTGCAACTGGATAGCCCTGCCATTTTCGTCCAACTGTTCGAATTCCCCTCGCTTCCTGCTCGTCGGTCGCTCCTCGCGCGTCCGCACGATTGCGCGCGAGTGCGCCCCGGTCGTGGCACGTTGGGCAAGGCCGGGCTCGGTACCGCGTCTTCTGAGCTTGGTCGCGACCATCACTCGGAAGCAAGGCTCCAAACGGCAGTTCGCCGCGTCAAAAGCAGCAAGGCCGAGTCGGAGCGCAGGCCCGGTGCGGTCCGCCCGGTCCACCTGAGCCTGGCTACCTTCGTCATCGTCGTTGGATGGCCAAGCGACGACTGCCAAGCCCTCACGATATTCTGGGGTCGATGGCTTACTCCGAAGACGCCAAGGAGTGGCCCGCCCATGCCCGGTGCTATCCTGCTCGGGATGTCCCACACGCTAACCGTGGAATATGGCGATGAGGTACTGTTCGTCACGGGGCAATCGCCGTCGGAGTTTGCCGCTGAGGCTCGCTTTCTCCTTGCGGCGAAGCTTTATGAGCTTGGGCGCCTTTCGTCCAGTCGCGCCGCACAGCTCTGCGGGATGGGACGCGTCGCTTTTCTCCTTGCGCTGCCGCGCGTCCGCGTAACGGTCAGCAACATGTCCGCAGACGACGCCGACGATGAGCTGGCCTTCGCCCAGCATGGCTGAGCGGATTGTCCTAGATACGGGGCCGATCCTAGCTCTCGCTTGCGCCGACGCACTCAATCCGATCGGAGACCTTCCAATCGACTTCGTCGCTCCGATCGAAGTGCGCGACGAGCTTGAAGAGGGTGTGCGGCGCGGGTACCCGGCCGCTGCGGCTACCTGGCTCAGATTCGCAAAGCTCACGGCTGCCGTCAGTCCGTTGGCGATCGCCGAGTTGGACCGAGGCGAGGCCTCCGGTCATTCAACTGGCGCTCGACCAACGGATCCCCATCGTTGGGATCGACGAACGAATGGGCCGGAGAGCGGCGGCCGCGGTCGGCCTTCGCGTGACGGGCACACTCGGCCTCCTTGGCCGTGCGAAAGTTCAAGGCGTAGTTTCGGTGGTTCGGCCTTACGTTGATAGAATGCAGATGAAGGGAGTCTGGTTCGACCAGGAGCTCCTCGCCCGGTTCCTGCGCCAGCTCGGTGAGTAAAGCCGCCTCATAGGGTCGTCCGCGGCTGACGGTCCCGAACCGGACGACCTTCAGCGCGAGTCGGTTCGCGAGCGAGACCTGGGGTCTGATCGCATTCGTTCACAAGGCCGCCACGCTCTCGCCGCGGTCCTGCAGCTCCGCCAAAGCATCCCGCGCCTGCGCTCCGTCCACTGTTGCCCGCCACTTTGCAGCCGTCGGTCCATCGCGACCTCCGGTATCGCGCGTACTCGACCCTGGCCGGACTCGAAACCAGCTCAGTCGGGGATGGGATACTACGTAGGAACCACGACCGAGGCGCGAGGGCGCGCCGGCGAAGAGTCGTCTTGGCTACTTCGCCGATGCCGAAAATTCGCTGGGGACAGCGCTTTGCGCGCGCAAGATGTTCGCCGTCGTGACCGTGCTCGCCGCCGCTCTCGCGGACCTCAGCGAACACGACGATGCGCGTGCCCAGTTCGAGTGGTCGCCGCCAGTGCTCGGGGGGCTTCATCATGACTACGGACGAATCGCGCGAGGGGTGGCACGTGCACGACACGCTGAAGAAGTGGGGACAGAATCCTCGAATGCTCGACACGACGCGGATTCGGCAGATCGGCGTGGGTCAGCATCGGCGAAGGAACGACGCGATCGACGCTGAAGTGATCGCGCTCGCCTGGAGTCGGGCCGTGTTGCCGAGGCGCATGTGCTGTCTCCCGAGCGTCGGGCCCTTCGGGCGCAGTTGAGCGTTCGGAGCGCTGGTGCAGACGCGGTCGCAATACGTCACGACGATTCGGGGTCTTGGCGGGTAGATGCCATGTTGCTGGCGTCGGTGACGGTCGTTGCGATACCGCGCCGGGGGAGGCAAGGAAGAAGGGAGCGAAGGGGCGGCGCGGCGGCTCGTCGTCGGCACGCTGCGAGGAAAGGCCAAAACGCCGAAGCGGTGGCGACGGGTCGCGGTGCCGCCGACGAGCACGAGGGCAGAGGGTCTCCTCGCGTGGAGCCGTCACAAGGCTGCGTCATGATGAGCAGCAAAGGGCCTCGGGGTGTTCCTCGGGCCAACGACCGGTCGAGCCGGCGAGCGTGCTCGACTCGACGGAGGAGACATGAAGTATCTTGGGATGGATGTGCACGGGAAAGCAACCGTGTTTTGTCTGCTCAACGCGGAGGGCGAAGTCGTCGACAGGGGCAGCCTGCCGACGACGGCGCCCGATTTGACGAAGCGTCGATCGACACGCTGCTCTGCGGTCAGGAGGTGGGGACGATGACCTACTTTGTCCATGACGTCGTGACGAGCGCGGGAGCGAAGATCCTGTCGTTCAACGCGCAGCATCTTCGGATGATCGCGGCATCGCGCAAGAAGACCGACAGGCGCGACGCGTACTGGATCGCCAAGAGCCTTCAGACCGGACTGATGCCTCACGCCGTCCATATCCCGACGACCGAAGTACGACGCCTACGCAGCTTGCTGGCACAGCGCCGATCCCTTGCGGCGGAGCGCAAGCGATGGCTGCTGCGTGCCCGGTCCCACTTGCGCGCGATCGGGACCCCCATCGCCAAGGGTGCGGGCAAGATCACCCGAAAGCTCGAGCAACTGCTCGCGTGCCCCGATGGGCTGGACGCGGACCGAGCCGACGCCCTCGAGCTCCGCGCCCGTCAAGAACAGCAGCTGCGCGCGGAGCTACGCAAGCTCGAAAAAACTCTCTACGGCGAGGCGAGACGCATCGACGCCGTGCGTCGTTTGCGGACGAGCCCTGCGGTGGGTCCTTGGGTGGGTCTGGCCCTCTACGCGTGGGTGGGTGACATCCGCAGGTTCCGCAACGCGAGGCTCTTGTCGGCTTACGCGGGGCTGGTGCCGTCCGTCCATCAGAGTTGCGAATCGACCCGTTTGGGATCGATTACGAAAGAAGGCTCCAGCACACTGCGGAGCGTGCTGGTCCAGGCGGGACACGTCTTGCTGTTCCGCTGCGGTTCCGACGACGCCCGCCCGCTCCGCGAGCTGCCCCAACGGGTCCAGACCGCCCGCGTGCGTCGCAAGATTGCAATCGTGGCCGCGGCCCGGTTCATCGTGCGCACGGCCTTCTACATCTTACGAGACGGCACGACGTACGACCCGCAGCGGCTCCGTACCTATGTGCAGGAGGAGAAAGCAAAAGTCGCATAGCTTACCGAACATCTTAACCGGATCGGAGACCGAAGCCGGGGAAGTCGATGGGAGGCCAGGCCGCAGTCCGGCATGGCTCGCGATGCGCACGCCTCGCGAAATCTTCGAGTAGATTGGCCGGCCTCACCTTTTCCCGTACGGCAAGATGTGCCGACCGCCGTTGGGCCGAGCACGCATGGAAGGATGGCGACTCCCGAGCGGAGGTCACGAATCGGCGCCGCGATGAACACGAATCCGTCCAGTCGCATGGCTGGACGAAAGGAGAAGTCTGTCTTGAAGCCCAACTGCAAGTGGGGCGACCGCATCGCCAAGACGCGAGGCAAGAGAATCGCCGCCATCGCCATCGCACGAAAACTCGCCGGCGTCCTCTGGGCGATGTGGCGCGACGGCACCACTTACGATCCGGTGGGACAGGCCAAGGCGAGCGCAAAGGGCACTCGCAGAGAGGCTCGTTCGAAAAACGCGAATGCGGAGGCGCTCGAACGCGCCGCCAAGAAACTCCAGCGGCGGGCTCCTCGCCGCAACAAGACTTCGGAGGACGCCGCCATGACATGAATCGTCACGACCGTCTCCGATGCGCCTTGAGCGCGTAGCCTAAGAGCACCCCATCTGGATGGAACGTTGAACGCGACAAATCGGTAGAAGCTCTTGCGATCTCCGCTCCGGTGGAGACGTGACTGTACTTCGTGCGAAAAATTGCGTCTCGCTCCACCGCTTCGAATCCAAATCTACGTCTCGGGCCTTGGACGCGAACTTTGCTGCCCGATGAACGTGAAGAGTCAATCGAGAGGTAGCTCGCCAAGCCGCGCGTTCGGAGCGCTCCCCTTACTGTCACCGCGCTCCGGCGCCCTTCAAGCGCCGAGAAGCGATACGTCCATTGAATTCCAAGAACCCAGCCCACTCCGAAACGAAAAAAAGAAAACTCTCTGCGCGAAACCCCTTGCCCACGCCACCGGTTCAGAGTCGATTTGGCTCCGCCCGCTTCCGGGCGTGCTTGCGACCCCATCAGGGAGTGCCGTAATCGACCACCGAATCGCCGTGGGAGCCACCCCCTGAGGTCGCATTCGCACCGATGCGCCGCTCCCGATCGCCATGGGTCGTTGGATCGAGCCGGTACAGACTGCTCGAGACGTGCACGGCCCAGCCCAGGTAGCCCGCAACCCACGTGGCCACGAGCCACGCCCACGCCGGATGCACCGGACGGGCGCACAGTCGGGCGCATGCGGCTGCACGCAATTTTGCGGAAAATTCAGGAGTCGGATCGGCCACGGGCAAACGGGCCAAGCGCTCAAACAGAGGGTCGGGGATCATTGCACCGTAGCTTTCTTCGGTGAATCGCCGGAGGTCGACCGGCGTTCGAGCTCGCACGACAGACGAGAGCGAGCGCGAGCGAGCCGCTGCCGAACGGTGGCCGCATCGACGCCCAACATCGCCGCCACCTGCACGGGCTCCATTCCTTCGACTCCCACCAACAAGAGTAGCTCGCGATCCTCGAGTCGTAACCGAGAAAGCGCGTGTTCTACATCGCCCAACGCGAGTCGTGCCTCGACATCGTCGGCAGGGCTCGCGAGACTTTCGAGGGCCGCAGCATCGACGGCGACGCGTTGCGCCCGCACTTGACCGAGGTAAGCATTGCGCGCGACGGTAAAAAGCCACGCTCGGAGGTCCGAGTCGGCGCGCAGATCCGGACCGCGCTCGGCGAGCCGCAGAAACGTATGTTGCAGGAGATCGTCCGCGACGTCGGCCCGTCCCGACAGCCGAAGCACAAAAGATCTCACCCGCGCGGCGTACGCGCCGTAGACGAGGTCGAAGCCACGGGGGTCGCGACGCCGCAGCAAGGTCAGTGCGGCCTCATCGGGTCCGTGAGCCATGGCGTCCTCTAGTAGAACGTCGAAGCAAAGCGAGCGTGACAACTGTCACGCCGCGCCCGCTCGCACGTTTTCATCCCCAAGGAGAGTGACGCATGATCGATCTGTTCAGAGAGGGAGGATTCCCGATGGGGTGGTTGCTGGCTTTTGGGCTTACGACGCTGGCTTTCGCGGCTCGCTTCGCGTGGATTCCCGTCCGGCGCATGCTGCGGATGACGTTCGTATTGGCGGGCGCGACCGCGTGCGCGACCCTGACCGCCGTGTGCGCGGACCTCGCGGCCGTCGGGCATCACGCTCCGGCGTACTGGGCCGAGCATTCGGACATGACGTTTGCGCAGGTCCTCCTCCAGGGCGCCGCCGAGTCACTCAGCCCGGCGATTCTCGGCTTCACGATGCTCTCGCTTTCCGGCGTGATCTTGGCGCTCGGCTTTCAACGCGAAGTCGCGGCCCAAAACGGCCCTGTCGGGTAGAACCGCAATCGTGCAGACCAACGACCGAGAGTATAGTCCAACGGGCGTCGGCCGAAGATCGAGCGGACCGGCTGCCCTCCATCCGGAAACGCATGCCCCAAACGAAAGGACTCCCATGCCGATTTTGAAAGAAGGGGACGCTGCCCCCGATTCACACTCCAAACCGACCAGGACCACGACGTGACGCTGTCGGCGCTCACTGGCAGACCCGTGATGTGACTGTCGTAGACGCCGTACGGAACGGCCTTGCCCGAGGGCGTCGCCGGGAAAGTCGTGCACGAGCACTTTTTCCGGTTGCCCCGCGGGCCGCCACTCCTGCCCAGCGTTCTTGAAATTGCCGACCAATTCCTTCTTTTTCGTATCCACGGAGATCACCGGGCTTCCTCGTCGCAGAAAGTCGTCGGCAACCGCGTTGATGTGCTCGAAC
>JBEKOY010000201.1:0-7016 GCA_049521295.1 Polyangiaceae bacterium | reverse complement strand
CGCCTCGGCGTGACCCGGCGCCAGATCCAAGACTCTTTCGTATGCGACTGCAGCGCGCTCGGGCGCTTGAAGCCTTTTGGCGTACAAGCGACCGAGCCGAACCCACCCGGCGATCTTCTCCTCCTTTTGGGTGGCTTCGGTCGCGAAGCGCTCCAGCGTGCGCGCGAGTTCGTCCCAACGCTCCCCCTCCCTCAAGACCCGCTCGAGGAGCATCTCGGCACGGCGGTTCTTGGGGTCCAGATCCAGCGCCTCGCCGAGAATCTGCACGATTCGAGCGCTCGCCTGCCCGGCATCGGCGCCGTCGCCTCGTCCAAAGCGGTACGTCACCTCGGCGGCACCGACGAGCAATGAGCTTCGGAACATCGCATCGGCGGTGCGAGACGCCTCCTGAATGTATCGGTCGACAAGCTCGCGCCACTTTGCGCGCTTCGCCTGGCCTCGCTCTTTCGCCTCGACCACGTCCGCATCGTTCGGACGAATCGCGAGCAGACGGTCGTAGACCACGGCCGCCTTCTCGCCGTCCAGAAGCTCCTCGTCGAGCACTCGCGCCAGCTCGCCGAGCAACTGCCCCTCGTGGGCCGTCCCCCGCGCCGCGTCCACCTCGATCTGGAGCAAGCCGGCCACGGCTTCGTACTCGCGCCGCGCTTCGTGCGCGCGTCGCGCAGCTTCCAGCAAATGTGCGAGATCGTCGGTGCTCATACCGGCGTCGCCGCCCAACTCGGTACGCAGCTCTTTCCACGCTTGGCCGCTCTCCGCGTCCTCTTGCAGCAAACCGAGGGCGCTCTTGATGCTCTTCGCGCTCATCCATCACCTTGCGGAAATCTCTCGACGGCCCGACGGCCGAACAATCGGCCGTGAGGCACACCAATGTCGACCGTGGCAGCGAAACCGCGCGAGATTCGGCGCGGAATTCGTTGCCAGAAGCGCTGCCATGCTACGGACCCCCAACCGCGATAGCAAGGGTCGGCGACGGCTTCGGGCGTTTCAGCGAACGGCCGGGGCGCCGCGGCCAACGACGGTCGCCACGGGCTCTGCAGCCTGGCAGGCGGTTGGCCCCCTTGCGGTTGGTCCGCCCAGGCGCGACCGATTGCATCGACCGTGCGTTATCCCCGACGCCCTTTCGTGATACCTCCCCGGACGCGGATGAGCGCGTCCATCGCCGTGTCGCTTCGGAACATTTACGAGACTCTCGCGATCTCCGCACCCACCGTCGTGGATGCGGTCCGCGGTCGCGTTTCGAAGGGCGTGTGCGATGAACGCCTCGACCGGTGGTCGCGCGAGTGCCTGCGCCATGCGCACATCGAGCTGGACGTTTCGGGGCGGGAGCGGATGGCCGTCGGCGAGACCTACCTCGTGATGAGCAACCACCAATCGCTTTACGACATTCCGGTCCTGTTTCAGGTGGTTGGGCCGAACGTCCGGATGATCACGAAAAAGGAGCTTTTTCGGGTGCCTATCTTCGGGGGTGCGCTCGAAGCCGCCGGCTTCATCGCCATCGACCGCACGAACCGGAACGCGGCCATTCGCAGCTTGCAGCGTGCTTCCGACCTGCTGGCGAGCGGAACGCACGTTTGGATCGCTCCCGAGGGAACCCGTAGCCCCACCGGAGCGCTGCTCCCTTTCAAAAAAGGCGCGTTCTACCTTGCTTTAGAGGCGGGACTTGCCATTTTGCCCGTTACGTTGCAAGGCACCCGCCGGGTCCTTCCCGCCCATGCATTCCGATCGCGGCCGGGTGCCCGAGTGCGCGTGACCATCCATGAACGGGTCGATCCCCGACCGTACGCCGCACGGGGCAAACCGGGGCGCGCCGAGCTCATGGCCCACGTTCGGGCCGTCTTAGAGAGTTGCCTTTGAGCGCCATGCCCGCCACCTCGCGATGGCCGGCGCCCAGCGCGACCTCGGCTCCGGGCTCCGGCCTTGCGATTCTCGTCAATGCCAACGCGAAGCGAGGCGGCCGCCGCGTCGCCGTGCAGATCGAACGCGCCCTTCCAGGCGCCAGCGTACGGCTGACCAAATCGACCCAGGAAATCGACGCCTGGCTCCGGGTCCTTCCGCCCGTACGCGGCGTGTTCGCGGCGGGCGGCGATGGCACGGCGATCGCGCTCGTGAACGCGCTGGCCCGGATCACACCGGACAACGTCCTGCTGCCCATCGTCGGCCTGTTGCCTCTCGGAACCGGCAACGGCTGGGCGCACGCTCTCGGCGCTCCGAAGCTGCACCGGTGTCTCGAACTGCTGGGGCGAGCCGCGCCGGCGCTCCCGACCCACCGGTCGGGCTTGATCGACGTCGAAGGTACGCTCGCTCACTTTGCGGGATCCGGTTGGGACGCGATGATCCTCGAAGACTACAAGCTTCAGCTGCAGCGGGTGCGAGGCCCGGGCCGGCGCCTCTCGAAGAGCGTCTACGGCTACATGTCGGCAGCCTTGCTTCGGACGATTCCCAAAGTGCTCATCCACGGAAACCCCCGTCTGACCATCGAGAACCTGGGTGAGGTCGTCTACGCCTTCGCACCGGATGGCCGCCCTTACAAGCTTGCCGTCGATCGGGGAGCGATCCTCTACGAGGGTCCCGCCGGCGTGTCGTCGGTCGGCACCTGTCCCGAATTCGGTTACCGATTCAAGGCCTTTCCGTTTGCCGAGCGGATCCCCGGGTTCATGAATGTCCGCGTGTTCGCCCGCGGCGTCGTCGGAGCGATTGCATCGATCCGTTCGCTCTGGCGCGGGGCGTATCCGCTGAGCGGTATGTACGACTGGCTCGCGACGCACGTGCGCATGACTTTCTCTCGCCCCATGCCCCTTCAAGTCGGAGGGGACGCCTGGGGCACCCGACGCGAGGTGGAATACCGTGCCGCGTCGCACATCATCCGCATGGTCGACTGGCGTCGCATGAGTTGACCTCGTTCATGCGGCGCTCGCGCTGGCGGCGACGGCGCGGGCATCGCGGATGTACAGGCGATCGATCACGTCTTTGTATCGTTCAATCGCCTTTCGTCTCCTCAAGCTGAGCTTCGGCGTGAGCAGGCCGTTTTCAGTCGTGAACGCCTCGCCGATGAGCGCGAAGTCCCGGATGGCCTCGAACCCCTTGAAGCCGGCGCCAACCCGGTCGATCTCTCCACGCACCAGCGCGCGCACCCTCTCGTCGGCGAGGAGCCGGTCGGCCTCCGTCGGAAGCGGATCGGGACGGTCGTCGGCCCACCGCCGGAGCGCTGCGACGTTGGCGACGATGAGCGCCACGTTGTAGGGACGGTTGTCGCCGTACACCATCACATTGGAGACGAACGGACTCAGCTTGAGCTGTTCCTCAAGGGCCGTCGGCACCACGTACTTGCCATTCTCGAGCTTGTACTGCTCTTTGATGCGCCCGGTGATCGACAGGAATCCCTGTGCATCGAGACAGCCCATGTCGCCGGTGCGGAAGCCGCCGTCCGCCGTCAGAACGGCGGCGGTCTCTTCCGGATGCTTGAAGTAGCCCTTCATCACGTTCGGACCGAACACGATGATCTCCCCTTCCGCGGACGAGGCGTTGCCCGGTGCGCCACCCTGTACCGCCTCGGGGTCGATGACGACGCGGACGCCGGGCAGGGCCGGCCCCACAGTGCCCATTTTGCGAAATCCCGGGTAGTTCGTCGACACCACGGGGCTCGTCTCCGTCAGTCCGTAGCCCTCGAACACGAGGATGCCCAGCGTATCGATGAACTCGGCGACCTCGCGCGACAATGCCGCGCCTCCCGCGGATGCGTACCGCAAGCGACCGCCGAACCTCGCGCGGACCTTCGCGAACACCAACCGTTCGGCGACAAGGAGGAGAGCGCGCTCATGGATCTTCAGTTCGGCCCCGCTTCTCTTTCGGGCAGCCACCTCGAGTGCCCCCGAGACGAGCCGCCGCACGAGGCCGGACTTCGAGGCGAGCTGCTGCTGAACGGCCGTAAAAAGCTTATTGAAGACCGCCGGCACACTAAAGAACAACGTCGGTCGAATCTCCGCGAGGTTGTCGAGAATCTTGTCGGGTCCCTCGCAAATCGCCATCGATGCCCCGGCCGAAAAGAGATGGTGAAGCTCGGCGGTCTGACCGAAGACGTGCGCCCAGGGCAAAAACGCGAGCGAGCGATCGCTCGCGTCGAGCTTCAACACCTGGTGGATCGCGGCCACGTTCGAGGCAATGTTGCCGTGTGTCAGCATCACCCCCTTCGGATTGCCGGTCGTTCCACTGGTGTAAATGAGTGTCGCCAGATCGCCGGAAGCGGGTTGGATCGCCGGCGCAGTGGATTGCGAATCCAACAAGGCGGAATAGGTCGTGCACCGCGGATCGTCGGGCTGTGAGCCCACTTCGGCGTCGATGACGACGATGTGCCGGAGCCGCTCGGTGGCCGCGAGCTGCCGCTTGGCCTTCTCGAGCGACGCCACATTGGCGACGATGAGCGCCGTCGCCTCGGATTCACCCACGATGAACTCCCACTCGGCCGCGCTTTGAGCCTCGTACATCGGCACGAACACGGCCCCCAGGCCGTAACAGGCGTAGGCGCTGACGGCCCATTCGACTCGGTTGTTCGAAACGATGGCCACACACTCGCCGCGCCGGATCCCGAGCGATGCCAGTCCTGCTCGCAGCCGATCGACCGCTCGGCCGAACTCGGCATACGTCATCCAGCTCCAGATCCCGCCGCGCTTGGTGCCGAAGAGGTCACGTGCCCCGTAGCGTCCGACCGAATGGTGAAAGATATCGACGAGTGTGGTGAAATCCGGCAACGAGCCCATGCTCGAGAGTAAACGGCACGGATGGATGCCTGGCAAGCGCTCGAGCCGGGATCGATCTCTGCCGAGGGCAGCCGAACCCCGTCGGCTCCTCGTCTGGGGTGCAGATCGGGGGGCAGGCGACACGAATGAAACGCGCTATACGGCTTTGTGGTGACCTTTCGGTTCGTCGTCCACACGTTCGGCTGCCAAATGAACGTGCACGACTCCGACCGCATGGCCGCGGTGCTTCGCGACGCCGGCGGCGTCCCGGTCGACCGAGCCGAGGATGCCGACCTCGTCGTCTTCAACACCTGCAGCGTCCGCGAGAAGGCGGAGCAAAAACTGCGCAGCGAAGTGGGCAAGCTCGCGCCGCTGAAGCGCGCGCGCCCCGATTTGGTCCTCGCCGTCGCGGGCTGCGTCGCTCAGCAAGAGGGCGACGCGCTCTTGCGACGGATGCGCCAGATCGACCTGGTCATCGGGCCCGACCACGTCAGCGACCTGCCTGCCCTCTTTCGAGATCACGTCGGCGGGTCCCCGCCGGTCGCGATCACCGAATTCGATACCGCTTCGCCCCGGTTCCTGACAGCGGTCCCTCCGCCCGGCCGAGCCCCGGTCATCGCGCTCGTGACGACCATGAAGGGCTGCGACGAGCGATGCAGCTTCTGCATCGTACCCTTCACGCGGGGTCCCGAACGGTACCGACCGGCGCGCGACATCGTCGACGAAGTGCGCCGATTCGTCGACGCCGGATCGCGCGAGGTCCTGCTGCTCGGCCAGACCGTCGACAGCTTCCGCGATCCCGGCTTGCCGCCCCCCGAGAGCGACGACCCCGACGAGAGTCAGTTTCCTCACCTTCTGCGCCTCATCGCGCGCGACGTGCCCGCCCTCGCCCGGCTGCGCTACACGAGCCCCCACCCGCGGCACGCCACGGCATCGCTTGCGCGCGTCCACGCCGAGACCGACATCCTCGCGCGCCACGTCCACCTGCCGGTGCAGTCGGGCAGCGACCGGGTCTTGCGACGCATGATCCGCCGCTACAGTCGTGCCGAATACGTGGAACGCGCCGAACGGCTGATGCGCGCGCGCCCGGGCATGACTCTGTCGACGGACGTCATCGTCGGGTTTCCGGGCGAAACGGAAGACGACTTTGCGCAAACGCTCACGCTCGTCCAAGAGGTCGGCTTCGTGTCGCTCTTCGGCTTCAAGTATTCTCCGCGACCGCACACCCCGGCGCTCCGTCTGGGCGACGACGTTCCCGAGGAAACGAAGGCGGAGCGGCTCGCTCGCCTTTTCGCGCTCGCCGACGCGATCGCATCGGCGCACCTCAAGTCCCTCGTCGGCACGAAACAGAGCGTCCTCGTCGAGGGAGCGGGGAAGGCCGAAAAGGGAGACCTTTCGCGCGACCGCGTGCAGGGCCGCACCGACCGGAACGAGATCGTTCACATCGACGTGCCCGGAGCGGCGGCGCTCGTCGGCACCCTGGTGGAGGTCGAGATCGTGCGCGCCAATCGCCATTCGCTGGTCGGCCTGCCGATCCGTCCTCTCGCGCCCCCCCCGCCGAAACGGCCGGAGCCGGTGCGCCGCCTTCCTCTGCTGGTCGAGGTCTGAGCGGTGGCGATTTACGCGCTTCGCGGCGTTCGACCGCGTCTCGGTCCCGACGTGCTCGTGTGCGAAAGTGCGTCGGTCATCGGCGACGTCCATCTGGGAGACGCGGCGAGTGTCTGGTTCGGTGCCGTCCTCCGGGGAGACTACGCGCCGATCCGCATCGGCGCCCGAACCAACGTGCAGGACAACGCCGTCGTTCACATCGTGAGCGAAGGCGGGCCCACGACGATCGGCGACGACGTGACGATTGGCCACGCCGCCGTCGTCCATGCCTGCACGGTCGGACACCGCTGCCTCATCGGCATGGGGGCGATCGTGCTCGACAGCGCCGTCGTCGGCGACGATTCGTTCGTGGCGGCCGGCACGCTCGTCACGCCCCGGACGGTTATCCCGCCGCGAAGCTTCGTCCTCGGGCGCCCTGGAAAGGTCGTGCGTCCGACGACCGACGCCGAGATTGCGGGGATGGCGAAATCCGCGGTCGACTACGTGCGGTTCGCGGCGGATTTTCGAGCGGGGTGCACGCGCATCGGTTGACGGGATCGGGGCGACGGACGGCGGCGAGCGACTGGATTTGAGAAGGTGCAGGCTCGCCGGCGCTGCACTCGTGGGAACGTTACTGATCCGACGATGAGGCGCAGCCCTCATCGGGGACGCACGTGTCCCCCGCGTCGCACGTGA
>JBEKOY010000200.1:0-7686 GCA_049521295.1 Polyangiaceae bacterium | reverse complement strand
GCGGCCCCGCCTTGGCCGGTCGGGAATTTCACCCGCGGACGGTTACGTGAGGTTTCCGCTCTTACATGTCTTCCTCCTCACCCAGGCTTCGCCTGGCGCACTTGAAAGCGCCGTCCCAAGCGCCAAAGGCTCGCACCGATCGGGACGCGGCGCCAACGGGCGCGGGTCCCGCGGCGATGGCGGGCGCGCTCGCGCTCCCAATCTTCGCGCTCCGGGGTGAGGTCATCGCACTCGCGCCGAATGTGCTCGCCGTCGGCCACTGGGAACGGCTACTCGGCGGCGCCATCTACGCCGCTTCGCCCCGCGTGAACTGGGCCGCCCTATTGAAGCGACGTTCGATGTCGACGTCCTCGAATGTCCCAAATGCCATGGCCGGCTCCGTGTGCTCGCCGTCATCACCGAGAGCGAGCCGGTGCGCCAAATCCTTGCGCACCTTGGCATGATGATGGAGGCGCCGCCCCTCGCCCGAGCACGCGACCCGACTGATGACCTGCAGGACGCGGAGCCGTCGACCCAGCTCGATCTCGACCTGGCGTGAGCGACGGGCCTCGAAGGCGGCGCGCCGACGAGCCGCCGCGTGGGCGAGGTGCGCTTTGCATGTGCTCAATCGGTCCCCCGTTCCAGCGACAACGGACGCCCGCTAAGGCTTTTTACGTCGAATCCCCGCCTTTCCGACTCTTCATCGACCGACACCGTTTGCACGACCTACTCGCACGACAAAACCAACGCACTGATCCGCGAACTCGAAGCCCAGCACAGCGAGGCCCGTCGGTCGCTGCGCCGGCCGCCCGCTCGCCGGCCGCGGTACACGCCCGAGCAGCTCGCCGAGGTGCCGTTCTGAGGGGCCGTCGAGCCGTCAAAGGGCAGTCCCGTAGCTGCGTCGCGATGCACGGCATGCCGCCCGCGTCGCCTCCGGGCATGGACCGCGAGTTGGAACGGCCGACCCCGTGGCGTGCTACTTGAGGAGCGCGTAGACTAGGAGTCCGAGGGACCGACGTGGTGTCTGATCTTCCGTATGAAATTCGCGATGTTGCCGACCCGAGCGGTGGGCTGATCCTGGAGCTTCATGCCGAGGGGCAGAGGATCGCGACCGCCAGGGCTCGCGCGGACGTGCTCGCTGACATGGGGACCATGCTCGGCCTGAAGCCAGAGGGTGTCCACGCATTGCTCGAGAAGGCCCTGGTCGATCAGCTGAAGCACCAGCTCGCGAAGGTTGACGTGGCCCCGCCTGAGCCCGCGACACCGGACGGACTGCGGTTCGTGAGTCGCTACGTCTACCGCGACTTCGACGACATCTCGACGGGCGTGGTTTGGTACGACGTTTCCTCGAGCACCACGGGTCCCGAGAACCTGCCTCCAGTCGTGCGAAACAAGATGCGCTTCGAAGTCCATCGCAAGCTCACGGAGAAGAGCCCAAACGCACTGGGCCTTGTCGAGCTCTTGAAGTAGGGATCGATTCGCGTGCCTGCGCTCCTCACGTTCGACACGAACGTCATTTTCGACATCTGGTCTGGGCGAGACGGAGATCACGCCGTGCTTCTCTTGCAGCTCGCGGAAGCCGGTCGTGTCGAGCTTGTGCTCCCGGAGTTTGTCCTCCTCGAGTTTCGGGGCACGGCGCTGCGCTGGCTCCGGGAGCAGCGGGCGCGCATCGAGCCGATGCGGCAACTCGTGAGGGAGTGGGAACGCTGCGAGCCGCTCGGCGAAGCCGCTGACGAGGTTCGCGGAGGCGTCCGCAAACTCCTCGCCGAACTCGACACGCTCAGCAACCACATCGACCCTGTCATCGCACGTGTGCGCGCGATCGCGCGGGTGGAGCCCCACACGTTCGACCTGCACTTCCGCGGCGACCTCCGCTACCTGGCAGGCCACGCGCCGGACCGACCCGTCGACGGTCTCAAGGACTGCCGGATTTACGAGGCTCTCCTTGGCATCTTGCGCGCGGATGTAGGAAACGCGCGTCCGCACAAAGTCTTCGCGACCAAGGACGGAGACTTCACGAAGTTCCCGGAGCTTGTTGCCGAGGTCCAAGCGTTGGGAGCTCAGCTGCGCGGCGACCTCGGACGGCTCTACGGCGAACTGCGCTGAATCGCGCCGCGAAGCGAGTCTCGAGGTACGACGACCACTACGTACCCATGTACCCTCGTACCCCTGGAGACGCGGCTTGGTCGGTGTGAGGCGTCCGTTTGACCCGCAACGCGACCTCGGCCGTCCACATCCAGTGGCAACGGTACAATGGTGCTCCGATGCCGGCTGAACTCGTGCGTGCCGATGATCTGGGACCCTGGTCAGACCGCTTGGAGGCGATGGCGGTCCTTCCAGACCTCGTCCGTCGTCTGCTGTGGGCAACCGCTTTCCCCCACAGGCTTGAGTTTCGCGCGGAGGCCGGCGTACGGGCTCCCGGGTTCGACGGCGTTCTCGAGACGCACCTCGAGGGCGTTCACTGGCCCGCGGGGACGTCCATCTGGGAGCTCTCCGTCCGCTCTGATGCGGGGACCAAAGCGAACGAGGACTACAAGACGCGCACCGCCGAGGTGCCCGCAGCGGCCCGGGCGCAGCTCGCTTACGTCGCGGTAACGTCCCGCCGCTGGACCGGCAAGGAGGACTGGGTCGACGAAAGGCGCTCGGAAGCCGCGTGGGCAGACGTTCGTGTCATTGACGCCGACAACCTCGCTGGATGGATCGCTGCGGCCCCGGCCGTGGCACTCTGGTTCGCCTCAACGCAGTTCGGGCGCCCCGTCGACGACGAGATCGACGTCGGTTCATATGTTGCGTCATGGGCGCAGCGGACGCAGCCTCCTCTCCCCGAGGATCTGCCGTCTCGTGGCACTCGAGAGCCGGCATCGCAGCAGCTGATCGCGTGGTGGAACGCCCCCGCACCAGCGCGCACTCCTCTGATCGCTGTGGTCGACGACTCGCGAGATGAGGCGATTGCTTTCGTGGCGGCCACATGCGCGGGCAATGATGCGCTGCGGGCTCGCACGATCGTCGTCGCGTCCGAGCGCGCCTTGCGGTGGCACGGTCGAGATGCGGGACTCGTCTTGGTCCCCTCCTTCGCGCCGCGCCTGTCTCTCGCAGCCGGTGGCGCGCGCGTCATCCTGCCCCTCTCCCGTGAGGACCGGGCGCCCAGCGGCGCTCTGGTCCTCGACCGGCCACGCCGGGAGGAGGTCGTTCGTGCTCTGGTCGAAGCGAGCGTTCCCGTCGCAGAGGCGCAGCGGCATGCGTACGAGGTCGGCGGGCGCCTGCTTTCGCTACAGCGCCGCCTCGGGTTTGTCAGCACCCCGGCCTGGGCCCAAGGCACTCCGCTTGTCATCGTGCAAGCAGTCCTGCTGGCGGGCCGTTGGGCCCCGGGCAGCAATGGCGATCGGGCCTTCATTGCCCGACTTGGCGCGGACGCGGCTGAGGCTGAGACCATGTGCGCGCGTCTCGTTACGGTCGAGGGGGCACCGATCGTGCGGCGCCCGGGCTTCTTCGAGTGGGCGGCCCGCGGAGAAGCTTGGGCCGACTTCGCGCCAACGTTTTCTGCTGGGCTCCTACGAACCTTCGAGGCAGCCGCTACGGAGCTCCTCGGCGAAGACGATCCCGCACTCGACCTTGAACCTGGTCGGCGGATGTTCGCGGCGATCCTCGGCAAGACAAGAAGCGCATCGGAGACGCTCCGCGAGGGTACCTGCGACACTCTGGTGCGACTTGCCGTTCACGAGGACCTCCTCGAGCCCGCGGTCGGCGCCGGCGTCGGTTCGGCGGTCGCGCATCGCGTTGTGCGCGGAGTGCTGGGGCGTTCCTGGAAGCGCTGGGCGTCGGTGGATCGCCTTCTACCGATACTTGCCGAAGCCGCGCCCGACGCCTTTCTCGAAGCACTGAGCGAGAGCCTCGGCGCGCAGAGCGAGGGTGTCTCCCGCCTCCTTGATCAAGTAGGCAGCAGTTCTCATCCCTACACTGGCCTTCTCTGGGCCCTCGAGCGGCTCGCGTTCTTCCGCCCCCACGTCAACACGGTCGTCGAGCTCCTCGCCGAGCTCTCAGCGCGGGACAGAGCCGTTCACAACCACGTGAACCGGCCGATGCAGTCGCTTTCCAGCCTCGTGCGGCCTTGGCTGCCCCAGTCGGCGACGACGCTCGACGAGCGCCTCGCGATGATCGATCGCGTGGCGGCCCGTTGGGAGGACGTGGGCTGGCGGCTGATGCTCTCGCACTTCGCGACCTACGGCATGGCCACGCGTCACGCGCGGCCTGAGCACAGGGCGTTCGACCCCGGCGAAGGTGAGGAGATACCGCCCGACCAGATCGCGAGGCAGGTCGACGCAGTGCACGAGCGTGCGCGGTCCCTCGCCGGGAGCCACGCCAAGCGGTTGGTTGCGCTATTGGATGCGAGCTATCGCTTCGATCGAAGCCTGGGGGACCGGGTACTCGAGGACATGCAGCAGAGGCGGACCGAGATCGATGAGCCGCTGCTGATCTGGGAAGCCATTCGCCATGAGCTCTACCTCACCTATCTGAGGCAAGGCCCCGCGGAAGAAGCTGAGCGCGCTGCAGCGCGGCTCCGCGCGGTCTACGACCTCTTTACCCCGACTGATCCCGTCTCCAGGGTGGCATGGCTGTTCTCGGCGCGCGCGGATCTACCTGACGACTCAGCTGGCGACTACACGAAGGGGCTCGCCCGCGCGGGCGAACGTCGAGCGGAGGCGACCCGAGCGCTTCTCGCCGAGCCGGACGGATGGATCCTTATCGCGCGCGTCGGCCGGGAAGGCGAGCACCCGATGCCTGGCTATGTCGCCGAGGCTCTCGTCGCAGTCGGGGCGGGCGGCGACGCGGTCACTAGGTACCTTGCGAGCGACGGAGACGAGACGATCGGCGAAGTCGGCGCCTGCGTCGTGGCGCAACTTGCGGCGACGAAGGACCTCTCGTGCCTCAACGCGCCGATTCGAGAGCTGCTGGGACAACATCGCGTCGCGTCGGCGCTCTCGGTCGTCATGCGCCTCACCGCTACGCCCGCGCTTTGGGATCGGATAGACACATGGGGACCCGAGCTGCGCTCGCTCTACTGGAGCAAGCTGTACGCTCCCTTCGTCGCACACAGTGGCGACCTCGCACGGGCTGCGCGAGCGTTCCTCGAAGTTGATCGTCCAGAGGCAGCCGTCGACGCGCTCGCCGAGGAGAAAGGGCCGCTCGCCGCCGAACTGGCACTCGAAGCGCTCGAGAACCTAGCCGAGAGGCTTCCGGAGCTGGTGGAGAAAGGATGGCGGGACTCGTACGATGTAGAGCGCCTACTAGCGCGACTCGACGGGGATCCAACCGCTCCCGACGAGCGCCTGATTCTGCTGGAGGTGCGGCTTCTTGGTGTCATGCAAAACGTCCCCCCGACCGCGCGCCTCCCACGCGCCATGGGCGAGCACCCAGAGCTCTTCGTCGCCGCCATGACCGCGTGCTACCGCGCGGACGGCGACCCGCCTCGCGAACTGACGCCAGCGGAACAGCGAGGCGCGAGCGGAGCCCAGCTCCTCCTGGAGCGATGGAAGGGCTTCCCGGGGATCGAAGCTCCCCCAGCCGAGCGCGAAGAACGTCTGCTGGGGTGGTCCCAGCGCGTGCTCGACCAGCTCCACGCCTCCGGTCGAACCTCCACCGCGGGGATCAAGCTCGGTGAAGTCTTGGCCCGTGCTCCGGCGGGAGATGATGGCGTCTGGCCGTGCCGCGCAGCGAGGCAATTGCTCGATGCGGGGCGCTCGCCCACGCTCGCTCAGGGGTTGCACATCGCCCGAAGAAACCAGCGTGGCGTCACCACGAAGGGCATTGGCGAAGGCGGCCCACAGGAACGCGACCTGGCGCGCGACTTCGCCGACATGGCGGCCCGCGTGAAGGAGTCCTCTCCCGCGACGGCCGACATGCTGCGGAAGCTCGCGGAGTCCTATGTGCGCGAGGCTCAGCGTTCCGACGACGAAGCCGAAGCGGATCGCGACGAATACGATTTGGGCCCGGCCGTGGATGGCCCAAGAGTTGCCAACGCTGTGGGCGCGTCCGCGACCCCGGAACGCCTCGACGTCATCCACGCGCTGAACGTCTCGGGGCTGAGGTGCTTCGAGCGCGCGACTCTGTCGCTTTCGCCCCTCACCGTGGTCGTTGGCGAAACGGGTGCGGGCAAGAGCACCATCGCCGAGGCCTTCGCCTTGCTACGTCGGGCAACGATGCCCCGCTTTGTCGATGACATCGGTGCCTTCTTTGGTGGCTTGGAGTCGTTGCTCCGACCGGGAGTGCGCGAGCTTGTGCTGGGCGTAACGGTCGGAGCCGCCGATGGGGCCCTTCCCGAGCTCGTCTACGAAATGACGCTTGTGCGAGAGACCGACGGGCGCGCACGCGTGCTCCGTGAGCGTCTTCTCGATACCTCCGCGGGCCAAGCGCGGCTCTTGTCCGACGCTAGCCTCACGCGGCGACATCCCGTCACAGAGGAGAGCGACGAGGCGCGGGCGGCGTTCGAGCGGATCACCCGAGGCCTTCGAGGACTCGAGGTGCACGTGGGCTTCGATGTAGCGCCCACCTGGGCGATTCGCACTGCGGCTCGGCTTGGCGGAGCTCGAGACGCAACCCCGGCCGACCGCGGCGATCGCGTTCAGCTCTTCGGCGCGAGCCTAGCTTCAGCGTACGCGACCCTTCGCACCCGCTCGAACTGGACGACAGACGTGCTTCCCGACATCCAGCGCGTAATTCGAGACGTCCTCGATATCCGCGTGAGGCCTGAGGCAAACACCGGGAACCCGGCGCTCGCAATCGTGCGCGGGGTTCAGAGCGTTCGTTCCGGCCAGCTTGCGAGCAGCGAGCTCGCCTGGCTGGCCCTCGTTGCGACCCTTTCGCTCGCCGACGCTGGTAGCACCCTGCTCGTCTTGGATGAGCCGTCGCCTACCCTACCGATCCATCACGTGGCCGCGTTACTCGAAAAGCACGCGTCGCGCGTCCCGCTCCTATATCTAACCGCAGCCGAAACAATCGCGCCCTGCCTCTCGCATCCGGAGCGGGACGTGCGCGTTTGCGTGCTCGGTACCGGCGCGAACGTTGCGCTGCGTACGCAGTGACGTCGGTACCTGGGCACGTGGCTCCGTGGCCTACTCGTCGCCAGCATCGAACAGGAAGCGGTCAACAAGGTCCGAAGTATCCGTTCAGGGGAGGGGTTGAGAGGCGATCGCCGTCCGAGCGAATTCGTCGGGCATGACGAACACGACAAATCCCCAGGACCTGTGCAATCGCATCGAGCACCTCGTCGAGGAGTACATCTCGGCCCCACGCGCCGCGGCGCAGGCAGCGCTGAACCGAGCGTTCGCGACCGGCACAACGGCGACGGTCAGGTCCTCGCGTTCGACGACGCCAGGGCCAGCGTCATCGCGCTCGCGGACAGGCGCGCGACGGGTGGCCGACGAGATCGGAGCGCTGAGCGAGCGACTCTACGAGGCAGTGTGCCGGATGCCGGGCGAGACGATGACCGTCATCGCGCCGGTGGTCGGCGCGACGGCGCGCGAACTGAATCGGCCAATGCTGCGGCTCAAGCAAGCAGGGCGTGTCCGTAGCGTTGGGACGCGGTCCGCGACGGCGAGTAGGCGGCGCAAAGCTTGTCGGCCGACGAAGAGACGCGGAAACCGCCGCGGTCACATAAAAGGCCTTTGGGGCGCTCGTTGTCAGTCGGGTAGGCCGGGGAGGTTGTCTCCC
>JBEKOY010000199.1:0-7226 GCA_049521295.1 Polyangiaceae bacterium | reverse complement strand
CGGCTGCATGGGTTGCTGGCCGTGGGGCATCGGCTGGCCGTAGCCAATTGGCCGTCGCATCTCGCGATGGCACCAACCGCACTGTGGCACGTCCGAGTATTCGTCTTTTCCACAGCCTGGGCACTTTATGAGAACTCGCTCCTGATTGCCGTTCACGGTGACCTCCTCATGGGTACCAGTCCGGCCTCGATGTCCGGAAACACATAGACTACGACGCCGCTCGCTGGATCGTTATCCACGGTGACATGTCCCGATCTTGCAAACGCGGCGAGCGTTGCATCGGCTTCCGCCATCGGCATGGCAAGGGCACGCGCCACGGCGGTAACCGTCACCCGCCCCTTGCAGGCCACTGCCACTTCGAGGATGCGTCGTTCTACCTCGGGCTCGATGCCGCCCGTCGTAATGCGTTTGCGTGCATATAAAAGAAGCGCAAGCGCCGCGGTCAACAGGATGGCACCCGCCGCTCCAGGTGCGGCGAGTAAGAGCCACGGAAGCTGTAGCAGACTGATGAGGGCCGCTGCACCGACTACGAGCACGCCTGCACCGGTCGAGAGAGCTGCGGTCACCAGTCCCGAGTGACGGACGAGAAGTGCGGTGGCGCGGGTCAGGTCGACAACGGCGATCGGCGTTGGCGGTTGCACGGGCTGCCGTTCGACGAACGGCACGCCACCTATCTGGACGCTACCCCCGTCGATGTGAATCCCGCTCGAGCCACCTACAGAAATCGCGCGTTGTGAGCCGTGAGGCGGGTTGACCGACTTCAAGCAATACCCCCGTCGCCTGATGTTACGCGTCTACTCGAAAAGCTCAAGGGCCGACGTCCGAGACGAAGCGCGGGCATCCTGGGCTTATCGGAGCAGGACTGAGTAGCCGAACCACTTGTGCCGACAGAAGACCAGCTCGCCGCGGTGTTCTCAGAAGGACGAAAGCGCGGGTGGCGAGCGTCAAGAGCATCGCCGTCAAATCTTATCCTCATTGAGGTCTGCCCTGCATTAAGCGTCGTGTGGTCCAGAAGCCCACACCAATCAGACTGCGGCAGGCAGCCGTTAAAGTGGGAACGATCGTCCAGCGATGCCAGCGATGAGCAACTATGGCGACCATCCAAATCGGGCCCGAAGGCACCCGCGACGGCAAGTGCGCTCGAAGTGCCGTCGCGCCATGAGCCACTCGGTGGGCGCCTCGCGTTAGGTTGCTGCCCGTACCCAAGTCAACGACCGGAGAGCGGTGGGTGGTAGAGGCATTTGCTGGCCATAGTCCGGATGTTGGCCGCTCGGCCGCGACCACCCGTGCCACTTGGTGCGCGCAGCTCGTAATCGACGACGCGAACGGCCCCAAATGCCCCGTACCCGGAGGTCGGTATCCACCTACGTGCTTCTCCCGGAGCGCTCGTTGCCTACTCCCTCTGGAACGTCCCGTCCCCGCTCGTCGTGAGCACGATGTCGCCGTCACGCTCGGTTGCCCAGAGGGTATCGCTCGCGGCCACCTCGACGAACTGCGCCAGGTGGGAAGCGCCCTTGGTGCAGGCAGCGCCGTCGAACGCCGGGATCGTGCGTGAACCGGGGCCTCCGAGGGCGTGCGTCACGTGCTCGACGGTCCCACGCGTCGGGTGGCAGTAGTTACGATTCTCCCCTTCGTCGGGCTTACCGGCTGAGATCACGGCGTACCTCGGCTGCACGGCCGCGAGGAAAGAAGCCCCGGAAGATGTCCCGCTCCCATGATGCCCAACCTGAACCAGGGTCGCCGTCCCGCGAGGGTTTAGCAATGCTTCTTCCTCGACCTCCGCGTCACCCGTAAAGAGGATCGACGACGAGCAGTAGTCGATCCGAAGCAGGATCGAGCACTCGTTGCGGTCCGTGGTGCACGTTGGCAGCCATGAGGTAGGCGCGATGGCCGCGACTTTCACGTCCGCCGCGCCGCGAAGGGGGATCTGCTCATGCCCCGGCTCGACGACCGTAACGGGTACGCCCTTCGCTGAAGCTGCGTCGCGGACCGCTCTGATCTCGCCCACAGAGAGATCGCGCCCGTTGTCCACGTAGCTCCGCACGACGAAGCGCTCGATAATGTCGGTCGCGCCCCCGATGTGGTCGGAGTGCTGGTGCGTGATCCAGAGCAAGTCGATGGGCTGACCCGCGAGGTCGGCGGTCAGCTTGCTCACGAGGGTCGAGTGCGCGCCCGCGCAGACGGTGCCGCAGCCTGGCCTTTTTGGCGAGTCCCCGGTGTCCACGAGGATGTGCCGACCATCGGGCAGATCCACGAGTGCGGACAGTGCCTGGCTCACGTTGTAGAAGTGAACTCGAAGCTTCCCGCCACCGCACGCCCGTGTCCGGGCGGTCGTGAGCGTCTCCGGTCCGCGCGACGAAGCAGAAGGAGTCGGGGGCGGGCCCGCGCTGGCCGCCGATGCCACTGGGAAACCGGGCGCTGGCGATGCCGGAGCGGCCGGTGGGTTTCGCGAAGGCCCGCCACACGCTAAAGGCAGGGCGGCGATCGCCGCAAGGACCAAGAGTAAACGACGCATTAAGCGGCATCCTACGCCGAAGCGTATGCGGCCCGAGCCCCGCTGCCGAGTGGGCAAAACGCCTGCGGCCGAGTGTAGCTCGACCGCGAGCATCCGTCGCGGTCCTCGTTTGTGGGGCGTCCTTTTGCCTGTGCGGGCGGCGACCGTCGGAGTCGTGGCGCCGGGGATCGGGTGGGCGCCGACGCTGCCGCCCAACGCGAGGTCAGCACCACGTCTTGGCTCTTGAAGTCTGCCGGGAAGTAGAGGTTCGTCGGGGCGCGACCACCCACCAGTGACTCTCCATGCATGAAGCGCACGTCCGAGATGTCGTGGCAAACGCGGCCGAACAGTTCGGGACGCGACCTTCTCCAGGTGCGTGACCGGCTCATGCGCGTGGTCGTCGACGTACGAGCGGATCTCGTCTTCGTCGCCCGCAAACCTCGGTTCGGTGCACCGGCTGATGACGACAGACGAACTCTCGAGCACACATCGTCGCGCCAAAGGGCGAGCCACGATACCGCCATTGGAGCCCCCGACGAGAACACCCTTTTCCAGGAAGGTGTGGGTCCGTCGTGTGGGCTTGAGCGCATAATCGGTGACAATGGGCCCTCCGTTCGGCTGATGACCCCGCGCAGGGAACCGACATTCAAAGCGCTGCCCGGGCGCCCGGGGATGGGGCTTGACTGTCATGTGTCAACCTCCGATCATCGGGGCAAGTTCGGCGCACTACGTCGTGCGATCGGGAGGGCGACGGCATGTCGGAGACGCAGCGGAGTGACAACGACAAGATCTGGGTCGTAAAACGAAACGGCGAGGTTCGCGGGCCAGTCTCGCTGAGCCAATTGCGTCGAGGAATAAAGGCCGGGAAGGTTCCGCCCGATTCGGAAGTTGCCGAGGAGGGCAGCTCCAAGTGGCAGAGCGTGCGCGATCTTGTCGCCCGTTTTGAGCCGGCCGTGGTTCTCAACGACCAATCGGCTGCGGCCCCACCCGGCAGCAACGAGGGCGATGGGGATGACCCCGCCGACGCCGCGTTTCCGGCGGCGAACGCGCGACCTGCAAGGGCACGGCAGGTACGGCGCCCTCGGCGGAGGAGCGCGGCCTTTGCCGTGGCCGGGGTGCTCGCGGTCGGAGGTGCGGCTTTTGCCGCCAAGCAACTCCTAGCGACGAAGCGCCAAGCCCTTCCGATCGTGGCGCAAAAGCTTCCGCCACGAACCAACATTGTCGGACAGTCGCGCTTGCGGCCCGACCTGGACGAGGTCGCGATCCTACCCGAAGCTTACGTGACTTCGGCGCTCGCGTCCGAAGCGTGCGGCGCCGTCGATGTCGCAGCTCTGCTGAGTTCCTCGCGCGACAAAGACCTGAGCGTTCTCAAGGCTACTGGAGTGCTGGACGTTACAAGCTCAAAGCGGGTCAGCGCGGGCCTCGCTTGCGGAGACGCGATTCGCAAGACGATTACCGCACCTTCCGTTGTCAGCGTGTCCTTCGGTGAAAATGACTCGACGTTTCAAGTAGGGATACTCCAGGCGGCGATGGACGAATTGCCGGGCACGCTTGGTCTCGTACGTCACAATTTTAGTGGGCTTCCCGGCCAATGCTTCAAGACACCCGAGGAAAAGGCGGACTGCACTGACGACGCCCAGGCGGCCTTTCACGATGGTCAAACTTGGGTGTTCGGCAAGGTGGCGGCGATCGAAGCGTTCGCAAGAGCATACACCTCGGCCCACGCTGATTTGACTACCACCGTTGACATACTTCAGGACACAATCGCCGATGCGGACGAAACTGACAACATCGAAGTTACCGCGAAGCCGGATACCATCCCGTGGACGCTTCCATGCCTCCTGAGCGCTCCGGTCGCGGAGAAGAAGGACTTTGTGGATGCGTGCTTTCCCAAAGGACAAGGCAAGCTCCTCGACGCAATCGTGACGAAGGTGCGCGGCATTGCGATAGAGCGCGACATTCTCGGCCGGGCTGCAGCTTACCACTTGGCTTTTGTACTCTTGGCTCGTGACACCGATACGGCGCGCGAGCTCCAGAAGGATCTACAGGACCTAGTTCGCGATTGGCGCGCACAACTCAGCAACAGCGAGCCAGAACTCACGAAGATGATACGCGCGAAGTCGGATTACGTTCATGATGCGTTCTGGAATTCGGCGTTCGACCCGTTCATGCGCGCGATGAGAGGGATGAGCGTCACACGCAGCGGAGCGACGGTTCGGGTGGTTATTCATGAAGCGCTGCGTCCGGAGGAGACCAAAGCCCTAAAGGAGTTCGTCGACACGCGTACGCAGGATCAACTGGCGACGGCCAAGGTCGTCGACGCGATCCTGCAGGGCACACCCGTATCCGACAAAAGTCTCGCGGTGTTCTTGGATCCCGACGTGGCTCGATGGATGGTGCTCCCGAAGGCATCCGAGACCGACTGCGAGGGTTTCAACGCGAAATTGAAATCGTTGTCCACCGAAATTCCGATCGCTCTATTCGGCATGAAGTTTCAGATGGAACAGCGTTTCGCCAAGGCCGCCTGCATCGGAAATGCACTGCCACCAGAGTCGAAGACCTGTCTGATGTCGGCGTCGGATCTCAAAGCGTTCGCATCCTGCAATCCGCCACTCAACGTGTTTGCGCTGGTCGCTTCGCGCAAACTCGAGGGGCAGTGGGTAGCCGAGTCCGTAGAACCCGATCTAGACCGCCTCAAGTTTCTGGTCGGGTCCGAGCTCGAATTCGGCAGCACCGGACGTGTGGCGCTTTCCATGACGAGCGGCGGCACCGGTGCTCACGATGGGGACGCCGAAGTGAAGTCGGATGACGGATCGAGCGCGACGTTCAGAGTGCCCACACTAGGAAAGGTCGAACGTGCATCAGTGAAATTTCTGGGGGACAACAAGATAAAGGTGATGGACGGTCAGGTGGAGATCACCTACAGGCGGACACGGTTTGATGCATCTCTTCTCACGACGACGAGCAAGTAAAATCTGGGGGTTAGGTGGGAATCTCGAAAAGACGTGCGTCCTTTGTGTTTGGCATCGCGCTTGCCCTCGAGTGCACAGGGTGTGCGAGGATTGGGCTCCGCGAGCCCCAACCCGTGAGCGAAAGAGCCGTGTCGACCCGTGTTGACCACGAACAGCATATCGGCAAGGTCAACGGCTCTGTTGAGCAGGAAGGGACGAGCGTCAAGGTCCATGTAGTAAAGACCTGTCTGCAGAACGATCGCGAGATGAGCAAGGTGGAGCGAATTCAGGAGCGGCAGCATTTCAACGAGACGCCACTAAACGATTGGTACGCTGGTGTAGGCGGGGGCGTTTCGCTCGCCTTGGGACTGACGATGATTGCAGCGCCGAGCACGTTTGGAAACAGCGACGCGACGAATCCAAATGGCTTGTCTTCGAAGCAGGTCACCGGGTCCGGGGTCGCCCTCACGGCTCTGGGCGTGGCGCTCTTGGTGATTCCTGTCGTAGACGCCGTGCGTGCCTCTGGGGCCGAGCAGCGAACCACTGTCGAGTGGGTTCGGGGGCCCGTCGTCCGACGCGATATTCCGTGTAAAGGCTCGCCGCTTTCCGACGCTCAGCTCGCGCTCGCGACAACGCCGCCGGTTTTCTTGGGCGGTACCGATGCGGATGGAAACGCGGAAGTGGATCTTCAGCGGGTTGTCCGGGACGTAGCCCCGGCCAGGGAGAACGTTGACGTGCTATTGGAAGGCAAGCCGATCGGACAGATCGATCTCACGCCTCTTGCCGAGATGCGAGAGAACTCCGAATGGACTAAGGTTGATACGAGCGGCTGCGCTAGCGAAGCGTCACCCGAAGCATGCGGTTCGCTGCTTCTCTTTCTCCGCCTGTTTCCAGCGAGCCAGCACGTGGCGGATGCCGACGTCGCGTTGACCGCGTATCGCACGAAGCTGAAAGCAGAAGAGGCAGCTGCTGCGGCGAAAGCCGCCGCGGAGGAGGGAGCGCGGCAGGTGCGCTTGCGCGCAGAACAGGTTGCCGTACAGGCCAAGGCCGCGCAGGAGGCACGCGCAGAGCAGGCGCGTAAATATGAGGCGGAGTCGGCGGAGCGTCGTCGCCAGGCTCAAGCGACTTGTAGGGCAAAGTGCGAGTCCGCTTGTAATGGCGATGAGTCCTGCGGACACGCGTGCTTCGGACAAAAGTGCCAATGAGGGTGCGCGAGTGAGCAGATGGCACTCCGCGCTCTCCCGACTCTGTACTGCGCAAGTGGGCCGGCTCGAACCTCGCTCCGGCGTCATCACCCGCCGCGGCTGGAGCCTTCGCTCCGCGCCTGAAACTTTGGCTCATCATTATCCAGTCGTGCTCCACAACCGTTACCTTGGTCTACTGTATTTCTCGAGTGATGTCGATCACTGACGTGCATAGTGCACGAATTGGGTAGTCACAGGCATCGGGGATTCTCTAGACGCGGTGTTGTGGGACACGCGAAAGGAGACCCCGATGCACGGATCGAACGGTACACGCTGAGCCGAAGTCGGCGTGTATGCGAAACGGCTTACCGACGTACTCGGCGAGGAGCAGGTGACCGCGATCGCGAGACGTAGCGGCTGGCTACGGCGCGTGCGCAAGGTGATGCCGCTGGCGATGGTCGTGGCGGTGCTGTCCACGCTCGGTTCGGGCCAGGCCAAGTGGTTGACCGATATTCCGCGGACGTTCCGGAGATTCGCGGGCATTTCGCTGCGATATAAGCTCTTTCACAACCGGCTCGCGAAGACGTCCTTTCCAGA
>JBEKOY010000198.1:0-7258 GCA_049521295.1 Polyangiaceae bacterium | reverse complement strand
CGCCGCCCTGGCCTGGTCCTCCGCCAGCGCCGTCTCCGCCGCCCGTCGGCGTCCATCCGCTCGCCGATAGCGCCCCGAGGATTTGAGGCGCCGCAGCTACGCCGCCGTCGCCGGCCACGCCATCGGCTCCCGGATCGTTCGTGGTGACCGGTGAGCCCCCGTCACCGACGGTGGACGCGCCCATGGGGAGGCCATCGCGACCCGTCGCGACGACGGGCGGCTCGGGGTTCGCGGTGCCCGCCGTTCCTGCGCCTCCCCGGACTCCCGCTGCGCTCGCGCAACCGAGGCCGCCGTTGCCACCCGCGGAGCTACCGAACAATAGGCACTGGTTTACCGCGCCGGCTCCTCCTGAGATCGGACTGAATAGACCGCTGATCGTGGTCCACACCTGCGCTCCGCCATTGGGGGCCAGTCCGATGTAGTTCGGGTTCGCGGTGCCATCGGCGCCGCGCGCGCCGTTCATGCCGCTTCCGGCGTTTAGCGCCACGCGCACCAGACTCACCGACGTCGCAACGACGAGAGCGGCCATGCTGGATTCGCCGGGCAACGTCGCATCGGGCGACGCGAAGGAAACGTCCTCGATCGCGACGACGCTCGACGACACGCCGGATACCGAGAGCGCGTAGGAGGGCGAGGGAGAGACAACCTGAGCGACGGCGCCCGTGTACGTCCAGGTTCGGCCGCTCGCCCCGGGCGCACACGAGTTACCCCCGTACACGCTCACGGCGCTCGTGATGTGGACCTGCTCGCGGTAGATGCCGCCGCACACGTAGATTCGCGTCTTTGGGCCCAAGTTCGTAAGCGCTTGTCCGATCGTCGCGTACGGCTGCGATGCCGAACCGTCCTCCGCTGCCCGCTCGACGGCGCCTCCGTCTTGACCGGCGTCGACACTCACGGGCGGCGCGACAAAGACGCCATATGCGTCGTCGAGGACGCATGGGTCGTCCTTCGGATCCCGGGTTGGGTCGCAGGCCTTCACAACATCGGCGGAAGCTCCAGCATCGGCGGAAGCTCCAGCATCGGCGGAAGGCCCAACGTCGGCGGAAGCTCCAACGTCGGCGGAAGCTCCAACATCGGCCGAAGCTTCAACATCGGAGGAGGGCCCAACATCGGCCGAATCTCCGACATCGGCGGCAGCTCCAGCATCGGCCGAATGCCCAACATCGGCGGAACCGTCCGTGCCCGCGTCCAGGCCAGCCAGGGCAACGACAGGGGGGACGCAGGTCCCGAGCTCCGCGCACGTGTCGGGCAGAGGGCCTGAGCACGAGAGACCCGAGGCAACCGCAAACGCCGTCGCTGCGGCCACACCGCACCCGGCGACCCGTACGACGAACTCGGGCGAGCGCGTCCACGGTGGGCGCGCCCTGCCACGCACGCTGAAACGGGCTTTCACGACTCCCTCGGCCGCCATTTCCTGCCTCCCCTCGCCGCGACGCCGTCGCGCTTGCTCAATTCGCGCTGGATGATCTCGATCGCACGCGCGTGCACTCGGTGGGCCCAGGAACGGCTGACGCCAATCGCAGCGGCCGCCTCCGCGAGCGTCAGGCCGCTGAAGTAGCTCCGCTCGATCAGCTTGCGCTCCACACTCGGAAGGTCGGCGACGATGGTTCGCACGAGCGACGCGATCTCCGCCTTCGCGAGCGCGTCCTCCGGCGTCAGGTCGAAGCCGCCGACGCTGTCGCTGTCGCCCAGGGAAGCCATCGCTTCGTGCTCCTCCAAGGCCACCCAGCGCGGGGCCTGCACGCGGTCTGTGGACTCTTTCCGCTTCGACTGGCCCTCCGCATGGTCCTTCCCCACGGGCTCTTGCGGAGGAGCTTGAAGCCTCTGGCGCGCCCGAAACGGAATCGCGCCCCAGCGCCTGACGCCGTCGATCATGGCGTTTCGAATCCGGAGCGACGCCCAGCGCTCGAACGGCACATCGCGGTTCTCGTTGAACGAGCGCGCCGCGTCGAGCAACCCCTCTCGCCCAAGCGCGCGGAGATCATCGAGGGTGCAGACGGGACCCACGCGCCGCGCAATCGCACGGGCGTGCACCTCGACCAGGGTCAGCCCTTCCTGGAAGCGCGCGAGCATCTCCGGGCTATCTACCCATTCGCCGGGCACCGTCGGTTCGCCGGTGACCTGGCTCAGGGCCACGCCCGTGGTCATGCCCGTCGCCGCTGACCTCCATTCGTCGGGCGCCACGGCCGTGATGACGTCGTCTGAATCGCAGCATGCCAGGGCGATCCCGCACCGCAGCTTCTTGGACGCGCTCCGGTGGAGGCTGTCGACGTACGACAGGAGGAGCTTGCCGGCGTCGTCCGCATCCCGCGCGCCCGACCGCCAATCCGCAATCGCGAGCGTCACGGCGCCGCGACCCTCCTCCGCCCGGCCACGAAACCAAACGTCTTGTCGGGATCGTTCGATCTCGCTCAGAATTTTCACCAGGCGCTGGGCGTGGGCGATGACCCTTCGGAAGTCGCGCGGGTACTTGTCGTTGGATAACGCCATGTCGACCTCGCGTGCGCGCGCGCTACCAGCACCCATCCACGAAAACGCCGCCGCCTTGTGCGCTCAGCATCGGACGGGCGGCGACTGCTCCCGACTTTGGCTTCCAGAGCATCCACGTCGCGAGCGACGCCGCCCCAAGCACGCCGGCGCTGACGTACGAAGCGACCGAAACGGTCCAGTACGCGCGGTTGGTGTCGACGTCCCCTCTCAGTTGCGTGCATAGGGGCGAGGCGCTCGGACCCCGGCACTGGCTGCCGTTCCAGGCGGACCCGGGGGTGATCTGGCTTTGTACGCTTTGCGCGACATTCGCCTTGCTCGCGGCGGCAATGCCGAATCCCACCCCGAGTCCGGCGGCGACGACCGCCGCAGATCCGAGTACGAGGACTGGGATCCACTTCGCGCGAGGCTCGCCCCTCTCGGCGCGTTCTTGCGTCTCGCGGCTTGGCGTCCACGCGATCGCTGCGGCCGGCGGGGGAGCGTCGGTAACGCGCTGAAAGTGAAGGTCGACGAGCTCTCCGCCCCTGGCCGTCACATGCTGCGTCTCCGAGAGCGTCCCTTGCCGCGCGGTCACATCGTGCTCGCCGGCGGCGACCACGATCGAAGTCACAGGCGTTCCGGTCGCCCCCGTGATCGCCTTGGCGCCTTGCTGAACCGATCCATCGACGGAAAGCTGCGCCCCTGCCGGTGCAAACACGTTGACGCGCGCGGTGCGCGCCTCGGCGCGGGGGAGCCACTTGGTGCGGACGGACTCGAGCTTCGCCGCAGGCTCGTCCGCGTAGGTCAGGTACTCGCGCAGATGCGCCGCGGCCTCCACGGGATGGGCCGCATTGAGCTCGGAGAGCGCGAGGTTGAACAGCGTCGCCGCCTTGGGTTCCATTTCGTAGGCACGCGCAAACGCAGACCGGGCGCCCTCGTAGTCCTCGTGTTTGAAATGGTCGGCGCCCTGCCGAATCAAGGCGCTCGCGGTCGGCTCGCCATCGGCAAGAGCCAATGTTGGCCACGCTACGGCGAGCATCGCTGCCAAGACGATGCGGCCTCTCACGGTAGGGCCCCGACGGCTGCCGCCAGGCCGGCTTGTCCCGGGGCGCCCATGGCGCCTGCGGGTCCAGTGCTGTTCGCCGCCGAGGCACCCCCCAACCCCGTCGCGCCACCTGAACCGGCAGCTCCGACCGAAATACCAGAGACAATGGTCGCTTGAGGGAAGACCACACCGTCGACCGTGGGCGGTGCGCCCACGTAACCGATCCCCAGCGAAGGGCCTCCGTGCCCTCCCTGTCCGCCGTTGCCCCCTGCGCCGGCGCCACCGGCACCGCCGGCGCAACCAGAGCCCACGCCCGACCCAGTCGGCATTCCCGGCGAGCCTCCCGCTTGTCCTGCTTCCCCCATTCCTCCCCCACCACCGTTTCCTGCAGCATTCGCTGTGAGGGAACAGCCCACGAGGTTTACGCTTGACTGAAACGAGAGAAGCGCGACGGATGCGCCGCCGCCTTGGCCCCCCTTGCCTCCGGCTCCGCCACAGCCCCCGCAGGCGCCGCCGCCACCCGACCCAGTCGAGAGGCGACCGTTGCCTCCTCCCCCGCCACCCTGACCGGGCTTGCCGTCATCGCCGGCGCTCCCAGTACCCGGCAAGCAGCCGCTCGGCGAGCAACTCCCCCGCGAGGCACTGGACAGATTCGGGGTAGGGACGGGCGCGTCGTCCCCGTTCTGGCCGGTCCCACCCGTTGCACACGAAAGGGCGTTGGTCCCGCCCGCACCGGCTCCGGCATCTGAGTACTCCGGCGTCCCAGCGCCCGGAGATGGGATGTTCATTGGGCCGCCGCCCGCTCCTCCCGAAGTCTGCGATTGGTCGGCGCATGTGCACGGTTTGCTCGGCGCTCCTCCAGCATCCTCAGCGTTGTTCCCGCTAAGCTCTGCAAACGCGGGCGGCGTTCCAAACCAGTTCGTCGCTGTGCTGGAGCCTGCCGGCGCGCCGTCGTTGCCTTTGCCCGCCAGCATCACCACACGATCGAACTGCACGCGTTGACAGCTGCTGACGAAGACCGCGACGCTCGAAGCTCCCGCAACGCCGTAGGGCGCGTCCTGCGCGTCGAATTCCAAGTCCTCGAACGTCGCGCCCGTCTGCAGGCTTTGGATCTCGAGCGCGTACCCGCTCAGAGCAGGCGCCACGCGGACTTTGTTCGCGGCTCCGTACGACCACGTCGCGCAGTCGAGTGCCCCGTACACGTTCACGCCGTCACGTGACGAGCCGACCACGAGCTGCTCCGGATACGAGCCAGCGCAAGCGTAGACGCGCTTGCCTGCCGCCTTGGCCATGTCCATCGCGCGGCCGATGGTTCGCACGGGCGCCGACTTCGACCCTGGGTCGGTGTCGGACCCCGCGGGGGAAGCGAAGATGCCGAAGGCGGTGTCGACCACGCAAGGTTCGTCATGAGGAGACTTCGTCGGGTCGCAGGCGGGCGGCGCGACCTCGGCCTCAAGTCCGCCGTCGAGCACGGAGTCGCCGACCTCCGCGTCAATTCGATCGTCCGGCGCGGCGTCGCCTACCGACGCCTCAAGTCCACCGTCGAGCGCGGAGTCGCCGACCTCCGCATCAATTCGGTCGTTCGGCGCGGCGTCGCCGACCGACGCGTCGGCCGGGCTGCATTCGGGCGACCCGGCTGCGCAGTACTCGGCAACCGATGGGCCGCACCCTGCGAGTACACCGGCGCCGAGCAAGAACCATCGAAACGGCTTTCGCATGTCCTCCTGCCCTCCCATCAGAACTGGCCCGAGACGCCGGCTGCGCCCGGCCCGAATTGGGGGATCCATTGCACCGATCCGGTTCGGACGACGGCGCCGGGTCCGGTCAGGAGGAGCACAACCGCGGCACCGACGGCCGCGGTTGCGCCTGCGGCAAACGCGACACCCGCGAGGGTTTTGTCCGTATAAACCTGTCCGATCGTGTCGCGCAGGCCCGCGCACCCCGGCGCGCCCGCGAGCCCCGTGCATTGGCCGGCCAAGGCCGAGCGCAGAGAACGCACCTCGGACGCGGCGCTGCTCGAGCGGGCTTCGAAGTAGAAGCCGAGGGCGACGCCGAGACCGCCCGCCGCTGCGAGCCCGACCGCGGTGGTGTGCGGCGCGCTCCACCAGGTTGCAGTGCGCGAAGGCGCACTGGGTGCCTGGCCGCCCGTCTGCTGTCGGGCGGCTGGCGCTGCACCGGAAGCCGGCGATGGTGTGGTCGTCTCCTGGTTCGGGGACGCAACGGGCAGGTCCACGTGCACGATCTGGCCCGGGGGTGCCTCGACGTCGGCACGGGCGACCTCGGCTCCGAGCCGTGTTTCGACCCGGCGCCTCCCGGCAGTTACGTCGATCGGCGCCTCGATCGGCGCCACCCTGTCCGTGAAGACTCCATCGATAGCCACCCGTGCTCCGTCGGTTGTTCGGACCTCGATATGCCCGGTCGCGCCGTATGCATCGTCGAGGTTCTGCTCGACGATGCTCCGCTGCTCGGCGGTCCACCCCGGCCACTTGAGGGCCTCTCTGAGATGACCGAGTGCCTCGACCTTTTTGCCGAGCCGCATCTCCGTGAGCGCCCAATTGCGAAGGGTCGATGCCAAATCGGTTCGCCGCTCGGTGACAACGGAAGCCCCTAAGATGCGATATGTGACCGCGGCGGTTTCCGGCGGCTCTTCGTTGACCGATACCCTTTCGACTGGCTACTCGCCCGGTCCGGCGCACCGGCTCCGTCCAAGTGGACGATTGAGCAACTGCGCCGATACGCCTCGACGCTCATCGCACGCGTCACGGGCGCAGTCGCACAATCGCCTATTATTTATGTTTCCGTTGCACGCCAACGCACCGGTGCCCCCGGTCTACTTGGCGTGCGGCTTCCGCCCGGCACCGGACATGTTCCGGCGAGACCGCAGCGGCTCAGTTGCACACTCCCGTGCACATATTACAAAGCAATGAAGGATTGAGCGACGCGCCAATCGAGCAGGAAGAGCCATCCGCAAGAGAACAGTTGAGCGACGCGTTCTCGGCAGCCTCCCGGGAAATGCAATAATACGGCGGTGGAAGTCCGATGCATTCGGACTGCGCGTCCGAGTACTCCGTCCCCTTAGGGCAGTCTCCGCCGTCGCTCGGGACACTCCAATATATGCAGGGCAGCAGATGGAAACATATCTGCGCCGCCTCGCACATCGCATCTCCGCAAGTGAACTGCCCTGCATTGCCCCCGTCGAGCACATCCGCCGCAACATCCGCGGATAGGCTCGCATCGATCTGCGCGTCGCCAGCGTCCTGCGCGTCGCCAGCGTCCGCGTGATCCGTGGAATCCGTGGCCCTGATGGACCCGCCGCAGGCAGTCGACAGGACCATCGTGAAGCAAACAAGGTGGCGCCCAAACCTCGGCATGGACGTACTGTACCACGCCGATTGCGCCTGTTTTGACCCGGCTCGGGGCGTCGGTCAAACGCGGCCTGGCCGCCCCACTCCGTGTTTTCCACGTTGTCGCCGACCGCGACTGCGAACGGCGGTTCGTGCGCGCCCTCCCGTCGTCTACCCCTGTCTCGACCCGAATGTCACTTCCTGCGCGGCGGCTCTTGCTCCAGCCGTGCCCGCTCGCAGCGTCGAAACGCCCGGCCTCGGCGAGGGCGCCCGCCCGAAAAGGCGCGAGTAGTAAGCCCAAAGCACGTCGGTCGACGAAGAGCCCGCGGAAGCCACCGCGGAAACATATCGCGTCTTAGGGGCGTTCGTTATCGCTGAATCGGCGAACCGATTTGAACACTTG
>JBEKOY010000197.1:0-7354 GCA_049521295.1 Polyangiaceae bacterium | reverse complement strand
CCCTGACTCCAGTAACCGTCCTGCCATTGCCACTGCTGCCCGTCCCAGACCCATTGGGGTGCGATCCAGACCCAGCCCGGATATTCCGGGGTGACCCACCACGGTCCGTTGATCCAAATCCAACCGTTGCCGCCCCATCCCCAGCAACCGCGTCCCCAATACGGGTGCGTCCACGCACGTCCCGGCCCAAGGTAAACGCGTCCAGGTCCGCGACCCGCGAACGCGCCGCCGAAGTGGCCTCCCGCGCCACCGAAGTGGCCTCCGCCGCCGCCTCCGCCGAAGTGGCCTCCGCCTCCGCCGAAGTGGGCTCCGCCTCCGCCGCCCCCGCCGAAGTGGGCTCCGCCGCCGCCGCCCCCGCCGAAATGCCCGCCGCCTCCGCCACCGTGCCCGCCGCCGCCACCTCCGTGCCCGCCGCCGCCACCGCCTCCTCGCGCGAAGGCCGTCGCTGGCGCCAACCCGATCGTGAGTGCAGCCACGAGAGGAATCACTTTCCCTCGAAACATGGGCCAAGCCTTTCGCAGAACGGAGAACAATACCTTACGTACACGTAACGCAAGGTTCGTTCCGCGCAAGGAGTTGACAGCCAACGGCGGGCTTTCCCTTGCGTCCGCGCCGGGATTTCGCCAGCAAACGCACAGAAGGCAATTGTACGAAGGGGACACATTGCGCCGCCGACCGCGGATGGCCGATCCGGTCTGCCCCGCGAACCGGTCGATCTCGGGGCGCGAGAGTCGTCAAATGTGGTTCCGTTACGGTCGAGGTGTAGCATTCTTATCGCCATGGCGTGCTTGCGTCACACATCGACCGGTGCGCTCTCGTTCCTCGAGGCCGAGCATCTCGTCGGGCGCTCGCCGCTCGCGATGCTTCGATGCGACGAGGCGTACGTGTCGATGCAGCATGCGTCGATTCGGTGGACGGGGTCGGGTTGGGAGCTCAAGGATCTCGGCAGTCGAAACGGGACATGCGTCGGCGGGGTCCTCATCAAGGCCGGTCAGGCGTGCCCGATCGTCCGAGGCGCTCGGGTCTCGTTCGGCAGCCAGGAGCAGACTTGGGAAGTGCTCGACGACGCCCCGCCGCGCGTGATGGTGTTCCCGCTGGCGTGGCCGCATGAGCCGCTGTTCATCGACACGGACATTCTGCCTCTTCCGTCACCGGACGATCCGAGGCACACGGTGTTCCGGGGAGCCGACGGTGGCTGGTACCTCGAACGCGAGGACGGCATCGTTCCACTGTCCTCGCAGCTCGTCTTCGAGTGCGGGGGTCAACGCTACCGCTTTTCCTGCCCGGACGTCTCGCCGGACACGTCCTCGGTCGCCTTGCCACTTTGGGCCAGTCCGACCCTCGCGGAGATTCGGCTCGTGTTCCGGGTCTCGAGCGACGAAGAGCACGTCGAGCTCGTGATGCACTGCGGCGCGGGGCCGGTCGATCTGGGTGCTCGGGGCCACAACTATCTGCTACTTCTCCTGGCTCGCCAGCGCTTGGCCGACGCGGGGCAGAACCTGCCCGCAGGCACATGCGGATGGGTTTACCAAGACGAGCTCGTTCGTGCGCTCAAGGTTTCGGCCGAGCGGCTCAACATCGACATATTTCGCATTCGAAAGCAGTTTGAGGCCATCGGGCTGTCCGAGCCCGCGAGCATCGTGGAGCGACGTCCGAGGACCAAGCAACTGCGGATTGGCGTGGCGTCGCTTGCCCTCGAGCCGATTTGAATCGTCGAACGATCCCGCTCGGCGACGATTCGTTCGTCATCTTCCGGCGATGACGTACGTTGCGGCGCCGCGATGTTCGGTTTGCGGATGACCGATCGAATGGCCCGGTACGGTTTCCGGGCCGCGTGGCTCGTGTCCTGCGTGGCGCTCGCATCGGTACTGGCTTTCGTCGTCCTCACGTTTCGCTCGCGCATTCTCGACGGCGTCGAAGGCGCCCTGCTCTTCGACGCATCTCGGTTGCGTCAGCATCACCCCCTTTGGGTCGACCCGGCGCAAGGCGCTTGGGACTACGGTGCCGTACCCTCCCGCTACTACGTCGCGTACACGGGGCTCTGGGCCTGCGTTCTGTCGCTCTTTCCCGCCGCATGGGGCGAAGTGCCCGCCCGCACGATCGCCACGCTCTCGTGGTTCGGGCTACTGGCCTGGATCGTCGCGCGTTGTCCGCGCGACCGGCGCTGGCCGGCGTGGGTTGCCGCCGTGTTCGTCGGTGGGGTTTACACATCGGCGTTGTTCGGCTCGGCCGGCCGGCCCGACGCCCCCGCTTTGCTGCTCAGCGCCGTCGCGCTGGAGCGCTCGATCCGTCGCGATCGGGTTGGATTCGTCGACGGCGCTCTGTTCGCGCTTGCCGCTTTCATCAAACCGAACGTGCTGGGGCTTTCGAGTGGCGCCTTCCTGGGCGAGCTGTGGCTTCGCAGATGGCGCGCGGCGCCGGCCGTCTTGGGGGGAGCGACGGCGACCGGCGGGCTCGCTTGGGCGCTCGCCCGTGCGAGCGACGGGCAGTGGTGGGTGCACGTGATGCGGGCCAACTACGGCGCGATGCGCTTCTCGTTCTGGATCGAGCAGTTGACGTCGGGGTTGCAGTTTTTCGGGCTGCCTCTCGCGTTCACCGCGTACTGCGCGTGGCGCGCCCGTCGGCAGGGGGGCGTGCCGCGGACGATCTTCGCTCTCGTCAGCAGCGCCGTGTGGGCGATGGTCACGATCGCCAAGGCGGGAGGTACCCGAAATTACTGGATGGAACCGTGCGTCGCGGCAGTCTTGGTCTTCTCGGTTGCGCCGGTGCCGCCGTGGCCCAGAGGGGCGCGTGCTCTTGCGGCCGTGCTGGCGATCGTGCAGGCACTCTGGACGGGCGTGGCCAGCATTCGCAGCTCGCTCGAATCGATTGCGCTCGCGCCCGCCCGCCGATCCGTCGTGGTGGGTGCGCGCGCGGCCGTGCGCGCGCAGCCGGACGAGATCGTGCTTGGCGAAGACCCCGGCTTGGAGTGGATGCTCGACGGCCGGTCGGTTCAGACTCCCATCTACATGACTGCCCTCGGATGGGAGCACCGGTATCCCGTCGATCTCTGGATTCAGGACGTCGAGCGCGCCGAAGTCGTCGGGCTCGTGACCTTCGACGACCTTCTCGAGCGTCCCCTATCGGAGGTCAACGTCTCGGAGGACCTATTCCTGCCCGCGCTTCGAATCGCACTCACTCGGCGCTTCGTTCTGGTGGAGCGCGCCGCGGGCCTGTACGTCTACGCGTTGCGTGAAAGGCGATGACGTCGAAGCGCTGTGCAACGAAGCGACCGTCCGCGGCGCCCGCGGCCATCGCCGGGTGGACGCCGCCGGTGGGGATTGTCGCGGGCGCAGTCGCGCGTGTCCGATCCCATGGGCGTTCGCCCCTGGCTTGGGTCCTTGTCGTCGCGTGGGTGCTCCGCGTCGTCGGCCTCACATGGGGCTTGCCCGCCTCCGATGGGTGGGACAATGACGGCGTCGCCCCGCGCGATTTTTTCCCCGGACTGATCGAGTCGTTCATCCCCGGCCACTATTTCACGTATCCCCCCGCGCACCTCGCGATCCTGTCGCTCTTGGTGCTTCCGGTCGCCCTCGTCGTCATCGCACGCGCCCCGTCGCACGCGACCCACGATGTCATCGCAGAAGCGATTCACGTGCCGTACATGACCCTGTTCGCCATGGCGGGTCGCGTCGTCGGCGTGATCCTGTCGCTCGGCATCATTTACGCGGTCGCCAAGATCGCTGAGGGCGTCGCGGGGCGTCGCGCGGGGCTGTGCGCGGGGGCGGTTTGCGCCGTCAATGTCGGTTTGACGTATTATGGACACACCACCAACCTCGACGTCCCCTGCCTGTTTTGGATGACGGTCGCGCTGCTCGCGCTCTCGCGAGCCCTGACGCGTCACGATCCCGCCCGTCTGCGCGCCTTCGCCGCGCTAGCGGCTGTCTCGGTGGCGACCAAGGATCAGGCGTACGCCATCTTCGTCCTCGCAGTGCCTTGCGCGATCGGGCTGTGGATCGCCCTCGATGATTGGGCCAGGCACAACGTCGGGCAAATCGCTCGGCAGTCGGCTTGGGCCATCGGCATCGGCCTGGCGACGATCCTCGTTTGCGATGGGATCATCGTGAATCCGACCGGCTTCGCCGCGCGAATCCGTTATTTGACCGGTCCGGCGAGTCAGCCCTACGCGTCTTACTCCGCCGACGCCTGGGGTGTCTGCCTCGTCGTGCTCGACAGCCTGAAAAACTTTGGCGAGGCATACCCGTGGCCTTTGGCACCCCTGGTCGGCGCGGGTCTCGTCTGCGCCGGTCGTGTGCGTGACCCGGCGCGGCGCGCCGCTGCGTTCGTGCCTCTCGCGGCCATCGCCTCGTTTACGCTGTTCTTCAATTGCGTTGCGCGGCGCACCGAGCACCGCTTCCTCATGCCGCAGATGGTGCTTTGGGCCGTGTACGCGGGCCTCGGACTGGACTGGTGTCTCACCGTGGCATGGCCGCGCCTCGTCGTGCGGGCAGGGATCGTCGCGACGTTCGCATGGGCCTTCTTCCGATGCGCGGACGTCGACGCCAACCTGCTTTTGGATCCACGCTACGACGCGGAAAGATGGCTTGATGCCCACGTCGCGCCCGGCGACAGCCTCGAGGTGCACGGATACAACGTCTATCTGCCCCGATTGCCGCCGCAGGCGGTGGTCTTCCGAGTGGGCCCCGAGCCGCTCTCCGGACGGAACCCGCTGCCGGGGGTGGTCGAGGTAGAAGATTCGTTGAGCGATGTGGCGGCTCGGGCTCCACGTTGGATCGTGGTGTCCGAGGGATGGGCGGGCCACGTCCTGTCCCACGCGCGCCCCCTTCCGGGGACACACGGTCGAATATTCGCTCGCACCGAGATCGCCAGCGCCGGCGACGTCGACGCGACATCCTTCTTGCAAGGTCTCTTCGACGGGCGCCTCGGGTATTCGACTGCGCACGTATCGGCCTGGAAGAGCCGCGTCTGGCCGCGCCTCGATATTCACGGATCTCTGGCGCCGACGGTGTGGATCTTCGAGCGCGCGGGCGGTCGAACGACCCGTGAGGATCCGTCCGACCGTTTGCGCCGTCCGGCCGCTCAGGGGCTTTTGCCGAAGCGCGCGAGCACGTAATAGCGGCCCGGACCGAACCGCACCGCCTGCGCCCCTCGAAGCGACGCGCCGTCGAGCGGTTCGACGTGGAACGCGCGCAGATAGCCGCGGAAGCTTCGAGCGAGCCACCCAGGTAGTCCGGTGAGATCGCCGAAGTCCACCACGACCACTTCGCCCGCATCGGACAGCGCGTGGCGAGCGTTTGCGAGCGCCGCGGACGGATCCTTGACCATCGAAAGGCAATACGAAAAAAGAACACGATCGGGGGCCGCCCCCAGGACGTGGTGCAAGGGCGCATCCTCCGCGAACCCGTGCTCCAACCGGGCCCATGGGCAGCGCCGACGTGCGTGGTCGAGCATTGCGTCGGAGGCCTCGATGCCTCCCAGAGTGGCGTCGGGCCGCGACCGATGAATTCGGGTCAGGTTGCGACCGGTCCCGGGTCCGATCTCGATCAGGCGCTCCCAGCGGCGGTCGTCGGCAAGCTCTCGGAGCGCGACGTCCCGGCCAAACAGATAGTACTTGCGCGTGGCATCGTAAAAAAATCGCGAGGGTCCGTAGTATCGATTGAGAAATGCCCGGTGTTCGGCGCGGACGTCGCTCAATGCTCGACTCGGCAGAAGCTCACGCGACGGAATTGGCGCGTGCGGTCGAGCTGCGTCGCAAGCTCCGTCGCCTCGACCATCGGCTGGAAGTGTCGTCCAAGCCCGTGCCGCTCGGGAAGCGACGTCTCCTCGACGGACCGGTGCAGTACGACGGATCCATCCGCGCTTGTTCGAAGTATTTCTTCGAGCAGCCGTCGTTGGACGTCGTAGGGCATCCAATCCGGCGCATCGAGCAACGTGTAGTGAGTCCACGTTGCCGGCCCCGCGGCGCCGAGAACATCGAAAATGTTCTTGTGATGGAAGCGGACGTCGGTCTCCGCTCCCCGCGACGTCTCGTGATGGTCGCGGCGCAAGAAGGGCGGCACGGCGTCCGGCCGTGAATGATTGAAATGGCCCGCGATGGCGGACCAGGCAAACCAGTTGCGCTCGAGATCGGTTTCCGCCACCCGCCCGAGATGCATGAGCAAAAATTCAACAATGTCGTTCAGGCCTTCGGCCCGCAACATGCGCTCGCATTGCGCATGGTTCACCCCGATCGCGACGAGGTTGAGCGGCGACCGCAAGAGCGCCGAGACCCACGGCGTTCGAAAAATCGGACCGAATTGCTCCGCAACGCGGAGCTGGCGTTGCGCGACGGGCGTTGCGATGAGCGACCGCAGCCAGGTGGCATCCACCTTCGCCAGCCTCCGCAGCCCGGCGAACAACCGCGCCGTCAGTCCACGCTCGTGGAAGGAGTGCTCGAAGACCTGGTGATTGCTGCGCCAGTAGCGCTGAATCCAGCTTGGCAGCTGCCGGGTCAGGCGACCGACGATCTGTGCCGGGTCATGGTGGGTCCCGTGTCCCCAGAGTCCGTAGAACTCCTCATAGCTTTCCAGCTTGCTCGCGGCCGTCGTCTTGAGGGCCGTGATCGCCAGATGGGTTCCGTTGATGTCGACCGCGTCGATGCTGCGCGGCCGGCGGCTCAGGTGATTCGCGATGCCGCAGCCGGCACCCGAGATGCCCAGTACCCGCGAGTCGGGACCGACACCGAGAAAGCGCTCGTCGACCTCGGTGTCTTCGAACAACATGTTGTAAACGAACAGGCGTTTGAACAACTGCTGGAAGGCGCGGTCGGAGACTCGCATCGGCGGAGACGCAGTCGAGGCGAATTGTGTGTCAATCATGTGACGCTGCGGAGCCTCGCAGGTGAAACACACGACGCGACGGTCAAATTGACGGCCGGTGGATCAGGTCAGGGGTCGGGGTCGGGCGCAGCGGTCGAGGTCGAGGTCGAGGTCGGGGTCGAGGTCGGGGTCGACGTCGAGGTCGAGGTCGGGGTCGAGGTCGAGGTCGGGGTCGAGGTCGAGGTCGAGGTCGAGGTCGAGGTCGAGGTCGAGGTCGGGGTCGAGGAAGCCGCACCGTGGACCATGGGCGAACAGCGGGGCTCTTGCTCGAGTGGTGCTCGGAATGCATGGGGCCGTGTTCCTTCGACGGGGCGAAAGGAACACGGCCCCATGCAGGACATTCGGCTTCCCCATCACAAACTCCAGGCGTACGGCGTTGCGATGAAGCTTCTCGCGGCGGTTCGTGAGGCTCGGATTCGCGACAGTCACTTGCGGGATCAGGCGATGCGCGCGGCCAAGAGCGCGTGTCTCAACGCGGCGGAAGCCGCGGGTCGAGT